>NZ_JBCNNP010000055.1:0-25677 GCF_039594315.1 Pantoea sp.
ACCCCGCCGGTCACAAAAATATAATTCGTTGTCATGCTGAACCTGAGAGTTTAGGTTTAAAGACGGTGGAATAACCAAGACGGGAAAATAGTATACTTGAAGTCGTCTTAAGCCACAATTGATGAATCACACCATCGTCCTCCACAGGTCAGCCGGTAACATAGCGGATAGCATGGTGCGAAATGTTGATGTACGTCACAAAGTCACCGCAAGGCTGAATCGAGTAAGCTCAAGCGGCGAAATTATATGCAGCGCTGGAATAATCAGCAAAAGAGACGAAGTGCGTTAACCTTTGTTCTCCATAACTTTAACTTGCTGCCACGCATCTTCCATTTGATGCAGCGTGGCGTCATGCATGGTTAAACCTTGTGAGGCGATGATCGTTTCAACCTGGCGGAAGCGGCGATCAAATTTGTCGTTGGCTTTCTGCAAGGCGATTTCCGCTTTGCTGCCTAAATGGCGTGATAAGTTGACGGTGGCAAACAGCAAATCGCCAATTTCCTCTTCCAGCTTGGCGTGATCAACCACCGCTTGCTGCGCTTCATGCATCACTTCATCGATCTCTTCATGCACCTTATCCAGCACCGGACCAAGGTTGTCCCAATCGAAGCCAACGGTGTTGCAACGCTTCTGGATTTTGTGCGCCCGCATCAAAGCCGGCAACGCTTTGGGAATATCATCCAGCACCGAATGCTGCGACTTTTCCGCGCGTTCACTGTGTTTGATTGCTTCCCAGTTTTTCAGCACGTCGGCGCTGGTTGCCGCTTCGACATCGCCAAAAATGTGTGGATGGCGGCGTTCGAGTTTGTCGCTGATGGCGTTACAGATATCGTCAAAATTGAAGCGTTGTTGCTCATCGGCCATTTGCGCGTAGAACACCACCTGGAACAGCAGATCGCCGAGTTCACCGCGCAGATCGTCGAAATCTTCACGCTGAATGGCATCAAGCACTTCATAGGTTTCTTCCAGCGTGTAAGGCGCTATCGAGGCAAAGGTTTGCTGACGATCCCACGGACAACCGCGCTCCGGGTCGCGCAGGGTTTGCATGATGGTGAGCAGGCGGTTTAACGGTGTCATGGGAAATCCTTGGGGAATGTACATGTGGCAGCGTCTCCTTCCCCCGCGAGCGGGGGAAGGTCGGGATGGGGGACAAACGACTCTAAATCAATGCAAGCGGCGCGCGTCGATGATATCCGGCACCTGGTTAAGTCGCGCCAACACGCGGCCCAACACTTGCTGATTGTAAATCTCGATATCCATATCAATGGTGGCAAGTTGTTTCTTGGTATCGCTGCGGCTGGAAACGCCCAACACGTTGACCTTCTCGTTAGCCAAAATGGTGGTGATGTCACGCAGTAAGCCGCTGCGGTCGTTGGCAGTGACGCGCACCACCAGCGAATAGCCGCTGGAGTAATCTTCGCCCCACACCGCATCAACGATACGTTCCGGTGCATGCGACGTTAGCTCGGTGAGCTGGTCGCAATCAGCGCGGTGAATCGAAATGCCGCGGCCTTGGGTAATAAAGCCAACGATGTCGTCGCCTGGAATTGGCTGGCAGCAACGCGCAATGTGATGCAGCAAGTTGCCCACGCCTTCCACCACCACGCGGCCGCTCTCTTTACGTGAAGATGGCGCGTGCGATTTCTGCGTCAACAGGCGCAAGGCTTCGCGATCTTCCTCTTCGGCGCTCGGTTTATGCAGCTTGCCTTGCAGGAAGTTGACCATCTGATTGAGACGAATATCGCCGCCACCAATCATCGCCAGCAACTCATCCTGCGAGCTAACGTTGTAACGCGGCAGCAGCAGCTTCTCTGCTTCGCGCATGCTGACATCGATCTGATCCAGCTCGTTTTCGAGGATCTGGCGACCGGCCGCGATATTTTTGTCACGATCCTGTTTGCGGAACCAGGCGTGAATTTTCGAACGCCCGCGGCTGGTGGTGATATAGCCCAGATTTGGGTTAAGCCAATCGCGGCTTGGGTTCGGCTGCTTCTGGGTGATCACTTCGATCTGATCGCCCATCTGCAACTGGTAGGTAAACGGCACGATGCGCCCGCTGATTTTGGCGCCAATGCAGCGGTGACCGATATCGCTGTGAATGTGGTAGGCGAAGTCGAGCGGCGTGGAGCCGGCTGGTAAATCGACCACATCTCCTTTCGGGGTAAACACGTAAACGCGATCATCAAATACCTGGCTGCGCACCTCTTCCAGCATTTCGCCAGAATCGGCCATCTCTTCCTGCCAGGAAATCAATTTGCGCAGCCACGCAATACGGCCTTCATGCCCTGCCGCGCCACGCGCATTCGCCGCCGTTGGGCCTTCTTTGTACTTCCAGTGCGCCGCTACGCCCAGTTCCGCATCTTCATGCATTTGACGGGTACGAATCTGGATTTCGACCGTTTTGCCCTGCGGGCCAAGTACTACGGTATGGATCGATTGATAACCATTGGGCTTGGGATTGGCGACGTAATCGTCGAACTCGTTCGGCAAATGGCGATACAGCGTATGCACCGTACCGAGCGCGCCGTAGCAATCCTGCAAACGCTCCGCGACGATACGCACCGCGCGTACATCGAACAGTTCGTCGAAAGCCAATGACTTCTTCTGCATCTTGCGCCAGATGCTGTAGATGTGTTTTGGACGACCATAAACTTCAGCACGCACGCCCTCTTTCTGCATTTCGGCGCGCAGGTTATCAACGAAGTTTTCGATATATCCTTCGCGATCGATGCGGCGTTCATGCAGCAGTTTGGCAATGCGTTTGTATTCGTCAGGATGGAGATAGCGGAAGCAGTAATCTTCCAGCTCCCATTTGAGCTGACCGATGCCGAGGCGATTCGCCAGCGGCGCGTAGATGTTGGTGCTCTCTTTCGCCGCCAGCACGCGCTCATCTTCCGGCGCGTCTTTCATTTCACGCAGATGGGCGATACGTTCCGCCAGCTTGATGACCACGCAGCGGAAATCTTCCACCATCGCCAGCAGCATGCGGCGCACGTTATCCACCTGCTCAGACGCCATCGAATCATTGTGAATGGCTTTCAGCTGGCGAATGGCATCCATGTCGCGCACGCCGTGCACCAGCATCACGATGCCTTTGCCGAATGCTTGCTCAAGATCCTCTTCGCTGACCACATCCGCGTTGGCGAGCGGGAACAGCAGCGCGGCGCGCAGGCTATCGTTGTCCATACTGAGCATGGTGAGAATTTCCACCATCTCAATACCGCGCCACAGCAGCAGAGCTTGATCAGGATGGTTGTGCGTCTCGGCTTCACAGTAGTGCCATGCATCCGCCAATCGTTGACAAGATTGCGGGTCTTTAATGTTTAAGCTGGCGATCCACTGGTCCAGGGCAAATTCGCCCGCCGTATTTAAATGCGCACTTCTAACCGCAACCATATCCTCTCCTGCCACAGCGATGTGGACATCGCTTATGTTTTGCTAAACAGCACCATGGACTCGAGATGGCTGGTATGAGGGAACATATCCAGCATCGCGACCCTTTCCAAATGGTAGCCCGCTGACAGTAATGTCTGACTGTCTCGTGCAAGTGTTGTCGGGTTACAGGAAACATAGACCACACGTTGTGGCGCAAGTTTAACCACATGCGCCATCACGCCCGCGGCCCCAGCACGCGCTGGATCCAGTAACACCTTGTTAAATCCCTGCGTCGCCCACGGCTGACGCGACACATCTTCTTCCAGGTTGTGCTGGAAAAAGCGAACATTCTTGAGATTATTCTGCTCAGCATTATACGCTGCCTGCTGCACTAATGCTGCAACGCCCTCCACACCTACAGCATTTTGTACGAACTTTCCTACTGGCAAAGTGAAGTTGCCCATGCCGCAAAACAAATCCAGCACACGATCGTCTGGCTGCAAATCCAGCCATTCAATGGCTTTGGCAACCATCTGCTGATTGACGCCGTCATTGACCTGAATAAAATTCTGCGGGCTAAAGCTGAGCGGCAAATCAAACGAGCGGTAAAACGGTTGGCGATCGCTTAATGCCTGCAAACTGTCACTGCCATCAGCCAGATACAGCGCCACTTGCTGCTCATGCGAAAAGCGTTCCAGTTTTGCGCGATCGTCTTGGGATAATGCATCAAGATGACGCAACACCATCAGCGGGCCATTATCGGCCAGCACCAATTCAACGTGCCCCAAACGCTTCACCGCGTGGAGATCGCTCAGGCAACGGTGCAGCGGCTGCAATAACGCTTCAAGTTCGGGCACCAAAATCGGGCATTGCTTCAGTTCAACCAGTTCGTTGCTGGCCGCCTGACGAAAACCCATGTGCAGCCGCTGCTGTTTAGGCTGCCACTGCAACCCCAATCGCGCGCGACGGCGATAACCCCACGCATCGCCGCTGATGATTTCATCGACCTTGACCGGCAGCGGCGCTTCACGACTCAGCATGCGGCTCAAAGCACGCGCTTTGCTCTCTTCCTGCAACGCCACCGAAGCGTGCTGCTGCTGGCAACCGCCGCATACGCCAAAATGCACGCAACGCGGTTTTTCTCGCTGTGGGCTAGGATTGAGAATCTTATTGGCTTTGGCGCGAGCGTACTGACGCTTGTCTTCCAGCACCGTAACTTCCGCTTGTTCTCCGGGCAGCGCGCCGCTGACAAATATCGCTTTGCCTTTATGCCGCGCCACACCTTGTCCAAACGGATCAAGGTCTTCAATGGTGACGGTGATGCGCTGCTTAGTCGTCACACGCTGTTTTGCGGAGTAAAATTGCGCCATAGTATTATGAAATCTCGACTTTATTGGGTGTGCCGCCGCTAATGGCGCTTGCACAGGGATAAAAAATGCCAGGAATCGCCAGGCCACAATTATGACCAAATACAGCCTGCGGGCGCGAATGATGATTTTAATATTGGCGCCAACGCTGATGATTGGCTTGCTGCTCAGCACCTTTTTCGTGGTGCACCGCTACAACGAATTGCAGCATCAAGTGCACGATGCGGGCGCCAATATCATTGAACCGCTGGCGGTTTCCAGTGAATACGGTATGACGTGGCACAATCGCGATGCGATTCGCGAATTAGTCAGCCTGCTGCACCGTCGTCACTCCGATATTGTCCGTGCCATCACCATTTTCGACAACAACAATCACGTCTACGTCACCTCGAACAACAATCAAAACCTGTCGCTGTTGCAAAAAGAGGATATCTCGACGCTGGAAGATGGCATTTCCGTTGAGCGGCAAGGCAATGTGATGATTCTGCGCACGCCGATCATCTCTGAACGCTATTCGGTGGATGAACTACCGGGTGAAGACGCCAAACCGGCCGGCAATCCGCTCGGTTATGTGGCGATTGAGTTGGATCTGCAATCGGTGCGGCTGGAGCAGTACAAAGAAGTGTTTGTCGCCACGTTGCTGCTGCTGTTCTGTTTATGCATCGCCATGCTGTTCGCTTATCGCTTGATGCGCGATGTTACCGGCCCGATTCGCAACATGGTGTCAACGGTTGATCGTATTCGTCGTGGCCAGCTCGACAGCCGCGTTGATGGCTACATGCTGGGCGAATTAAGCATCCTGAAAAACGGCATCAATGCGATGGCGATGTCGCTTACCGCTTACCACGAAGAGATGCAGCAAAACATCGATCAGGCGACTTACGATCTGCGTGAAACGCTGGAACAGCTGGAGATTCAAAACGTTGAGTTGGACTTAGCCAAGAAGCGCGCTCAGGAAGCCGCGCGTATCAAGTCCGAGTTTCTGGCGAATATGTCGCACGAGTTACGCACCCCGCTGAATGGCGTGATTGGCTTTACCCGCCAGATGTTGAAAACCGGGCTGAGCACCAACCAGCGCGACTACATGAGCACCATTGAGCGCTCGGCCAATAACTTACTTAGCATCATCAATGACGTGCTGGATTTCTCCAAACTGGAAGCCGGCAAACTGGTGTTGGAATCGATCCCGTTCCCGCTACGCGCCACACTGGATGAAACGCTGGTGCTGCTGGCACCGTCGGCGCATGACAAAGGGTTAGAAATCACCGTCTGTCTGGAAAAGCAGGTGCCGGATAATGTGATTGGCGATCCGCTGCGCTTGCAGCAGATCCTGATTAACCTGCTGGGCAATGCGATTAAATTCACCGAGCACGGTCACATCGATTTGCGCGTTGAACTGCGCAGCCTCAGCACTACGCGCGTCGAGCTGGAAATTCAGGTGCACGATACCGGCATCGGCATTTCCGAGCAGCAGCAATCGCAACTGTTCCAGGCATTCCGCCAGGCCGATGCCAGCATCACACGCCGCCACGGCGGCACCGGTTTAGGTTTGGTGATCACCCAGAAACTGGTGAGTGAAATGGGCGGCGAGATTGCTTTCCACAGCCGCCAGAATTCGGGTTCGACCTTCTGGGTACATATTCATCTCGATCTCAATCCCAACGCTCCCGCCATTCCGCGCATGCTGGATGATTTGCGCGCCACGCCGCTGGCTTATGTTGAGCCACATCTGGCGGTGGCAAAAGCGGTGCAGGAGATGCTGAGCATCACGCCGCTGCAAATTCAGCACTTCGCCAGCCTGGATGAGATGCCGGATAGCCATTTCCCGCTGTTGTTGATGGGCTTGTCGGTAACCGATCCGCATCCCACCACGCTGCCGGATAGCTTTATTAAAAATCTGCGCAAAAGAGCAGATTCAGTGTTGCTGGCGCTGCCGAGTGAAATGATGCTGTTCGCCGACGATCTGCGCGCGCGCGGCATTGCTGGCTGTATCGCCAAACCGGTATCGCTGACACGTTTGTTGCCGATGCTATTGGATTTACATGATTGGCAAAGCGATGCGCAACCGCGCAGCGCACGGCAACCGCTGACGGTGATGGCGGTGGATGACAATCCCGCCAACCTCAAATTGATCGGCGCGCTGCTGGAGGAGCAGGTTCAGCATATCATTCTGTGCGATAACGCCGAGCAGGCGATTCGCCAGGCGCGTTTGCATAAGCTCGACGTGATTTTGATGGATATACAAATGCCGGATATTGATGGCATCCGCGCCAGCGAAATCATTCGCAGTTTGCCGCTGCACGCCAACACGCCGATTGTCGCGGTGACTGCGCACGCGCTGGATGGCGAACGCGCGCAGCTGATCAATGCTGGCATGAATGATTATCTGGCGAAACCAATTGATGAGGACAAGCTGAGTCAGCTATTGCAGCGCTACACGCCGAATCAGCCGGTGGCACAGCCGTTGGAGCCGGATGTCGCGCCATCGTTAGATTGGGCATTGGCGCTAAGACAGGCGGCGAATAAAGCCGATCTGGCGCGCGATTTGCTGCAAATGCTGCTGGATTTCCTACCGGAAGTGGAAGAGCGCGTGGAGAAGGCGATGGCGAGTAACGATGTGGTTGCCCTGCGCGAAATTATTCACAAGTTGCACGGCAGCGCCAGCTACAGCGGCGTGCCGCGCCTGAAGCAATTGTGTCAGCAGTTAGAGAAAAGCTTGCATCAGGAAAGCGATATTGAGGCGCTGGAACCGGAGTTGCTGGAACTGAGCGACGAGATGGCGAATGTGGCGCGTGAGGCGAGGAAGTTGTTGGCTTCATAAACTGTGCTCGCTGCCCCTCACCCTAGCCCTCTCCCACGCGTGGGAGAGGGAACCGGTCGGTGTGTTCGGATAATGTTGCACTCCACTTCGCCTGCGCACCGATCGGCCCCTTCCCCTGCCTGCGAGGGAAGGTTGGGATGGGGGACAGCGAGCACCTTACAAACCTTGCCCAGCCTTGAGCGTCGCGGCGACATTGCGCGCCGTCAGGCGCACATTTTGCGCCGCATTCGCCAGCGCTTCATCCAGCGTACAAATGCCAAACAGCACGCTGAATACTGCATCCAAGCCATGCTGATGCACCACGCCGACATCCGCCGTCAAACTGCCGGCAATGCCAATCACTGGTTTGTTAAACTGCTTGGCAACTTTCGCCACACCAATCGGCACTTTGCCGTTGATGCTCTGGCTATCAATGCGCCCTTCACCGGTAATCACCAAATCGGCATCTTTCACCTGCTCGGCTAATCCTAACGCTTCGGTGACAATCTCAATGCCGCTGCGCAATTCAGCGTGACAGAACGCATGCAGCGCCGCGCCCATGCCGCCTGCCGCGCCGCCGCCGGCGATATGCAGAACGTCGATATCTAAATCTCGGTGGATGATCTTCGCATAGTGCGCCAGCGCATCGTCGAGTTGTTTGACCAACTGCGGCGTCGCCCCTTTTTGTGGACCAAATATCGCCGAAGCGCCTTTGTCGCCGGTCAAGGGATTGGTGACATCGCAGGCCACTTCAAAACGACACAGCTTAATCCGTTGATCCAACTGTTGAATATCAATGCGCGCTAACTGTGGCAATGCGCCGCCACCGTAAGCAATCTCCTTGCCGTTGGCATCCAGCAAATGCGCGCCCAGCGCCTGCATCATGCCGGAACCGCCATCGTTGGTGGCGCTGCCGCCAATGCCAATAATGAAGTGATCGACACCACGATCGAGCGCATCTTTAATCAGCTCGCCGGTGCCAAATGAGGTGGTGATCAGCGGATCGCGCTGCGCAGCGGGCACCAGTTCCAGCCCGCTGGCCGCCGCCATCTCGATAAATGCGGTGCGCTCATCGCCCGACAAACCATAGAACGCATCCACTGGCTTGCCGAGTGGTCCAGTAACCGTCAGCCGGACAATGTTTCCCTGTGTTGCCGCCACCATCGCTTCAACCGTGCCTTCGCCACCGTCGGCGACCGGTATTTTCACGTAGTCAGCTTCAGGAAAGATTTCGCGGAATCCCGCTTCAATCGCCGAAGCTACTTCCAGGGCGGATAAACTCTCTTTATATGAATCCGGTGCGATGACAATTTTCATAGGCAATCCAGCGCGGTTGATGACGGAAATCCGTCCTGCGGAGGTAACGATCCACCCGGCATCCACTGACGCCGGGCAAGGGTATTACCGGGTGATCTCAACTTTCGCTAATTTTTCATAATAGCAGGCCAGCGCGCTATGGTCGGAAGTACCCTGCCCGTCCACTTTCAGCGCTTGCATCATCTCCATCACCGAGGCCGTCAGCGGCAGATGCGCGCCGATCTCGTGCGAAGTATCCAATGCGTTCGCCAGATCTTTGATATGCAGATCGATGCGGAAGCCTGGTTTGAAGTTACGATCCAGCACCATCGGCGCTTTAGCATCCAGCACCGTACTGCCTGCTAAACCGCCGCGAATCGCCTGATACACCAACTCAGGATTTACACCCGCTTTGGTTGCCAATGACAGCGCTTCTGACATCGCCGCGATATTGAGCGCCACAATCACCTGATTCGCCAGCTTGGTGACGTTGCCCGCGCCAATATCGCCGGTGTGCACCACCGAACCGGCCATTGCTTTCATGATATCGTAGCAATGGTCAAACACCGCTTTATCACCACCGACCATCACTGAAAGCGTCCCTTCAATCGCTTTCGGTTCGCCGCCGCTGACTGGCGCATCCAGCATCTTGATGCCTTTTGCCGCCAGCGCATCATGCACTTCGCGGCTGGCTAATGGCGCGATGGAACTCATGTCGATGACAATCAAACCGGGCTTGGCACCGGCAATAATACCGTGTTCGCCAAGGCAAGCTTCTTTCACCTGCGGCGAATTCGGCACCATGGTGATCACCACGTCTACCTGCTCAGCCACCTCTTTTGGCGATTTCGCCACTTTCGCGCCCAGCTCCACCAGCTCGGCTTCATTGCTTTCATGATGGTCACGCACCACCAGCGAATAACCGGCTTTCACCAGGTTTTTACTCATCGGTTTGCCCATAATGCCGAGGCCGATAAATCCAATTTTCATTGCCTTTCCTCTCAGTCAGTTATTTTTTAAATTTGTCACACAGCGCCTGCGTGGCGTTGCGGAAGACACCCAGATCGCTGCCAACAGCCACGAAACTGGCGCCCCATTCCAGATAGCGACGCGCATCGGCTTCCACCGGTGCCAGAATGCCGCTTGGTTTGCCCGCCGCTTTAGCGCGTTCAAACACGTGTTTAATCACTTTCAGCACTTCCGGATGTGCCGGTTGGCCGAGATAACCCAGCGCCGCCGAGAGATCGCCCGGCCCAACGAAGATGCCATCGACGCCATCGACAGCCGCAATCGCGTCAATGTTGTCGACCGCTTGCTGCGTTTCGATCTGCACCAGCACTGTGATGTTGTCGTTGATGGTGCTGTTGTAGTCCGGCAAGGTGCCGTACATGTTGCTGCGGTGCGAAACCGATACACCGCGAATACCGGCTGGTGGATAACGGGTGGATGCCACCGCACGCACCGCTTCTTCCTCGGTTTCGACAAACGGCACCAGGAAGTTGTAAAAGCCGATATCCAGTAAACGCTTGATGATGATTGGTTCATTGCACGGCGGGCGCACCACGGCGGCGCTATGGCTGCCTTTCAGCGCCATCAGTTGCGGCACAAAAGTGGTGATGTCGTTTGGCGCGTGTTCGCCATCCAGTACCAACCAGTCAAAGCCCGCCAGGCCCAGCACTTCGGTAGTTAGCGGATTTGCCAGCGCGCACCAGCTGCCAATCAAGGTTTCTCCAGCCAGTAAACGGCGACGAAAAGGGTTCGGCCAGGCATTGCTCATTGTCTTTACTCCTGTCGGTCACAGCAGGCTCCCGCGCGGGGAGCCGGAAAAGTTAGCGCACCAGGCACGGACGCTTGTTGTCGAAAGTCCAGTTCGGTACCAGATATTGCATGGCTTGCGCATCATCGCGCGCGCCCAAACCGTGTTTCTGATACAGCGCATTGGCCTGCATCACTTGATCCATATCCAGCTCAACACCCAGCCCCGGTTTCTGCGGCACCTGCACCATGCCGCCTTTGATTTGGAACGGTTCTTTGGTCAGGCGTTGATTGCCTTCCTGCCAAATCCAGTGGGTATCGATAGCGGTAATCGCGCCCGGCGCAGCAGCGGCTACGTGGGTGAACATCGCCAACGAAATGTCGAAATGGTTGTTAGAGTGCGAGCCCCACGTCAGGCCGAAGTCGTGGCACATTTGCGCCACGCGCACCGAGCCTTGCATCGTCCAGAAGTGCGGATCCGCCAGCGGGATATCCACCGATTGCAGTGACAAGGTGTGGCCCATTTGACGCCAATCGGTGGCGATCATGTTGGTGGCGGTAGGCAAACCGGTGGCGCGACGGAATTCGGCCATCACTTCGCGACCGGAATAACCTTGCTCCGCGCCGCACGGATCTTCGGCATAGGCCAGCACGCCTTTCAGTTGCTTACCGAGCAGAATCGCTTCGTTCAGTGACCAGGCACCATTGGGATCAAGCGTCACGCGCGCCTGCGGGAAACGCTTCGCCAGTGCGGTTACCGCTTCCGCCTCTTCGCCGCCGCGCAGCACGCCGCCTTTCAGTTTGAAATCATTGAAGCCATATTTTTCATATGCCGCTTCCGCCAAACGCACCACGGTATCCGGCGTCAGCGCTTCTTCATGACGCAGGCGATACCAATCACACTTGTCATTTTCCTGGCTTTGGTACGGCAGCGCGGTTTTCTTGCGATCGCCGACGTAGAACAGATAGCCGAGCATTTCAACGCGGTCGCGCTGTTGGCCATCACCGAGCAGCGATGCCACGTTGACACCCAAATGCTGACCAAGCAGATCGAGCAGCGCCGCTTCAATGCCGGTTACCACATGAATGGTGGTACGCAGGTCAAAGGTTTGGTTGCCACGGCCGCTGGAATCGCGGTCAGCAAAGGTGCTGCGCACCAGGTTGAGAATGTTTTTGTATTCACCAACAGTTTTCTGCACCACCAGCGCCGCTGCGTCTTCCAGCGTCTGACGAATCTTTTCGCCGCCTGGAATCTCACCCACGCCGGTATGTCCGGCATTGTCTTTGATAATGACAATGTTACGGGTGAAAAACGGCGAATGTGCACCGCTCAGGTTGAGCAACATGCTGTCGTGACCGGCCACCGGAATGACCTGTAGCGATGTGATTTTCGGTGTCTGACTCATTTCCTGCTCCTTAGACTTAGCCGCGACCAAATGCTGGACGCTTGCGGTCGAATGACCAATTGGGAACCAGATACTGCATGGCGGTGGCGTCATTGCGCGCGCCGACCGGCAGCGATTTGTACAACGCGTTGGCTTGATGCAGGCGATCCCAATCCAGCTCGACGCCCAAGCCCGGCTTATCCGGCACCGCGATTTTGCCGTGGCGAATTTGCAGCGGTTCTTTGGTTAGGCGCTGATCGCCTTCCTGCCAAATCCAGTGCGTATCAATGGCGGTGGGTTTACCCGGCGCAGCGGCGCCCACGTGGGTGAACATCGCCAGCGAAATGTCGAAATGGTTATTGGAGTGGCAGCCCCACGTCAGGCCCCAGTCGTCGCACAACTGCGCCACACGCACCGCGCCGCTCAGCGTCCAGAAGTGCGGATCGGCCAGCGGGATATCGACTGAATTGAGCATCACCGCGTGGTTCATCTCGCGCCAGTTGGTGGCGATCATATTGGTGGCGACCGGCAAACCGGTGGCACGACGGAATTCCGCCATCACTTCACGGCCGGAATAACCTTGCTCGGCCCCGCACGGATCTTCAGCGTAAGTCAGCACATCGCCCATGCCTTTGCATAAGCGAATCGCTTCATCAAGCGTCCACGCACCGTTGGGATCCACTGTGATGCGCGCATCCGGGAAACGTTTTTTCAGTGCTGCCGCCGAGGCGATTTCCTGCTCGCCCGGTAGCACGCCGCCTTTGAGTTTGAAATCTTTGAAGCCATATTTGTCCTGCGCCGCTTCCGCCAGGCGCACCACTGCTTCAGGCGTTAACGCTTCCTGATGGCGCAAGTGATACCAATCATGGCTGGCACCTTCACCGGTCAAATAGGGCAAATCGGTTTTGCGGCGATCGCCGAGATAAAACAGATAACCCAGCACGGTAACTTCATCACGTTGCTGACCGGGGCCAAGCAATTCCGCCACCGGCACGCCGAGGCATTGACCGAGTAGATCCAGCAACGCGGCTTCCAGTGCCGCCACCGCGTTGACGCGCAGTTCGAACGTCCACGCGCCTTTGCCGAAGGTATCGAAATCCGCCGACTGATTGCCTTTGTGCACCTGCTGCACCAGACGATTCATGCGCGCAACTTGCTGGCCTTTGACCTGCGGAATCGCCTCAACCAAGGTTTGGTAAATGGTCTCGCCGCCCGGCGCTTCACCTACGCCGGTATGTCCGGCGCTATCGGTCAACACCACAATGTTGCGGGTGAAGCAGGCGCTGTGCGCGCCGCCAATGTTGAGCAGCATGCTGTCGTAACCGGCAACCGGAATCACCTGCATATCGGTGATTATCGGCGTGCTTTGCGTAGTCATAATCCGTCCTTATGCTCGGGTTTTCAGTTCGACACGTTTGATATCGCCAGCAATCACCAGGAAGCTGAATGCGGCAACAAACGCATGAATACCGACATAGACCAGCGCACCTTCGAACGATCCGCTGGTGGCGATGATATAGCCGATGGCGATTGGCGTAACGATGCCGGAGAAGTTACCGAACATGTTGAACAGGCCGCCGCTCAAGCCGCTGATCTCTTTCGGTGCGGTATCGGCCATTACTGCCCAACCCAACGCACCAATGCCTTTGCCGAAGAACGCCAGCGCCATGAAGAACACCACCACCCATTCGGTTTGGGTGTAGTTACACATCACCATTGAAATAGAGAGCAGCATGCCGAGCACAATCGGCGTTTTGCGCGCGATGTTCAGCGATCCGGTTTTACGCATCAGGTAATCGGAAATCACCCCGCCCAACACACCGCCCAGGAAGCCACACACCGCTGGAATGGAGGCGACGAAGCCCGCTTTCAGGATCGACATACCGCGCGCCTGCACCAGATACACCGGGAACCAGGTAATGAAGAAATAAGTTAAGGCGTTGACGCAATACTGACCGAGGTAGATACCCAACATCATGCGTGAGGTCAGCAGCTGTTTGATTTGGTACCACTTCTCGCTCCAGCTCACTTTGCGCTCAGACTTTTTCGCGTCCATATTAATCAGCGCGCCGCCCTGCTCCATGTACTCCAGCTCCGCTTTGTTCACGCCCGGATGATCGTTGGGATCATGAATCACTTTCAGCCAGATGAAGCTGAGGATGATGCCCAAGCCGCCCATGAACCAGAACACATGCGCCCAGCCCACTTCTGACACCAACCAACCCATGATTGGCGCGAAGATCACCGTGGCGAAGTATTGCGCCGAGTTGAAGATCGCTACCGCAGTACCACGCTCCTGCGCCGGGAACCACGCCGCCACAATGCGGCTGTTACCCGGGAAGGATGGCGCTTCGGCTAAACCAACCAGGAAGCGCAGCATAAACAGCGACACGATGATGCCGAAGCCGCTGAACACGTCGACGAAGCCTTGCAGCAAGGTAAACAGCGACCAGGTAAAGATGCTCCAGAAGTAAACGCGTTTTGATCCGAAGCGGTCGAGCAACCATCCGCCAGGAATCTGACCAATAACGTAAGCCCATGAGAAGGCGGAGAAGATGTAGCCCAATCCAACCGAATCGAGGCCGATCTCTTTGGACATCGCGGAACCGGCAATCGAAATGGTTGCGCGGTCACCGTAGTTGAACGAGGTGACGATAAATAACATCACCACAATCCAGTAACGGGCATTGGTGCGCTTTTGCACCGCTTCCGCTGTCTGGCTGTAACTATTCATGATGCACTCCTGAAATATAGCGAACGCTACATCCACTCTGACTGCATACACATCGCGTTGGGTATCAGAATGATGTTGGGTTAAACACGGCGATTTTTATATTGGCAATACGATGATGCGTCGTGACGAATAACCTAACGTCGAAGAACGAGAATCAGTATAGGAACAGCCTGGAGGCGAAACACTGGAAGAACGCATGAGGATTTGCGGAATTTAAAGCTGTTTTTATGGCATCTGCACATAACGCTGCGGCGTGGCTCACGGAACGGTTTTTTCCCTGCTGGATCTGCTCACTAAACAAACAGCTAACGGTCAGTTTGTGAGTCCCTTCACTTGCTTTTGGTTAAACGAACCAAATTGCCGGGATAAATCCCCTTAAAGCCAGTCAGTTGCACAATGTGCGCGCCCATCCCCCTGCATATACTGAGGCTGGCAAAAAACGATGACGTGATGGAAGCATTTTAAACCGCGCTGCTAAGTACAGTGCGACGAACTGGAAGGTGAGCAATGAACCGTCCTCTGACAGAAAAACCGCTGTATATCAAAGTCCATGATGCCGATAACGTAGCGATTGTGGTCAACAATCAAGGTTTGCCGTCTGGCACACGTTTCGACGACGGCTTACAACTGATTGAGCATGTGCCGCAAGGGCACAAAGTTGCGCTGAGCGATATCCCACAAAATGGGGCAATCCTGCGTTATGGCGAAGTGATTGGCTACGCGCTGCGTCCGATTGCCCAAGGTAGCTGGATCGAAGAATCGTTGGTGGCGCTGCCCGAAGCGCCGCCACTCAATAGTTTGCCGCTGGCCAACAATGTGCCGCCCGCCTTGCCGCCGCTGGAAGGCTACACCTTTGAAGGCTATCGCAACGCCGATGGCAGCGTTGGCACACGCAATCTGCTCGGCATCACTACCAGCGTGCACTGCGTGGCGGGCGTGGTGGATTATGTGGTGCAGATCATTGAACGTGATTTGCTGCCGCGCTATCCCAACGTCGATGGCGTGGTGGCGCTGAATCACCTGTATGGCTGTGGCGTGGCAATCAACGCACCCGCGGCGGTGGTACCGATTCGTACCATTCACAATCTGGCGCTCAATCCCAATTTCGGCGGCGAAGTGATGATTGTCAGTCTCGGCTGCGAAAAACTTCAGCCGGAACGTCTGCTGACCGGCACGCCGGATGTGCAAGCGATCTCCCTCGACGACAACGATATTGTGCGGTTGCAAGATGAGCGCCACGTCGGCTTTGGCGCGATGGTGGATGAAATCTTGCAGGTGGCCGAGCGCCATTTGAAAAAGCTCAACCAGCGTCAGCGCGAGACTTGCCCCGCTTCAGACCTGGTGATTGGCACGCAATGTGGCGGCAGCGATGCCTTCTCCGGCGTGACGGCCAATCCGGCGGTAGGATTTGCTTCTGATTTGCTGGTGCGCTGTGGCGCCACGGTAATGTTCTCGGAAGTGACTGAAGTGCGCGATGCCATTCATCTGCTGACGCCACGCGTGGTTGATGAAGCGGTTGGCAAACGTCTGCTGGAAGAGATGGCGTGGTACGACGATTATCTCAGCCAGGGACAAACCGATCGCAGCGCCAATCCTTCGCCTGGCAATAAAAAAGGCGGATTAGCCAATGTGGTGGAGAAAGCGCTGGGATCGATTGCGAAATCTGGCCGCAGCCCGATCGTTGAAGTACTGTCACCGGGACAACGTCCTACCCAACGTGGGCTGATTTATGCCGCGACGCCTGCCAGTGATTTTGTTTGTGGCACGCAACAAATGGCATCCGGTATTACGTTGCAAGTGTTTACTACCGGTCGCGGTACGCCATATGGCTTAGCGGCGATTCCGGTGATCAAAATGGCAACGCGCAATGCGCTGGCCGAGCGTTGGCATGATTTGATGGATATTAACGCTGGCACCATTGCCACCGGTGAAGAGAGTATTGAGCAGGTGGGTTGGCGCTTGTTTGAGTTGATTCTGGAGATCGCTAGCGGCCGCAAACAGACGTGGTCCGATCGTTGGGGGATTCGTAATCAGCTGGCGGTGTTTAATCCTGCGCCGGTGACGTAAGCTGTCTTGCCCTCACCCTAACCCTCTCCCGCAAGCGGGCGAGGGGGTTGTTCAGAGAGATGTTTAGGTTGGGTGCAAATTTATCTTATCGCTTTGTACGGTTCCCTCTCCCATTTATGGGAGAGGGTTAGGGTGAGGGAAAGCGCGCTTAAAGCAACTTACCCCAGCTCTCCACCCACGGCGTGGTCACAGATTCTGGCTCAGGATCTTCCGTGGCATCCACCAGCAGCACATCACCAATACGCTTGGCGCTCTGCTCCTGCAACGTAGCATCGAAGGTTTTACCGGCACCGCAGAAATTCTCATAGCTGCTATCGCCCAGCGCAATCACGCCGTAACGCAGCTCAGGCTGATAACCCACTTGATCACGGATCGCCACATACAAACGCGCGATGTTATCCGGGAAATCGCCTTGACCGGTGGTAGACGTCACAATCAACACCACATCTTTGCTGTAGGCTTGCCAATCCGCCAATGACGGATCTTCAAACACTTTAACGTCGTGCCCCTGCTCTTCCAGCACCGGCTGCGCTTCTTCAGCAACCAGCAACGCATTGCCGTAAACCGTACCTGTAAAAATGCCAATCTTTGCCATTGTGATGCTCCTTTATTCTGTCGGCTTATCCTGGACTGCCTCATCGGCAAACTCAACCCTGGGAACATCAGGGATCTGATCCTGCCAGCCAAATTGCTCCAGCATGTTCTGCCAGACGCGATCCAATCCGGCGCGGATCACCAGCGGCTCGCCGGTAACCGGATGGGTAAAGCTGAGCGCACTGGCATGCAACATCAAACGATTCAGGCCAAAATGCGCCGATGCACCGCGATTCTGTCGCAAATCGCCATGCGCGCTGTCGCCAATAATTGGATGGCGCAGATGCACCATATGACGGCGCAACTGATGCTTGCGGCCAGTGTGTGGCGCCATCTCAACCAAGGTATAACGCGCGCTATTATACTTGCTGATGGCAACCGGCATTTCTACGTGGGCCAGCGCCTGATAATCGGTTACCGCCGGTTGCGCGACCGGTTCTTGCGTCGCGAACTTATCGGCAATCTTGTCCAGCTCTTCCACCAGCGGATAATCCAGCGTGGCAGCGCCTTCCAGCCAACCACGCAGCACAGCGTGATAAGTCTTCTGCATCTGGTGCTGCTCAAACTGCTGCGCCAGTAAGTGCGCCACTTCGCTGGATAACGCCATCAACAGTACGCCAGACGTCGGACGGTCAAGGCGATGGACGGTGAAAACGTGCTGCCCGATCTGATCGCGCACCGTCTGCATCACGACCACTTTTTCATTACGATCAAGCCAACTACGATGTACCAGCCAACCAGCGGGTTTATTCACCGCCACCAGCCATTGATCTTGATAGAGGATTTCGAGCATTAGATCGCCGCATCCTGGAACAGCGCATCAAACTTCACCAGCACCGCTTGCAATGCCGCATAACCCGCCGTGTCGTTGGGCAATGCCACTTCATAATAAGGTGCGATAGCGAAGTTTTTCGGCAGCGGCGCGTCGGCTGCAATTAACGCATGGAAACGCGGGATGAAAACCCATTGCAACCATTGCAACGGTTCCATGGTATCAAGGCAGAAAGGTTCGGTGCTGGTGAAGGCTTGCGCCTCAGGGGATTGTGCTTGCCAGTGGCCGTGTTCGCGCATAACCGCTTCGACCTGTTGCAGGCGCTGAATAATCATTTGCGACGACATACGCCACCTCCAGAGAAAATTTGGGCGGCAAGCATATCATCAGTCGCGCCGGGCGCAAAAAAGCATAAAAAAAGGGAGCACTGTTGTTACAGTGCTCCCGGTTTTCGTTTGCAGCATTCCCGCCACTGCTGTGCTCCCTGCTCATCCATGACAACTGTTCCTGCGCTTTCCGTCGCTTGTCATCATGACATTGGTCCTTAGCATCCTGGCCCGCCACATTCCGCATGGCTCTCATTCTCCGTCCTGGAGGTGTCCGTTACTCAATCCTGAGTGTCCTGCTTCATCCTGAAGCCTTCCGTGTGCCGTAAACTCCGTTACGTTCCCGCCTCCTGGCTGACGTTCTCCTGAACATCTCTTTATCCCCAGCATCCTGCCAGTGGTAGCTATTCTGTCAGAAAGCATCGCAATAACAAGCCAGTAAGCGGCGTTAAAGGATCAAGCCATGTCTTGATTTTCGGATTGATACCATAAGTTCATGATTCACAATATTTTTACATCTCGGACGTCCAGAGCTCTGCAAAATGATCTAGCGATCTCGCACAGCATATGTGAGAGATCTCTCACAGAGCCTCGGCTAAAAATCTGCAACTCACCAACTAACCGGTTGTAAATCATTAAGAAATGTCTTAATACCAGGAGAAAGAATCTCACGCTTTTTAGTGCCAGGCTCCTCAACAATCACCTCGCCGGTGAGATTGCACACGGCGATAACTTCATTATCTGACTCGGTTGTGGCGATGAATAAGGTTGGACTCTGCCTTAAGCGGCGCTTCATCACCAGATGACCAATCAGATTCTCCTGTAAGCGGGTGAAATCGTCTTCGCTCCACACTTGCAGCAAGGTAATCGGGCGATCAACAAACTGCGCCGTCATGTCGCCAGCAAATTGCGTGGTGTAAAAGGCGGTGATTTCGGGTTGCAATTGGAGATCTAACGCGCGCTCGACCGCCTCTAACGTGGCAGGCAAGGTAAAGGGTTGCGGCTGCCATAACACGCGATCATCCAGCGTGCTAACAATACAATCGGATGGTACGCCCAACAGCTCGCTGCTGGCTGGCAAATGCCCGGCTTGTTGCTGCCAATGTTCAACATAGCGGGCGGTAAACTCACGCAGGGCGTCTGCGGTGTGCTGCATCATTCATATTCTCGCTGGTGTTGGGTTACACTTAGCCACTTTGATGGAATTTAGTGGTAACCGTTATGTCTTCTGAAAACCACGCTCAGGCATTAAGTGGCCTGACCTTAGGCAAACCCACGGCTTATGTCGATCGCTACGATAACACGCTGCTGCAATCAGTGCCGCGCAGCCTGAATCGCGAACCGCTTGGGCTATATCCCGATAATCTGCCGTTTACTGGCGCAGATATCTGGACGTTATACGAACTCTCCTGGCTGAACAGTAAAGGCGTACCGCAAGTGGCGGTCGGCGAAGTGGTGCTGCGCGCCGATAGCCAAAACCTGATCGAGTCCAAGAGTTTCAAACTCTATCTTAACAGCTTTAACCAGACCATTTTCGCTGACTGGGGCGAAGTACGCCAAACGCTGGAACGCGATCTCAGCGCCTGCGCAGATGGTGAAGTCAGCGTTGCGCTGTTCCGCCTGAGTGAAGTGGAGGGCCAACCTATTGGTCATTTCAGCGGTGAAGTGATTGATGAGCAAGACATTGAAATCGGTGATTATGCCTTTAATGCCGATTATCTGGCGCAAGCCACCGGCAACGAATTGGTTGAAGAGACGTTAGTCAGCCATTTGCTGAAATCCAACTGTTTGATCACCAATCAGCCAGATTGGGGTTCAGTGATGATTCGTTATAAAGGCCCACGTATCGATCGCGAAGCCTTGCTGCGTTATCTGATCTCATTCCGCCAGCACAATGAGTTCCATGAGCAGTGTGTTGAACGCATTTTCAACGACGTTCAACGCTTTTGCCAACCCGAAGCGCTCACCGTTTATGCACGCTACACTCGCCGCGGCGGTCTCGACATTAACCCGTGGCGCAGCAACGTGCCCTTCTCTCCGGGATATTCCCGCCTGGTTCGCCAGTAATAGATTGCGAGACGCCTCGCAGGCCGCAGCACGGATGCGCGGTTCCTCTTGAGCATTCACGGCGGACAACGTTACTCTGTGGTAGGCGCAATTTCACACCCTGCGCTCCCAAGGATTTTCGTCACTGCGCTCAATAAGTTAAGCGCAGCGTCATCAGTCACGCATTTGCGTGTAAAGGAGTTCTCTTGATTACACATATCAGCCCGCTTGGCTCGATGGATCTGCTCTCCCAATTAGAAGTCGACATGCTGAAGCGCACGGCCAGCAGCGACCTATATCAACTGTTTCGTAACTGTTCCCTGGCAGTTCTAAATTCAGGTAGCCAAACCGACAGCAGCCAGGAATTACTTTCGCGCTTTGAAAGTTTTGATATCAACGTTTTACGTCGTGAACGCGGCGTAAAACTTGAACTGATTAACCCGCCGGAAGAGGCATTTGTTGATGGCCGCATTATCCGCTCACTGCAAGCCAACCTGTTTGCTGTGTTGCGTGACATTCTGTTTGTGAACGGTCAACTCGCCGCGACTGAACGCTGCCAGCCTGAAATTGAAGATTCAGCACACATCACCAATCAGGTGTTCTCCATCCTGCGTAACGCGCGTGCGCTGCACATTGGCGAATACCCGAATACCGTGGTGTGCTGGGGCGGCCACTCGATTAACGCAGTGGAATACCAATATTGCCGCAACGTCGGCACGCAAATGGGCTTACGCGAACTCAACATTTGCACCGGCTGTGGACCGGGCGTAATGGAAGCACCGATGAAAGGTGCGGCGGTCGGCCATGCACAGCAGCGCTATCACGACAGCCGCTTTATCGGTCTGACCGAACCGTCGATCATTGCCGCTGAGCCACCGAATCCGCTGGTCAATGAACTGATCATCATGCCGGATATCGAAAAACGTCTCGAAGCCTTTGTGCGTATCGCGCATGGCATCGTTATTTTCCCTGGCGGCGTGGGCACCGCGGAAGAGTTGTTGTATTTGCTGGGGATTTTGATGAACCCGCATAACAACGATCAGGTACTGCCGCTTATTCTGACTGGACCAAAAGAGAGCGCCGACTACTTCCGCGTGCTGGATGACTTCATCGTTAGCACCTTGGGCGAAGCTGCGCGTAAGCATTACAAAATCATCATTGATGACGCGGCTGAAGTCGCGCGTCTGATGAAAAAAGCGATGCCGCAGGTGAAGGAATATCGTCGTGAAACCGGCGATGCCTACAGCTTTAACTGGTCAATTCGAATCGCGCCAGAATTGCAGGTGCCATTCTTACCGACCCACGAAAACATGGCGAACCTCAAGCTGTTCCCCGATCAGCCTGCTGAGCTGCTGGCCGCCGATTTGCGTCGCGCCTTCTCGGGCATTGTGGCCGGTAACGTGAAAGAGATCGGCATCCGTGAAATTCGTGAGAAAGGACCTTACAAGCTGCATGGCGATGCCAATCTCATGCACCGCATGGATGAACTGCTGCAAGGTTTTGTCGCGCAGCAGCGTATGAAGTTGCCGGGCAGCGCCTACACGCCTTGCTACGAAATCATCAAATAACCTCCAGGAAGGCAGCCTGCGGGCTGCCGCTATCGCTATGTCGTTTCATCTTCTGATTATTGATGCGCTTAACCTGATTCGCCGCTTGCATGCGGTGCAAGGTTCGCCGTGCCGTGATAGCTGCGTTGCGGCTCTGCATCAACTGTTAGGCCACACGCAACCGACGCATGTGGTCGCGGTTTTTGACAGCCATGAACGTTTACCGGGTTGGCGTCATCAGTTGTTACCTGATTACAAAGCTGGCCGCCCGCCGATGCCAGAGGATTTGCAGCAAGAGATGCCCGCGCTGCAAGAGGCCTTTCGAGCCGTAGGCGTTAGTTGCTGGGTTGCCGATTTAGACGAAGCCGACGATCTCGCCGCCACGCTGGCAGTAAAAATGGCCAATGCAGGACATCAAGCGACCATCGTCTCCACCGATAAAGGATATTGCCAGCTGCTGGCGCCGAATATTCGCATCCGCGATTATTTCCAAAAGCGTTGGTTGGATGTGCCTTTTATCGAGCAAGAATTCGGTGTCGCACCCGCGCAGTTGCCGGATTATTGGGGCTTATGCGGCATCAGCAGCAGTAAAATTCCCGGCGTGGCGGGTATAGGCGCGAAAAGTGCCCGCGAACTGATGGTGCAGTTCGGCTCGCTGGATGCGATTTATCAGCGCTGGGATGACGTGCCAAGCAAGTGGCAAGGGAAGTTGCAGGAACAGCGGGAAATGGCGGAAGTGTGTCGCCAGGTATCAACATTGAAACGAGATTTGGTACTTCAAGGCAATCTCAACACATTAAGATATAACGCTAAATAGCGGTCACCATAAATGGCGACCCTACGAAAACCTGTCATGTGCAGCACCCGCTAGAGATCCTGCAAAATAATTTGTGCGACAGCAAGGCGGCAAGTTTGAGAGTCCCCGGGAGCATACATCAGTATGTGACCGGGGCGAGCAAACGCAGCCAACGCCGCTATAGCGCAAAGTATGACGGCGGATTAGCGCTCGTCGCGACGGCCGCCCACTGCCGCCCACAAACGACGAACGTGCACCGTCACTTCTTCACGGTCGTGATACAACTGGCGCGCCTGAATCTGGGCATTGATACCTTGCGCTTTCAGCGCATCATCAATCATTGCCAGATTCTGCGTCACTTCTTCATAACGCTTCTTCATTGGCAACTTCAGGTTGAAGATGGCTTCACGGCACCAACCGTTGACCAGCCATTCAGTCATCAAACTGGCAACACGCACCGGTTTTTCTACCATGTCGCATACCAACCAACTGATGTTGGTGCGCGGCGGACGGAATTTAAAACCATCTTCACGACAGTGTGTAACCTGCCCGGTATCCATCAGGCTTGGTGCCATCGGGCCGTTATCGACGGCAAACACCCACATGCTGCGTTTCACCAGTTGATAAGTCCAACCGCCTGGACATGCCCCCAAGTCAACCGCATACATACCGCTGGCGAGACGTTCGTCCCACTCATCGGCTGGAACAAAGACGTGGAATGCTTCTTCCAATTTCAACGTTGATCGACTTGGCGCATCGGACGGGAACTTCAAGCGCGGGATGCCCATATAGAACGGTGAGTTGTTTTCCGGCAGCGAATAGCCAACGTAGCAAGTGCCTGGTGCAATAAAGAACACATGCACCACCGGGCGCTTCGGTGTTTCGTAGTTAAGCAGAATTTTGCTTTCACGTAGGCTGGCTCGCAGCGGCACCGTTAACTTGCGGCAGAACTTGGTCAGCTCTTTGGCTTCATTAGTATCTGGCACTTCAACGCGCAGTTCACCGCCCTTTTCCACCACGCCTGTCAGCATACCGACAATCGGCGTGATGCGATCTTCCTGCGGCAAATCACGCAACAGTTCACCAACCACCAACATTTGACGCGCAAAGATCAGCTCAGCAAACGGCAGCGTTTGGATCAGCTTTTCAGCGTGTTCCTGCTGATAGCATTCATACAAAACGTAGCCGGAATCCTCTTTCACACGCGGGAAGCCGTAAATTTCGCGCTCCGCGGCTTTGGCACTGATTTCTGCCGCACACTCTTTCTCAAATCCCGGACGGCAATAGAGTAAAACTTTATTCATGGCGATCTGCCTTTCGTTTCAGACGCAGCGCGCCAATCAACATCAAGAACCAGCCAATAAGGAAGCACAAGCCGCCCACTGGCGTAACAAAAACCCAAAACTTCATGTGCGACAGCGCCAGACAATAGAGGCTGCCGCTGAACAACACGGTACCGAGCGCCAGTGCGGCGCTACTCCAGTAAAACCAGATATTGGCGCGACGCAGCATAGCAGCACCCAAGCCGATAATCGCCAGCGTGTGATACGCCTGATATTCAAGGCCAGTATGCACCCATGCCATTTCTGCGGGACCAAGCGATTTGCTCAGTACATGCGCCCCGAAAGCACCAAACGCCACCAGCAGAAATCCGCTGATGGCGGCAAAAACAAACATCGCACGACTGGACATCAAACAATCCTCAAGGTATTGCGCACATCACTGTGCGGCCATCAATGCGTTAGTGATCGTAGCGAAAACGGAATTTTTCTTGTTCATTGGCCGCTTTTTCCAGGATCCACTGGCGAAAGGCGGCTATTTTACCCAGTTCTGCCTGGCTGTCATGACAAACCAGATAAAAAGCATTTTTACTGACCAATACGTCATTAAATGGACAGACCAGACGTCCGGCTTCAATTTCACTCTGCGCCATCACATTATTCGCCAGCGCCACGCCCTGACCATGAATCGCAGCCTGCAACACCATTGCGCTGTGGCTGAAAATCGGGCCTTGCTGCACATTAATATGCTGCAAGCCAAGCTGGCGAATATACGATTGCCAATCGCGACGCGACGCATCATGCAGCAAGGTGCAGTGCGCTAAATCAGCCGGCGATTTCAGCGGATGATCGCCGGTAAGCAACATGGGTGAGCAGACCGGCAACAAATATTCGGCGTACAATTTTTCCACCCGCAAGCCAGGCCAATTGCCGCGACCGTAGAAAATCGCCACATCCACATCATCGGCTAATTTCTCCTCATCGCGGTCCACCGCCTGGATACGCACATCGATGCCCGGATAAGCCATATTAAAGCTAGAAAGGCGTGGCACCAGCCATTGAATCGCGAAACTTGGCAACAAACTTACCGTTAGCGCACCTTTGGCGCTGCGCGCTTGAAGCTTACGCGTTGCATCGTTGATCGCGGAGAAAATCTCCTTGATGTCTAAATAGTAGCTTTGCCCTTCCTCTGTCAGTAAAAGCGAACGATTCCTCCGGCGAAACAGCTTTAGACCGAGGAAATCTTCCAGAGATTTGATCTGATGGCTGACAGCAGCCTGGGTCACAAACAGCTCTTCAGCAGCTTTTGTGAAGCTCAAATGGCGGGCAGCGGCATCGAAGACGCGTAAAGCATTAAGCGGCGGAAGGCGTTTTGACATGGTTTTCCGTATCCGGATTTACTAGGTAATACTTCAACTTATACAAAGTCGCTACGTATTAGTTTTTTTAATCCGAGACATTATAATTTGTCCGTTGAGGAAGCTCCAGCAAATACCTATAGTTGCCGCACTTCCTGAGCCGGAACGAAAAGATTTCT
>NZ_JBCNNP010000056.1:0-23722 GCF_039594315.1 Pantoea sp.
TGTTAGGAAAACGCATAACAACGATGGCGATGAAAAAGTTGCTCATAGCGTCGCTGCTGTTTAGCAGCGCCACCGTTTACGGTGCAGACGATTTCGTAGTGAAGGACATTCATTTCGAAGGTCTACAACGAGTCGCCGTCGGCGCGGCTCTGCTCAGCATGCCGGTACGTGTTGGTGATACGGTGAATGACGATGACGTCAGAAACACCATTCGCTCACTGTTCGCGACCGGTAACTTTGAAGATGTGCAGGTTCTGCGTGACGGCACCACCCTGATTGTTCAGGTGAAAGAGCGTCCAACCATTGCCAACATCACTTTCTCCGGCAATAAAGCGGTGAAAGAAGATCAGCTGAAGCAGAACCTTGAAGCTTCTGGCGTGCGCGTCGGCGAAGCGCTGGACCGCACCACGCTCTCTTCGATTGAGAAAGGGCTGGAAGACTTCTATTACAGCGTCGGTAAATACACCGCCAGCGTGAAAGCGATCGCTACACCGCTGCCGCGCAACCGTGTTGACCTGAAATTCGTCTTCCAGGAAGGCGTTTCTGCGCAGATTCAGCAGATCAATATCGTCGGCAACAAAGCGTTTAGCTCCGATGAACTGATCTCGCGTTTCTCTCTGCGTGACGAGGTGCCGTGGTGGAACGTAGTAGGCGATCGTAAATACCAGAAGCAAAAACTGGCTGGGGATCTCGAAACCCTGCGCAGCTTCTATCTGGATCGCGGTTATGCGCGCTTTAACATTGATTCGACTCAGGTGAGCCTGACGCCAGATAAAAAAGGCATCTACATTACTGTCAACGTTAACGAAGGCGATCAGTACAAGATTGCTGGCGTGATCGTCAATGGCAGCATGGCGGGCCATTCTGCGGAAATCGAAAAGATGACCCGCATTCCATCTGGTGAGCTGTATAACGGCACCAAAGTCACCCAGATGGAAGATGACATTAAGAAATTACTGGGCCGTTATGGCTACGCGTATCCGCGTGTCGTGACGCAGCCAGAAATCAACGATACGGATAAAACCGTCAAACTGCATATCAACGTTGATGCCGGTAACCGTTACTACGTGCGCAAAGTGCGCTTCGAAGGTAACGACACTTCGAAAGATTCTGTTCTGCGCCGTGAAATGCGTCAAATGGAAGGTGCCTGGTTAGGCAGCGACTTGGTTGACCAAGGTAAAGAGCGCCTGAACCGTACCGGCTACTTCGAAACCGTTGATGTCGATACTCAGCGCGTTCCAGGTGCACCAGACCAGGTTGACGTGGTCTATAAGGTGAAAGAGCGTAACACCGGTACCTTCAACTTTGGTGTCGGTTACGGTACTGAAAGTGGTGTTAGCTTCCAGGTGGGTGTAACCCAGGAAAACTGGCTCGGCACCGGTAACACCGTTGGCATCAGCGGCACCAAAAACGATTACCAGACCTATGCTGAATTCTCACTGACCGATCCGTACTTTACGGTGGATGGTGTGAGCCTTGGCGGTCGCTTGTTCTACAACGACTTTAAAGCGGATGACGCTGATCTGTCTGACTATACCAACAAAAGTTATGGTCTTGACGGTACGCTGGGCTTCCCGGTCAACGAAAACAATACGCTGCGCGTTGGTTTAGGTTATGTGCATAACGACCTCTCCAACATGCGCCCACAAATTGCGATGTGGCGTTATCTGGATTCGGTAGGACATCCACAAAGCATCAATAATGACGGTGATTATTCTGCGGATGACTTCACCTTCAACTACGGTTGGACATACAACACCTTAGACCGCGGCTTCTTCCCAACGCGCGGTAACCGTACCAACCTGAACGGTAAAGTGACGATTCCAGGCTCCGATAACGCCTTCTACAAAGCGACATTGGATAGCCAGCAATACGTTCCGCTGAATCGCGATGGAACGTGGGTGGTATTAGGTCGTGGCCGAGTTGGATATGGTGACGGACTCGGTGGAAAAGAGATGCCGTTCTATGAGAACTTCTACGGCGGTGGTTCGAGCACCGTGCGTGGCTTCCAGTCCAATACCATTGGTCCTAAAGCCGCGTATCTGAACGATCACTCATCCACCTGTAATATCACCGATCCGAACGGCGTCTGTAAGTCGGACGATGCGGTCGGCGGTAACGCGATGGCGATTGCCAGCCTTGAGCTGATCACGCCTACGCCGTTCCTGAGTGAGAAATATGCAAACTCCGTACGTACTTCGGTATTTATGGATGCCGGTACCGTTTGGGATACCAAATGGCAAAATACGGCAGAAACACGTGCGGCGGGCATACCGGATTACAGCGATCCAAACAACATTCGCGTCTCTGCCGGTATTGCCCTGCAGTGGATGTCGCCGTTGGGACCGTTGGTATTCTCATACGCCCAGCCGATGAAGAAAGTCGAGGGAGACAAGTCAGAGCAATTCCAGTTTAACATTGGTAAAACCTGGTAAGGCTCTGAGCAGGGAAGTGAAAATACCGTCTTGCACGCGTGTCGCTTAACGATGCGACGCGCTGCAAACACACACGTTGAGGTAAGGAGTTTATAGTGAAAAAGTTGTTCTGTGCCGCTGCTCTGGGTGTTGCATTAGCTGCTTCTGCGGGTGCCCAAGCGGCTGATAAAGTTGCCGTCGTGAACCTGAGCCAGGTCTTCCAGCAGTCTCCGCAGCGTGCCGCTGTTGCTAAGCAGCTCGAAGGTGAATTCCAGAGCCGCGCTTCTGACCTCCAGTCTCAGCAGCAGAAGATCCAGCAAGAAATTCAGGATCTGCAGCGTAATGCGTCGACCATGAAAGCCAGCGACCGCACTAAGAAAGAGAAGCAGATTTCTACTGAGCGTGCTGCCTTTGAACAGAAAGCCCAGGCTTTTGACAAAGACAACCAGACTCGCCAGATGCAAGAACGTAACAAGCTGCTGGCTAAAATCCAGACCGCTGTTCAGTCTGTAGCGAAAAGCGAAGGTTACGATCTGGTTCTGGACTCTCAGGCCGTGCTGTACTCTTCTTCTGATGCTAAAGACATCACTGCTGACGTTGTTAAACAGGTTAAATAATTGATGTCATCAATTCGACTGGCTGATTTAGCCCAGCAGTTGGATGCAGAATTGCACGGAGATGGCGATATCGCCATCTCCGGCATTGCTTCTATGCAATCCGCCACAACTGGCCAAATCACTTTTCTTGCAAACAGCCGCTACCGCGAGCAGCTCGCTAATATCCAGGCTTCAGCCGTGGTGCTGACGGAAGCGGATCTGGAGTGGTGTAAAACGGCCGCCCTGGTGGTAAAAAATCCTTACCTGACTTACGCCCGCATGGCACAACTGCTGGACACCACGCCGCAGCCCGCGCAGAATATCGCGCCCAGCGCGGTTATCGATCCAACGGCTAAGCTGGGTAAGAATGTTTCGGTGGGTGCTAATGCGGTCATCGAATCCGGCGTTGAGCTGGGTGACGATGTCGTGATTGGCGCCGGCTGTTTTGTTGGTAAGCAGACGCGCATTGGTCGTGGTTCACGTTTGTGGGCTAACGTCACCGTCTATCACGAAATCCAGATTGGTCAGGATTGTCTGATTCAATCGGGCACTGTAATTGGTGCTGATGGTTTCGGATATGCTAATGACCGTGGCAATTGGGTGAAAATTCCACAGCTGGGAACCGTGGTGATAGGTGATCGGGTTGAAATTGGTGCCTGTACTACCATCGATCGCGGCGCGCTGGATAACACTCTGATCGGCAATGGTGTTATCATAGATAACCAGTGTCAGATTGCGCACAACGTTATGATTGGTGATAACACCGCTGTTGCTGGTGGTGTGATCATGGCGGGTAGTCTGAAGATTGGACGTTACTGTATGATTGGCGGCGCCAGCGTCATTAACGGCCATATGGAAATCTGTGACAAAGTGACCGTAACGGGCATGGGCATGGTAATGCGCCCAATCACAGAGCCTGGGGTATACTCATCGGGTATTCCACTGCAACCCAACAAAACCTGGCGTAAAACAGCAGCGCTGGTGATGAATATCGATGAAATAAGCAAACGCTTAAAAGCCATCGAACGTAAGGTCGGCAAAGACGACTAAACGCATCCCACGCTATTCGCTTTCATAACAAAGAAGCGTATCACCGTCCACCTCCGGGCAACCTGAGACGGCAGGCGATACAGTCAATGAAGCGAAACGCCCCCGAACTGATTTGCGGCCTGCGGAAGATCATTTTGATCGGTGCAGGCCGTGTTATTGTTGCCATCAGATTTTTTAGGACAGGAAGAGTATTTTGACTACTGAAACGCATACTCTGAAAATTGAAGAGATTTTAGAACTGCTGCCTCACCGCTATCCTTTCTTGCTGGTTGATCGCGTGCTGGAGTTTGAAGAGCATAAATATCTGCGCGCGGTGAAGAACGTTTCTGTAAACGAACCGTTTTTCCAGGGACACTTCCCTGGTAAGCCGATTTTCCCAGGCGTTCTGATCCTGGAAGCGATGGCGCAAGCGACCGGTATTCTGGCGTTTAAAAGCGTTGGCAAACTGGAACCGGGCGAACTGTATTACTTCGCTGGTATCGATGAAGCCCGTTTCAAGCGTCCGGTTGTGCCGGGCGATCAGATGATCATGGAAGTGACCTTCGAGAAAACCCGTCGTGGATTGACGCGCTTTAAAGGCGTGGCGACCGTTGATGGCAAAATTGTCTGTGAAGCGACCATGATGTGTGCCCGTAGCCGGGAGGCATAATAAGTGATTGATTCAACCGCCAATATCCATCCCAGTTCTGTCATTGAAGAGGGTGCCGTTATCGGCGCCAATGTTCACATCGGCCCGTTTTGCTTTATCGGTGCCAATGTCGAGATTGGTGAAGGAACCGTGCTCAAATCACACGTGGTGGTGAACGGCCATACGCGTATCGGCAAAGATAATCAGATCTATCAATTTGCTTCGATCGGTGAAGTTAATCAGGATTTGAAATATGCAGGCGAGCCGACGCGCGTTGAAATTGGCGATCGCAATCGCATCCGCGAAAGCGTCACCATTCATCGTGGCACCACGCAGGGCGGCAATGTGACCAAAGTCGGCAGTGATAACCTGCTGATGGTCAACGCACATATCGCGCATGACTGTGTGATTGGGAATCGCTGCATCTTCGCCAACAACGCCACGTTGGGCGGTCACGTTACCGTTGATGATTTCGCCATTATTGGCGGCATGACAGCGGTACATCAGTGGTGCACCATTGGCGCACACGTGATGGTTGGTGGTTGTTCAGGCGTCGCTCAGGATGTGCCGCCGTACGTCATTGCGCAGGGTAACCACGCAACGCCGTTCGGTATCAACATCGAAGGCTTGAAGCGTCGTGGCTTTAGCAAAGAAGCGCTGCATGCGATTCGTAATGCGTACAAACTGCTGTATCGCAGCGGCAAGACGTTGGATGAAGTGAAACCAGAGATTGAAGAGCTGGCGAAACAACACAGCGAAGTGCAGCCTTTCTACGACTTCTTTGAACGTTCAACGCGTGGATTGATTCGTTAATCCATGTCAGCGCGCCCCCTTACGATTGCCCTGGTCGCCGGAGAAACCTCCGGCGATATTCTTGGTGCCGGCCTAATTCGTGCGTTAAAAGCACGCCATCCTGATGCGCGTTTTGTTGGCGTGGCAGGTCCGCTAATGCAGGCTGAAGGCTGTGAAGCCTGGTATGAGATGGAAGAGCTGGCGGTGATGGGCATCGTCGAAGTGTTGGGGCGCTTACGGCGTTTACTGCACATTCGTCGCGATCTCACGCAGCGTTTTACTGAACTCAAGCCCGATGTCTTCGTCGGCATTGATGCGCCAGATTTCAATATCACGTTGGAAGGCAATCTCAAACGCAGCGGTATTCGCACCATTCATTACGTCAGTCCATCTGTGTGGGCGTGGCGACAAAAACGCGTGTTCAAAATCGGTCGCAACACCAATTTGGTGCTGGCGTTTTTGCCGTTTGAAAAAGCCTTTTACGATCGCTTCAACGTGCCGTGCCGTTTTATCGGTCACACCATGGCGGATGCGATGCCGCTGCAGCCCGATAAACTGGCTGCGCGCCGCGAATTAGGCATTGCCGACGAAGCGATATGCCTCGGTTTATTACCGGGCAGTCGTGGAGCCGAAGTTGAAATGCTCAGCGCCGATTTCTTGCGTGCCGCGCAGTTGCTACGTCAGCGCTATCCCACGCTGGAAATTGTGGTGCCGCTGGTCAACGCCAAACGCCGCGAGCAGTTTGAGCAGATTAAAGCTGACGTTGCACCTGAATTGCCGATGCACCTGCTGGATAGCAAAGGCCGTCAGGCGATGCTGGCCAGCGATGCGGCGATTCTGGCGTCCGGCACTGCCGCGCTGGAGTGCATGCTGGCCAAATGTCCGATGGTGGTCGGTTATCGCATGAAGCCGTTTACCTTCTGGCTGGCGAAACGCCTGGTAAAAACGCCGTATGTTTCGCTGCCCAATTTGCTCGCCGGACGCGAACTGGTGAAAGAGTTGCTGCAAGACGACTGTCAGCCAGAAGCCCTGGCGGCGGCACTTGAACCGTTACTGCATGCGGGCCCTGAACGTGAAGCGCTGCTGCACACCTTTACCGAATTGCACCAACAGATTCGCTGGAATGCCGATGAACAAGCGGCAGATGCGGTATTGGAGGTCATCAATGGATGAATTTATCTATCCCAATGCCCAGCTGATTGCTGGCGTTGATGAAGTCGGACGTGGCCCATTAGTTGGCGCTGTGGTTACTGCTGCGGTGATCCTCGATCCCGCCAATCCGATTGCCGGGTTGGCCGACTCGAAAAAATTGTCTGAGAAGCGTCGTCTTGCGCTGTATGACGAGATCAAAGAGAAGGCATTGGCGTGGAGTTTAGGTCGTGCAGAGCCAGAAGAGATCGATCAACTGAATATCTTGCACGCCACTATGTTGGCGATGCAGCGCGCGGTAGCAGGTTTGTCTATCGTGCCAGGTTTTGTGCTGATTGATGGCAACCGTTGTCCTGTGCTGCCAATGCCTTCGCAAGCGGTAGTGAAGGGCGATAGCTTGGTCAAAGAGATCAGCGCCGCTTCAATTATCGCTAAAGTAACGCGCGACCGTGAAATGGCCGAGTTGGATTTGCTGTTTCCTGAATATGGCTTTGCGCAGCACAAAGGCTATCCCACTGCACTGCACATGGAAAAGCTGACGCAGCACGGTGCCACACCTCATCATCGCCGCAGCTTTGCGCCGGTGCGTAACGCTTTGATTGATGCCGACGTGCTGGCCGCGCGCCAGCCAACTACGCTTTAATAGCCTGACGCTGTTTTAACCGGAAACTGATATGGCTGAACCTCGTTTTATACATCTGCGCGTCCACAGCGATTACTCCATGGTCGATGGTCTGGCGAAAACCGGGCCGTTGGTCAAGAAGGCGGCTGCGCTCGGCATGCCGGCGATTGCCGTTACCGACTACATTAACCTGTGTGGATTGGTGCGTTTTTACGGCAGCGCCCATGGCGCGGGCATCAAACCGATTGTCGGTGCTGATTTCCACGTTGCCAGCGAGTTAATGGGCGATGAGCTGACGCAGCTCACGGTATTAGCAGCCAATAACACCGGTTATCAGAATCTGACATTACTGATCTCACGCGCTTATCAGCGCGGTTATGGCATTGCCGGTCCGATCATCGATCGCGATTGGTTGATCGAGTTAGGCGAAGGTTTGATCCTGCTGTCGGGCGGTCGTCGCGGCGATGTTGGACGCAGTTTGCTGCGTGGCAACAGCGCGATGGTGGCGCAATGTTTAAGCTTCTATCAGGAACATTTTCCCAATCGTTATTATCTGGAATTGATCCGCACCGGTCGCGCCGATGAAGAGTCCTATTTGCACGCGGCGGTGGATCTGGCGATTGCCGAAGGTGTGCCGGTGGTGGCCACCAACGAAGTGTGTTTCCTCAATGAAGAAGATTTCGATGCGCACGAAATTCGCGTCGCGATTCATGATGGCTACACGCTGGACGATCCAAAACGTCCGCGCAATTACAGTCCTCAGCAATATATGCGTAGCGAAGAGGAGATGTGCGAGCTGTTCTCGGACATCCCGGAAGCGCTGGAAAATAGCGTAGAGATTGCTAAGCGCTGTAACGTCACGGTGCGCCTTGGCGAATACTTCTTACCGCAGTTCCCAACGGGCGAGATGAGCACCGAAGACTTCCTCGTGGCGAAGTCGCGCGAAGGTTTGGAAGAGCGTCTGGAATTCCTGTTCCCGGATGCTGCCGACCGCGCCGAGAAGCGCGTGGAGTACGACGAACGTCTGGAAATCGAACTGACGGTTATTAACCAGATGGGTTTCCCTGGCTACTTCCTGATCGTCATGGAGTTTATCCAGTGGTCGAAAGACAACGGTATTCCGGTGGGGCCGGGCCGTGGTTCGGGTGCTGGTTCGCTGGTGGCGTACGCGTTAAAAATTACTGATATCGATCCGCTGGAATTTGACCTGCTGTTCGAACGATTCCTGAACCCAGAACGTGTTTCGATGCCTGACTTCGACGTCGATTTCTGCATGGAAAAACGCGATCAGGTTATTGATCATGTCGCTGACATGTATGGACGTGAAGCGGTATCGCAAATCATCACCTTCGGTACCATGGCGGCGAAAGCGGTTATTCGTGACGTTGGGCGCGTGCTTGGCCATCCGTACGGATTTGTTGATCGCATCTCCAAGCTGATCCCGCCCGATCCCGGCATGACGCTGGAAAAAGCCTTCCTTGCTGAACCGCAACTGCCTGAAATTTATGAGGCCGATGAAGAGGTTAAAGCGCTGATCGACATGGCGCGCAAGCTGGAAGGTGTCACACGTAATGCCGGTAAACACGCCGGTGGCGTGGTGATTTCGCCGACTAAAATTACCGATTTTGCGCCGCTGTACTGCGACGAAAACGGGCAATTCCCGGTTACGCAATTCGATAAAAATGACGTGGAATACGCCGGGCTGGTGAAGTTTGACTTCCTCGGTCTGCGCACGCTCACCATTATCGATTGGGCGCTGAAGATGATTAACCCGCGCCGTGAAAAGCAGGGTTTACCGCCGATTGATATCGCTGCCATCCCGCTGGATGACAAGAAAAGTTTCGACATGCTGCAACGCTCGGAAACCACTGCGGTATTCCAGCTTGAATCGCGCGGCATGAAAGATTTGATCAAACGTCTGAAGCCTGACTGCTTCGAAGATATGATCGCATTGGTTGCGCTGTTCCGTCCGGGGCCGCTGCAATCAGGCATGGTAGATAACTTCATTGACCGTAAGCACGGGCGTGAAGAGATTTCTTATCCGGATATTCAGTGGCAGCACGAAACCCTGAAGCCGGTGCTTGAGCCGACCTACGGCATTATCCTGTATCAGGAACAGGTGATGCAGATTGCGCAGGTGCTTTCCGGTTACACCTTGGGCGGCGCGGACATGTTGCGTCGTGCGATGGGTAAAAAGAAACCCGAAGAGATGGCAAAGCAGCGTTCGGTATTCCAGGACGGTGCCGAGAAGATGGGCGTTGACGGTGAACTGTCGATGAAAATTTTCGATCTGGTTGAGAAATTCGCCGGATATGGCTTTAACAAGTCGCACTCGGCGGCTTATGCGTTGGTTTCATATCAAACGCTGTGGCTGAAAGCGCACTATCCAGCTGAGTTCATGGCAGCGGTAATGACGGCCGATATGGATAACACCGAAAAAGTGGTTGGCCTGGTCGATGAATGCTGGCGCATGGGTCTCAAAGTGTTGCCACCCGACATCAATTCAGGACTCTACCCGTTCCACGTCAATGATGAAGGTGAGATCGTGTACGGCATCGGCGCGATTAAAGGCGTTGGCGAAGGTCCGATCGAAGCGATCATTGATGCGCGTAACGAAGGTGGCTATTTCAAAGAGCTGTTCGATCTTTGCGCCCGCACCGACACCAAAAAGATCAACCGTCGCGTGATGGAGAAGTTGATCATGTCCGGCGCGTTTGATCGCCTCGGCCCGCATCGTGCTGCTCTGATGAGTGCGCTCGGCGATGCGCTCAAAGCCGCCGATCAACACGCGAAAGCCGAAGCTATCGGCCAGGCGGATATGTTTGGTGTGCTGGCGGAAGAGCCGGAGCAGGTTGAGAAATCCTATGCCAGCATTACGCCGTGGCCGGAACAAATTCAATTGGATGGCGAGCGAGAGACGCTTGGGCTGTATCTTACCGGCCATCCGATTAATCAGTATTTGAAAGAAATTGAGCGTTACGTCGGCGGCATGCGTCTGAAAGACATGCATCCGACAGATCGTGGTAAAGTAACCGTCGCGGCGGGGCTGGTAATTGCCGCCCGCGTGATGGTCACGAAACGCGGCAACCGAATTGGTATTTGTACGATTGACGACCGTTCTGGTCGTCTTGAAGTGATGTTATTTACCGATGCGTTAGATAAATACCAGCAGTTGCTGGAGAAGGACCGTATCCTGATCGTCAGTGGACAGGTCAGCTTTGATGACTTTAGCGGTGGCCTTAAAATGACCGCCCGAGAAGTTATGGACATCGACGAAGCGCGGGAAAAATACGCGCGCGGACTTGCTATCTCGCTGACGGACAGGCAAATTGATGACCAGCTTTTAAACCGTCTCCGCCAGTCTCTGGAGCCTCATCGCTCCGGGACCATTCCGGTGCATCTCTACTATCAGAGAGCCGATGCGCGGGCGAAGCTGCGCTTTGGTGCAGCGTGGCGAATTTCGCCCAGCGATCGTTTACTCAACGATTTGCGGTCGTTAGTAGGATCGGAGCAGGTGGAACTGGAGTTTGACTAAAACAGGAACATTATGAGTCTTAATTACCTGGATTTTGAACAGCCTATCGCAGAGCTTGAAGCGAAAATCGACTCGTTAAAATCGATTGGCCGTTCGGATGAGAAACACGATATTAATTTGGATGAAGAAGTACAGCGTTTGCGCGAAAAAAGCGTCGAGCTGACCCGTAAAATCTTCTCCGATTTAGGCGCCTGGCAAGTGGCGCAACTCGCGCGTCATCCGCTGCGTCCTTATACACTGGACTATATCCGCAACGCGTTTGATGAATTCGACGAACTGGCCGGCGACCGTGCGTACGCCGATGACAAAGCGATTGTCGGCGGCATTGCCCGTCTCGACGGTCGTCCAGTGATGATCATTGGTCATCAGAAAGGTCGCGAAACCAAAGAGAAAATCCGTCGCAACTTCGGTATGCCTGCACCAGAAGGCTATCGTAAAGCGCTGCGTCTGATGGAAATGGCTGAACGTTTCAAGATGCCGCTGATCACCTTCATCGACACGCCGGGTGCTTATCCTGGCGTCGGTGCTGAAGAGCGCGGTCAGTCAGAAGCGATTGCGCGCAACCTGCGTGAAATGTCTGGCCTGAAAATTCCGGTGATTTGTACCGTAATCGGCGAAGGCGGTTCCGGTGGTGCACTGGCAATCGGCGTGGGCGACAAAGTCAACATGCTGCAATACAGCACCTATTCGGTGATTTCACCGGAAGGTTGTGCATCGATTCTGTGGAAAAGTGCCGACAAAGCACCGCTGGCTGCGGAAGCGATGGGCATCACCGCCGATCGTCTGAAAGAGCTGAAGCTGATTGATTCGATCATTCCTGAGCCACTGGGCGGCGCACATCGTCAGCCAGTGGATATGGCGGCGTCGCTGAAGAAGCAGTTGCTGGCCGATCTGGCCGATCTCGATGTGCTGAGCACCGAAGAGTTGCTCAACCGTCGTTATCAGCGCCTGATGAATTACGGCTACGCGTGATGAGCGCGTGACGTAAAAGGAAGCGGACTTCGGTCCGCTTTTTTTATGCCTGCTGATCGTGGAATGCGACTGCAGAGCATTCCAGGTCCATTCGCCGCCACTTTTCGCTATCCTTATTCAGTGCCACAACACCACAGGAGGTGAGCATTGAATATTATTGCGATCATGGGACCACACGGCGCTTTCTATAAAGATGAGCCGATTCGAGAATTGGATGCGGCCCTGAAGCAGCAAGGCTTCCAAACCGTTTACCCCAATAATGCCAGTGACCTGCTGAAGTTGATTGAGCATAACCCGCGCATCTGCGGGGTGATTTTTGACTGGGACGATTACAGTCTGGCGCTGTGTAGCGACATCAATCAACTCAACGAATATCTGCCGCTGTATGCCTTCATCAACACCCATTCGCAAATGGATGTCAGCATCAACGAGATGCGCATGGCGTTGCACTTCTTTGAATATGCCTTGAGTGCCGCCGATGATATTGCACTGCACATTCGCCAGTACACTGATGAGTACATCGACAACATCACGCCGCCGCTAACCAAAGCGTTGTTCACCTACGTGAAAGAGGGCAAATATACCTTCTGCACGCCAGGTCATATGGGCGGCAGCGCGTTCCAAAAAAGCCCAGTGGGCAGCTTGTTCTATGACTTCTTTGGTTCCAACACGCTGAAGGCGGATGTGTCGATCTCGGTGACTGAATTAGGTTCGTTGCTCGATCACACTGGCCCGCATCTGGAAGCCGAGGAGTACGTGGCGCGCACCTTTGGTGCCGAGCAGAGCTACATGGTCACCAACGGCACCTCGACATCAAATAAAATCGTCGGCATGTACGCGGCACCCGCCGGCAGCACGGTGTTAATTGACCGCAACTGCCACAAATCGTTGACGCACTTATTGATGATGAGTGACATCATTCCGATTTGGCTGAAGCCAACCCGTAATGCGTTAGGCATCCTCGGTGGCATTCCGCAGCGCGAATTTACCCGCGACAGCATCCAGCTCAAGGTCAATGCTACGCCGCGCGCCAGTTGGCCGGTGCATGCGGTGATCACTAACTCCACTTACGATGGCTTGTTGTATAACACGCAATTCATCAAAGAAACGCTGGATGTGCCGTCGATCCACTTCGACTCCGCTTGGGTGCCGTACACCAATTTCCACCCGATTTACGTCGGCAAAAGTGGTATGAGCGGCGATCGCATCCCCGGCAAAGTGATCTACGAAACGCAATCGACGCACAAATTGCTAGCGGCGTTCTCGCAGGCTTCGCTGATCCACATTAAAGGCGATTACGATCACGACACCTTTAACGAAGCCTACATGATGCACACCACCACATCGCCGAGCTACGCGATTGTGTCCTCGATTGAAACAGCGGCGGCGATGCTGCGTGGCAATCCGGGTAGGCGGCTGATCAATCGCTCAGTAGAGCGCGCGCTGCATTTCCGCCGCGAGATTCAACGCCTACGTGAAGAATCTGACGGCTGGTTCTTTGATATCTGGCAGCCTGAACAGGTGGATGAAGCTGAATGCTGGCCGATTCAGCCAGGCGAAGAAGATTGGCACGGTTTTACCCACGCCGATCGCGATCATATGTATCTCGATCCGATCAAAGTCACCATCTTAACGCCGGGCATGAGTGAACTCGGCAAGATGAGCGAAGAGGGGATTCCTGCGGCGCTGGTGGCCAAGTTCCTCGATCAGCGCGGCATCGTGGTGGAGAAAACCGGGCCGTACAATCTGTTATTCCTGTTCAGTATCGGCATTGATAAAACCAAAGCGATGAGCGTGCTGCGTGGATTAACCGAGTTCAAACGTGCTTACGATCTCAATCTGCGGGTGAAAAACATGCTGCCGGATCTGTATGCCGAAGATCCTGACTTCTACCGCAACATGCGTATTCAGACGCTGGCGCAGGGCATTCATCAACTGATCCTGCAACACGATCTGCCGCGCTTAATGTTGAAAGCCTTTGATGTGCTGCCAGAAATGAAGATGACGCCGCATCAGGCGTTTCAGCGTCAGGTCAAAGGGCAGATTGAAACCGTCGACATTCGTGAGTTGGTGGGACGCATTTCGGCCAATATGATTCTGCCGTATCCGCCTGGCGTGCCACTGGTAATGCCGGGCGAGATGATCACCGAACAGAGCCGCGCGGTGCTCGATTTTCTGCTGATGCTCTGCACCATTGGTCGGCACTATCCCGGTTTCGAAACCGATATTCATGGCGCAACGCTGACTGAGGATGGTCGCTATCTGGTGCGTGTGCTGTGCGATGACGTTGAGCGCTAACTTAAGATAATTGCCTCTTTTCAACGCCGCTTGCGCCACGTAGGGTAAGCGGCTGATTGAACAACCGGAGCCGCTATGCTGCAAATAAAACAGATCCACCACATTGCCATTATTGCCACCGATTATCAGCGCAGTAAGACGTTTTACTGTGATGTGCTGGGCTTTGAACTGTTGGGCGAATATTACCGTGCCGAGCGCGATTCCTGGAAAGGTGATCTTGGCCTGAATGGCGTTTACACCATTGAGCTGTTCTCTTTCCCATCGCCACCCCCGCGTGTTAGCGGACCTGAAGCCTGTGGTTTGCGCCATCTGGCGTTTTGCGTTGATGATGTTGAGCAGTCGATTGCCGCATTGGCAGAGAAGGGAGTAACCTGCGAACCGATTCGTATCGATGCATTGACCGGCAAAGCCTGCACTTTCTTCCCCGATCCGGATGGTTTGCCGCTGGAGCTGTATCAAGCGTAAACTAGCCTCCGCCGCGAACCGCAATAAGGTGGTTCGCCTCGACGGAACGCGCTCATGTCTTTATCTCATCTTGCTTCGCTGCTAACACCCGACGCCCGCCTTGTGCTGGCGTTCAGCGGCGGGCTGGATTCCACCGTGCTGCTACATCAACTGGTGAGCTGGCAACAGCAGCACCCGCAGCTGCGCGTGCGTGCGTTACACGTCCATCATGGTTTGAGCCCCAATGCAGACAACTGGGCGCTACATTGCCAGCACATTTGCCAGCAGTGGCAGATTCCCTGCGAAGTTTTGTACGTGCAGGTTGATGGCCGTAGCAGCGGCATTGAAGCGGCCGCCCGCGAGGCGCGTTATCACGCGTTGTTCCAGCAACTGCAACCCGGTGAGCACTTACTTACCGCGCAGCATCTGGACGATCAATGCGAAACACTGTTGTTGGCATTGAAACGTGGTAGCGGGCCTGCCGGTTTAGCCGCAATGCCGCAGCAGCGTACGGTGGGCGATCATCAGCATTTGCGGCCATTACTCGAAATAAGCCGCCAGCAATTAGAAGCCTATGCTGATGAACATCAATTGCGCTGGATCGAAGACGAGAGCAACGCGGATAGCCGTTACGATCGCAATTTTCTCCGTCAGCAAATTCTGCCGGTGTTGCAGCAGCGCTGGCCGCATTTTAGTGCCGCCAGTGCGCGCAGCGCCGCACTGTGTGGCGAACAGGAACAATTGCTGGATGAGTTGCTGGCAGAGCAGTTGATGCAACTGATCGATGCGCAGGGCGCACTGCATTTCCCGCCGCTGATCACCATGAGCGAGACGCGGCGCAATGCATTGTTAAGGCGTTGGATTGCACAGCAAGGTGGCGCGATGCCTGCGCGCGAAGCCCTCAAGCGCATCACCAAAGAAGTGATTAACAGCCGTGAAGATGCCAAACCGTGTCTGCGCTTTGGCAACTTTGAGCTGAGACGTTATCGCCAGCAACTGTTCTGGCTGCGACCTCAAATATCACTGAGTCAGCACTCGCTAACCTGGCAGAACCGCACGCAGCCGCTCTGCTTGCCGGACAATCTGGGCTGGCTGCATGCCAGCGGCGACATCGCCGAACTGCGTCATCCACAGCCGGATGAAACCGTGACGATTCGCTTCCAGGCGCAAGGCCATCATCACTTGGTCGGGCGCGCTGGCGGCCGTGAGATGAAAAAACTGTGGCATGAACTAGGTATTGCGCCCTGGCGGCGCGAACGTATCCCATTGATTTACTTTGATCAGACGTTGATTAGCGCGCCGGGGCTGTTTATTACCCGCGAAGGCGCGGCCAGCGATGAGCAAGGCTGGCAGGCGATCTGGTCACTACAACAATAAAATGGAGAGTAATGATGAAACATTGGATTGCGGCGGCATTCATGGCGGCGGCGCTACCGGCTTTTGCCGATGGTGATATCAACGCAGGTGCGCAAAAAGCGGCAAGCTGCATGGCGTGTCACGGTGCGGAAGGGAAAAGTGCCGTGCCGCTTTATCCCAATCTAGCAGGGCAACACGAGCCGTATTTGCTGCATTCGCTGCAAGCCTATAAAAAGGGCGAGCGCAGCGGCGGTCAGGCTGAAGTGATGAAAGCGTTTGTGGCCGGATTGAGCGATCAGGATATGGCAGATTTGTCGGCGTATTACAGTTCGCTGAAGCCTTAAGCGAGGTGGGCGGGATATAATTCCCGCCCGAGAGAGGTTTTACTCGTCTTCGCTGACGATGACGGTGCCCAGCTCCGGATGGGTGAAGCTGGCAATGTGGTCGAGCCGCACTTCGCGGGTCTCGCCGGAGAGATCGACGGCAAGGTACTCAACGTTTTTACGTGAGACCATGTCCACGGCTTTCGCCTTGAGCTGATCGCCGTTTTTTAATTCCAGCGACAGCGTCCAGTTTTTTTGGCAGGCGAGCTCGAGGTTGTCGTAGTCATCGCAGTTGATGGGTTTGTAGGCTTCATTCGTCAACATAGTCGCTCACCAATAAGTTTGCAGCGGCATACGCTGCTTGTTCCCTGAGAGAAGAGTTTAGCGCAGAATCAGCGGCAATATCATTGAGAGCCTTTAACGCACAACCAATGGCGTCTGGCACATACCCAAGGTCGCCGCTACCAATTTCGGCATACTTCTGGCGAACTAACTCACAATACTTTTGCACATACACCTCCTCAGCAGAGCTTGATACTCTGGATGATAGGCGACTATATCACAGGATTTTCATGGAAATCAGCCCGGTCATCACGTGAATGATGCAAGGAAACCGGCAAAAGTGACACACAGCGCTGGTCTCATGCATCGGCCATGCGCACAAAAGGTTAAGTTGATGAACAGGTTTTTACGCGAAGCAACGTCGAAACAAACAGAAGGTGACAGATGATTGTGCTGTCTCGTGCCGTTGCACTTGCCGATAATGAAGTAGAGCTCAGTGCCATCCGTGCCCAAGGTGCGGGCGGCCAGCATGTGAATAAAACCTCCACCGCCATTCATTTGCGTTTTGACATCCACGCTTCGTCATTGCCGCCGTTTTACAAAGAGCGATTACTGGCGGCGAGCCATCATCTGATCACCGCCGAAGGTGTGGTGATCATCAAAGCACAGGAACATCGTAGCCAGGAAATGAACCGCGAAGCGGCCGTACAGCGCTTGATAAATCTGATTCGTGAATTAACCACGGTGGATAAAGTGCGGCGAGCGACCAAACCGACACGCGGCTCGAAAGAACGGCGGCTGGAAGGGAAATCACGGCGAAGTAATGTGAAGGCGATGCGTGGCAAGGTGCAGTAAAAGCGTAATGAAAAACGCCTCCAGCTGGAGGCGTTTTAGGCTTACTTGTTCAGGGCTTTCACCAGGAAGTCGACGATGTCATGCTGCTTAATCATCTGCTTCTCGCTGGCGGTACGCGCCTTGTACTCAATCTCTTGATTATCAAGGTTACGATCGCCAATCACGATGGTGTGTGGCACACCAATCAGTTCCATATCGGCGAACATCACGCCCGGGCGCTCTTTACGATCGTCGAGAATCACGTCAATGCCTTTAGCGCGCAGCGTGTTGTACAACTCTTCTGCCAGCTCTTGCACGCGGAAAGATTTGTGCATGTTCATTGGCAAAATCGCCACTTCGAACGGTGCCAGCGCGGCTGGCCAGATGATGCCGCGTTCGTCGTTGTTCTGCTCAATCGCTGCCGCCACCACACGCGTGATGCCGATGCCGTAGCAACCCATGGTCATCACCTGGTTACGACCATCTTCGCCTTGTACCGCGGCTTTCATCGCTTCTGAGTATTTGGTACCCAGCTGGAAGATGTGACCGACTTCGATACCGCGTTTGATCTGCAATGTGCCTTTGCCGTCTGGGCTTGGATCGCCTTCCACCACGTTACGGATATCTTCCACGCGTGGTTCTGGCAAATCGCGTCCCCAGTTGATGCCGCTCAGGTGCTGGCCATCAATGTTAGCGCCCGCGCAGAAATCGCCCATTTTTGCCACGGTACGATCGGCAATCACTGGCATGGTCAAACCGACCGGACCAAGTGAACCCGGACCTGCGCCCAGCAGCGCACGAATCTCTTCTTCGCTAGCCATTTCCAACGGCTCTGCCACGATATCCAGCTTCTCGGCTTTGATTTCGTTCAGCTGATGATCACCGCGCAACAGCAGGGCAACCAGCGTGTGGCCGCTCTCTGCGGTGGCTTTTACAAACAGCGTTTTCACCGTTTTCTCTATCTCTACCTGATGTTGCTCAACCAGTTCAGCGATGGTTTTGGCATTCGGCGTATCAAACTGCGTCATTGCCTGCGTCGCTTGTGGACGCTCGCCCGCTGGCGCTACCGCTTCGGCTTTCTCAATGTTGGCCGCATAATCAGATTCGCTAGAGAAGATCACATCATCTTCGCCGCTCTGTGCCAGCACCTGGAATTCGTGAGATGCGCTACCACCGATCGAACCGGTATCCGCCTGTACGGCGCGGAAATCCAGACCCATACGGCTGAAGCTCTGACTATAGGCGCGATACATCGCGTCGTAAGTTTCCTGCAATGATTCCTGCGAGGTGTGGAATGAGTAGGCATCTTTCATAATGAACTCACGTGAACGCATCACACCAAAACGCGGGCGCACTTCATCACGGAATTTGGTCTGGATCTGATACAGATTCAACGGCAGCTGCTTATATGAGCTCAGCTCGTTGCGGATCAGGTCAGTCACCACTTCTTCGTGAGTTGGGCCTAACACGAAAGGACGATCGTGACGATCTTTAACGCGCAGCAGTTCTGGGCCGTACTGCTCCCAACGACCGCTCTCTTCCCACAAATCGGCAGGCTGAACCACCGGCATGGAGATCTCAATCGCACCGGCGTTGTTCATCTCTTCACGCACGATGTTTTCAACTTTTCGCAGCACGCGAATACCGGTAGGCAACCAGGTGTATAAACCAGAAGCCAGTTTGCGGATCATGCCGGCGCGCAGCATCAGCTGGTGGCTGATCACTTCTGCATCGGAAGGTGTCTCCTTCAGAGTGGAGAGCAGATATTGAGTAGTACGCATTGATTACGATTCCATTTATACGGAAGGAAACTGACAAAATTTTTTGTGGCGGCTAGTGTACCAGCGAGATCAATCACTCAAAAGCGCGTTTTAGCGTGGGTCGAGGGCAATCACCTCGGTTCCGACCTCATCAATGCGCCAGCGCACATTAAAGTCGAGCAGCCATGCGGCATATTCACGATCCAACGTCTCACCTTTACGATAGGCGGGACGCGGATCCTGTGCCAATACTTCGGTGATAAACCGCGCCAATTGGGGATACTTTTTTTGCTGCTGAAGCAGTTGGCTCTGCGCCAGCGACGAAAAGCGCACTGGCATGCTGGCATCAGGTGCGGCTTGGGCAAAACCCGCGCGCGCATCAGGTAAGGATTCGGCAAACGGCAAGTAGGGTTTGATATCCACCACTGGTGTGCCATCGACTAAATCAAGGCTACCAAGCTGCAAAATCACCTGCTGTTTCTCGCAGCGAATGTCTTTCAACTCAACCAGCGACATGCCGATCGGGTTCGGACGGAAGGTTGAGCGAGTGGCGAATACGCCCATCCGCGCATTGCCGCCAAGGCGCGGTGGACGCACTGTCGGACGCCAACCGCCTTCCATGGTTTGATGGAAAACAAACAGCAACCAAAGGTGGCTGAACGTTTCCAGCCCACGCACCGCTTCCGGCTGATTGTAAGGCGGCAAGAGATGCAACTCGCCGCCGCCATCCTGCACCAGACCTGGCTGGCGCGGGACGGCAAACTTCTCTTTCCACGGCGAGCGGATTACGCCGATTTGCGCGAAGGCAAATTCACTCATTGATTGGAAACTTTCAATGCAGAGCCCTGACAAACCGCCTGGCGATTACAGCCTGGCGTGCTGCTAACAATTTCACACTTGTGCAGCAGCACGGCGTTGGCTTTCATACCCGCGGCTTTGATCTGCAACCGCTTACGCGCGGTATTGATATTCGGTGGTGAATCCTGGCTGCTGCTTTGGCAATCTTCAGCGGAAACCTCGCCCAAATCGCGGAACGGGTTGCTCACCAGATCGGTGGCATCGGTGTAGATTTTCACCGGCGCGGGACGCGGGGCGGGTTTGCGTTCTGGCTCACTGGATGCCTGTTGCGGGCGAGAAGGAGCACTGCTTATCGGGTGGTATTCACGCACACACCCGGTCAGCATCAATGCCAACAAGCAGAGCGGTAAAAAACGCATGGCAACATCCTCTAGTCATAAAAAGTGGCGTTATTGAAACAAGGACGACAATAAATAACAAGTCAGGTGCAATTTATGGCAAAAGAAAGGGCGGCCGAAGCCGCCCTGTAAGGCATAGAAGGTTAAAATTACCAGCCTTTCACTGCGCCGCCGTTGAAGATTTTGTTAGCCGCTTCAGACACTTCGTCTGATTGGTAAGCTTCAACAAATTTCTTCACGTTTTCAGCGTCTTTATTATCTTCGCGGGTAACAATCAGGTTCACGTAAGGTGAATCTTTATCTTCTACGAAGATGCCATCTTTGGCAGGTGTCAGACCAATCTGGCTCGCGTAAGTGGTGTTGATGACCGCCAGCGCAATCTGCTGATCGTCGAGTGAACGTGGCAGCTGCGGCGCTTCCAGTTCAACAATCTTCAGGTTTTTCGGGTTCTCGGTGATATCCAGCGAGGTTGGCAGCAGGCCAACGCCATCTTTCAATTTGATCAGACCGACTTTCTGCAACAGCAGCAGAGAACGACCCAGGTTGGTTGGATCGTTTGGAATCGCGATCTGCGAACCGTTTTGCAGTTCGTCCAGTGATTTGATCTTTTTCGAGTAACCAGCGATCGGATAAACGAAGGTATTGGCGACGGCGGTCAGCTTGTAACCGCGATCTTTGATCTGCTGATCCAGATACGGTTTGTGCTGGAAGGCGTTCGCATCGATATCGCCTTTGCTCAGCGCTTCGTTTGGCAGTACGTAATCGTTAAAGGTCACCAGCTCAACATCGAGACCGTATTTCTCTTTAGCCACTTTCACCGCGGTTTCTGCAACTTGCTGCTCAGCACCGACAATCACACCCACTTTTATGTGGTTTGGATCTTTAGCTTTCTGATCGCATCCTGCCAACGCAATCGCGCCAATCAGCGCACCCACAGCGGCAATCTTTTTAAATGTAAAAGACATATCCCTTCCTTAATAGAGGACTATTGATGTTGCTTGCTTACTTGTGGGACACAGCACGCACAATGCGGTCGCCACAGAATTGGATTAAATACACCAGAACAACCAGCAGGATCAGTACGGTATTCATCACGGTGGCGTTATAGCCGATGTAACCGTATTGATAGCCAATCTGCCCTAAACCGCCTGCGCCAACAGCTCCGCCCATGGCAGAGTAGCCGACCAGCGTAATCAGGGTAATTGTAGCGGCATTCACCAGACCCGGCAGCGCTTCCGGCAACAGCACTTTACGCACGATTTGCAGCGGTGTAGCACCCATGGCGCGAGAGGCTTCGATCAAACCGGTTGGCAATTCCAGTAAGGCGTTCTCCACCATACGTGCAATAAAGGGCGCTGCACCGACAGTCAGCGGTACGATGGCGGCTTGTAAACCAATCGACGTGCCAACAATCATGCGGGTGAACGGAATCATCCATACCAGCAGGATAATGAACGGAATTGAACGGAAGATATTCACCAGCGCAGAGAGCACGCGATACAGCGAATTGTTTGCCAGAATTTGCCCCGGACGCGTGACATACAGCAGCACGCCAACTGGCAGGCCGATGACAAAACCAAAGAAACCAGAGACAAAAGTCATCATCAGCGTTTCCCAGACGCCGCGCGTCAGTAACCACATCATCGCTTCAGACATAACCCAGCACCTCTACTTTCACATGATTTTCTTTCAGCCAGGCAATTGCGGCTTGTGTATCTGTTTCACTGCCATCCATTTCAGCCAACATGATGCCGAACTTCACACCACCGGCGTAATCCATCTGCGCACTGATAATGTTGTTGTTCACGTTAAAGCGACGCGCCGACTCCGACAGCAGCGGAGCATCCACCGATTTACCCGTGAATTCCAAACGCAATAAAGGAACGCTGTCCGCGCTGGCTTGCGCGCGCATGCGTTGCTGATAATCATCCGGGATATCCAGATGTAGCGTTGATTGGATAAACTGCTGCGCCAACGGCGTCTTCGGATGCGAGAACACTTCGCTAACACTGTCCTTCTCTATTAATTCACCATTGCTGATTACTGCAACCTGATCACAGATGCGCTTCACTACATCCATTTCATGGGTGATTAACAGAATAGTGATTCCCAGGCGACGATTAATGTCTTTCAGCAACTCCAGAATCGAGCGTGTGGTGGCTGGATCCAATGCGCTGGTGGCTTCGTCACACAGCAATACTTTGGGATTACTTGCGAGCGCACGGGCAATCGCCACACGCTGTTTTTGTCCGCCTGAGAGGTTCGCCGGCCAACTGTCGTGTTTATCCGATAAGCCCACCAGTTCCAGCAGCTCGGTTACGCGTTTCTTTATCTGATCGCGCGACAGATTGCCCAACTCTAGCGGCAGCGCCACATTGCCTGACACGGTGCGGGAGTTCATCAGGTTAAAATGTTGGAAGATCATGCCAATTTGGCGGCGTGCCAGCGTCAATTGACCTGAGGAGAGCGAGGTTAAATCTTGGCCATCGACCAGAACACGACCAGACGTTGGGCGCTCCAGCAGATTGACGCAGCGAATAAGGGTACTTTTACCGGCACCGGATGAACCGATGACGCCATAAATCTGTCCCGCAGGCACATGCAGGCTAACGTTTGATAACGCCTGGATAGTGCGTGAACCTTGCTGGAACACTTTGGTGATATTTTCGAGTTTAATCATTAGTTTATTTATTATCGTGTTGCATTGTCCGTGGTGTATCGGGATTCGCTCAGCAGCACTGAGCGAAATTTGGATGGATGTTAAGGCATCCAGACGTCTAAATCAATGAGAGTCATTCAATCTGGCATTCTCTCGTTATGCGCAATCATGCGATACTTAGCGACACATTTTCAGCAGGAGTTTCTACGTGGCGAACAAAGTCCCGGCTATTTTTCTTGATCGTGATGGCACCTTAAATGTCGATCACGGCTATGTTCATGAAATCGATAATTTCGAATTTATTGATGGCACCATCGAAGCGTTGCAGGCGCTCAAGACGATGGGCTATGCGCTGGTGCTGGTGACCAACCAATCGGGTATTGCGCGTGGCATGTTCACCGAAGACCAGTTTATGCAGCTTACGGAATGGATGGATTGGTCGTTGGCCGATCGCGATGTCGATCTGGATGGCATCTATTTCTGCCCACATTTACCGGATGCAACAGTAGAAGCCTATCGCCAGCAGTGTGATTGTCGTAAACCGCAGCCGGGTATGTTGCTCTCGGCGCAGCAACATCTGGATATCGATATGGCTGCTTCTTATATGGTAGGCGACAAAATAGAAGATATGCAGGCAGCGTTAGCCGCTGGAGTAGGCACTAAAGTGTTAGTGCGTAGCGGTAAGCCGGTAACCTCAGAAGGTGAGGCCGCCGCGGATTGGGTGCTTAATAGCCTTGCAGAGCTACCTGGACGCATCAAAAAGGGGTGAAAACGAGGCTTTTGCGCAAATTTCAAGCGAACGGCAAAAAAGT
>NZ_JBCNNP010000057.1:0-22780 GCF_039594315.1 Pantoea sp.
GAGAGTCCGCAACAGGACAACAGCAATGCACCGGCTAAACGTAAGGCTGGTTTCATGCAATTTTCTCTTTGTCGGATAGAACAGACCCCGGTCAAGCCGGGGTCTGGAGAGTGTAACTTAGCTGAGGCTCTGAGCGTTAAGGCGGATCGCGCGGATCATCGCTTCCAGCCCTTGTGAACGCGAGGGAGTGAGGTGTGAGGTCAGCGCTAATTCGCCGAACCAGTGACGCACATCGAGATCGAGAATCTCTGGCGCCTTAAGCCCTTGATACAGGCTAAATACCACTGCAATCAAACCTTTAACGATGGCAGCATCACTGTCACCTTCGAAGGCTATGGTGCCATCTGCTTGTGGTGTCATACGAATCCACACTTGGCTCTGACACCCGGAAATCACGTACTCTGGCTGCTGTAAGCTTTCAGAGGATTCTGGTAATTTCCCACCGAGTTCAATGATGTAGAGGTACTTCTCTTCCCAGTTGGCGCAACGATTGAAGTTGCGCACTAATCTCTCTTTATCTGGCAAATTCGCCATGGATCACTCCTGAAATCTGCTCAACCGCCCAGCAGACGATGAATACGGATCAAACCTGCGGCCAGACGATCGGCTTCTTCTTCGGTGTTATACAACGCGAAGGAGGCGCGACACATGGCCGGCACATCGTAATGACGCATCAGCGGCATGGCGCAGTGATGGCCAGTGCGGATAGCAATACCGTATTGATCGAGGAAACTGCCGACATCAAACGCATGATGCTTGCCGAGGTTAAAGGCAACCACACCGCTGCGATTTTCCGGGCCGTAAATCACCAGATCTGGCACCGCAGCCAGTTTATCCAGCGCATAACGCATCAGCATTGATTCGCGCTGATGAATCACATCCAGGCCCAGTTCGCTAATCCACGTTAATGCCGCACCTAAACCGATGATGCCACCGGTATTCGGGGTGCCCGCTTCAAAGCGCCACGGCGTGCTGTTGTAAGTAGTGCCCATTGGCAGCACCACCTCAGCGATCATCGAACCGCCGCCTTCCCACGGTGGCATGATCTCCTGCAACGCTTTACGCGCGTACAGCACACCAATGCCGGTCGGACCATAAATTTTATGGCCGGAGAACACGTAGAAATCGCAATCGATATCCTGCACATCAACCGTGTGATGCATCACCGCTTGCGCGCCATCCACCAAGGTCACCACGCCCGCCGCTTTCGCTTGCGCCACGATGGCTTTCACTGGGTTAACGGTGCCGAGCACGTTGGAAACGTGCGTTACCGCCAGCAAACGCGTGCGGCTATCGATCAAACCGCTCAGTTGTTCTAACGCCAGCTCGCCCTGTTGGTTCAGCGGCAGTACGCGAATCTCTGCACCGGTGCGCTGTGCCACCATCTGCCACGGCACGATGTTGGCGTGATGCTCCATCTCCGTAATGATGATGTTGTCGCCCGGTTGCAGCTGACTGCCGCCCCAGCTGTTAGCCACCAGATTGATGCCTTCAGTGGTGCCTTTAACGAAGATGATCTCTTCTGGCGACGCAGCATTAAGAAAACGTGCCGCTTGATGACGCACATTCTCCATATCGGTGGTCGCTTGCGCGCTTAACGAGTGGATGCCGCGGTGCACGGCCGCATAGCCGTGCTGATAGAAATAACTTTCCACATTGATCACTGCCAGCGGGCGCTGAGCGCTGGCCGCGCTATCAAGGTAGGCCAGCGGATGTCCGTTGACCTCACGTTTCAGAATCGGAAATTCCGCTCTGATGCGTTCGAGATCGAAAGTCATGACTCAACTCCCGGGATACGCGCGGCAATGCGCTGAAGCACCACCTGACGCAGTACCGGATTCTCCAGCGATTCAGTCAGTTCAGCGGCAAAGGCATGGATGATCATGCGCTGTGCCGAGGCTTCATCAATACCGCGCGAGCGCAGATAGAACATCTGCTCTTCATCAATACGACCAATGGTCGCACCGTGGCTGCACTTCACGTCATCAGCATAGATTTCCAGCTGCGGCTTGGTATCGACCTCAGCCAAACGGCCCAGCAACAAGTTGTTGTTGGTCATCTGCCCGTCAGTTTTCAACGCGTGCTGCGCCACTTTGATCATGCCGTTGAACACCGCACGACCTTTGTCACGCGCGATAACTTTGTGCATTTGACGGCTGATGCAGTGGCCTTTGTTGTGCTCCAGATAGCTGCGGGTATCGCACACTTCCTGGTTCACTGGTAGAGACAAACTGTTGATCGCCAAATTGGTGTTTTCACCGTTCAACTGCGCGCTGGTGTTGTGGCGCGACAAACCGGCACCCAGCAGGAAGCTGGTAGTGCTGACTTGTGCATCACGACCAATCACCACATCATTGTGCGCGAAGTGATAGGCTTTATCGCTCTCAAACGACAGCTTGATGTGCTGCAATTTGGCGTTATCCGCGACGTCGAAGGTGAAACGTGCGCCAGTAAAGTGCGCGACATCATTCAACGTCACATAGTGCTCAATCACTTCCGCTTCTGCGCTGGTTTCCAGCTGCAGATGGTGGCGGTGATGCACGGTATTGGTACCGCTTTCCTGACCGCTGGTGATGTGCAGCAGATACAGCGGTTTCGCCGCTGATTTGCCACGCGCCAGGCGGATGGTGGTCGCTTCTTCTGCAAGACTTTCGGTCAGATGCAGAAACACTTCTGGCTGAATTGGTGCCGGCAGCGGACGACGTTCAGATGCCTGCGCGTGCTGAATTTCGAACAGGCCGGTATCACGGCTGCTCAGCGCAGACTGGAAACGTCCATCGACAAACACCAGGCGCACGGCATCAATCGGCAATGCCAGCGCGTCAACCTGCTCTGCGCTGACGACTTGCGGCTGTGGCAGCACAAATTGCTGCGCCAGCAAGCCATCCAGCGGCGTGTATTTCCAGTTTTCGTGCTTACGCGTTGGCAAGCCAACACGCATTAATTGCTGCCAGTGTTGCTGCGCCTGCAAAGAACGCACTTCACCGCGCGATTCAAACAGGTGATGCCACTGCTGCAGGGCGTTATCACTCTTGGTCGGTAAGCCAGCCATAGCCTTGCTCCTCCAACTGTTTCACCAGCGTGAAGTCGCCGGATTTAACGATTTTGCCCTGATACAGTACGTGCACGTGATCTGGCTTGATGTAATCGAGGATACGCTGGTAGTGCGTAACGATGATGAATGAACGCTTACCATCGCGCAGGCTGTTTACGCCTTCTGCCACGATTTTCAGCGCATCGATATCCAGACCGGAGTCGGTTTCATCAAGGATGCACAGCTCAGGTTCCAGTGCCGCCATTTGCAGAATATCGTTACGCTTTTTCTCGCCACCGGAGAAACCAACGTTGACTGAACGGGTCAGCAAATCTTCCGGCATTTTCAGCAATTGGATTTTTTCTTCGATGAAATCCTGGAAGTCGAAGCGATCCAGCGGTTCCTGCTCACGGTATTTGCGCACCGCATTAACTGAGGTCTGCAAGAAGAACTGGTTGCTGACGCCCGGAATTTCTACCGGATACTGGAACGCCATAAAGATGCCTTCACCGGCACGCTCTTCTGGCTCAAGCTCCAGCAGGTCTTTGCCTTTGAAGGTGACTGAACCGCCAGTGACTTCGTAATCTTCACGGCCCGCCAGCGTTGCAGACAGGGTACTTTTACCCGAACCGTTTGGTCCCATGATGGCGTGAACTTCACCCGGTTTTACTTCAAGGTTCAGACCGCGCAAAATCTCTTTGTCTTCAACGCTAACCTGCAAATCTTTAATGCTTAACATACTCTTTCCTTCACATTGCTTCCGGCAACGGGCATCAGCCCACACTGTGCTCAAGGCTGATTGCTAACAATTTTTGCGCTTCCACGGCGAATTCCAGTGGTAGCTCGGAGAAAACGTCTTTGCAGAAGCCGTTGACGATCATTGAAATCGCATCTTCTTCGCTGATGCCACGCTGCAAGCAGTAGAACATCTGATCTTCACCGATACGCGAGGTCGTGGCTTCATGCTCCAGATGTGCAGTGTTATTGCGCGTCTCCACATACGGGAAGGTGTGCGCACCGCACTCGGCACCAATCAGCATCGAATCACACTGGGTGAAGTTACGCGCGTTGGTGGCGGTTGGCATGATTTTCACCAGGCCGCGATAGGTGTTCTGGCTCTTACCGGCAGAAATACCTTTGGAGATGATGGTCGATTTGGTGTTCTTACCAATGTGAATCATCTTGGTGCCGGTATCCGCTTGCTGGCGACCCGCAGTCAGTGCCACTGAGTAGAACTCACCAATCGAGTAATCACCGCGCAGAATGCAGCTTGGATATTTCCAGGTGATTGCTGAACCGGTTTCAGATTGCGTCCACGACATCTTGCTGTGATCGCCTTCGCACAGCGCACGCTTGGTCACGAAATTGAGGATACCGCCCTCGCCTTCACCGCCTGGGAACCAGTTCTGCACGGTGGAGTATTTCACTTCGGCGTTTTTATGGATGATCACTTCTACCACTGCGGCGTGCAGCTGGTAGGTGTCACGCACCGGCGCGGAGCAACCTTCGATGTAGCTGACATAGCTGTCTTCATCGGCAACCAAGATGGTGCGCTCGAACTGACCGGTTTTTGCCGCATTGATACGGAAATAGGTCGACAGCTCCATTGGGCAACGCACGCCTTTCGGGATGTAAACGAAAGTACCGTCGGATGCCACTGCGGAGTTCAGCGCGGCGAAGAAGTTATCGTTCGGTGGAACCACCGTGCCGAGATACTTCTGCACCAATTCTGGATGATCGTGAATCGCTTCACCGAATGAACAGAAGATGATGCCCTGCTCAGCCAACTTGTCGCGATAAGTGGTCGAAACGGAGACGGAGTCGAAAATCGCATCCACCGCCACTTCACGGCCTTCACGTACTGGAACGCCTAACTGGTTGAACGCGTCTTCCACTTCCTGGGTCAGATAATCGCTGGACGCGACGCTGCCCGAGGTTTGTTTGGCGCCCGGTTCAGAGGCACAGCTATCATCACAATTTCCGCAAGACGGCGCGGAGTAGTAGCTGTAATCCTGATAATCCAGTTTTTCGTAGTGCGCTTTCAGCCAGTGTGGCTCTTCCATCTGTTCCCAGGCGCGGAACGCCTTGAGACGGAATTCCAGCATCCATTCAGGTTCGTTACGTTTGGCCGAAATCGCACGCACCACATCTTCATTGATGCCGTGGGCAAATTCGTCGGTTTGTAACTGGGTAAAGAAGCCCTCTTTATAATTGAGCTTACCTTCCCACATTTGTACATCGTCAGATGCTTCGGTGTGTCGTGACATGTTTTACTTACTCGACGCCAAAGCTTTCACCGCACCCGCAGGCGTGTTGAGCTTTAGGGTTGTTGAATTTAAAAATCTGGTTAAGACCTTCGCGGACATAATCCAGCTCGGTACCGTCAACAAACGGCATCGCCTGAAGTGGCACAAACAGTTTTGCGCCGAATTGCTCAAACTGTAGGTCGTCATCGGCAGGATCTTTCACCAGGTCCATAACGTACCCAAAACCGGCGCAGCCGGACGTTTTCACACCCAGTTTCAAGCCCTTGACTTCAGGGTCTTGTTCTACCAGGTTAAGAATCTGTTTCGCTGCCGATTCGGTCAGCGTGAGCCCTTTCCAGACGAAATCTTCGGGTGAAAAAGAGTCGGCATTAACTGATGACATTGTGCTACCTCGTAAGTCTGGGCCTTTTCAGGCTATCCCCCTATGGTAGTGATATCAGATATCACTTCAACCTCTTGTTTTGCAGGGATAATCATCTCGTGCTGTTTTTTACTGCTGCTTTATTAAGCATAGTCGCTTCAAAGCAGATTGGCGGTGGCATTCCCGTGCGCACCTTATCAACGTAACCCGTTCAATTGGCGTAAAATTCTATAAATCCATTTTACGTTTCACTGTTTATTGATAGGTTACGCCTTTCTACATTGTAAAGAAATTGTTATTGCCGATTTTACTAACAGGCAGCATAAATCAATAAATTTCACTGCGGGAATTGCATTCCTGTCGCGGTTGAATATGATAATGATTATCATTAACCTATTATGGGTGGCGATATGACGCTTACCGTCTCAGCCTGGTTACAACATAAAATCGACGAATATAAGTTTTCGGTGCGTGATATCACCGTTGACTTCTACATGGCTCAGGCGAAGCTCAACCGCACCGATTGCACCCTTGAACAACTGCGTCGTTTCAATGATACCTGTCTCGACATGGCCGAAATCTGCGAACTAAACGGCGACGATCACAGCTTTTTGCATGCCATGGGCAAGCTCCATCACCGCTTAGTGCAGGAAATGGGCAATGCTGATCGTGACCGTTTATTTCGTATCCAGGCCTATCAACTGGCGCGCTTGTCGCTAACACGTTTGTGCCATCAACTTGCGCTCAGCGGCGAGTGGGATAAAGCGACTCGCCTGCAGAGTGATTTCGTCCGTCATGCAGGCTGGATATTCTAATCCAGCTTTGTGACGTCTCCTACAATTTGTTTACATCATTTCCAGAAGTGCTTGCAGGGGATGGCGCATACCGTTGCCTTCCGCGCGTTTCACCTGGCTACGACAGGAAAAACCGGTCGCCAGGCAGCGTTGACGCGGCAACCTTTGCAGTTGCGGATGCCACGAAAGCTCGTAAATACCCAGAGAGTTATCAAGGTTTTTGCTTTCATGCCCGTAGGTGCCTGCCATGCCGCAGCAGCCAACATTGATGTTTTCCAGCTTCGCACCAAATCGAGCAAAAATGCCTTGCCACTGATTCGGCGTCGACGGTAACGCGGTGACTTCGGTGCAATGCGCAAACAGGTACCATGCTTCGCCGCTGGCAGTTTGTACCGCCCTTTCGCTCAACGCGCTTTGCAGCCATTCATGTACCAGTTGCACGTTAAAGTCACCGCGCTGCTCACCGAGCACCTGATTGTATTCATCGCGATAACACAGCACGGTGGCTGGATCGACGCCGACCATCGGCATGCCAAGTTTGGCTACGCGATTCAACATCTCCGCGGTTTTGCTGGCAGTGCGCGCAAAGCGTTGCAGGAAACCTTTCACATGCTGCGCTTTACCATTTGGTGAAAACGGCAACAGCACAGGACGATAGCCGAGCTTCTCAATCAGCTTGACGAAGTCCGTCACCAACTGCGCTTCGTAATAGCTGGTAAACGGATCTTGCACCACCAGCACACATTGCTCACGCTGCGTGCTATCCAGCGCTTCCAGTTGTTCCAGCGTCACATTCATCGCCGGATGTCCGCTTAATTGCTGCTTGAGGCTTGGCGAAGACAGCATCGGCAAATCCACCATGCCAATGTGCGTCTGACTTAGCTCGCGCATCCACGGCTGTTTGAGGAAGAAATTGAATACCTTCGGTGCTTTGGCCATCAGCGGCGCATAGCTCTCCACGCTGGCGACTAAATGATCGGCCACCGGACGCAAATAGCGGGTGTGATAGAGCTGCAAAAAACGTGAACGGAAGTTCGGCACATCAATCTTGATCGGGCATTGTGTGGAACAGGCTTTACATGCCAGACAACCCGACATTGCCTCTTTTACTTCATGCGAGAAATCATATTCGCCCTGTTTAGCGTGCCAGGAGTTGCGCGTGCGCTGAATCAAACTGCGCAAGCTGGCACCCTGTTTTGGCAGCGCCTGTTCCAGCTGTAGCGGATCGACGCCCTGTTCAGAAAGTAGTCGCAACCATTCGCGGGTTAAGGTGGCGCGCCCTTTCGGTGAGTGAATACGGTTGCGGGTGATTTTCATCGACGGGCACATCGGGCTGTTGGCATCAAAATTGAAGCACAAGCCGTTGCCGTTACACTCCATCGCACCACGCCACTCATTACGCACCGTAACCGGAATCTGGCGATCGTAAGTGCCGCGTTTAACTGCATCCACCTGCATCATCGGCTCGTTGCTGCTGATTGGCGTGCAGATTTTGCCCGGATTCATGCGGTTATCGGGATCGAAAGCAGCTTTAATGCGGCGCAGTTCGTTGAACAGCGTTTCGCCAAAGAATTCCGGGCTGTATTGCGCACGGAAGCCTTTGCCGTGCTCGCCCCACAGCAAACCGCCATAACGCGCGGTCAACGCCACCACTTCGTCGGAGATCTGCTTCATCAGCAACTCTTGCTGCGGATCGCACATATCCAGCGCCGGTCTCACGTGCAACACGCCCGCATCAACGTGACCAAACATGCCGTAACTCAAGCCGTGGCTGTCGAGCAGTGCACGAAATTCAACAATGTAATCGGCGAGATTTTCCGGTGGCACCGCGGTATCTTCGACAAACGGAATCGGTTTGGCGCGTCCTTTGGCGTTGCCCAACAGGCCAACCGATTTTTTGCGCATATTATAGATGCGCTCAATTCCGCCCAAATCGTTACACAATTGATAGCCAATCACGCCACCCATCTGTTGCGTCATCAGCTCGTCGAGACGCAAACACAAAGCATCGATTTGCTGCTCAATCAATTCGCCATCATCTCCGGCAAATTCGACAATATTCAGGCCGAGCATCTCTTTATCGGGCACGTCGGTAATCAATTCATTCACTGAGTGCCAAACGATATCTTCGCGTGCCAGATTCAATACTTTGGAATCCACGGTTTCGACCGACAACGCTTTGGCTTCCACCATAAAAGGCGCATTGCGCAGCGCAGAATCGAACGAATCGTATTTGATATTCACCAAACGGCGCACTTTGGGGATTGGCGTGATATCCAGCCGCGCTTCGGTGATAAACGCCAGCGTGCCTTCGGCGCCGCACAGCAGACGCGTCAAATCGAAGGTTTGCAAATCGTCGCTGAACACATGGCGCAAATCATAGCCGGTCAGGAAGCGGTTCAGTTTGGGGAATTTTTCCAGGATAAGATCGCGCTGTTCGCGGCAGCGACTTAACACTTGCTGATAGATACGCCCTTCCGCAGTGGGCGTTTTCGCCAGTTGCTCTGCCAGTTCAGTCGGCATGGCGCGCGTATCGAGGATATCGCCGCCCAGCAGCACCGCGCGTAATCCCTCAACGTGATCGGAGGTTTTACCGTACACCAGTGAACCTTGCCCTGACGCATCGGTATTGATCATGCCACCTAAAGTGGCACGGTTGCTGGTGGAGAGTTCCGGCGAGAAGAAGAAACCGTACGGCTTGAGCCACGCATTCAACTGGTCTTTCACCACGCCAGCTTCTACTCGCACCCAACCTTGCTCAGTATTGATTTCAAGGATGCGGTTCATGTAGCGCGACATATCCACCACGATGCCCTGATTCAGCGACTGGCCATTGGTGCCGGTGCCGCCGCCGCGCGGGGTGAACACCAAACTATTAAAGCGCGGTTCGCCCGCCAGGCGCGCAATCAACGCCACATCCGCCGTGGATCGCGGAAACAGCGCCGCATCAGGCAATAGCTGATAAATGCTGTTGTCGGTGGAGAGTGAAAGACGATCGGCATAACTGGTGGCGGTATCGCCGGTAAAGCCTTGTTCTTTTAACAACTGCAGGAATGTCAGCACCAGTTGAACGAGGCCCGGTGCCTGAGAAATCTGTGGGATCATTATTGAGTGACCGAGATGTTGTAAACGTTTGCGTAGCGATTTTTTTCAGCCCTTGGTTTTATCATATTTTTTTGCTGCCTGCTGTTTTTTCAGGAAACCGCGTAGCCGCCGCTGCTTTTCCTGTTTAATTTTCAGGAAATGGATCATCATTGTTAAGGCGCTGTTCAGCGCCACTCTGAAGGATTCAATTGAGGTTAACCGTTGTGATGAAAAGCCTGCAACGCGGTATGGATTTACCGCAAATGTTGTTTTCGCTGATGTTCATTTTGATCATGATCATCGCCTGTCTGTGGGTGGTGCAGCCATTTATTCTCGGCTTCGCCTGGGCCAGCATGGTGGTGATTGCCACCTGGCCGCTAATGATTCGCCTGCAACATCTATTGTGGGGAAAGCGCTCGCTGGCGGTGATCGCCATGTCAATTTTACTGTTACTGCTATTTATCTTCCCTATTGCCCTGCTAGTCAGCAGCCTGATTGATAACAGCGCGCCAGTGATTGCCTGGGCGACGCAACGCCATTTAGTGATGCCCGATTTTGCCTGGTTACGCGACATCCCGTATGCCGGCAACAAACTTTATTCCAGCTATCACAAATTAGTCGATGGCGGTGGCTCAGCAATCCTCAATCAGGTACAGCCGTATATTGGACGCACCACCGGCTTCTTCGTAGCGCAGGCCGGACACTTTGGTCGCTTTATGATGCATCTGTTCGTGATGTTGCTGTTTAGCGTGCTGCTGTATTGGCGTGGCGAACAAGTCGGTCACGGTATTCGCCACTTTGCCTATCGCATGAGCGGACGTCGTGGCGATGCGGCAGTATTGCTGGCGGGACAAGCGATTCGCGCAGTGGCACTCGGCGTGGTGGTGACGGCGCTGGTGCAAGGCGTACTTGGCGGCATTGGCTTAGCCGTTTCCGGCATTCCTTACGCAACGCTGTTAACGGTATTGATGATTCTCACCTGCCTGGTGCAATTGGGTCCGTTGGTAGTGCTGGTTCCGGCGATTATCTGGCTTTACTGGAGCGGCGATACCACGTGGGGCACGGTGCTATTGGTGTGGAGCTGCGTGGTGGGAACTCTGGACAGCGTATTGCGTCCGATGCTGATTCGTATGGGCGCAGATTTGCCGATGATCCTGATCCTTTCCGGCGTTATTGGCGGCTTGATTGCCTTTGGCATGATCGGCCTGTTTATCGGCCCGGTGGTGCTGGCCGTTTCTTATCGTCTGGTCACCGTGTGGATGCACGAAGCACCGGAACCGGATGATGATATGCAAACCGCAATTGAAGCATTAGCCGAGCATGAAGAAGAACAGCCATAAACATGGCTTTTTTTATCGGGTCGTCATTTATGACGACCTTTTTTATCCATTTATCACTGGCCTTACTTTAACCCGCCTAATACCACTTCAGCGCCAACCTCTATTTCCCTGCGTTAATAATTTTTTTTCATAAGCGATTTTTAAGAAAAAACGCAAATTTCGGCGCTTTAGGAAGGTTTCGCTAACGGAATGATTATTTTTCAAACTGAATCATGGGTGAAACCCTAAGAAAATGACCACGAAAGATTATCAGCTTTAAACTAATAAGAGGATTCTTAAAGACGCCAGCAGGCCTGATGAATAACATGTTTCGTATGTTTGGAATCAAGCTACTGATTTTTAAACAACCTTATTCCCCTGAGTAAAGTGAAGAATTGCTGTGTGTAGTCTTTGCCCATCCCCTGTGATGGGCTTTTTTTTGGCTTTTTTCCGGCAAAAAGAAAAGGCCAGCAATGCTGGCCCTGGGGATTTCAGTTAAGACACAGTAGATTCGTCTCTAAGGTGCCTTAAATTACTGCTTAGTGCTTAGCGTTGTTTAATTCCGCTAAACCCAGCCAGGTTTCAACCACGGTATCTGGATTGAGCGACAGGCTATCAATGCCCTGCTCCATCAACCACGCAGCGAAGTCCTGATGATCTGACGGGCCTTGCCCACAAATCCCAACGTATTTGCCCTGCTTCTTCGCCGCTTTAATCGACATCGACAACAACGCTTTCACCGCATCGTTACGCTCATCAAACAGCGCCGATACCACGCCAGAATCGCGGTCGAGGCCGAGCGCCAGCTGCGTCATGTCGTTTGAGCCGATGGAGAAGCCATCGAAATGTTCGAGGAACTGTTCCGCCAGCAAGGCGTTGGAAGGGATCTCACACATCATGATCACCTTCAAACCGTTCTCACCACGTTTCAGACCGTTTTTCGCCAACTCGGCGACCACCGCTTCAGCCTGATCAACAGTACGCACGAACGGAATCATGATCTCAACGTTGGTTAGCCCCATCTCGTTGCGCACGCGTTTTACCGCATCACACTCGAGTTTGAAGCAATCACGGAAGTTGTCGGCCACATAACGCCCAGCACCACGGAAGCCCAGCATCGGGTTCTCTTCTTCTGGCTCATAACGTTCGCCGCCGACCAGATTGGCGTATTCGTTAGTTTTGAAGTCCGACAAACGCACGATGACACGCTTCGGTGCAAAAGCCGCACCCAGCGTGGCGATCCCTTCAGTCAGACGCGCCACGTAGAACTCCACCGGGTCATCAAAACCTTTCATCATTTGGCGAATCTGCTGCTGCAACTCTGGCGTCTGCTGGTCAAACTCCAGCAACGCTTTCGGGTGCACGCCAATCATGCGGTTAATGATAAATTCCAGACGCGCTAATCCCACGCCTTCGTTCGGCAAGCAGGCAAAATCAAAGGCGCGATCCGGGTTACCGATGTTCATCATGATTTTCAGCGGCAGATCCGGCATGGTATCGACCTGCGAGCTGGTGACTTCAAAGTCCAGCAGGTCGTTATAAACATAACCGGTATCGCCTTCGGCACAGGAAACCGTGACTTTGGCACCATCTTTCAAGTGATCGGTCGCATCGCCGCAGCCCACTACGGCTGGAATCCCAAGTTCGCGCGCGATAATGGCTGCGTGGCAGGTACGTCCACCGCGGTTGGTGACGATAGCCGAGGCTTTCTTCATGATAGGTTCCCAATCGGGATCGGTCATGTCGGTCACCAGCACATCGCCTTTTTCAATGCGGTGCATTTCGCTGATGTCGTGAATCACTTTCACTTCACCCGCGCCGATGCGATGGCCGATCGCGCGGCCTTCCACCACCACTTTGCCTTTACCCTGCAAGGTGTAACGTTCCATCACCTGGCCGTTGGATCGCACGGTTTCTGGACGAGCCTGCACGATAAACAGCTTGCCGGTGTGGCCGTCTTTGGCCCACTCAATATCCATCGGGCGTTTGTAGTGCTGCTCAATCAGCACCGCCTGACGCGCCAGCGCCTGCACTTCGTCGTCCGTCAAACTGAAGCGATCGCGCTGTTCTTGATCGACATCTTCAATGCGTACCTGCTCGCCATGCTCCTGCGAATCGGCATACACCATGCGCAGCTTTTTCGAGCCCATGGTGCGGCGCACAATCGCCGGTCGATTGGCTGCCAGCGTCGGTTTATGCACATAGAATTCGTCCGGGTTGACCGCGCCCTGCACCACCATTTCGCCCAAACCAAAGGCGGAGGTGATAAATACCACCTGATCAAAGCCTGATTCGGTATCAATGGTGAACATCACGCCCGACGAGGCGAGATCCGATCGCACCATGCGCTGAATACCAGCAGACAAGGCCACGCCGCGATGGTCGTAGCCTTGATGCACTCGGTAGGAAATCGCGCGGTCGTTAAATAAGGAAGCAAACACGTGCTTAACCGCGATGATCACCGCGTCATAACCCTGCACGTTAAGGAAAGTCTCTTGCTGACCGGCGAACGAGGCATCGGGCATGTCTTCGGCGGTGGCGGAAGAGCGCACCGCAAACGAGGCGTCGGCGTCATCAGCAGAGAGTTGTTCATAGGCAGTGCGAATCGCCTCTTCCAGCTCAGGCTGGAATGGCGTGTCGACCACCCATTGACGAATTTGTTTACCGGCTTGAGCCAGCTCAGCAACATCATCAACATCCGTTTTATCCAGCAATTCATAAATACGCTGGTTCAGTCCGCTTTGATCGAGAAACAGATTAAATGCGTAAGATGTGGTCGCATAACCGTTTGGCACGGAAACACCCAGCGACGACAAATTAGTAATCATTTCTCCGAGAGAAGCATTCTTGCCTCCCACGCGATCAACATCATGCATGCCAAGCTGGTTGTACCAGAGCACTAGCGACTGTTGGTCTTGATTGGACATTGAAAGTATCCTTTTAAATGATAGGAACACATGTAACATTTTGCTATACGCTCAAACAGCTTGGCACAACCCATAAATAAAGACTAAGTGTTGAATCGTTAAAGCAGGAAAAGAAAAGCAAAATCGGATTAGTACCTGGAATAAATGGTGTTGCGCAAACCAATTATTTAACGCTAACGGATTGCTATAACGATATTTTTCCCGATTTCAGAGGGTTAGCGATTGATTTTTGTTGCGCAACACGCCCACACTTTATTTTGTGCGCGATAACGAAAGTGCGCGCAAATAATCCTTTTCAAAACAGCTTTTCATCTAATATGGGTTATTAGCGTACTCAACTTTGCGAATTCGACAGCAATCAATATGGACATTTCATTTTAATCATGATGAAAATGAAATGTTGGCATCAATAGATCAGGCAGACTTAAGAGGGCTTTTCGCTATGAGCACTGAACGCAGCGTGTTCTACATTTCTGATGGCACCGCCATCACCGCTGAAGTATTGGGGCACGCGGTGTTATCGCAGTTCCCGGTGATCACCAACAGTGTAACCTTGCCTTTTGTCGAAAATGTGCAGCGTGCCCAAGCGGTTAAAGCGCAAATCAATGCGCTGTATCAGCAGAGTGGCGTGCGTCCGCTGGTGTTCTTCTCGATTGTGACGCCCGATGTGCGCGAAATTATTCTTGAGAGCGAAGGCTTTTGTCAGGATATCGTGCAGGCGCTGGTTGCGCCGTTGCAGAGTGAATTGGGCGTGGCATCAATGCCAGTCGCGCACCGCACGCACGGTTTAACCGCCAGCAACCTTGGCAAATATGACGCACGTATCGCGGCGATTGATTACACCCTCGCGCATGATGACGGCATTTCGCTGCGCGGTCTGGAAGATGCGCAAGTTATTCTGTTAGGCGTATCGCGCTGCGGTAAAACGCCCACCAGCTTATATCTGGCGATGCAGTTCGGCGTGCGCGCCGCCAATTATCCGTTTATTGCCGATGATATGGATAACCTGAAATTGCCACCGGCATTGCGCGCGCATCAACATAAGCTATTTGGCTTGACCATCGATCCGGAACGTTTGGCGGCGATTCGTCAGGAACGCGCGGAAAACACCCGTTATGCCTCGCTGCGCCAATGTCGTCTTGAAGTCGGTGAAGTTGAAGCGCTGTTCCGCACTAATCAAATCCGCTATCTCAACAGTACCAACTATTCTGTGGAAGAGATCGCCACCAAGATCCTCGATATTATGGGCCTGCGCCGCAGCATGTATTAATCGTCTTGCCTTGAGTTGCCAGGCCGTAAAGCCTGGCTTCCGTATTATTTCACCTCCTTTGTTTTTAGCCGGTTGAATTCGCGGACTAATGGTTTATTGTGACCACCATCACTTCCCGGTATTTCACCGCTGCGAAGAACAAATTTTTGAGATTTCCCATGAACAAGACTGATGAACTGCGTACTGCGCGCATCGGCAGCCTGTTGACACCGGCGGCCCTCGCGCAGGAACACCCTATTTCGGCGGATATTGCCGCCAATGTTACCGCCGCACGCCAGCGCATTGCGCGCATCCTGACCGGCGAAGACCCACGCTTATTGGTGGTGATTGGCCCGTGCTCACTGCACGATCCAGTAGCGGCTTTGGAATATGCGCAACGTTTGAACGCATTGCGCGAGCAGCATAAAGATCGACTGGAAATCGTAATGCGCGCTTACTTCGAAAAACCGCGCACGGTAGTGGGCTGGAAAGGTTTGATCTCCGATCCTGACCTGGATGGCAGCTACGATGTGAATCGCGGCATCGCCATTGCGCGCAAACTGCTGCTGGATATCAACGCACTCGGCCTGCCGACCGCCACTGAATTTCTCGATATGGTGATCGGCCAGTTTATTGCCGATTTGATCAGCTGGGGCGCCATTGGCGCGCGTACCACCGAAAGCCAGATTCACCGTGAAATGGCGTCAGCACTTTCCTGCCCGGTAGGATTTAAAAATGGTACCGATGGCAACGTACAGATCGCGGTAGATGCGATTCGCGCCTCACGCGCCAGCCATATGTTCCTGTCACCGGACAAAAACGGTCAGATGACGATTTACCAAACCAGCGGCAATCCGCATGGTCACGTGATTCTGCGCGGCGGTCGTCAGCCTAATTATCACGCTGAAGATGTGGCGGCAGCGGCATCAAATCTGCGCGACTTCAATTTGCCGGAGCAATTGGTGATCGATTTCAGTCATGGCAATTGCCTGAAACAGCATCGCCGTCAGCGTGATGTTGCCGATGATGTGGCAGCACAAATTCGCGCCGGTTCGCGCGCCGTGGCGGGTGTGATGATTGAGAGTTTCTTACAGGAAGGCAATCAGAAAGTGGTGAGCGGTGAAGCGTTGACTTACGGTCAATCGATCACCGATCCGTGCCTCGGCTGGGATGACAGCGTCGAAGTGCTGGCGAAACTGGCTGCCGCCGTCGACAGCCGTTTCAACTAACTTTTAGCTGGAGCAACTCACTTCCAGCGTTTTGCCCCACTCTGGCGGCCGTTGGCGCAACTCTGCGCTGACGGCCGTATCACTAAATGGCTGCTGTAATGCCAAATGCAGTTTTTCCAGCGCCGCCGTCTCGCCGTCTTCTACTTCTTCAATCACCTGCTGTGCCAGATAGTTGCGCAACACCAGCGTCGGATTGGCCGCTTTCATAACCTGCTGACGCTGTTCATCACTGGCCTGATCTTGCAACAAGCGTTGACGATAGCTGTCGTACCACGCATCAAAGGCCGCACGATCAATAAACTCATCGCGCAGTGGCGAACGGGTTTCTTGTTGCTGCGTGTCACTGAGTAAGCGGAAAGTCAGCGTGTAATCGCTGCGTTCTTGCGTCATTAGTCCCAGCAGACCGGTCAAAATGGTGTTGTCGTTGGCATCAGCAGTGAGTAAGCCGAGTTTGGCACGCATTTTCTCGCCCCAAACCCGCATCATTTCCGTTTCATATTGACCAAGCGCCAACTTAAGTTGCTCCGTGCTCAGCAAACCGGATAACGCATGCGCTAATCGATTGAGGTTCCACAAACCGATCATGGGCTGATTTTCGAAAGCGTAGCGGCCCTGATAATCACTGTGATTGCAGATGTAACCGGGCTGATAATCATCAAGGAAGCCGTAAGGGCCGTAATCCAGCGTCAATCCGAGAATCGACATGTTATCGGTGTTCATCACCCCATGCGCAAAGCCCACGCTCTGCCACTGCGCAATCAAACTGGCGGTACGTTTAACAATGTCAGTGAACCACAACAGATAACGATCGGCATCATCCTGCCACTGCGGCCAGTGATGCCGAATGGCGTAATCCGCCAGCATGCGCACTTTTTCCTGCTCACCGCCATAATAGAAATGCTCGAAGTGGCCAAAACGCAGATGACTTTCGGCGATGCGCATTAACATCGCGCCGCGTTCCTGGGTTTCTCGTAACACCGGTTCATCGCCAATGGATAATGCTAAGGCGCGTGTGGTCGGGATACCTAAATGATGCAACGCTTCAGAGGCGAGGAATTCACGTACGCTGGAGCGAATCACCGCGCGACCATCGCCCATACGCGAATACGGCGTCAATCCGGCCCCTTTTAGATGCCAGTCCAGCTTGCGACCGTTCGCCAATTGCTGCTCACCCAGCAAAATGCCGCGCCCATCGCCAAGTTGTCCGGCCCACACGCCAAACTGGTGACCGCTATATACCTGCGCTAGCGGCGACATGCCGGGCAACAATTTGCGTCCCGACCACACGCCGTGTCCGTCGCCATTAAACAGCGCATCATCCAGGCCCATTTCAGCCGCCAGCGGTGCGTTGTGATAAAACAGCTTGCCGCCTTCGAGTGGCGTTGGGGCCAGTGCGGTGTAGAATCCGGGAAGTTCTTGCTGCCAGCTATTGCTAAATTGCATCGAGACTCCTGAAGGTGCGCTTAAGCAGAGCACCAGCATTGAGTTTTTAAGATAAGCAATAGTGTAACGCTGACGCTGTGCGGAAGACAGGTGAAAGGATTACTGCTGAGAAGGCGTGTGAAGATTCAGGTCCGAATAGATCAGATCGTTTAAACGTTCTGCTTTAACCACCGGGAACAGGCTACCTTGCAGGTGCGCACCGTTTAACGTGGTCATTTTGTCTAACATCACGTTGTCGTCGATGCCGCAAATAATAATTTGCTGAGCAAAATCGGAAAAATTATCGATAACCGTCTGAATAAAAGGCGTAAATGAGGCGCGCTTGGCCAAGCCCTGAATAAAGGTTTTATCCAACTTTAATACGCTAAACAGATTATCGTAGACCGCTGTTGCCGGTGCTTTTCCGGCACCAAATTGAGAAAGTGATAAACGAAACTCCTGCTGCAATGCCGCTAACAACGGTTGCGCTTTTCCTAATGATAATTGCGGAAACGTTTCGCTGATATCCAAAACAATAAAAGGAATTTGTTTGAATTTTCTTAACAGAAACTCACTGGATAAAAGCGTTGTTGCCATTGAATCATCAATACGTACCAAAGCGATAATTTGATTCAGCTCAAAAAAGTCGCGGTACTTTTCCAGCAATGAAAGCTGGCTCTGCAGCAAACGTAATTGTTGTGCATCATCTAATTGCGGCAACAGCAAATCCTGCGGCAACGTAATCGGCGCAGTGTCATGGACAAATTGCGTCACCAGCTCAACTGCGGTCAGCTGGCCCGTCAATGAATATACTGGATAAAACCAGGTTTCCGACTGATAGTCGGCGGACAAATGGACTTTCATTTTACAAGCCAGATGCAATGGCAATTGGCGCATCGTATATCAACCAAAACATGCAGGCAATAGGACCAAACGTTAGAAGAGGTGGCGTTTTTTGTCCTATTACCGCGTTTTAAGTCTTAAATAATACTTAAGCCAAATAGCCGGGGTTAATGTCCATACCAATTAAATAAATTTAGCTTTATTTTTAGTATTAAATTGATGGCAGGTAAAGTGCCATTCTAAATGATAGTTAAATATCGGCAGGATTCAGATTTAATTCAGGGTGAAATAACCATTCTTTTTACATGCATTTATTCGCCGCACTAGCTGATTTTAGATGCGACGCGCCTGCCAAAATACTTTGCGCCAGTAAACATTATCCAGTGATGAACGAATCACGCCCTGGCTGGTAGAGGCATGAATAAAGGTGTTATCGGTGTCATAAATCCCGACATGCAAACCATTTTCTCCGCTGCCGGTTTTGAAGAACACCAGATCGCCGGGCAACAGATCGTCTCTGTCGATACGCGTACCAATGTCCGTTTGATCGATGGTTGAGCGCGGCAATTGCATGTCGAATTTATCGCGGAAGGTAAGATAAACAAAGCCTGAACAATCAACACCGCCACGGCTTAAACCACCATAACGATACGGCGTTCCGCGCCAGCGGCTCAGTTGCTCATTCAGTTGCGCAATAACGGTGATGGAATCGGACAGGCGTCCATTCGGCGGCGGCGCATGATGGCTACAGCCAGCCAGCAACAGCGCCAGAATCAAAATTGTTAGCCGCATCAACGTTATCCTTAATACTTTGCCCGGCTGACACTTTAGCGGCAAAACGTCACGCGGCGCAATAATCTCTCAGGGAATAAATAGCAGCGGACCTTGTTCCGTATCGATTTGTTGAAACGGGGTTTGATAGATTGGTGTTAACCGCGCGGCGGTCAACACCTCTTGTGTGTTGCCTTGTTGAACGACAGCACCGTGATGCATTAACCACACGCGATCGGCATGGCGTAGGCTGTGATTGAGATCGTGGCCGCTGGCAACAATCGCCAATCCGCTTTGGCACAACTCCACCAGTAGTTTATCCACTGCGCGCTGTTGTGCTACGTCCAGCGCACTCATCGGTTCATCGAGCAACAGCAGTTTGCCACGCGGATTGATTGCCGGGTGAATCTGCAACACCACCGCCGCTAGCCGCACACGCTGCCATTCACCGCCGGAAAGCTGCGTCAGGCTGCGCGTGATTTTGTCCTGCAAACTCAATTGCGCTAACACATCGCTTAACACGCTATCGATTGATGCCGTTACCGCACTCAGGTGCATACGCAAATAATGCCAAACCGGCATTTGTCCCGGCGCCATTTGCTGTTGTGGCAACCAGGCACGCAATTGCGCCAACGCCCCGCCACTCAACGCCGCCAACGGTTGCCCAGCGAGCTCTAACTTGCCGTGGCCCGGCAGCATACCTGCAAGCAGATTGAGCAGCGTACTTTTACCTGCTCCATTCGGGCCAACTACATGAATCAGTTCACCGGCATTGACCTGAAGGTTAACGGGAGCCAAACGCCCTGCGACGCTGGCTCCCTGACACTGCAACAGCATTTATTCCGCCAGCGCCTGCTCAACGCTTTTCAGGATAAGCGGATCATCCGGCGTCATATCGGGTGAGAAGCGCGCAACCACTTTGCCCTGCTTGTTGATGAGAAACTTCTCGAAGTTCCAGAGAATATCGCCCGGCGCTTTTGGTGCGCGGCCTTTGCTCTCCATACGTTCAAGGAAACCGCTCCCTTCTGGACGTTGTGCCACCGGTTGCGCGGCGGTTAACTGCGCGTACAGCGGATGACGCTGCGCGCCGTTGACGTCGGTTTTATCGAACATCGGGAAAGTCACGCCGTAGGTGGTGCTACAGAACGTTTTAATCTCTTCGTTGCTGCCAGGCTCTTGCTCGAGGAACTGGTTGCAAGGAAAACCCAACACGCTGAAATGTTTATCCTGCCAGGCTTTTTGCAGCGACTCCAACTGTTCGTATTGCGCTGTCAATCCGCATTTGGACGCCACATTCACCACCAACAGCACGTTGCCTTCGTATTCTGCCAATGTGGTTTTATCACCGTCCAGCGTAACCAGTTCAGTTTGATAGATGCTCATAGTCGATTCCTGTTGTTGATAACAAGGTGCCAGCCAACGCTAGCGCGAAGATTTCACTAATAACACGATAAACAGCGGCGCACCGAGTGTGGCGGTCACCACGCCAATCGGCAACTCGGCGGAAGTCAGCACCAAGCGTGCGATGATATCCGCGCCCAGCAGCACCGCCGCACCGGCCAGCGCTGCCGCCGGCAACAAATAGCGATGATCGCTAAAGCCGCTCAGGCGCAGCAAATGTGGGATCACCAATCCGACAAAACCAATCGCGCCAGCCATCGCCACACTGACGCCAACCAGCCAACCCATCGCCAGCACCAGTAAATTGCGCCACAGCAGCAGCGGCAATCCTAGCTGACGTGCCGAGGTTTCACCCAGTGCCAATAAATTCAAGGTGCGCGCAGTAGCGATCAACATGATTGTCACCGGCACTAGCGCCAGCATCATGCCGCCATAGCGCCAATCAATGCCACTGAATCCGCCCATCATCCAGTACAGTAACTGGCGCAGATCGAGGCTGGTGCTAAAGTACACCGCCCACGTCATGATAGCGCTACAGATAATGCCGAGCGCCACGCCCGTCAGAAGTAATCGGCTCACCGATAATTGTTTATGCGCGAAATGCAGCAGAATCAAGGTGATGAGTAACGCCCCCGCCATCGCCGCCAGCGCCAGACTCCACAGCGAACCGTTGCCGAGCATGACGCCCAACACCAGACCAATTCCTGCGCCGTTAGAAACGCCCAGCAAACCAGGTTCGGCTAGCGGATTATTGAAAAGTGCCTGCATGACCACGCCGCACACCGCCAGCGCGGCGCCTACCAGCAACACGGCCAGCGTACGTGGCATGCGCAGTTGCCACACAAACAAGTCGCCAGTGGCCGTAAACCATTGCGTGGGAGAAATCCAGCTATCACCGGCGCACAGGCTTAGCCCAATCAGCAACACCAGCAGCGCAATGAGTGCGATTAGCCAGCGTTGGCTGCGACGATTTGCCTGCGAGGCAAGCTGATCCAGCAGAGTCATAGATAAGATTGGCTGAGAAAACAGAGATTTGATTGTAGTGGGATTACAGCAAAAAGAAAGCGGCGTGCGGATGACGCCGCTTGTGAGGCTTTATCGATGCGGAGGAATTGGTTGGCCGTGGTTATCACGTTACTGATTGTCATGTTGATCATGACGCTCTGGCTCATGATGTGGCTGCGGCTTGTTGTCATGATGCGGGCCGTTGCCCGGATGCTGTGACTGCCAGCCATTGCCGTTCCAGTAACCGTGCGGACCTTTGGTGCCGATGCGCTGGTTGTGATGCTGCTTCCACCAGGTTGGCGCACGCCAGTCGTAGCCATCCCAATAATAGCCACGCTTATCCTGATCGCCGATATGAATCGATACGCCCGGTGTGTTGATGTTAACGGAAACATTGGCGCTAGCCAGCAGCGGCATGCCTAAAAGGATGCTTAATAAAAGTGCTGTTTTCTTCATCAGCGGAAACCTCTTGTTTTGTGATGGCGCTGTTATAACAAATGCGTTGCGCCCGTCACTATCGGTGAGCACCGATTTTCAGCTTATTTTCCGCATACTTACGAAATCCTTACATCATGGATAAATCATGAAGAAAGGCCAAGTTTTAGACAAAAAAAAGGCCGCTAAGCGGCCTTTTTGTCGTACTGAAATTAGTCAGCATCCTTGGGTGTCGCATTCTCGACGCGACTTTTCAACTTCTGTCCCGGACGGAACGTCACCACACGGCGAGCGGTGATAGGAATATCTTCCCCCGTTTTCGGGTTACGGCCCGGACGTTGGTTTTTGTCACGCAGATCAAAATTACCAAATCCGGACAGTTTTACCTGTTCTCCGTTTTCCAACGCGCGGCGAACTTCTTCAAAAAAAAGTTCAACCAACTCTTTGGCATCGCGTTTGCTCAACCCGAGTTTTTCAAACAGGTACTCTGACATTTCAGCTTTTGTAAGCGCCATAGGTTCAATCCCTCAAGGTTGCCTGGAATCGCTCTTTTAATGCCGCAACGCATTTGGCAACGGTCGCGGCAATCTCCTCTTCTTCGAGTGTCCGGCTGGTATCCTGCAAAATCAGGCTAATCGC
>NZ_JBCNNP010000058.1:0-22409 GCF_039594315.1 Pantoea sp.
GCGTGTCGTATAAGACTGCCTTTACTCATTTGAGTCAAGCAGCAAAAGCCGTGCAAATTATACGGGCGCCACCTGCGATTTCAATCGGTAAGTAGCGAAAAGGTGAACAATTATTTAAATTTCTTTCCAGAGTGCTATTTTTCAAAACATCGGCTTCTGGCAATGCTCCGCTGAAAGTCTGAAATTGCGCTTTCAACTTGCTTTTAAAGCGTGCTTTAGATCACATAATAAACAATGAATAGCAGGGTAATTTTGTTTAAGAGAGGAAAATGAAGATTTCAAAAATGGGCAAATTCATTACCAATCAGTAAATTAGAATTATTCTGAAATCAAAGCAGGTTAATTTTCGATGAAAACACTCTATTGACATCATGTGCTGCAATAAAAACGTAAAACTGATATTACGCACGCCAATTTATTGCAGAGTTATATTTTCAGCAGTGATTATTTGGCAACGGAAATAGCGGTGTAGACGTGATCTAAGTGATAATGAAATGTGAATTAATCGTTAAATGTAACAAAAATTTTCGGATAATTTCCGGCGTGAATGTTAACTCGCTCACCCTGCCCTGCGGAATAAAAGCTTTTGACTAAAAGTGTTCGATTGCTGATTTTTCATGCAACGAAAACACTAAGACAAACGGCATGAACTGGCTTAAATCCATACCGTTTTAAGGGCTATTGGCGAGTAATGATCACCAGATGGCGCTCACCATCCAACTCTGGCACCAACAACGGTTGAATTTTCTCCACTGCAAAGCCCGCAGGCAAGGCGGAAATTTCATCGTCTGGACGTACACCTTTCAGCGCATAAAAGCGCCCTTCACTGCCCGGTAAATGATGGCACCAGTTCAACATATCTTCCAGCGACGCAAAAGCGCGACTGATGACACCATCAAAAGGCGGCTCAGAAGGAAACTCTTCCACGCGGCTCTGCACCGGAGAGACGTTAGTGAGCCCTAACTCATGCTGTACCTGACGCAAGAATCGCACGCGTTTGCCGAGGCTATCCAGCAGTGTGAAATGGGATTGCGGACGTACAATCGCCAGCGGAATTCCCGGCAATCCCGGTCCAGTGCCCACATCGATAAAGCGATCACCCTGCAAATGCGGCTCAACCACCACGCTATCGAGAATGTGACGAACCAGCATCTGCTGTGGGTCGCGAACCGACGTCAGATTATAGGCCTTGTTCCACTTATGCAGCAGCTCAACATAGCCAACCAGTTGTTGTTTTTGTTGATCGGTAAGGGAAATGTTTGCCGCATTCAGCAGCGAAGAGAGTTTGTTAATCACGAGGAGAATTCCATTAACGGGGGCGAGTCGCCTCGCCCCGAAGTCGATCAGGCGCTTTTACGCAGCAGACCTTGTTTTTTCAGGTAAATCAGCAAAATGGAGATCGCCGCTGGCGTAATACCAGAAATACGCGATGCCTGGCCAATTGAAGTCGGTTTGTGATCGTTGAGTTTGGCAATCACTTCATTCGATAAGCCATTCACCTGACGATAATCGAGCTCAACCGGCAACAAGGTGTTTTCATTGCGCTGCTGGCGATCGATCTCTTCCTGCTGACGCGCAATATAACCTTCGTATTTAACCTGAATTTCCACCTGCTCAGCGGCTTGTTCATCAAGCAATGCTGGACCGTAGCTGGCAAGTGAAGTCAGCAATGGATAAGTCATTTCAGGACGACGCAACAGATCCTCACCGCTGGCTTCTTTAGTCAGTGGAGCGCTGATCACCGCATTCACTTCAGCGACGTTGTCAGATTTTGGATGCACCCACAGATCGCGCAGACGTTGACGTTCTTGCTCAATCGCTTCCAGTTTCTGGTTATAGCGTGCCCAACGCGCATCATCCACCAGGCCCAATTCACGGCCAGTTTCAGTTAAACGCAGATCGGCGTTGTCTTCGCGCAGCATCAAGCGATATTCCGCGCGTGAGGTAAACATGCGGTACGGCTCTTTGGTACCCAACGTGCAGAGATCGTCAACCAGCACACCGAGATAAGCTTGATCGCGGCGTGGTGCCCAACCTTCTTTGTCTGCAGATGCGCGTGCGGCGTTTAAACCCGCCAGCAAACCTTGCGCCGCCGCTTCTTCGTAACCGGTGGTGCCGTTGATCTGTCCAGCAAAGAACAAGCCGTGAATAAATTTGCTTTCCAGCGTTGGCTTCAAATCACGCGGATCGAAGAAATCGTATTCGATGGCATAGCCAGGACGCACGATTTTGGCGTTCTCCAAACCTTTCATTGAACGGACGATCTGCATCTGTACATCAAATGGCAAACTGGTAGAGATGCCGTTGGGATAGATCTCGTTGCTGGTTAAGCCTTCCGGCTCCAGGAAGATCTGGTGTGCGTTACGATCGGCAAAGCGCATCACTTTGTCTTCGATCGATGGACAATAACGCGGGCCGATCCCTTCGATGATCCCGGCATACATCGGGCTGCGATCAAGGTTATTGCGGATCACATCGTGAGTTTGCTCGTTGGTATAAGTGATCCAGCACGGCACCTGTTGTGGATGCTGTGCAACGTTGCCCATAAACGAAAACACCGGCATCGGATTATCACCGTGCTGAGGTGTCAGCACTGAAAAATCAATTGAGCGTGCGTCGATACGCGGTGGCGTACCGGTTTTCAAACGGTTTACACGCAATGGCAGTGCACGCAGGCGTTTAGCCAGTGGGATGGACGGCGGATCGCCTGCACGGCCACCGCTGTAGTTATCCAGACCAATATGGATTTTGCCATCGAGAAATGTTCCGACGGTCAGCACCACGGTTTTGGCGCGGAACTTTAAACCCATCTGCGTCACAGCACCGACCACGCGATCGTTTTCCACAATCAGATCGTCAACCGCTTGCTGGAAGATCATCAGGTTCGGCTGATTTTCCAGTGCTGTGCGTACCGCCTGGCGATACAGCACGCGGTCTGCTTGTGCACGCGTAGCGCGAACCGCTGGGCCTTTGCTGGCGTTTAGTATCCTAAACTGGATACCTGCCTGATCAATTGCCGTGGCCATCAAACCGCCTAAGGCATCCACTTCCTTAACCAGATGTCCTTTCCCGATGCCACCGATCGCCGGATTACAGGACATTTGTCCAAGCGTATCAATGTTATGGGTGAGTAACAGGGTTTGCTGACCCATTCGAGCGGCGGCCATCGCGGCCTCTGTGCCCGCATGACCACCACCGATTACGATGACGTCAAAAGGATCTGGATAAAACATGAAGTGGGTCCTCGTTGAATGTTCGGACAGGGATTGTTGCCCTGGGCGGTGGATTCTACTGAAATTCTGTCGGCGGCGAAAGTCGCGGGATCCTGAGGTTTTAAAAGAAAGGATCTTAAGTCTTTTATATGATCTCTCTGTTAGATCTACTATTAGGATCGCGCCTGCCTGTTGATAACCCAGAAAAGCAATGACTTAACAGTGAATTAGAGAGGATCGTTTGCTGTGAATGATCGGTGATCCTGATCCGTATAAGCTGGGATCAAAAGTGACACTTATGCACAGGCTAAAAAAGAAACAACCGTTGTTCTTTGGATAACTACCGGTTATACGCAAGATTAAGCCTATGTTATCCACAGTTGATTGCGTGATAAACGGATAAAAACAGCGTAATAAACTGGGGATCGTCGTTTATTCCCGATCCCCAACCGCTTAAGATCGTTTTAAATCTGCGTTTTCCACGTTGCGACCCACACTTCGGCCGCGTCTTCTGGGATCTCATGCTCTAGCACGTCGATCTCCAGGCGATCGCCAATGCGTTTAGCACCCAACTGGTTCAATTGCTCTTCCAGCAGCTTGATCGCGCCGCAGAAAAGATCATATTCGTGATTGCCGATGCCAACCGCACCATAACGCAGGCCGGAAAGGTCCGGTTGTGTCTCTTGTAGTGCTTCATATAAAGGAAGCAAATTATCTGGCAGTTCACCGGCACCGTGCGTGGAGGTAACAATCAGCCAAATACCTTCAGGTTGCAGCTCATCCAGCTCTGGGCCATGTAGCACCTCGGTCGAGAAGCCTGCTTCCTGTAATTTTTCTTCCAGATGTTCGGCAACATACTCGGCGCTGCCAAGGGTGCTTCCACTGATTAACGTAATATCGGCCATGATGCTCTCCCGCACTAAAGGCGAGCATTGTACGCTGTGATCAAGCCGTGATCCACCTGTGGACAACAGGGTTAATAGTAGAAAGCATCAGGCGGCAAGTCACGTTGTACGCGTGATCTGCCGGGGATAAGTTTGTGCACAGTTAGCTGGGGATCAAGGCTTGATGGTGCGCATGATCGGGTTTTGCAGGGAGATCAGGGTTTCGGTGGACTGGATTTCGTCGATGGTCTGGATCTTGTTGATCAACACTTGTTGCAAGGCGTCGATCGATCGGCACATCACTTTGATAAAGATGCTGTAATGGCCTGTGGTGTACCAGGCTTCAACCACTTCATCCAATGCTTCCAGCTTGCTCAGTGCTGCCGGATAATCGCGCGCGCTTTTGAGGATAATGCCGATAAAGCAGCAGACATCGAAGCCAAGCTGACGCGGATCGATCTCGACGCGCGTGCCCAAAATAATCCCGGCCTGACGCATCTTTTCCACGCGGACATGAATCGTGCCAGGGCTAACATTGAACTGTTTGGCGAGCTCGGCGTAAGCAGTACGCGCATTTTGCAGCAGCGCATTAAGGATGCCGCGATCCAGGTTATCCAGCTGAAGGTGTTCCGCCATTGTCCATCCTCGTTGAGTTCTTCTTCTATGAATAAAGGAGAATGTGCAGCAATTTAGCGGTGCAGGCAAGGTGCAGACAACAGCCATGCCGCTGCCTGCACGCTTTTTTAACGCTTACGCCAGAAGGTGACTTGCGCTTGGGTATGTTGGAATTTGCGCGCCGTCTCGCGGATGACGAATGGAACATCCTGTGGCGGTGCGACTTCGTCGAACGCATCGCGCAGTTCACGTTGCAGCGCTTGATAGGTGGTTAACGCTTCGCCATTCTCACGCACGCCGCCCAGCCAGTTCTCCTTCGGCGTGAAGTCCTCCAGCCAGGTGTACGGTGACGACAGCACCAGCAATCCGCCAGAACGGATCATTGGAGTGATGTCCTGTAAGAAGCGTTTGGGCTGGCGCAGGCGATCGATCAGGTTCGACGCTAATACCAAATCGTAACGATCCGGCTGCGGCTTGAGATTACAGGCATCGCCCTGCACAAACTGGATGCGCTGCGCTTGCTCGCTACCGAGATCAAACTCCTTCAACCGTACCTGACGATACTCCACCAGCTCACCTTCTTCCGGCACCACATAACGGAAATCTTCGCCAGAAGTCAGTTGCAACGCGACATCGATAAAGCGTGCCGAGTAATCCATACCGGTGACTTCATCGAAATAGCGCGCCAGTTCAAAGCTGGCACGTCCGGTGGCACAACCGATATCCAGCGCTTTGCCGCGTGCTCCACAGTGTGGCAGCAATTTTTCCACCAGCGCGACGGCGTAATTTGCCACGCCGTAGTAACTCGGTCCGTACTGGAAATCGAGATATTGCGACACCATGCTGTCGGTTTCATAAGGGTTGAGCGCCATGGTTTCTTCGTGCGAGGAAACCACATAGCGGAAGCCAGCATGCTGGAAGAAATGACGGCGGAAAGCGTAACGTGCGGATTTCAGCGCTTCGTTGCCGGTAGAAATCCAGCTGCCACCTTTGATCAGTGCATGCTTGCCATCAAAGGTCGGGGTTGAGAAATCGTCATACAGCGGATGAACCTTAAAGCCTTCGAAACCGTTGGTCGGCGTGGTAGTCCACTGCCAGACATTGCCGACGATGTCGTAAAAATCACCCTGGGCAAAGCGATCAACCGGGCTGGAGGACGCCCAATACGCCAGATTGATATTGCCCGGTGCCTCGATCCAATCCGGTTGATCGCCGCTAACCTGCTCACGCAGTTGCGCCCATTCGGCCTCGCAAGGAAGCTGAACCGATTTGCCGGTCTCTTCTGCCATCCAACGGCAGAACGCGGCGGCTTCAAGTTGGTTCACTTCCGCTGGCCAATCCCACGGCATGGCAATCTCTTCGGCCATCACGCGCAGTTTTAGCTGATCGGGTAGCTTTTCATCGCCGACCCAAAAGGTGGGCATCTGCGCGCCAGAAAATTCGCGCCAGCCCCAACCTTCATCATCCCACCAACGCCGATCGTTGTATCCGCCGGCAGCAATAAAGGTATAAAACTCGGCGTTGCTCACCAACATTTTGCTGGCTTTGAAGGGCTTGAGTTCGGTTTGCTGATTGCCGTATTCATTATCCCAACCGTAGGTATCGTCCGTTTTACCTTGTTGTACGCGGCCACCAGGCATGGCGATCAGCGTATTTGCAGGCACCGAATGACGATCGTGGCGTGCCTGCGGACAAACCGGCCAATGCGGCTGCGGTTTTACCCAGGCAATCGGTAGCTGGCGGATCAGTACGCTGGAAGTTTCCAGGTGAATACGCTCGTGTTCGATGCCCATCAGCACCACCCAAGCAGGGCTTTCCCAGTTGATCGGCAAATCCAGCGGCATGCTGCGAATGAATTCACTCACCAGGCTTTTCACTTTGCCGCGGTAGTCGCGCACTTCAGCGATGGTCGGCCAATCGTAATGACTGTCGTTGAGATCGTCCCAACTCATTTCATCCACGCCAATCGCCATCATCGCTTCGATACGATCGTCTACGCGGTTTTCCAGATAGCGGCCCGCCATCAACTTATTAATGTAGAAAGTTGCGGTGTGGCCAAAATAGAAGATCAGCGGATGGCGCAGCGAAATAGCTTTATTGAACCAGGCGCGATCGTCGGCCAGGCAATCAAACAAGCTCTCATACAGTTCCCAGGTTTGGGTGAAATACGCCAGCAGATCGGCCCGTTTTTGTTCGGAGTTTTGGCCGGAAAGTCGCAGCGTTTGCGTCGGTGCGGGAAGTTTGGCGGTGGTCACGTGATGCTCCAATTGCTCTGTGTGCGAACTTATCACTATAGCAAATAAGCATTTCCGTCTGATGAATTAGCGCTGCCAGCGGCGCAACAGGCGGCTTTTCAAGCCGGTATCAAAGCGCCAGATGTGATCGAAGATGCGCAAAATGCCGGGTTTGCCGTGCAGCGACATGGCAACAGCGTGAAAGCGTTGTTGATATTGGCGCTGGCGCTGCTTGATGGTGCTGACTACGTCGTCTGGCAATCGTTGGGCAATAAAATCTGACACGATCACCGCATCCGCTTCCTGCCACGCGCTACCTTCCATGCGTTTCACCACCGCGGCGAGACAGGCGGCGAGATCGGTGCCGCCGCGAAAACGCTGGCTCAGGAAGCGAATCGCCTGCTCAATGCCGTTATCGGCGGTCAGTTCATAGCCGATCACTTCATGCGCGAACAACATGATGTAGCAGCGGCGCTTATCCGCCAAAGCGACTTTTAACAATGCGAGGCAAAACGCCTTGGCACAGCGTTCGTTAAAACCGCCCATCGAACCAGAAGTATCGACGCAGACGATAAACGGGCCGCGCGGTTGCTCTTCATGTTGCTGGTGGCTGACCGGGCTCATGGTGACTTTCTCGTGCCACGCATCGCCCTGTAAGCGATAAGTCAGCAAGCGTTTTTCCACCAATCGACGATAGAACTCCAGCTCCAACTCGCTGATGCTCAGCGCCGCCAACTCGGGCGGCAGCAGGCGCAACACGTCATCACTTTGATGAATACCGCTGACTTCTTCCGGCACATTGTCCGGTTCACGCACTAACTGATGAAACTCTTCCAGCGGTGCATCCTGCGATGGCACCGATTTGGCTTCACGACTGCGGCCCAACTGCTGCGCCAGTTTCATCAGTTCTGGCTGCTGCGCGAGAAAATCACCGTATTGCACGATCAGCTCATAATCGCCGTGTTGCAGCGGCGCTTTGCTCAAATCCCACAAACGCCCGGCTGCTGCTTCATCATCATCAGTCAGAATCGGTGCCAGTTGACCGCTAATCGCCATGCGCTGCTGTAATTCCGCCATCAACCGTTCACGCTGCTCTTCCAGAATGGTTTCGTTCAACGTTAGCGTTTGCAGCGTCAGGCTCAGCCGCCAGCGCTGTAAAAACAGCGTGTGCTGTGCGCTGCTGAGTTGCTCGCTTTCCGCATGCAGCAACAGTTTGCTGGCTTCTTCAATGAATGGCGACGGCAGGCTTTTCAGCTGCGTCATGATGTTGGGTAACTGGCGGGTGAAATCAGAATTACTCAGTAACTGCATTTGTTGAAACATCTGAAACTCGTGCGCCAGCGCTTCCGGCACCGGCGTGACTTTGATCTGCTCGGCGATTTCTGATCGCCAGCGTGGCAGATCGCGCATCAGCGCCTGCTTCATACGCGGAAATTTTTCGAAGAACAATGCCAACTGCGGCGAGGCGAGCAGCGCTAAAATCAACTCTTCGATTAACTCGGTTTCGCCAATCGATAAAAGCGTGCTCAGCGCCTCCAGCGAGATCATTTTCTCGCCTGTTTCAGCTGTTCTGCTACATCTTGCAGGCTGGTTTCAATGCGCGCCAACCAATCATCGCTAATGAACAAGCAGCGCTGATGCTGGCTAAACAGCGTACGTTGAGCACGCAGCTGAGTTTCTAGCGCATCATATTCATCCACGATCTCTTGCGGCATTTCGCTACTGTTGCTGGCCCCCGGCAAGGTTAGACGTGTCGATTGCAGGCTGACATCACGCAGCGTCAGGCAATGATGCGTATCCACCAGCAGATCCAGCGTCTGACCAAAACCAATACCGTTAAGCTTGCCGCGAATTTCACCGCCTTTCAGCAGCCATTGATTCAACGCTTCGCGGCCAATCAGCACGTGCGTAACTTGCATATCGTGCAGCATCAGCGGCTGTTGCAGCATCAATGTCAGCTGTTCATCGCTCATCGATTCCGGCAATTCATAGTGCGGTTTACGGCTGAACATGCCGCTGTGTTTTTCCAGCGTCAGCGCTTGCGCCACGCTTTGCTGCTGTTGCAGCGCTAAACGACGTCCTTTGATTTGCTGCAATTTGTGCAGTAGCGGCTGTTGCTGCCACGCATGTTGAGTGATCAGCGCATCGATTTCACGATCCAGCATCTTCATTGAGGCGACGTCATGCCACAGACAATCTTTCAGCAAAATCAGATCGATCGGCGCGATGGTGACGCGGCCGCTGTAGAAGGCGCTGGCCTGCAATAAATGAATGGCTTTCTTCCAGCGACGATCGGAGATGTAAGGCGCATCCGGCAACGTTTCCAGTTGCTGGCGCAGCTGATAAATCAATTCGAACACGTTATCCGGCAAATTGACCTGGCTAATGCCTTGTTGCCACTGATGATATTCTTCATCGCTGATGCGCAATGACTCGATCACCGGATTGTCGTTTTCATCTTGCTGGTGGGTCAACATGCTGCGGAAGTTCTGCTTCTCATGCACGTTATCCAGCCACAGGCGAATCAGCATGCGGTCATACAACGCTTCCAAACCGCTATCCGCTTCGGGCAGTTCGTTGGAGGCGGTGACCAATAAGCGCATAGGGATTTTTTCTTCGCTGTCGCCGTTGCGGAAGCGACGTTCGTTGATGGCGGTCAGCAAGGTATTGAGAATGGCAGGGCCAGCTTTCCAGATCTCGTCGAGGAAGACGATTTCAGCATCCGGCAGATAACCTTTGGTTAATCGCTGATAGCGCCCTTCATCTTTCAGCGCCTGTATCGACAAAGGGCCAAACACTTCTTCTGGAGTGGAAAAACGGGTCATCAGGTATTCAAAAGCGCGGGCGTGTTGGAAGGCATATTTCAGGCGGCGGGCAATCAAGCTTTTCGCGATGCCCGGCGGCCCGAGCAGAAACACGCTTTCACCGCTCAATGCGGCGAGCAGGCAGAGGCGGATCGCATGATGGCGTTCGTACAGCCCTTTTTCCAGAGCGTTGCTCAGGCGAGAAATTCTTTCTGCCAAAAGATGGGGTTGAGCCATAATCACATCATTGTCCTTTTGATCCTGGTGCCGTCAAATTTGGCGAGCGCAATACTCTACTGATTATCATGCGCGATTGCGTTGATAGCCGTCAGCTTTTTTGTTTCAGAAGGTTGATGCGAGAGAACTCGCCGCTTCCCGCGGTTTTTTGGGCCGAATTTCGGCGAAAAACCGCGTCACTGGCGGACTAATGACACTTTGTAAGAGTAGGTTTTTTTGGGAATATGTGCATACTGTGCGCTTTTTGATGGCTTGAGCGGTAGGCAAATGCCTCATCGGCTCCAACAAAAGACAACTTATGAGCTCGGATAAGAAACAGTCCCTTGGGGCAGTCACACTCGCTGCGATTGGCGTGGTGTATGGCGATATCGGCACCAGCCCGCTGTATACATTGCGTGAATGTCTTTCCGGTCAGTTTGGTTTTGGCGTTGAACGCGAAGCGGTTTTTGGCTTCCTTTCGCTGATCTTCTGGCTGCTGATTCTGGTGGTTTCACTTAAATACATCAGCTACGTGATGCGTGCGGATAACGCCGGTGAAGGCGGCATCTTGACGTTGATGTCGTTGGCTGGCCGCCATACTGGCGCCAGAGCCACGGCGATTCTGGTGATAATGGGCCTGATTGGCGGCAGCTTCTTCTATGGTGAGGTGGTGATCACGCCGGCGGTTTCGGTGCTCTCCGCGATAGAAGGTCTGGAAATTGCTGCTCCGAGCCTCGATGCCTATATCGTGCCGCTAGCGATTGCGGTACTGACGTTGTTATTCGTGATTCAAAAGCACGGCACCGGCATTGTTGGCAAGCTGTTCGCTCCGGTGATGTTGCTGTGGTTTTTGGTGTTGGCGGTGCTCGGTGCGCGTAGCATCATCGACAATCCCGACGTGTTGCACGCCATGAACCCGTATTGGGCGGTGCACTTCTTCATCGAATATAAAACCGTTTCCTTCTTCGCGCTGGGTGCGGTGGTGCTGGCGATTACCGGCGTGGAAGCGCTGTATGCCGATATGGGCCACTTCGGCAAATTCCCGATTCGTCTTGCCTGGTTCATTGTGGTGCTGCCGTCATTGGTGCTGAACTACTTTGGTCAGGGCGCGCTGTTGCTCAAACATCCTGAAGCGATCAAGAACCCGTTCTTCCTGCTGGCGCCAGATTGGATGCTGATCCCAATGTTGATTCTGGCGACGTTAGCCACCGTCATCGCTTCACAAGCCGTTATCTCAGGCGTGTTCTCGTTAACCCGCCAGGCGGTGCGTTTGGGCTATTTGCCACCGATGCGCATCGTACACACCTCAGAAGAAGAGTCGGGTCAGATCTACATTCCGGTGATCAACTGGTTGCTCTACTTCTCCGTCGTCATCGTGATTGTTGGGTTTGAGCACTCAAGTAATCTGGCGGCAGCGTATGGTATCGCGGTCACCGGCACCATGGTGCTGACTGCTATTCTGTGCTCCACCGTGGCGATTCAAAACTGGCACTGGAACCGCTATTTGGTGATTCTGATTCTGATTGCCATGCTGTGTATCGACGTTTCGCTGTTCTCCGCCAACTTGATCAAAGTGTTCTCGGGCGGTTGGTTGCCACTGACGCTGGCGCTGGTGATGTTTATCGTCATGACCACCTGGAAGAGCGAGCGCTTCCGTTTGCTGCGTCGTATGCATGAACACGGCAATTCACTGGAAGCGATGATTGCCTCGCTGGAGAAATCGCCGCCGGTACGCGTGCCTGGCACAGCGGTTTATATGTCGCGTGCACTGAACGTCATCCCGTTTGCCATGCTGCATAATCTCAAGCACAACAAAGTGCTGCATGAGCGCGTGGTGTTGCTGACCTTGCGTACCGAAGATGCGCCATACGTGCATAACGTACGTCGCGTCACCATCGAGCAGTTGTCGCCGACGTTCTGGCGTGTGGTGGCAAGCTACGGCTGGCGTGAAACCCCGAACGTGGAAGAGATTTTCCACCGCTGCGGTCTTGAAGGTCTTAACTGCCGCATGATGGAAACCTCGTTCTTTATGTCGCATGAATCGCTGATTATTGGCGATCGTCCGTGGTATCTGCGCCTGCGCGGCAAGCTGTTCCTCGCGCTGCAACGCAATGCGCTGCGTGCGCCGGATCAATTTGAAATCCCACCCAATCGCGTGATCGAATTGGGCACGCAGGTCGAGATTTAACGTACTGCGCGTCACCAGCTCAAGGTGACGCGCAGCCCTCCCTGTGCCGCGTGACTGAACACCAGCCGAATACCGTGCAACTGCGCAATATTCTTCACGATCGATAATCCCAGTCCGCTACCGCTTTGTGCTTGCCCTGGCGGCCGCCAGAAGCGCTCACCTAAGCGCGCTAATTGTTCTTCACTGACACCAGCCCCGTTATCTTCAACGATGATGGCGCGCTGATCGAGCTGGATTTGAACTGTGCTGCCAGCCGGTGAATAGCGCAGCGCGTTATCCAGCAGATTGCGCACCAGTAAACTCAACAACAGTGGGTGACCGTTCATCACCGGTTCTGCGTGACCGTTAAATGCGAGTTCAATATGCTGTTGCTCTGCTTGCGGGAAATGTTCGGCCAGTAAATTTTGCAGCAGCGGAGCCAATGCGACCGGCTGAAACTCGCTGCGCAGATCATCCGCTTCCACGCGGGAAAGCGTCAGCAGTTGATCCACCAGCCGCGTGGCACGCACGATGCCGCTATCCAATTGCTGCAGTGCGCGTTTGCGCATTGCCTCATCGTCATCTGCCAGCTGAATCACTTCACTTTGCACCCGCAACGCCGCCAACGGGCTACGCAGTTCATGCGCGGCATCGGAGGTAAAACGCCGTTCGCGCTGCACCAATTCTGCCATGCGACTGAACAAACCATTGAGTGCGGCCACCAACGGTTTCACCTCTTTTGGCAAGCGCGCTTCAGAGAGCGGCGTGGCATCATCCGGTGCTCGCTGATGTAACTTGGTCGTCAATTGTTTCAATGGACGCAGTTCGAACCACACCAGCGCGAGTAAAAACAGCAACATCAATGGGATGGCGATCAACCATGGCAGCAAACTGCTGAGCGCCAAATCGCGTGTCATATCGTCGCGGTATTCCCACTCCTGGCCAACCACCACGCGATAGCGTTTATCCGCTGAAGTCAGCCACAATAGCCGCCAGCTGTCTTTATCACCGCGCAAGCGTCCATCGGTAAAACCATCGCGGCGATAATCAAACTGAAGATCGCGGCCGTTCTCTCCATCATTCAGCAGCGGCTGACCCTCAGCGCTAAAAATGGCAAACGCCAGCGCATCGTCATCCTGATCGCCGCGATGATGGCGCAGGATAGACTTGGTTTTCGGCAACGTCACTTCGTGCAGTGAAGTGGGATCGAGTGCAATCAAACGTTTGGCGAACAGCATTTGTTGGGTATCAAACAGCTCGTCGACCTTATCGCGCGTTTGGTGCCATGCGCTGACAGTGGCAAGGCCACCACAAATCAAAATCAGCAGCACAAAGCCGATGGCGAGGCGCAGGAAAAGACTCATTCCGCCGCACCTAAGGTGTATCCCACGCCGTGAACGGTCCGAATAAACTGACTGCCGAGTTTTTTTCGCAGATGGTGGATATGCACTTCCACTGCATTGCTGGAGACATCATCGTCCCAGCTATACAACTTCTCTTCTAATTGGCTGCGCGTCAACACGCGACCCGGATTGCGCAGGAATAACTCGAGTAGCGCCAGTTCGCGGCTTTTCATGCTCACGGCTTCACCGTCGATTTGCACGCAATTGCTGCCGGGTATCATCACCATCTTGCCGTGTTTTAACTCAGGTTGTAGTTGCCCGTGACGACGGCGAATCAATGCCTGCAAACGTGCAGCCACTTCCGTTAGCGCAAACGGCTTGCACAGATAATCGTCGGCACCCAGTTGTAAGCCTTGCACCCGCTGATCCAGCGCATCGCGCGCGGTGAGGATCAGCACCGGCACATCCTGTCCTTGTTGGCGCCATTGACGCAGGATGTCTAAACCATCGCGTTCCGGCAGCGACAAATCTAACACCACCGCATCCCAGGGCGCGGCTGCCAATGCTTGAAAACCGCTTTCACCTGAGACAAACCAATCCACGGTAAAGCCGAGTTTGGTCAGCCCGACTTTCAAACCGTCGCCGATTAGCGAGTCATCTTCAATCAGTAAAATGCGCATCAGTTCTCCTTGTATTATGCGGAGTTATACGAAGCACAATGGCGCTTGTACAGCGAAAATGGCCGCAAATGGACTATTTTTCATGAATTTTTGCATGTCCGGTTCTCTTAAGATCCTGTTAAGAACCTTGTGATGAAATAGCTGCCGTAAACCACACATTCATGGAAAAGAGGTGAAAATATGAAAAAGTCAGCCGCACTGATTGCGATTGTTATGTTAGCCGCCACGCCAGTTTTGGCCGCACAACAAGGTGGCTTTGTTGATCCTAATGCGCCAACGGCTCAAGCGAAAACCGGCGGCTTCCAGGCGGGTGATGTGAGCATTGTTACCGTGAAGCAAGCCGAAGAGATGAAAGATGACAGCTGGATCACCGTGCGTGGTCATTTAGAAAAGCAGATCGGTGATGAGGATTATCAATTTCGCGACGCCAGCGGCACCATGAAGGTGGAAATTGACCACAAACGCTGGAACGGTTTGACCATAACGCCAAAGGATCAGGTCGAGTTGACCGGCAAGCTGGATAAGGATTTCAACTCCATCGAACTGGACGTTAAACAAGTACGCAAACTGCCATAATTTCGCTTAGGGAGCTGCGCAGTCGGCTCCCATTCCCCCCAAACTCAAATTATTCCCGGCACAAGCGAAACGTTTCGATGGCGATCACATTTCCGTGATGTCGCGATTGAGTTGCCTCGTGCATTTTATACACTCCCGCTCAGCGAAACGTTTCGCTGTGGAGTGGAAGAAATGAAAAAAGGTCGCTTGTTAAACGCTGAAGTCTCTCATGTGATAGCCCGCCTTGGGCACACCGATACGTTGACGATTGCCGATGCAGGCTTGCCGATTCCGGCGGGTCCACAGCGCATCGATCTGGCGTTAACGCCGGGTACGCCTGAATTTTTACAGGTGGTGGACGTCATCACGCAGGAGATGCAGGTCGAAAGCGCCTTAATGGCGGAGGAGATCAAGCAACACAATCCGCAGCTCCACAGCGCACTGCTCGCCGTGCTCGACGCCTTGCAACAGCACCAGGGAAATGTCATCACCATCCGTTACATCAGCCATGAACAGTTCAAACAACAAACTCAGCGTAGTCAGGCGGTCATTCGCAGCGGAGAGTGTTCTCCGTATGCGAATGTCATCCTGAGCGCTGGCGTGACCTTCTGAGGCCGTTATGCAACCGTTATTGCAACTCAAAGGGATTGAAAAATCGTTCCCCGGCGTGAAGGCGTTGAATGGCGCATCGCTGGCGGTTTATCCGGGCCGCGTGATGGCGTTGGTCGGCGAAAACGGTGCCGGCAAATCCACCATGATGAAAGTGCTCACCGGCATTTACAGCATGGATGCCGGCATCATGAAGTGGCTGGGTGAAAATGTGGTGTTCTCTGGGCCAAAAGCGTCACAGGAAGCCGGCATTGGCATCATCCATCAGGAACTCAACCTGATTCCGCAACTCTCGGTTGCTGAGAATATTTTCCTCGGTCGTGAATTCGTTAACCGCTTTGGCCGCATCGAATGGAAAAAGATGTATGCCGCAGCGGATGCGCTATTGCAGCGCCTGAACCTGCGTTTCAACAGCCACAAGCTGGTGGGCGATTTGTCGATTGGCGATCAGCAAATGGTCGAGATCGCCAAGGTGCTCAGCTTCGAATCCAAAGTCATCATTATGGATGAACCTACCGACGCGCTCACTGATACCGAAACGCTGTCGCTGTTTCGCGTCATCAACGAGCTAAAAGCGCAAGGCTGCGGCATCGTCTATATCTCGCACCGCATGAAAGAGATCTTCGAAATTTGCGATGACGTTACCGTGTTCCGTGATGGGCAATTTATTGCCGAGCGTGCGGTGAGCGATCTTAGCGAAGAGAGCCTGATCGAGATGATGGTTGGTCGCAAGCTGGAGGATCAATATCCGCGTATCGATCAACAACCGGGTGAAATCCGTCTGAAAGTTGAAAATCTCAGCGGGCCGGGTGTGGATGATGTGAGCTTCACGCTGCGCAAAGGCGAAATTCTAGGCGTATCCGGCCTGATGGGCGCGGGACGTACCGAATTAATGAAAGTGCTGTACGGCGCGCTGCCGCGCAGCAAAGGCAAAGTCACGCTCAATGGCCGCGAAATCACTACCCGTTCACCGCAAGATGGATTAGCCAACGGTATCGTTTATATCTCCGAAGATCGCAAGCGCGATGGTTTGGTGCTGGGCATGTCGGTGAAAGAGAACATGTCGCTGACTGCGCTGCGTTATTTCAGCACCGGCGCGGGCAATCTGCGCCACAGTGACGAGCAGCTGGCGGTGGGTGATTTTATCCGTTTGTTCAACGTCAAAACGCCCTCAATGGAGCAGCCAATCGGCCTGCTTTCTGGCGGTAATCAGCAGAAAGTGGCGATTGCGCGCGGCTTAATGACGCGTCCGGATGTGTTGATCCTTGATGAACCGACGCGTGGCGTGGACGTTGGCGCGAAAAAAGAAATTTATCAATTAATTAACCAGTTTAAAGCCGAAGGGCTGAGCATCATTTTGGTGTCGTCGGAAATGCCGGAAGTGTTGGGCATGAGCGATCGCATTGTGGTGATGCATGAAGGCCATCTGAGTGGCGAATTTTCCCGTGAGCAAGCTACCCAGGAATCTCTGATGGCGGCGGCAGTCGGTAAGCAACACAGCGAGGAGTTAGTTGTATGAGTACCCAAACCTTACCCGCCAGCCGTCGCTGGTTCAGCAAAGCCTGGCTGCTGGAGCAGAAATCACTGATTGCGTTGATTGTGCTGATCGCCGTGGTCGCCAGCCAGAGTCCGAATTTCTTCACGCTGGCCAACATGTTCAACATTCTCCAGCAAACGTCGGTTAACGCCATTATGGCAGTCGGCATGACGTTGGTGATTCTGACATCAGGCATTGATTTATCCGTGGGATCGCTGTTGGCGCTGACCGGCGCGGTGGCGGCATCGATTGTCGGATTGGAAGTGAATGCGCTGGTGGCGGTGGCGGCTTCGCTGGCGTTGGGCGCGGCAATTGGCGGCATTACCGGCGTGATCGTGGCGCGCGGCAAGGTGCAAGCGTTTATCGCCACACTGGTGATGATGTTGCTGCTGCGTGGCGTCACCATGGTTTACACCAACGGCAGCCCAATCAATACCGGTTTTAACGATAACGCCGATCTATTTGGCTGGTTCGGTATTGGCCGCCCGTTGGGCATTCCAACGCCGGTTTGGTTGATGGTGATCGTGTTCGCGCTGGCGTGGTACATGCTGCATCACACCCGTCTTGGCCGCTACATCTATGCGCTGGGCGGCAACGAAGCGGCGACGCGCTTGTCTGGCATCAACGTTAATCGCGTCAAAATCATTGTCTATTCGCTGTGCGGCCTGTTGGCAGCTTTAGCGGGCACCATCGAAGTGGCACGCCTCTCTTCTGCGCAACCGACAGCGGGCACCGGTTATGAACTGGATGCGATTGCGGCGGTGGTGCTGGGCGGCACCAGCCTGGCGGGCGGCAAAGGCCGCATCATGGGTACGCTGATTGGTGCGCTGATCCTCGGTTTCCTTAACAACGGTTTGAATCTGATGGGCGTCTCTTCCTATTACCAGATGATTGTTAAAGCCGTTGTCATTCTGCTAGCGGTGCTGGTGGATAACAAAAGCAGTAAATAACTCTGACCCTCACACAGGATTTAACAATGAAAAAGTTAACTGCATTGGCTGTCATTCTTGGCGCCACCCTCAGTGCTGGCGCGATGGCAAAGGACACCATTGCTCTGGTCGTATCGACTCTGAATAATCCGTTCTTTGTGTCTCTGAAAGATGGCGCACAGAAAGAAGCTGACCAACTGGGTTATAACCTCGTGGTGCTGGATTCACAGAACAACCCGGCGAAAGAGCTGGCGAACGTGCAGGACTTAACGGTACGTGGCACCAAGCTGCTGCTGATCAACCCAACCGATTCTGATGCGGTAGGTAACGCGGTGAAAATGGCGAACCAGGCCAACATCCCAGTCATCACCCTGGACCGCGTGGCAGCGCAAGGTACCGTCGTGAGCCACGTCGCCTCAGACAACCGTTTCGGCGGCAAAATGGCCGGTGACTTCATTGCCAAAAAACTTGGCGATGGCGCGAAAATTATTGAACTGCAAGGCATTGCCGGTACGTCTGCGGCGCGCGAACGTGGCGAAGGTTTCAAACAGGCGGCTGATGCACACAAATTCAATATCCTGGCGAGTCAACCTGCTGACTTCGACCGTACTAAAGGTTTGAACGTGATGCAGAACCTGCTGCAAGGACATCCAGATGTGCAGGCCGTGTTTGCTCAGAACGATGAAATGGCGCTGGGCGCGCTGCGTGCATTGCAAACTGCCGGCAAAACCGATGTGCTGGTGGTGGGTTTTGATGGCACCGCTGACGGTGTGAAAGCCGTTGAATCAGGTAAACTGACCGCCACTGTGGCGCAGATGCCAGACAAGATCGGCATGATTGGCGTGCAAACTGCCGATAAAGTCTTGAAAGGCGAGAAGGTGCAATCGGTGAATCCGGTTGACCTGAAGCTAGTAACCAAATAATAAGTAAAGAAAAGCAGGGCAACGCGCCACCTTCCCGGTGGCGCATCTTTCTGGATGAATCCCAATGAGCAAAAGCGCAAAACTGGCCGTTCTCGGTAGCATCAATGCCGATCACATCCTCAATCTCGCCCACTTCCCGCGTCCGGGCGAAACGGTGATCGGGAAACAGTATCAAATTGCCTTTGGCGGCAAAGGTGCCAATCAGGCGGTTGCTGCCGGACGTGCTGGCGCTGACATTGCTTTTATTGCTTGCGTGGGCGCCGATGATATTGGCGAGCGCATCCGCCAACAATTGCAGCAAGACCGCATTGATACCGCGCCGGTTGAAACCGTGGTTGATGAAGCCACCGGCGTGGCGATGATCTTCGTGAATGGCGAAGGTGAAAATAATATTGGCATCTATTCCGGGGCGAATGCGGCGCTGACGCCAGATTGCGTGGCGCGCCATCAACAGGTTATTGCTGATGCAGACGCGGTGCTGATGCAGCTTGAATCACCGCTGGAAAGTGTTTTAGCCGCGGCGAAAATCGCCCGCGCGCAGCAGACGCAAGTGATCCTCAATCCCGCACCTGCCACCGAACTCTCCGACGAATTGCTGGCGCTGATCGATATCATCACGCCGAACGAAACCGAAGCGGAAATTCTCACCGGCATCGCGGTGAAAAGTGATGAAGATGCGGCGCGCGCTGCACAGGCTTTGCATGCGAAAGGCATTCACACGGTGTTAATCACCTTGGGGCGTCGTGGCGTATGGCTGAGCGAGCAAGGCAATGGCGTGCGTATTCCCGGCTTCAGTGTGCAAGCCATCGATACTATCGCAGCGGGTGATACCTTTAATGGCGCGTTTATTACCGCGCGATTAGAAGATGTCCCGATGCATGATGCGGTACGTTTTGCCCATGCGGCGGCGGCGATTGCGGTGACGCGTCCGGGCGCACAGCCCTCAGTGCCGTGGCGCACTGAGATCGACGCGTTCCTGCAACAACAGGGCTAAGCGCTTGGCTACTATGAAAGATGTCGCCCGTTTGGCGGGCGTATCAACCTCCACCGTCTCGCACGTGATCAATAACAATCGCTTTGTTAGCGAGCAGGTACGGGAAAAGGTCAATCAGGCGATTCGCGAGCTGAATTATGCGCCTTCTGCCTTGGCTCGCAGCCTGAAACTCAAACAAACCCGCACCATTGGCATGTTGCTGACGGCAAGCAGCAACCCGTTCTATTCCGAAGTGGTACGTGGCGTGGAAAATAGCTGCTATGAACGCGGCTACAGTTTGATTCTATGCAATACCGAAGGCGACGAAGAACGCATGAATCGCAGCCTGGAAACGCTGATGCAAAAACGCGTCGATGGTTTGCTGATGATGTGCACCGAAACCCATTTGCCCTCGGCGGAGATCCTTAATCGTTATCCTTCAGTGCCGATGGTGATGATGGATTGGGCGCCTTTTGAAGGGCGCGGCGATATCATTCAGGACAATGCGCTGCTGGGCGGCGAATTGGCCACTCAGCATCTGATTGATCGCGGCTATAAGCGCATCGCCTGCATCGCCGGGCCGCTGGACAAAACGCCTTCGCGCATGCGCTTGCAAGGTTTCCATAATGCGATGGCGAATAGCGGATTAATGGTGCCAGAAGGCTACGTTGTCGATGGTGATTTCGAGTTTCAGGGCGGTTTTAATGCTATGAACCTGCTTTTGGCGCTGGATACCCCGCCGGAAGCGGTGTTTACCAGCAACGATGCGATGGCGGTGGGCGTGTACCATGCGTTGTTCCAGGCCGGATTGCGCGTGCCGCAGGATATGGCGGTGATGGGCTACGACAACATTGAACTGGCGCGTTACCTCACGCCGCCACTGAGCACCATCCATCAACCGAAAGATGAGCTGGGTGAATTGGCGATCGACACCTTGATACATCGCATGAGCGACCCCGATGCCAGTCAGCAAACGCTGGTGCTGACGCCGGAGCTGGTGGAGCGTGGTTCGGTTTAAGCGCTTTTCTTCTTTTTATCGCGGTTGGCGATCAGATTACGACCATCGCCGGGGCGCAACATCATAAAGGTGAAGGCTGACAACACAGTGACAATGCCCATCGTCAGGAAAGTGGCGTGGAATTGCTGTACGGTGGTCGCTTCGAAATCTTGATAGAAGCGCAACACCGCGGCGCTGACGGCGACACCAAAGCTAATTGAAAGCTGCTGCGTTACCGCCAACACACTATTTCCGCCGCTGGCGTTCTCATCATTTAAATCTGCCAGCGTAATGGTGTTCATCGCCGTGAACTGCGTGGACATCGCCATGCCAAGAATCAACAGCGCTGCCAGTAACATCACCACGCTGCCGCCCGGCGATTGCAGTGCAAAAGTGGCGATCAGCAGACCAATAATGATAGTGATACCCACCAATGTTCTTCGATAACCTAAACGGCGCAGTATTTGCGTCACCGTGGATTTTGCCAGCAGCGCGCCAATCGCGGTTGGCCCCATCATGCAACCAGCAATAATCGCTGGATAGCCAAAGCCCACCTGTAACATCAACGGCATCAGGAACGGAATACACCCGGTGCCTAAGCGTGAGGCGATGTTACCAATGATGCCGACTGAGAAGGTGCGGGTTTTAAACATCGGCAAATTAATCAGCGGTGCCGGATGACGACGCGCGTGCACTATATATAGAAGCAATAACAGCACGCCGCTTAGCAGTACCAAGATGGCTTGCCACGGCAGAACCACGCGTTCTCCAAACAGCTCGATACCCACGGAAATCAGCACTAAGCCAACACCAAACAGCAGGAAGCCTAAAAAATCGAAGCGACGTTTCGGCGTGGTGAAGTCGGGCATGTATTTGCGTGCGTAAAAGATGCCTGCAATGCCGATAGGAATGTTGATCAGGAATATCCAATGCCAGCTGGCATAGGTGACTAACAAGCCGCCGAGCATTGGGCCGAGAATCGGGCCAACCAAGCCAGGCATGGTAACGAAGTTCAAAACAGGCAGCAGTTCACTGCGCGGATAAGCACGCAATAGTGCTAATCGCGCAACCGGCATCATCATCGCGCCGCCAATTCCTTGTATCACGCGTGAAACCACCAACATGCCTAGCGAACCCGATAAAGCACAGGCCAACGATCCCAGCGTAAACAGCGATACCGCAAAGATGAAGATTTTGCGCGTGCCATAGCGATCAGCCAACCAGCCACTGACCGGAATCAGCATGGCCACCGTTAGCGTGTAACTAATGACGGCGGATTGCATGGCAAGAGGGGAACGTTCAAGGCTGGTGGCTATAGCGGGAAGCGCAGTATTAAGAATAGTGGCATCGAGGGCTTGCATGAAAAACGCCATGGCGGCGATCCAGGGCAAACCGGCCATACTGCGCGCGGAGCGAATCATTGAAAATCCTTCTCTAATAATTGTCAGCCTGCAATAAAAAGAAATTGCGTGTGGTTAAACAGAATAGCATTGGTGTTTAAGGTGATGGCGCTGATTTGTGCCGCCTAAACGGCGATTTTGCTTGTTAATCCGGCAGGAAATGTCTGTTTTTAACGCGTTCGCTTAAAAATGTAGCGCTTAGGTATTTTTTTGCAATAAACCCTTGTCAGCTGCGAATAACTCCCTATAATGCGCCACCACTGAGACGGCAAAGCGGCAACGCAGACGGCTCAGCAGGGAGTGAAGAAATTCATCCCGCCGGATGAAAACG
>NZ_JBCNNP010000059.1:0-21705 GCF_039594315.1 Pantoea sp.
ACCAGGCGTTTTTTCATGCTTATTAAATCAATCGGAATCGGTCGATTACTGCCATTAATAATCACCGCTTTATTGCGCATTCCCGACTGAATACAACGCGCGACTTCACTGGCCATAATGGTGCCCTGATAAATCTCTTCACAAGTGGGATCACCATTACGCAGGCCATAACCGATAATTGTTTTACGAATACGTACGCCAATCAGCGGTTCAATTTGTTTAATTAAGGTGTCAATCGCGCCCTGAAAGCCCGGCGAGTATTCGCGCGTGTAGCCTTCCGAGCACAAAATAATCACGCTGTTTTGCTGTGCCAGACGTTGGGTGATGCGCTCCGCCAGCTCTTGCGGCGCAATCTGGCATTCAGGAATCAGCGCGAAGTCTGCATTGGATTTGATCGCCGATTGCAGTGTTAATTCACCGCAGTAACCGCCCAGCAACTCCACCATGAATACGCGACCCGTTAATGCGCGACCGGTATTACGTAATTTCGACACTTCTTTTAATACCTGTTCGCAGGCGGTAGAAAAACCGATGCTGTAATCACTGCCAAAGACATCGTTATCGATGGTCATGCCGACGCCGAAACAGTTAACACCAAATTCGCTCAACGTATGCAGGAATTGTAATGAGCCATCGCCACCGGCCATAATTAACACATCGATACGCAGCGATTTTAAATTTTTGGCAATGACTTCGTATTCAGGACGAATTAATTTTCGATTCGTTCGTCCTGATTGCATCACCGGAATCGAAGTAATGGCGTAATCCACTAAATCGCGTTGAGATATTTCCTGGTGGTGATTTTCCAGCAAGCCGGGAATGCCACCGTTAAATAACACCATCTCCGCTTGGGTTAAGCGCGATATTTGATACACAAAGTTATTAATCCCGGTGACATCACCACCGCTGATCACCATGCCAATTCTCATTGTCATCACCCTTCATGCTGTGCGTCTGACAATCATTCTTCCGATTAACCACTTTGTTATTTGCAACGAATGTCACACTTTTGCCATGAATTTAGCGAGTGGGATCATTGACAGTGAGGTGATGAGGCTGTTTTTTGTGATTAATATCACATGACATTTTTGAACAAAAACAGACAATAACTAAATTAATCATTAAGTTATATTTATTTCACGCTATGAAATGGCTTGCCGTTAATTAAGCCATTCGCGCTGATTTTCTTTCGATCTATTTTGTGATTTCCCGCGCATTTTTATCGGTACGTGGCGAAGTTTGGGTGAGAGTTTAAAGATTAAAGGTGGGATGAAGTATTTCAGAGTTAGTGCCAGGGAATATGAGGAATGGTTGAAAGGTCGCCAATAATGGCGACCCCACGACACCAAATGTGATTTTCGTAGGGTGCGCATTTATGCGCACCTGGAATTATAGGGAGAATTTATTTGGCATAAGCTTCGGTGGAAAGGGTCAGCGTCACATCATCGCTCACCGCTGGCACATACTTATCCAGTTTGAAATCGGAACGCTTAATCACGCCGGTGGCATCAAAACCAATCGCCTGCTTTTTCACCATCGGATGTTCGCCCTGCTGATTCAGCATGGCATGCAAGGTGATCGGCTTGGTAATGCCTTTCAGCGTCAGATTTCCTTCCACATCAAACTTGTTGTCGCCCTTCGCCACCACTTTGGTGCTGTGGAACACCGCTGAAGGATACTTCGCGGTATTGAAATACTCAGCGCCCAAAAATTCTTTGGTTAGTGCCGGAACATGGGTATCAATCTGCGAAACTGGCAGCGTGACGTCAACGCGCGATTGTTCAGGGTGATCCTTATCAAACACCAGCGTACCTTTGCTGTTTGGGATATCGGCGGTGGGATGGGAGAAACCAAAGTGCGTCCAGGTCACGATAACGGAGGTATGCGCGGGGTCCAGCTGATAATGCATCGCCGCAGCCTGAGATACCGGTGCGTAAAGGGTGGCAGCCGCCAACAGTGGCAGCGCAAAGCGGGTAACGTTTTTCACTCAATGTTCCTTTTAGAACGGGATAATCCATTGAGTGTCGCCAATTAACTGGTTAGTAAACAGTGAAGAGTTTTGCTGGTGACTGTCAAATATATTCAAAAATATCAATCAGTAATAATACTCATCGGTAAAAATCACTGCTAGCAAATAGCATACTGATTGCATCCATAGCCTAAAAGCTATAGCCTATTTCATAGCAAATAGGCTATAGGATGGCACTATGTGGGAAATTCTAACAACGGATGTGTTTGATGAATGGTTCATGGCACAGAGCGAAGCACTGCGAGAAGACGTGTTAGCTACCATGGCGATTCTGAGTGAAATGGGGCCGCAACTTGGACGACCTTATGTTGATACACTTAAAGGCTGTCACTTCCCTAATTTGAAAGAACTACGCGTGCAGCATGACGGAAATCCAATCCGAGCTTTTTTTGCATTTGATCCGGTGCGCCGGGCGATTGTGTTGTGCGCGGGAGACAAAACGGGCTTTAACCAAAAACAATTTTATCGAGCGATGATTCGCCTTGCTGAAGAGGAATACCTCAAGCATTTGGCGCAGATGGAGGGATAACATGTCTAGCTACAAAGAACTTCTGGCAAAGCATTCCGCTGAAAGCCAACAGCGTATCGCCCAGAAAGCAGAAAAATTGCGCCAGGAGATTGCGCTTAGCCAATTACGTGAAGAACTAAATCTCTCACAAACTGAATTGGCCCGCGCCATCGGCGTGTCGCAACCAACGTTAGCAAAAATGGAAAATCCGGGAAATGATCCGCGTCTTTCCACCTTAAAGCGTTATGTTGCGGCATTAGGCGGCGAACTGCGTATCGACGTTACGCTGCCCAATGGTAAACACATCGCCTTTCAGCTTTGATTCACCAAAACTAACCAGCGATGCCGTTCACGCAGTAAACGCTGATGAATATGCTGTAGCTGCGGCAGCGTAACAGCCTGGATAGCGGCGTGATGCAGCGTCGCTAATCCATGCTGCTGGCGCAGCGTTTCAACTGCCACTTCGGCATTGTCGTGGCAGGCCGCTTGGGTGAGTAACGTGTGCTGCCACAAGGCGAGTTTCTTTTCCGGCAATACGCCAAGTTCCGCCGCCATTACGCGCATAAAACGTTTGCAGTGGCCAAGTAAGGTGCGCCAGGGAATGTTGGGTGATTGCAACGCCAGCAACACACCATCCACATCGGCGACGCGTTGATAACGCGCTGACACCACGTAACCAATCTGCTGCTCAACGCGCAGCCGCTGGAAGAAGCGTGTTTCCAGCATCAGTGCCAATACACGCAGCGCGGCCAGGCTGGCATCATCGGGTTGCGGCAAGGGCATGAACAGCAGCAACGCCTGATCGCGCCCTGCGCAGGCAATCGGGACAATACCGCGCTGCACAACCGCCGGTGCCGCAGTGTTCGCCAAATCTGGCTGAAAATCGCTGAGCAGATGCGCCACGCGTTGGCTTAACAGCGAGTCCGAACCGCACCATGCCGCCAGCCATTGCGGCCGTTTCATTGGCTTAATGAATTGGTTGGGCAACGCGGCCATCAGTTCACGAATGACAATCGTCGGTGCCGCGGATGCGGCAAATTTTGGTGCATCGACATTCAATGCCTGTATCGCTTGCTGCACACTCCACAAAGCCTGGTCAGCGCATTCGGGCAGGTTCAACCTCAATTGCCACATGCCCTGCTTTTGATGCCAATATCCGCTACCGCCTGCATGGCGCAGTTCCGCCAGCACCGGACGCAGCAGTCGCTGCCGCGCGCGCGCTTCATCATCACTTAAGGTGTGATGGAACGCGGGACGTAGCAGCAGCGTTTCAACCTGCTGCACCGCTGCAATGATCGGCAAGGTTTGCGCCACTGGCGGCAAGCGCGGTGCGTGAATAGCGTGCGTAGCGGGAAAGAAGCCAAACGCGGCGGGTTCAGCAGCCAAAGCCGGTAGCGGCAACCATTCCGCTATGTGCAGCGTGAATCCCTGGGTTTGATAACGATCACCATCCATTTGTTGTTGCGTCAGCAGGCGTGTCCGTGGCTGCTTAGCCAGCGCGAGTGCAAACGGCGCAAAATCCTCGGACACCGATAAACCGGGTGCAAAGCCCAATGCCCGACCACGCAGTTGTTCTAAGGGCGCTAACACGGCGAAATCCAGCTGTGCTAAACGTGCATAATGCTGTTGCTGTGCCGGCGTCGTGGCACTGATTGCGGCGAGATGCTGCCAGAAACGTTGCTCAATGCGTTGTGCTTGCAACGGCGCAATGTGCTGCGCAGTGAAACGCAACGCCAACCAACCATAGTGCGCATCCTGCCATAACCACTGTCCATGCAGGTTTTCACATAAACCTTCAGCGCGTAATTGCGCCAGTAAACTGCCCGGCGCTTCATCTTGCCAGAACACGCTCAGTAAGGTGACATTGTCACGTAAAGCCTGTTCGTCACCTTTGATCAATATGCTTAACCACAAGCTTTCATCGCCCGGAAGTTGCAGTAATTTGTCTTGAGATATCAGATTGGGTTGCACAGTCGTTGAAGCGTTTTTTGCCTGCGCAATCTGGCTGCCATGTTGTCGCGCAATCAGTTCAAGTTCATCCAGCGATTGCGGGCCCTGCAACCAAAGCTGCATGTTATCAGCATGATAGTGGCGCTGATGAAACGAACGCAGTGCTGCATGTAATTCCGTGACATTGTCACCGAAAGCAGCGTGACTGCCGACACGAAAGCGTTGAAAAGGGCCCTGAAGATTAGCTATTAATGCCGCTTCAGAGAGCGTGTCGGCATGATTTTGTAGCAGTTGATATTCAGCATCAATCACCGCCACTTCCTGCTGAATCGCCTTCGAATCGAGTAATGGCGATATCAGCATGTCGCATAAACGCTGCATGCCTGATGACAGCGAGCTTGCTGGCAACTGGCAGAAATAGGCGCTGCGACTCAACTGCGTGGTGGCATTCACCTGTCCGCCCTGTTGCTGCACCCACGGCATCAAACGCTCATCTCCATTGAAGCGTTCGCTACCGCAAAACAGCAGATGCTCCAGCAAGTGCGCCAAACCTGGCCAGCTATCCGGCTCGTGCAAACTGCCCGCCTCCACGCGCATCAGTGCGGCGGCATCACGCGCGCCGGGCTGATGATAGAGCGTGCAGCGTAAACCATTGGCGAGGATAAGCTGGCGAGAAGTCATCAGGTGACGCGCTGCTTGAAGATCAGTTCAGAATTGCTGCGGTTGCGGAACTGCAATTGCTGAATTTTGATGTCGCTACAGTTGGCTTGACGGCGCGCTTCGAGGATTTTGCCGTGATGCGGTGATTTGCTGCACACCGGATCGGTGTTGTCCGCGTTGCCGGTCAGCATGAACGCCTGGCAGCGGCAGCCGCCGAAGTCCTTCTCTTTCTCATCGCACGAGCGGCACGGTTCCGGCATCCAGTCAAAGCCGCGATAGCGATTGAAACCAAACGAGTTGTACCAGATGTCGTCGAGACTTTGCTCCAGCACCGACGGGAATTGCACCGGCAACTGGCGTGCGCTGTGGCACGGCAATGCGGTGCCGTCTGGCGTAACGCTGAGGAAGATCGATCCCCAACCGCCCATGCACGGTTTAGGCCGCTCTTCGTAATAATCGGGCGTGACGAACAGCAGATTGGTCAAATTACCGCTGGCGCTCATGCGCTGTCGATACTCGGCCACCACCGCTTCAGCGTTGGCGATTTGTTCGCGCGTGGGCAGTAATCCTTCACGATTGAGCTGCGCCCAGCCGTAGAACTGGCAGGTTGCCAACTCGACATCATCGGCTTCCAGTTCGATACACAAATCGATGATTTTATCGATCTGATCGATGTTATGGCGGTGCAACACGAAGTTGAGCACCATCGGATAGCCGTGCGCTTTCACCGCTTTTGCCATCTCCAGCTTTTGCTGGAAGGCTTTCTTCGAACCGGCCAACGCGGCATTCAGCGTTTCGTCGCTGGCCTGGAAGCTGATCTGAATATGATCGAGTCCGGCATCGGCAAAGGCGTCGAGTTTCTTCTCGGTCAAACCAATGCCGGAGGTGATCAGGTTGGTATAAAAGCCCAAATCACGCGCGGCGCGGATCAGTTCCGGCAAATCTTTGCGCGTCAGCGGCTCGCCGCCGGAAAAGCCGAGTTGTACGCTGCCCATGGCGCGCGCCTGGCGGAACACCTCAATCCACTGTTCGGTGGTTAGCTCCTGTTCCTGCTGAGAAAAATCCAGCGGGTTGGAGCAATACGGGCATTGTAGCGGGCAGCGATAGGTTAGTTCAGCCAGCAGCCACAGCGGCGGCGTTACGGTTTTACTCGGGTTCACGACACTGTATCCATTTTTGTTCGATGGCAGATTGCAGGAACTCTTTCACGTCCTCACCGACTCCCCCCGCTTCCGGGAAACGCGCATCTAGCGTGGCGATGATTGCCGCGACATCCTGCTTACCGTTCACCAGTTCAAGGATCGCGGTGGCGGTTTCATTCAGTTTCGCCATGCCTTCGGGGTAGAGCACCACATGGCTGTCCTGCGCCGCTTCCCACTGCATGCGGTAACCGCGACGAAACGCCGGAATCAAATTATCTTTCATGATGTTATACCAATCTCGTGCTGTGCCATGACACCTGATCGGTGACGGTATGATACGGCGGACGTTGCAGTGCATACGCCATGGTCATGGCATCCAGCATGGTCCAGAGAATATCGAGTTTGAATTGCAGGATCTCTAACATGCGATTCTGCTGCTCAGCGGTGGTGAATACTTCCAGCGCCAGCGCCAGGCCGTGCTCGACATCGCGATTTGCCTGGCTGAGACGACTGCGAAAATAGAAGTAACCTTCTTCTTTAATCCACGGATAATGCTGCGGCCAACTGTCGAGGCGCGATTGGTGAATCTGCGGCGCAAACAGTTCGGTTAACGAGCTACAGGCGGCTTCTTGCCAATTGGCACGACGCGCGAAATTAACATACGCATCAACTGCAAAGCGCACGCCCGGCAACACCAGCTTCTCTGACAGCAACACTTCGCGATCCAATCCCACCGCTTCACCCAGTTGCAGCCAGGCTTCAATGCCGCCTTCCTGGCCGTTGCTGCCGTCGTGATCGAGAATACGCTGTACCCATTTACGGCGTGTTGCCGCGTCCGGACAGTTCGCCATGATCGCCGCATCTTTCAGCGGGATGTTGGTCTGATAATAGAAACGGTTGGCCACCCAACCCTGAATCTGTTCACGCGTCGCCTCGCCATTGTGCATGGCGATGTGGTACGGATGATGAATGTGATAAAACGCGCCTTTGTCGCGCAACGCCTGCTCAAACGCGGCGGGCGATAATGCTTCGGTAATCGTCACGATGCCAACTCCTGCAAGTGAATCGCCATGCCATCCCAACTCACTTCAATGCCCTGCTGCGTCAAATAGTGGCGCTGCGGCGAGTGCTCATTCAGGATCGGATTGGTGTTGTTAATGTGAATCAGAATTTTGCGTTTCGCCGGCAGCGATGCCAGTAACGCCATCAAACCTTGCTCTTCGGCCAGCGCTAAATGCCCCATCGCTTTGCCGGTATTTTTGCCCACGCCGGTGGTCAGCAGTTCGTCGTCCTGCCACACCGTGCCATCAATTAACAGGCAATCGGCCTGTTTCAGCCACGGCATGATGACGTCATCCGGCTCGCCGAGACCCGGCGCATACAGCAGCGTTTGCCCGTTGGCGCTGTTCTCGATAAACAACGCGACGTTATGGCCCGGCAACGGGCGATCGCGATACGGCGAATACGGTGGCGCATTACTGAGAATCGGAATGGCGGTGAATTGCAGGTTGCGGCAGGCATCAACGCGGAACGGCTCGAGTGGCGTTAATGCGCGATGTTGCAACCCGCCATTCCAGTGCTGCAACATGGTGAAAATCGGGAAGCCGCTGGTGAGATCGGCGTGCACTTCGGGCGTGCACCACACCTGATGCGGGCAGCCTTCGCGCAGGCTTAATAAACCGGTGGTGTGATCGATCTGGCTGTCGGTAAGAATAATGCTGCCAATCGCCGTGCCGCGCAGTACGCCCTTCTTGATCAATTCTGGCGTGTGGGCAATTTGCTGGCTGATATCCGGCGAGGCGTTACACAACACCCAATCTTCACCGTTATCGCTGACAATAATCGATGATTGCGTGCGCGCCTGGGCCTGAATCGACCCATTGCGCAAGCCCGCGCAGTTGGCGCAGTTACAGTTCCACTGCGGGAAACCGCCGCCAGCCGCTGAACCGAGAACTTTTATAAACATGAAATTGACCAGAGAGAGAAAACAAAATGCCCGCACGAGCGGCGGGCAGAAGTCTTAGCGGTTGGAGATGTACAGAGTCACTTCCAGGCCCAGACGCAGGTCAATAAACGCAGGTTTTTTCCACATAATTTTCTTCCTCTTAATGCAAACGCAGAGAAATCTCTGCTGGAGAAGGTTACGAACGTGACGGAGATCACATCGCAACCCATAACGCGCGCAGATGTTGCGCCAATGTAGCAAACAGATCAACCCAGAATAGGTAAGGGAATTGTGTTATTCCTGCCAAATCTGTTGCAACACGCGTTGCCAATTGCCCCACGCAAGTTGCTCAAGTGCTGATTGATCGTAGTCGAGCGATCGCAACAACGCATACAGCGGCGGCAATCCGGTAACATCTTTCAGCGCCTCTGGCACGCTAATGCCGTCAAAATCTGACCCTATCGCCACATGATCGCGGCCCATTATCGCGATCAAGTGCGCAATATGTTTGCCAATTTCGATCAACGACGTGTCTGTGTCGCGCTTGCCATCGGCCCGTAAGAAAGCGTTACCAAAATTCACACCGACTACGCCGCCGCTATCACGAATCGCGCGTAATTGATCGTCAGTCAGATTACGCGGTTGCGGGCACAGCGCATGCGCATTGGAATGGGTTGCCACCAGCGGCGCTGAGGAGAGTCGCGCGGTATCCCAGAAGGCTTTTTCGTTCATATGCGACACGTCAATCAGCATGTGATGGCGGTTGGCGGCGGCGATCAACGCTTCACCTGCCGCAGTCAAACCAGGTCCGCTATCTGGCGAGTTGGGGAATTTTCCGGTTACGCCTTCACCGAAACGGTTGGGTAGATTCCAAAATGGCCCGATGCTGCGCACGCCAGCCTGATAAAAGGCTTCCAGCGCCTCGCCATCGGCATCAAAACCGTCGGCGCCTTCGATATGCGCCACCAGTGCCAGCACATTGTCGGCCCGACAGGCGGCAATATCAGCGGCAGTCAAACACAGCCGCGCACGGCCCGCGGATTGCGCCGCCAATGCTTTGAGGATGTCGAGTTGCTGCCGGAGAATCTCCAGCGGTGCGAGTTTTTCCGCTGCGCGCTGCGGCGCAACCTCCTGCACATAACGCGGCGGCGGCACGAACATCGCAAATAAACCACCGGCAAAACCGCCCTGCTGCATGCGAGGAAAATCGAGGTGGCCTTTTTCAATGCCAGCAAAAAAGGCCCGCACCGGATCATCACGATGATGTAGCCACAGATTGAGTAACAGGTCGTTATGACCGTCGAAAGTTTTTAGCAACATAGGCGGATTTTGGCGAAACAACATGGCGCTATGCTACGCGCGCCCGCCTGTTTCGCCAAACACGGGCGCACAAAGGGTTAGTTCTGCGCAACCTTTAAGCCGTGATAAAAGGTCGGCTGCACATCGAGGTGCTTTTGGATCAGTCCGTATTTTTGGTAGAAATCGGCGGTCTCCTGCTGCTGTTTGATGGTGGCGTCATCAATGCTTTGCCAGTGGGATTTGCGTCGCGAGAACGATTTAGCCGCCGCTTCTTTTGGGAAGCCGATGATTTTCGCTAACGTAGTGGAATACTCATCGACGTGGCTGTTAGCCCAGCGATCGGCGGCGGCTAAACGGTTGACGTAATCCTGCAACGCGGCGCGTTTAGCATCGTCTTTGATTGCCGCATCAGTAGCAGCAAGAAAACTGTTGCCGCTGGACAACCCAACGCCATTGATCAGCACGCGACCGGTGTTGGTCACTTCAGCCAGCGCGGTATATGGATCCCAGGTTGACCACGCATCAACCGAACCGTTGGCTAATGCAATGCGCGCATCGGCAGGCGTCAAGAAGCGCCAGTTCACATCTTTGTCGCTGATACCGGCTTGCTCCAGCGCTTTGAGCGCTTCAAAATGGCCGATAGAACCGCGTCCGGTGGCGATGTTTTTACCCTTCAAATCCGCCACGTTTTTAATCGGCGAATCCGGGCTCACCAGCACCGCCAATCCTTCCGGCACCGATTTGCTCACTGCCACCGCTTTCACCTGCGAACCGGCGGCCAGCGAGAACAGCAACGGCGCATCGCCAATGATGCCCGCATCCACCGCGCCCGCATTTAACGCTTCGGCCAACGGAGCTGCCGCCGGGAATTCCGCCCATTCGATTTTATAATTGAGATTATCCAACTGCTGAGCCGCCTGCATTTCGGCGTGCATATTTCCCTTTTGATCGGCAATGCGTAACGTCACGGTTTCTGCCGCTGCTACGCCGCTGGCTGCCACCAGCAATAGTGCTAAAGCTGCTCTTTTCATTGTGTTTTATCTCATCGCGCAAAACCGCAGCCTAACCTGCTAGCGCCGAAATCACCGATGCCGATTTTGCATGTGGATTGCCGTTTGGCGCATATAGGTGAAGTTGTCAGTTATGCACGCATAGTTGTCAGTTACTCGCGAGCCGCGCCCGCAGCGTTGGGCGAGACTGAATGCCAGACAACAAGGAGATCAACATGCTTACCCAACCTGCTACCAAATACCGTGCGTTTCCGGTGATTGATTTACCCGATCGTCAATGGCCGTCGCGCCAGCTCACACAAGCTCCGCGCTGGCTTTCAACCGATTTGCGTGATGGCAATCAGGCGCTGGCGACACCGATGGATAGCGCGCGCAAACTGGAGTTTTGGCAACTGCTGGTGCATTGCGGCTTTAAAGAGATTGAAGTGGCGTTCCCCGCCGCATCACAAACCGATTTCGATTTTGTGCGTTTGCTGATTGAACAAAACCACATTCCTGACGATGTGGCGATTCAGGTGCTGACGCAGGCGCGCAGCGATCTGATTGACCGTACCTTTGACGCATTGCGTGGCGCACCGCAGGCGATCATCCACATGTACAATGCCACTGCGCCGCTGTTCCGTGAACGTGTATTCCGTCAAAGCAAAAGCGAGATTATTGAACTGGCTTGCGCCGGTGCGCGCCAAATTCGCGCCCGTTGTGCCGCGCAAACCGACACCGCGTGGACCTTTGAATACTCGCCGGAAACCTTCTGCTTTACCGAGCCGGAATTTGCGCTGGAGATTTGCGAAGCGGTCGCCGCGATTTGGCAACCCGGCCCGGATCGCCCGATGATCATCAATCTTCCTGCTACCGTCGAAGTCAACACGCCGAACGTGTATGCCGATCAGATCGAATATTTTTGCCGCCATTTCAGCCAGCGATCGCAGGTGTCGATCAGCGTACATCCGCACAACGATCGCGGCACCGGCATCGCCTGCGCCGAACTGGCGATGTTGGCGGGTGCCGATCGCGTCGAGGGCTGTTTGTTCGGCAACGGCGAGCGCACCGGCAACGTCGATATCATTACGCTGGCGCTCAATCTCTACACCCAAGGCATCGCGCCACAACTGGATTTCAGCGACATTCAGCAGGTACTGGAAGTGGTAACACGCTGCAATCAGCTGCCGGTGCATCCACGACATCCGTATGCCGGTGAACTGGTGTTTACCGCCTTTTCTGGTTCGCATCAGGACGCGATTCGCAAAGGCTTTGCGGAGCGTGCCGAACGCCAGGAAGAGATTTGGCAGATGCCGTATTTACCGCTCGATCCGCTGGATATCGGTTGTAGTTATGAGGCGGTGATCCGCGTCAATAGCCAATCGGGCAAAGGCGGCGCAGCGTGGCTGCTGGAGCAAAATCACGGCCTGCAACTGCCGCGCGCGTTGCAGCAGGATTTCAGCCGTTTGGTGCAGCAGCAAACCGACGATCACGGTCAGGAAATGACACACCATGCGCTGTGGCAGCTGTTTTGCCAGCATTATGGCGTCGCGCAGCCGTCGCGCCGTTTGCTGGAAGCGGAAAGTCACAGCGACGACAAAGGCGAAACGCGCTTTAAAGCGCGCGTGCAGCAAGGTGCACAGCAACTGACGCTGGAAGGCAAAGGCAACGGCTTATTGTCTGCCGCCGTGGCGGCCATCCGCCAGCGCTACGATTTAGTCATCACCATTGAGGATTATCACGAACACACGCTGGGTAAACGCAGCGACAGCCGATCGGTGACCTATATCAGCTGCATCAATGCGCGCGGAGAACGCGCATGGGGCGTCGGCATTGATAACGATGTGGCGCGCGCGTCATTACAGGCTTTGCTTAACGCGGCACACGCTTTTCTGCCGCAGGAAAGTAATTCGCCGGCGTAACGCCAAGTACGCGGCGGAACATGGCGCTGAAGGCGCTCGGACTGTCGTAACCGAGATCGAGCGCCACGGTTAAGACATTGTCGCCTTGCGCCAGGCGGGCTAACGCGACACTCAAACGCGCGCGGCGCAGCCAATCGCTGAACTGCAAACCGGTTTCACGATTGAAATGGCGCGCCAGCGTGCGTTCCGCCACACACAACTCGCTGGCCGCTCGCGCCAGCGTCCAGTTTTCGCCCGGCGCTTGCTGAATGCGCTGGCACAAACTCAGCAGCCGTTCACTTTCTGGCAACGGCAAGCCAAACGGCAGCACATCCATCACGCGAATTTCATCGAGGATCAGTTCATAGATGCGCTCGGCGCGGCTACCGGCAGCGTAGTGTTCTGGCAACGCCAGCGCACTGACGATCAATTCACGCAGTAGCGGCGAAATCTGCACCACCTGACAACTGGCGGGCAGATCGGCACGCGCCAGCGGATCAACAAACAGCGTGCGCGCCGCCACCGCGCCAACAATCTGTAACGCGTGGCGCGTTCCGGCGGGCAGCCACACGCCGCGACTCGGCGGCACAACCCAACTGCCGTGCTGAGTTTCAACTTTCACCACGCCGCTCAGCGTATGAATCAGCTGTGCGCAATCGTGGTAATGCCACGGTTCCGCATCGCCATGCGCGTAATCATGTGCGTACGGCACCAGCGGACGCTGCGAAAAGTCGAAGTTAAGCCGCGCGCTCATGTTAGCGTTTCAGATATTGGTAAACCGCCGCCAAATCCTGCTCGCCGTATCCGGCATCCACCGCTTGCTGCCAAACATCAACGATGTTCTCCAGCGCGGGCAACTTCGCATCACCGGCAGCATCCAGCGCCAGTTTGGCGTCTTTCAGCGCCCACACCAGATGCATCTGCGGCGTGAAATCATTGCTGGCGATCATGCCCAGTTTCATTTTGGCGTATGGCGCAGCAAGCGGGCCGCCATCCAGCACTTTCCACAGATCGTCGGTGCTGAAACCAAACTCTTCCGCCAGACGCGTGCTTTCCGCCAGGCTTTGCATCAGGCCGATTAACCAACTGTTCACCACCAGCTTCATGCGCGAACTGGCACCCGCCTCGCCCAGCCACTGCGTGCCTTTACCGATTGCAGCAAACACCTGCTCGGCGGCCTGTGCCTGGCTTTGATCGCCGCTCGCCATCACCAGGATTTGAGCGTTTTCCGCTGGTGCTTTAGTGCCGGACACCGGCGCATCGATAAACACCACATCGGGACGCGCGTCTTTGAGTTCAGCAATTAACTGGTCGGTGGCTTCGACGCCGATGGTGCCCATTTGGCACACCGTAGCGCCCTGCTTCAACGCATTGCTGGCCTGTTTCAACGCCTGACGCGTGGTATCGCCGTCGGACAACATCGCGATCACTACATCTGCGCCATCAACCGCTTGCGCTGCGCTATCAGTCAGCGTAATGCCCGCACTCAATAAATCCTCACCTTTGGCACGCGTGCGGTTCCAGCCGCGCACCGTAAAGCCTTTTTTCAACAGGTTAGCGGCAAACGCATGCCCCATTGCGCCCAATCCCAGTACCGCTACCACAGGTTGTTGACTCATCATTCCCTCTCTTTTGTGCCTTCAGACCAAACCGCCAGACTGACAGAATTTACCTGACGCAGCCAGGCCGGAGATGCGCTGAAAAAACATTTTCAACACCGCAAATAATAATAATCCGTCATACTATTAACGCTTTTCAAACAAATGAAAAAACGATTAACATACGCGCCATAAATGTTCCAATCGGTACATTCCACGCCCTTTTTACGGTCTTTCATAATGAAAATTGCTTTACTGCGACAGGCATCGCTGTTGATGTTGCCTGCGATGTTACCGGTCTCAGCACTGGCAGCCAGCGCTGCCAGCAACACCATGGTGGTGAGTGCAGCACCTGCGGGTTCCGGCCTTTCTGAATTAGATACCCCCGCCGCTGTCAGCGTGGTTTCTGGCGAAGATATGCGCCATGCGGCACCGCGCGTTAACCTGTCCGAAAACCTCAGCAGCGTGCCGGGTTTACAGATTCAAAACCGTCAGAACTACGCGCAGGATTTGCAGCTTTCCGTGCGCGGTTTCGGTTCACGTTCTACCTTCGGCCTGCGCGGCATCCGCCTGTACGTGGACGGCATTCCCGCCACCATGCCGGATGGACAAGGCCAAACTTCGAATATTGATATTGGCTCTATCGATCACATTGATGTGCTGCGCGGCCCGTTTTCTGCACTGTATGGCAACTCTTCTGGCGGCGTAATTAACGTCGAAACCGAAACCGGACAGCAACCGCCTACGCTGGAAGCCAGCAGTTGGTTCGGCAGCTACGGCAGCTGGCGCAACAGCGTAAAAGCCAGCGGCGCAACCGGCGACGGCACCCAGGCCGGAGACGTCAATTACACCGTTTCCGCTTCACGTTTCACTACGCACGGTTATCGCGATCACAGCGCGGCGCAGAAAAATCTCGGCAACGCCAAACTCGGCGTACGCATTGATGATGCCAGCACCCTGACATTGCTGTTCAACAGCGTGCATGTTGAAGCGCAGGATCCGGGCGGATTGACGGCTGAACAATGGAAAGATAATCCGCGCCAGGTCGCCAGCAACGTTACGCTGTATAACGCACGCAAAACGGTCGATCAAACCCAGGCGGGTCTGCATTATCAACGCCAGATGAGTGAAAACGACGATCTCAGCGTGATGATGTACGCCGGTGAACGTGAAACCACGCAGTATCAATCGATTCCTAAAAGCGCCCAACAAGGTGTTGGCAACGCCGGCGCAGTGATTTCGCTGGCGCGCCATTATCAGGGCATTGATACGCGCTGGACGCACCGTGATGCGCTGTTCACCATTCCAGTGACGTTCACCGGCGGTCTGGATTATGAAACCATGACCGAGAATCGCAAAGGTTATCAAAACTATAGCGGCAACGATCTCGGCGTTCAGGGCGATATGCGCCGTAATGAACGCAACCTGATGTGGAACCTCGATCCGTATCTGCAAACTGCGTGGCAACTCACCGATAAGCTGTCGCTGGATGCGGGCGTGCGCTTCAGTACGGTGAACTTTGACTCTAACGATCATTACATTACCGCCACCGATCCGGATGACAGCGGCAATCGTCGTTACCACCGTTGGTTGCCTGCGGCGGCGCTCAACTACGCCATCGACAATAGCTGGAACGCCTATCTTTCTGCCGGACGCGGTTTCGAAACGCCAACGCTGAATGAGCTCTCTTATCGCTCTTTGACTCAGTCTGGGCTGAATCTGGATCTGAAACCGGCCACCAGCGAAACGGTTGAACTCGGCAGCAAAAAACGCATCGGTAACGGCTTGTTAACCGCGGCGATTTTCCAAACCGATACCAGCAACGAGATCGTTTCCAATGGCAGTTATGAAGGTCGTTCAACCTACAAAAACGCCGGTGAAACTCGCCGTCGCGGTTTAGAGCTTGGGTTGGATCAGCAGTTTGGTGAAAACTGGCGCTTCAAAGCCGCCTGGACCTTGCTGGATGCGCGCTATCGCTCCAATGCCTGTGGCGACGACAGCTGCGATGGCAACCGTATTCCGGGCATCGCACGCAATATGGCCTACGCCGGATTGGCCTACGCGCCAGAGCAAGGTTGGTATGCGGGCACCGATTTGCGCTACATGAGCGATATCGCCGCCGATGATGAAAACGATGTGAAAGCGCCGTCTTACACTGTGGTCGGCGTTAACAGCGGTTATAAATGGTTAGTGCAGAACTGGACGCTGGATCTGTTTGGCCGCGTCGATAACCTGTTTGACCGTAATTACATCGGTTCGGTGATCGTTAACGAAAGCAACGGTCGTTACTACGAACCCGCGCCAGGCCGCAATTACAGTGTCGGTCTGACGGTGAGCTATGCATTTCAGTAAATAACTCGGTTAACGTGTGAAATTAAAAAGCCCTGCAAGAAATTGCGGGGCTTTTTTTGTGCAAATATTGCTCAGGCGGATTTATTGCCATATAGTCATGTAGCAACATCACTACATATTATGGAGGTCATTATGACAGTGACCAGAATCAGCAGCAGAGTCTTCAATCAGGAAGTCTCGCGCGCCAAAAAAGCAGCTGAAGAAGGCCCGGTTTATATTACTGACCGTGGCAACCCTGCACATGTTTTATTGACGTTTGAGGCGTATAAGAAGCTGATAGGATCAACCAGAAGCATTGTTGATTCTCTCGCCATGCCGGAAGGTGTTGAGATTGATTTCGAACCTGAACGCGCAACCATCATTAACAGGGATGTGGAATTCTGATGCGTTATTTACTGGATACCAATGTCATTTCAGAGCTACGCAAGGCAGGGACGCCTAAAGCCAATCCTCAGGTGATTGCTTGGGCAAAAAACATTGATGCTGAAGAGATGTTTATTTCTGCTCTCACGTTGATGGAGATTGAAAAAGGTATCCTCAAGTTTGCCCGCAAAGATCCGCAACAAGCGCATTTTTTACAGCGCTGGTATCAAGAGCAGGTGCTGATTGAATTTGCATGGCGTACGCTTGCCATTGATAGCAATGTTGCGCGGTTGTGCGCTCAACTGCATGTTCCCGATGAACGTCCACACACGGACGCCCTGATTGCGGCGACCGCCCTCTATCATGATCTGGTTTTGGTGACGCGTAACGTGCGTGACTTTACTTCGACGGGCGTGATGCTGCTGAATCCGTGGCTGGATTAAAGGGTGTACATGTTACGCACACCCTATTAGCAAATTACTTCAGCAGCGCCAGCACGTCTTCAGTCGAACCGGTTTCGCCGAGGCGAGGGAAGACGCGCTCGACGCTGTTTTTGTGCGTTTCTGCGTTCAGGCAGCTCATTGCATCAGTGGCTAACGTGACGTTGTAACCCAACTCATACGCCTGACGCGCGGTGGATTCCACGCCGATAGCCGTAGCGATACCGCAGATCACTACCTGAGTAATGCCACGTTGCTGCAACTGGGCATGCAGATCGGTGTTGTGGAATGCGCCCCAGGTCTTTTTGGTGATGGCGATATCACCGCGTTGCAACGCCATTTCTGGTACCAGATCGGCCCAATCGGCGGGCAGATCGCCAGCGTGTTTCGGTTGCTCGTTGCGGCCAGGTGCGCCACCGGCCACGTTCACCAGCACCACTGGACGCTTCTGACCACGGAATGCATCGGCCAGGCGCGCTGAGCGCTCAATCACGTCATTGGCCGCTAACGGTGCCACAGGCAGCGCAACAATGCCGTTTTGCAGGTCAATCACAATCAGCGCGGTGTTGTCATCAAGTGTGGTTAAAGCCATGTTGAGTCCTCTCAGGATTATTGGTCAGCAAGTCGTTGTAGTAAGGGAAGTGCCGCCAGCAGCGTTTGCTGTTCTTGCGGGTTTAACTGGGTGGCGATGCTTTGCACCAGCCAATCGTCACGTTGAGCCCGATTAGCCGCGATTAAACGCAGGCACGCTTCGGTCGGCTGATAGCGTGTTTTGCGTCCATCCAGCGGATCGGCTTCACCTTTCACCATGCCCAGCGTCTGCAAACTGGCAACCGTCGCGCCCATCGATTGAGTGCGCACGCCTTCTTGTGCTGCCAATTCCGTCACTGTCATCGCGCCATCGCGTACCAGATACCCCAGCACTGACACCTGCGACCAAGTGAGATCGCCGGGAGGCGCGGATTCACGCAGGCGGCGCGCCAGCTTGCCATTGATGCTGCGCAGAATAGCAGCCGCGCTGTTCAGGTCGCTCATGGCACCTTCTCCTTACTAATGAGCGGCGAGTATACAAATACGAAGGTAAACTGTGTAGTTTGCCTTCGTATCAATTTGTAAGTGATCGATTGATCACCGCTGCAAATAATGAATCAAACTGTGAAAACGCAGCGGCGTGCTGAGCGGATTGCGATAGCTATGCGGCGTATCCGCGGCAAATTGGTTGGCTTCTCCCGCCTGCAAGCGTCGCCAGGTGCCTTCTACCCCCAACAATAATTCCCCTTCAAGCACCACAACTTGCTCAATCACCCCGTTTTCATGCGCCGACGAATCGCTTTGCGCGCCGCCCGCCAGCGTTACTTCCAGCAGATCAAAGCGTAGCTTGTCATCGTAAGGCAGCAATGGTTTGACCTGCATCTGCGCATTGGGCTGACTAAAAGTGGCCACACTGCCCGGTGGTTGATCGCTGCCCTGCACGAAATAAGAAAACGGCACGTTAAAACCAGTGGCGATTTTCCACAGCGTCGCCACGGTGGGGCTGGATTCACCGCGCTCGATCTGGCCCAGCATCGCTTTGCTGACGCCAGTGCGTTCCGCCGCCAATGTCAGGCTCCAGCCGTTGGCCTGACGCAGCTGTTTCAGCGCCAGACTGAGATGTTGATGCAGATTTTCCATGTGTTCTCCCGAAAGTCTCGCGCGCAGTGTAACACTTGTGCGCTATAGCGTCCCCATGCCACAATGTGCGCTATAACGCACAACCGGATGTGAATCGATGATGACCGCCACCTCGCGCAGCGCTTTCTCTTTCCCAATGCTGGTTTCAGGTTTTATTGCCGTACTGGTTGGTTACAGCAGCACGGCGGCATTAATCTTCCAGGCCGCGCAAGCCGCAGGCGCGTCGCCGGAGCAAATTGGTGGTTGGTTATCGATGCTGGGCATCGGTATGGGTCTGGCGTCATTGGGTTTATCGCTGTGGACGCGCATGCCAATTCTTGCCGCCTGGTCGACGCCCGGCGCGGCGCTGCTCGCCACCAGCGTGCAGGGTTTAACCCTTAATGAAGTGGTCGGCATCTTTGTCGCCACCAATTTGCTGATTGTGTTGTGCGGCGTCACAGGTTTGTTCGCCCGCCTGATGAACTACATTCCGCAATCGCTGGCGGCGGCGATGCTTGCCGGGATTTTACTGCGTTTTGGCATCGGCACCTTTAGCGGGTTACAAAGCAATTTCGCGCTGTGCGGCAGTATGTGTTTGGTATGGCTGATCAGCCGCCGCTGGCTGCCGCGCTACGCCATTATTCTCGCGCTAATCGTGGGTGTGCTGGTGGCGCTGGGACAACAGGCGATACATTTCCCACCGCACGCGCTGGCGATCAGCCGCCCTGAGTTCATCATGCCGCAGTTCAATCTCACCGCGCTGATTGGCGTCGGATTGCCCTATTTTCTGGTAACCATGGCGTCGCAAAACGCGCCGGGCATCGCCACGTTACAGGCGCACGGCTATCAGCCACCGGTGTCAGCCTTAACTGGCTGGACCGGCTTTATCGCCCTCATTTTGTCGCCGTTCGGCGGATTTTCGGTGTGTATCGCTGCCATTACCGCTGCGATCTGCATGGGCGATGATGTTGATCCCAATCCCGCCAGGCGCTGGATGGCATCGGCGCTGGCTGGCGTGTTCTATCTGCTGACCGGTTTTACCGGCGGATTAATTGCCGTGATGCTGAGCGCGTTACCGCAGGTATTGATTGCCACGCTGGCCGGTTTAGCGCTGATTGCCACGCTCTCCGGCAGTTTGCAACGCGCGCTGGCTGAACCCGAACAGCGTGATAGCGCGATGGTGGCATTTTTGATTACCGCCAGCGGCATTTCTCTGCTCGGCGTCGGCTCGGCCTTTTGGGGTTTGCTCGGCGGCATGCTGAGTTATTTCATTCTCTCGCCACGCACTCGCGCTTAAAATTTCAGCAACTTAACCTCGCACGCGGGAAAAACGCCCTGTTTTTCCCCCTTTATCAGCCGTTTGATTTCGCTACATTTGGCTTAAGATCACTACCATCGCCAAAAACACACACTGTTCTGCCTCAGACAACCACCGATAAGGGCCCAACGAGTGGCAAAAACTTTCTTGCGCAGCGGCAATCTGGACACGGTTCTGGCACTGGGTGAAAACGGCCAGCCCGTCTGGACCTCTGCGCTGCAAATCCGTGAAACCTTGCGCCTGCGTCGCCAAACAACACTGGCCAATTGCCTTGCCATTCCGCAGGCCAACGAGCGCGGTGACCGCATCGATTGGTACGCGCCGTTCAACGGTAAAGTCAAATCCTGGCTGGGTGCCAGCGATCACGAGCGTCGTCAGGCGCTGGAGTTGTTAACGCTGAACCAACAGGATTTACACGCGCTCAGCCTGCGCGCGCGCGACGCTGACAATCCCGCCATGCGCTTATTCGGCGCGTTACTGGGCAAAACCTTGCAGTTCCCGGATCAGCAATACGTTTATCTGGTGGATGGCAAACCGGTGATTACCTTCTGGGGCTTTGTCGATCCACAAGCCCGTTCGCGCGACGATGCGTTGAGCTGCCTGCGTGACACGCTGCAAGAAGAATTGCCGCCGCTGCTGCCGGAACCGCCGGTTATGCCGGTGGTTGCGCCATTGGTGGTTGCGCCGGTGATTGCACCGCTAATTGAAGTGCCGCCTGCCACTGCCGAACCGGTGAGCGAGCTTGAACCTGAAGTGATTGAGCCGGAAGTGATGGTGGCTGAACCAGAACCGCAACCAGCAACCGAAGCTGCGCCACCGGCGCGTAAAGCCTCCGCATTACGTCCATTAGCACTATTGCTGCCGGTGGCCGCCGTGGCGGCTGTTGGCGTGGCATTCTGGCTGCATAGCGCGCCAGAACCGGCAAAACCAGCAGCAGATAACGTGGTCGCAGCACCTGCGCCGATTAGCGCGCCGCCTGCCATCGTGGCTAACGCAGCCAAACTGCACGTTACGCTGCCACAGAAACCGGCCACCGTTGTCGCCGCTGCGCCTGTTCCGGCACCTGCTGCGCCGGTGGAAATCGTGGCTGAGCACACTGAACCGGCCAAAGCCGATGATCTGGTGATGACCGCTGAAGATGCACGCATCGGTTCGGTGAAATTTATTAACGGCACCTGGCGCGTCACCTTGCGTCAAACCAATCTGCCAACCGGCAAGCCGCCAAGCCTGCGTTATCAGATCCGCAACGGTAAAGGCACCGCGACCATTACTCAGGGCGACAACATCCGTTGTAAGGCTGATGTGACTGCCGCGATGACCAGCGCCGGCAGCATGGAAGTGCGTAGCCGCTATACTGCGACGTGCAGCGATAAATCGCGTTACCGCATGCCGGAATTGGTGTGTAAAGCCGGCGATGGCATTGCCAGCTGCACTGCGCAATACGGCGCAGATCAGGTCTTCCCGTTGACGATTAAGCGTGAGAGTAAGTAAACATGTTGGCTCCCCTCATCGATGACAAACAGAAAATCACGCTGATTGAAGATAGCGGTGTGCAGTTTCT
>NZ_JBCNNP010000006.1:0-166338 GCF_039594315.1 Pantoea sp.
TTGTCGCCTGCTTTGAGCGGCCAAAAAGAAGCCGGATCGTTAAACAGTCCGGCAGCGATGGTGATGGGGTAACTGCGATCCCCGAGTGAGACAGTGATCTTCTCCATGATGACCGATACCTATTGCTGAGCCCTCAGGGTGCTGGATTAGTTCTTTTCCAGCATGTTGATGATCTGATTGGCCACCACTTTTGCACTTTGATCATCAGTGCGAATAGTGACGTCAGCGATCTCTTCATAAAGCGGATTACGTTCACCGGCGAGCGCTTCCAGAACTTCGCGCGGCGGTGATTCAACCTGCAACAGCGGACGCTTTTTATCGCGCTGGGTACGAGCAAGTTGCTTTTCGATGGTGGTTTCAAGGTATACGACCACACCGCGGGCGGAGAGACGATTACGGGTCTCGCGGGATTTGACGGAGCCGCCACCGGTCGCCAGGACGATGCCCTGCTTCTCGGTCAGCTCATTAATGATCTTTTCTTCACGATCGCGGAAGCCTTCTTCGCCTTCCACATCAAATACCCAGCCTACATCCGCTCCGGTGCGTCGCTCAATTTCCTGATCGGAATCGAAAAATTCCATATTGAGTTGCTGAGCCAACTGACGACCAATAGTGCTTTTGCCGGCACCCATCGGCCCAACCAGAAAGATATTGCGTTTCTCTGCCATTTTATCGGTATTACTAAGAATTCGTTGATGATACCCCGCGTTCAGCATAGCTGGCGGGACAGGAACTGAGACCTCATGAGCGTTAACAAGAGTCAGACGGAAAATTATCTCAACACTCATGGCCGTTTGGCAACCGAATAAATTGCCCCCGGCGACCTCTTAACAGGACCGGTCTATGGTTCGCGAGACGGTAACGCACCTCCGCTGATCCACTATATTTCGTGCTACAGGCAGGTTGGCCGGGCTCGTTCACGCTAAATGCTTACTAAAATAAGCACAGTGAATTCACTCATTTGACACTTTTCTGCAACTCGAATTATTTTGGAGATAGTTCATTTGACGTCAGTATCGCTTGTGACCGACGTCATTCGGAAGGTTATTCTGCCGCGTTCCGTTACACCGTTTTGAAAATCGCTAAACCTTGTAAGCTAATTCCAGCCCTGCGTCAACGCAGTTGGCTCTACAGGATGAATTTTCCGCTTTATCCGGCAGTAAGCGCTGCTTCCCTGACCAGTCTCGGGGTAATAAAGATTACCAGTTCCTTTTTCTTCTGCTCATCGGTTTGCTGACGGAATAAATTCCCCAGCAGTGGGATGTCACCCAACCACGGCACACGCTGTTCACTCTGGGTGCGCTGCTGCTGGAAAATGCCGCCGAGTGCCAGGGTTTCGCCATCACGCAAGGTCACCTGGGTTTCAATCTCCTGCTTATCGATGCTTAGCACCTGATTGTCGCCGATGCTGAGACTTCTGCCGGGCAGATTCTGGCTCAGCTTGAGTTTGAGCTGGATGCGCCCATTGCCCAGCACCACCGGCGTTACTTCCATCCCCAGCACCGCTTCTTTAAATTCAATCGCCGTGGCTCCGCTATTGCCGGATTTCACCTCGTAAGGAATTTCGGTGCCTTGTTTGATGGTGGCGGTTTGCTGATGCGAGGTGAACAAACGTGGACTGGCGATGATTTCGATCTGGTTTTCCTGCTCCAGTGCACTGAGTTCGAGATTCAGCAACTCACCGCTCACCTGCCCCAATGTTATACCCGCACGCAAAGCGGGATTGCCCACCGCCAGAGGAATCTCCAGCAGCGGATTACGCAGCGCCTGCGTCACCACCTCGGCGGGCGATGTCCCCCAATTCACGCCCAACTCACGCAAATGCTCTTCATTGATGGTAACGATGTGCGCCGCCAGCTCCACTTGCTCCAGCGGTAAATCCAGCGCTTTAATCCAGCGCTCGGTGTCGCGCAGCGCCTTTGCCGTATCACGCAACAACAAACTGTTGGTACGATTGTCTACCGTGACGCTTCCGCGCGGCGTCATCAGTGAACGTTCCGCTTGCAGGCTACGATGAATATCGCTGGCATTGGCGTAATGCAGCGTTACCGTTTGCTGCTCCAGCGGCGTCTGTTGCTGCTGTTCTTCACGCTCGGCCTGCGCCTGCTGTATTTGCAGCTGTTGCCAGCTTTCCGGATAGACCAGCAACACGCCCTCTTCTTGTACCACGGTGAGCTTGGCCAGTTGCGTCACCAAGGTCAGCGCGCGCTCCCAACCGACATCCTCTAAACGGATAGAAAGCCGACCTTCGACACCCGGCGCAATCAGCAAGTTGGTCTGCTGATAATCAGCTAACGCCTGCAAAATGCGCTCAACGGGCGCATCGTCAAATACCAAACTTAGGCGATCGTCATTGGCGTGCAGCGGCGCGCTCAGGCACAGCAACATCAGTAGCGTCATCCATTTCATAAAAACCTCCTTTTATTACCCATGTGATGTGCTGAGGCTGACAACTTTGTGTCGCGCTCAGCACTACCGTGTGCGCCGTGAGCTGTACCACCTGCCATGGCGGCAACGGGAAAGGTGCCTGATCGATTAGTCGATGGTTTTTACCCTGCGGCGAAACCAACCAGGCAACGTAATGCGGTGCCGCACCGATAATCCCTTGCAGCCGCCAACCTGTCGGCGCAGCAACTTGGATCTGGCATTGCGTCTCGGCTAACGGCTCGAACGGATTGCGAGCCAGCGCCAGTGAACTGCACAGCAGCAAAAGCAGCGCGCTACTCCGCATCGTCATTCTCCAGCCAAAGCTGCGTGTTCAATACGCCTTGCTCAGCTTGCAGTTGAAAGCGCTGCGGCACGGGCAATGTGGTGCTGGCTAACTCGCTAAACAGCGGGATAAATTGCGGCCACGCTAGTCGCAGCTGTAATTGCTGCGGTTGGCTGTCCGGATGCCAAGCCTCTAGTTGAGCGCCGCGAGCCGCCACAATGCTCTCCAGCGTTTGTCGTGCCTCGACACCACTTGCGGGTTGCTGTAATAAAGCAATCTCAGTGTGTAAGGCATCTAGCGCAGGCAAAGCCGCCAGCTTTTGTTGACGTTGCTGCTGCTGTTGCCGCATCTGCTCCAACTGTCGTTGTTGGCTGGCATGCACCTGCTGCTGCGGGCGAATCATTACCAGCCATACCAGCATCAATATCACCAATGACAACAGAGCTAACCACCCGATGCGCAGCGGCAGCGTTAGCATCAACCAGCGTTGTAGCAGATCATTCATGGGCTTCCTCCTGCACGCGTGCATGCAGTGCAAATCGGTAATCACCCGCAGACTGACGCAGCACACCGCCCTGTTTCACGCTGCTGAATAGCTGTTGAGCGAGAAGCTGATGACGAAACGCACTGACGGCCGCCATGCTTTGCGCCTGGCCTTCGAGCATCAGCAAGCCTTGTTTTCGTTCCACGCGGTTCAGCCACAAGGTATCCGGCAGCAACATCGGCAATTGCTGCCAGAAATGTTGCCAGCGCTGGTGCTGCTCTTGCCGAAGTTGCCCGGCGCGCTGCACCTGAAGCAAAGATTCGCGCAATTGCAGCAGGGATTGCTGCTGTTCTAGCTGTTGCTGCAATACATTGAGGGTAAAGGTGGCATCCATCATCGCCTCAGATTGCTGTTGGTGAATCAGCACACCGCGCCACCACCACCACAGTAGGATGCTCAGCGTGATAACCATGGTCGCCGCCAGCAAAGAGAAGCTTTGTCGCCGCCGTCTTTGCCATTGCTGAGCACGCCACGGCAGTAAGTTAACCGCTAGCATCAAATGTCCTCCGGGCGCAATGCCAATCCAAGCGCGATGGCGAATTCGCCTTCCTGCACGGGTAAAGGCGGTTGCAGATAATGCAGCAAGGAAAATGGCCGACAGCATTGCACCCTCTCTCCCGTTAATGCCGTGGCTGAGGTACAAAACACCGATTCCATCTGGGGAAAAGTGTCGCGCAGTTGCGTGAGATTCAGCGGTTCGCTACCGGCACCAGAGGTGGTGGTTTCGCCCGCTAACGTCCACAGCCAATGATCGCTGAGTGGATGGATCAACAATTGGTTATGGCGTAAAGGGATGCGCATGGCGATCTGCGTCAGCGCCAGGCTGCTTAGTTCAAACACATCTGGCCGCAGCCCCGCTTGCTTGAGTGGCGCCAACCATTGCGCGATCACCTCGCGCCGCGCCGCAGTCACCTGCAGTTGTGAGGAGTTATCCGCAGCGCGGAAATCTATCGATAAGGATGCGGGTTCGACGGGAAACAACCGCTGCGCTGAAGCCGCCACATAACGACTTAGCGCTGGCTCGCGCAGCGTAATGTCGGGCAGCGGCAAGCTGCGCTGTAAAACCAACTGTGGCGGCAGGCCAACGCGCAGTGAATACCGCTTAGGCAACTGACGCTGCCAGCGCGTTAACAGCGTGTGTAATGCAGGCGTGGTTTGCAACACGCCGTTGCGTAACGTATCGTGCGGCAGCGTTTGCTGCCACCAATGGCGCAACTGCCAACCGTGACGGCGGCGTTCGATGCCAAGGGCACAAATTTGCCCGTTTTGGATGTCCAGTCCAATTTGCCAGCGCTGAAAAGCCATGCGCGCGATCTCCTTATCATTGAAGGGAAGATGTATGCATACCCTTGATAAATGACGTTGCAAAAAGCCTGCAACTTCAAGAATGACGGGTATATCAAAGCGTCAGGGTTGCCTTTATACTACCGCGCGGTTGTTTATAAACTGCTCAAACGACAACAGATGGGAATTCTCAGGTGAAGTTCGTAAAGTATTTATTGATCCTTGCAGTGTGTTGCATTTTGCTGGGAGCTGGCACGGTTTATGGTTTGTACAAATACATAGAGCCGCAGCTGCCTGATGTGAACACATTGAAAGATGTACGCCTGCAAACGCCAATGCAGGTTTACAGCGCGGATGGCGACTTGATCGCCCAATACGGTGAGAAGCGCCGTGTCCCGCTGACTCTGCAGCAAATGCCGCCTGAGTTAATCAAAGCGTTTATTGCCACGGAAGATAGCCGTTTCTACGAGCACCACGGCGTCGATCCGGTGGGCATCTTCCGTGCGGCGAGTATTGCGTTGATGTCTGGTCACGCCTCACAGGGTGCCAGTACCATCACACAGCAGCTGGCGCGCAACTTCTTCCTGAGTCCTGAACGCACCTTGATGCGTAAGGTTAAAGAAGCGTTCCTGGCAATTCGTATCGAACAATTGCTAAGCAAAGACGAGATTCTTGAGCTGTATCTCAACAAGATTTATCTCGGCTACCGTGCTTACGGCGTTGGCGCAGCGGCACAGGTTTACTTCGGTAAATCCGTTGATCAGCTTTCGCTGAGCGAAATGGCGGTGATTGCGGGTCTGCCAAAAGCCCCTTCGACCTTCAACCCGCTCTATTCGCATGCGCGCGCATTATCGCGTCGTAATGTGGTGCTGGCGCGTATGTTGGATCAAAACTACATCACCCAGCAGCAATACAACGACGCGCGCAATACGCCGCTGACCGCCAGCTATCACGGCCCGGAAATTGCCTTCTCTGCACCTTATTTGAGTGAAATGGTGCGCCAGGAGATGGTGAAACGTTACGGTGATAGTGCTTATGAAGATGGCTACAAGGTGTACACCACCGTGACTCGCCACCTGCAAGAAGCAGCACAGCAAGCGGTACGCAACAATGTGATGGCGTATGACATGCGCCACGGTTATCGCGGCCCAACCAACGTGTTGTGGAAAGCGGGTGAAGCCAGTTGGGATAAAACCCGTATCCAGAACGCCTTGAAAGATCTGCCAGCATACGGCCCACTGAATGCGGCGGTGATCACCAACGCCAGTGCAGACGAAGCCACTGCGATGCTGAAAGATGGCAGCAGCGTTTCGCTTAACATGGCGGGCGTTCGCTGGGCGCGTGCTTACAAATCTGACACCTTACAAGGCCCAACGCCGCGCAGCGTGACGCAGGTGCTGCAAGCCGGCCAGCAGATTTGGGTGCGCAAAGTGAACAACGATTGGTGGCTTGGCCAGGTTCCATTGGTGAACTCTGCGCTGGTGTCACTGAATCCTGAAGACGGTGCGGTGCGCGCGCTGGTTGGTGGTTTCGACTTCAACCAGAGCATGTTTAACCGCGCCACTCAGGCGCTGCGTCAAGTCGGTTCTAACATCAAACCGTTCCTGTATACCGCAGCGATGGATCGTGGCTTAACGCTGGCTTCCATTCTTAATGACGTGCCGATTTCGCGTTGGGACGCCGGTGCTGGTGCAGATTGGCGTCCGAAGAACTCACCGCCAACTTATGCCGGTCCAATCCGTTTGCGTCAGGGCTTGGGTGAATCGAAAAACGTAGTGATGGTCCGTGCGATGCGTGCGATGGGCGTGGATTACGCGGCGGAATATCTGCAACGTTTTGGCTTCCCAGCGCAAAACATCATCCATACCGAATCGCTAGCGTTAGGTGCAGCCTCCTTTACGCCTATGCAGGTAGTGCGTGGCTATGCGGTGATGGCAAACGGCGGCTTCCTGGTCGATCCGTACTTCATTACCAAAATTGAGAATGAGCAAGGCGGCGTAATCTTCGAAGAGAAACCGAAAATTGCCTGTCCGCAGTGCAACTTGCCGGTGATCTATGGCGACACCAAAAAGTCGCTGGCGTTGAACGAAGAGAGTGTTGAGAACGTCGCGACCTCCGATCAATCGCAAAACCAGGCAGTGCCGCAGCCAGAGCTGGAGCAGGTTCCTGCACAACCGCAACCGGCTGGCGATCAGCAATATGCGCCGCATGTGATTAACACGCCGTTGTCATTCCTGATCAAAAGCGCGCTGAACACCAACATCTTCGGCGAGCCTGGTTGGATGGGAACGGGCTGGCGCGCAGGCCGCGATTTGAAACGTAACGATATCGGCGGCAAAACGGGTACCACTAACAGCTCGAAAGATGCGTGGTTCTCTGGTTACGGTCCGGGTGTGGTGACGTCCGTGTGGATCGGTTTTGATGATTCGCGCGCACTGGGTCGTTCAACCATGTCGGGTGCGATTCCGGATCAGATTTCCGGCTACGAAGGTGGCGCGAAAAGTGCGCAGCCTGCGTGGGATGAGTACATGAAATCTGCGCTGGATGGCGTGCCGGTACAACCGTTAACACCGCCGGATGGCGTGGTAACGGTGAATATCGATCGCGGCACCGGTAAGCTGGCGAATGGCGGTAACTCGCGTCAGGAATACTTCATCAATGGCACGCAGCCGACGGAGTATTCGGTGCATGATGTGGGAACTACGCTGATGGACAACGGCCAAAGCCACGAACTGTTCTGATTAAAAAAGCCGGCAAATTTGCCGGCTTTCTTTTTTAAAGCATGACAAAAAATCAGTAGCTCAAACGCCCCTGCTTCACCAGCCATTCGCGCACCATAAACAAGGCGCTAACGTTACGCGCTTCGCGGAAGTCTGGTTCTTCCAACAGTGCCAGCAGATTATTCAACGGCCAGCGGTGGACGATCAGCGGTTCTGGCTCATCGCCTTCCAGCTTCTCTTCATACAATCCTTCCGCCACCACAATGTTCATTTTGCTGGAGAAATAGGACGGCGCCATAGTCAGCTTGCCGAGTGCTTCCAGCTTGGTAGCACCAAAACCGGCCTCTTCTTTCAGTTCACGATCGGCGGCTTCAAAAGCGCTTTCGCCGGGATCGATCAGACCTTTTGGGAAACCGAGTTCATAACTTTCCAGGCCAACCGCGTACTCCTGAATCAGGATTACGTCATCGCCAATGATCGGCACAATCATCACCGCTTCACGATCGGAAGGCTTCATACGCTCGTAAACCCGGCGCGCGCCATTGCTGAAAGCGAGATCGACCGCTTCAATAGTGAACAAGCGGGAACGGGCAACCGCTTCCACATTGAGGATGTCAGGTTTTTTCATTGGGTTTTTCATATCAGCCTCAAACTTAGCACTACCCTGTGAAACGTGATGACGCCAGCATACCGAAGCCCGAACTATTGTGCGACACACAACGAAGGGAAACTATGGTGTCACATATTCACTTACTGCTGCTAACAACTTATTGTTATCTATGCAGTTAAAAACTCACAATATGTCAACGGTATTTTGTTAAATTCAGAAAATACCGATATTTAATTGAGTCATGTCTGGTTAACATCCCGTTGAGGAATAATCTAACAAACTATAATTAAATGATTTTGCGCGTTATTTTATCTGACTTTTCCCTTGTCAGAATGACATCTGCTCGCCAAAATTGACTTGTATTGATGGATTCACCGGGAGTACATCGTAAACGTGAAGGCAGTTTTTTGGCTGGATTGAGCAAAGCATGAGCACTTACATTGTCATTCTGGCTGTCATGCTCGCCTGCTCGTTACTTGCAGGTATTGGCTACTGGTACGCTATGCGGCATCGTCCGCCGTTGGCGAAACCACTGCCGTTTATCAGTCCGCCCCATCGCAAACTCACCGATGAAGAACGCGGTGCCGTTGAGAAGTACCTCGCATTACTGGCGAAACAACTGCAACACAGCACCGTACGCGCCAGCAAAAAATCCCGCGAACCCGAAACGCTAACGCTGACTGCGCAAAGCAACAATGTCTATCCCGTTACCCGCGCGATTACCCGCTACGGCCTTTCTACCGACGATCCGCACAAGTGGCGCTACTATCTCGATGAAGTGGAAGTGCACCTGCCCCCGCTGTGGGAACAGTACATCGCCGAAGAAAACTACGTTGAGCTGATTCGTACGCAAACGCTGCCGCTGGTGATCTCTCTCAACGGGCATTCGCTGGTGAATTACGCAGTAGAACAACCGGTGTTGCCGCCGCTGGTGCGCCCAATGTCGACCAACGCCTCGATTCGCAAAGAAGAGAGCGAGAACGTCGAGCTGTTGCAGGTCCGTAAAGAGACCGCCGAAGAGTATCAACTGTCGCGCGCGGAAGGCACGCGCGAAGCGGTGGCGATTTGTTTTGCTTTCCTGCTGTTCTTCCTCAGTTTGGTGCTGCCCGGCAGCATGATGGTGTGGATTGCCCTGCTCGGCTGCTTGATGATCGCCGTTAGTCTGTGGTTCCTCTATCGTTTCCCGGGTGCCAAAGGATTGCGCGATGTGCACTGTTTGCGCGGCGCACCGAAGCGTTGGGGATTGTTTGGCGAATCGAATCAAGAACAAAGCAACATCTCGCTTGGCATTATCGATCTGATTTATCCCGCGCATTGGCAGCCGTACGTGGCGCACGATCTCGGCCAGGTCACGGATGTGGAGATGTACCTCAATCGTCAGGTGGTGCGTCAAGGTCGCTTCCTGTCATTACAGGATGAAGTGCGCAATTTCCCGGTGCAGCGCTGGCGTAAAAATCTGGTGCTGGCGTGCGGTTCACTGCTGGTGCTGGTGATGTTGTTCACCTGGATTCCGCTCAGCATGCCGCTCAAACTCAGCCTTGCGTGGGTGAAAGGCACTGAAAGCATTGAAGTAAACAGTGTTGATAAGCTTAACGCGCTGCCGCTGCACATCGGTGATAGTTTGAAAGTCGCCGGTACCGGCATGTGTTCGGTGCCGGGCAATTATCAAAGTAATCGCAGCTACGCTTACATGCCGTTCGATTGCTCAGCGATTTACTGGAATAACGCGGTGCCGCTGCCGCAGCCACAATCCGACATCATTGATAAAGCCTCCGCGCTGCTGGATACCACCACGCGCCAGCTTCATCCTGAAACCAATACCGATCCCAAACTCAACCCGCAGTTAGCGTCGGCGATTCAGAAATCCGGCATGATCCTGCTGGACGATTTCTCCGATCTGGTGCTGAAAACCCAGGAGCTGTGCAGCCAGCAACAGGATTGCGTACGATTGAAAAATGCGTTGGTTAATCTGGGCAACGCCAAGGATTGGGATTCGCTGATCCATCGCGCCGATTCCGGCAAGCTGAACGGCATGAACGTGCTGCTGCGCCCAGTGAGCGCTGAAGCGCTGGAAAATCTGGTCACTACCGCTACCTCGACTTTCTTCTCACGTGAGACACGTCGCGCGGCGGAAAACCTCAATAGTCCCCCGCCCGGTGGCTTCCTGATTATTAGCGATGAAGGTCGTCAGATGGTGACGCAGCCAACACCTTCTGTGCCGCTGTTTGATCTTGATGCGCCTGCGCAATGGCGCGAACTGCAACGCATGTCAGAAATGCTGCTGCACACGCCGTTCGCCGCTAACGGCATCATTACCAGCATTACCACCGATGCCAACGGCACGCGCCACATCGCGCTGCACAATGAGCCGGATGCGATGGCGCAATGGCGCTATTTAGGTACCGCGCTGTTAATGTTGGTGCTGTTTGCCTGCGCGGTCATCAACGGCTTGCTGGCGCTGCGTCGCATTCATCGTAATCGCCTGCGCATGGCGGAGATTCAGCAGTATTACGACAAGTGCTTCAACCACAACCTCAACACTATGCAGAGCGTGCGCTCGCTGTTCTGAGCCCTCCCCTTCTGTGCTACCCTGTCGCCCACTTTTTTGCGGCGAGAACCAAAAATGCAGGCAACGCTTAACTGGTCCGAGATTGATACCGTGCTGTTGGATATGGACGGCACGCTGCTCGATCTCGCCTTTGATCGCCATTTCTGGCTCGAACATGTGCCGGAAACGTTAAGCCGCGAACGCGCGATCACCTTGAGCGAAGCACATCAGCTGATCCAGCAGAAGTATCAAGCCGTGGTGCATACGCTAAACTGGTATTGTCTCGATTATTGGTCGCAGGAACTGGCGCTGGATATCCGCGCCATGACGTGGGAAAAGCGCCATCGCGCAGCAATGCGTGAAGACACGCTGCCGCTGTTGCAGGCGTTACGTGCGGCAGGCAAGCGCACCATTCTGCTGACCAATGCGCATCCTTATAACCTTGAAGTCAAACTGGAGCAGACTGGATTAGCTGCCCACCTTGATTTATTGCTTTCAACCCATACCTTTGGGTATCCGAAAGAGGATCCGCGTCTCTGGCAGGCCGTCCAGCAGCACACCGCATTTGACCGTGCTCGCGCGCTATTCATTGATGACAGCGAAGCGATTCTGGATGCCGCCACGCTCTGGGGCATTCGCTGGTGTTTAGGCGTCAGCAATCCGGATTCTGGTCGGCCCGATCAATCTTTCCAGCGTCATCCGGCGGTACGCGATTATCGCCAATTGTGTGAAACGCTGCGTTAAAGCAGGAGCCGCAATGAAAGAAAAAGTAGCTGAAGGCGTTCGCCTCGATAAATGGCTGTGGGCTGCGCGCTTTTACAAAACGCGCGCCATCGCCCGTGAAATGATCGAAGGCGGCAAAGTGCATTACAACGGCCAACGCAGCAAGCCAAGTAAGTTAGTTGAGCTAAACGCTGAACTCACACTGCGTCAGGGCAACGATGAACGCACGGTGGTGATTGCCGCAGTGACCGATCAACGTCGTCCTGCCAGTGAAGCGCAAGCGCTGTATACGGAAACCGACGCCAGCATCGAAAAGCGTGAGAAAACCGCGTTGGCACGCAAGATGAATTCCCTGACTATGCCGCACCCCGATCGCCGCCCGGATAAGAAAGAGCGCCGCGATCTGATGAAATTTAAATTGTCGGGCGACGAATAACCCGCCCCCAACGAGAGAAACACTATGTCTGCACACGATCAACTGCATCGTTATCTGTTTGAAAATGTCGCCGTGCGCGGCGAATTGGTTAACGTGACGGAAACCTGGCGTGAAATCGTCAAAAATCATGATTATGCTGAACCGGTAAAAATCTTGCTGGGCGAACTGCTGGCGGCCACCAGCTTGCTAACGGCCACGCTGAAGTTTGATGGCGATATCACGGTGCAGTTGCAGGGCGACGGTCCTCTGACGCTGGCGGTGATCAATGGCAATAACCGCCAGGAATTGCGCGGCGTGGCGCGCGTCAATGAAGACGCGGAAATCGCACCGGGCAGCAGCCTGAAAGAGATGGTGGGCAACGGTTATCTGGTGATCACTATTTCACCGGAGAAAGGCGAGCGCTATCAAGGCGTGGTCGGTCTGGAAGCCGATACGCTGGCGGGTTGCCTGGAAGATTACTTTATGCGTTCTGAGCAGTTACCAACGCGCCTGTTCATCCGCACCAGCGAAAAAGGTGCAGCCGGTATTCTGCTGCAAGTGTTGCCTGCACAAGAGTCGAACCTCGATGATTTCAATCACCTCGCCACGCTGACCGAAACCGTGAAGAGCGAAGAGCTGATCGAATTGCCAGCGACCGACGTGTTGTGGCGTCTGTACCATCAGGAAGAAGCCACGGTATTTGATCCTACGCCAGTGAGCTTTAAGTGCACCTGTTCACGCGAGCGCTGCGGTGAAGTGCTGAGCACGCTGCCAGTGGCAGAAGTGGACGAAATCCTCGAAGAAGATGGCAAAATCGACATGAATTGCGACTATTGCGGTTCGAATTACGTTTTCGATGCGGTAGATATTGCTGCCATTCGTAGCGCATCGACCAACAACAGCGATCAAGTGCATTAATTTTTCGAACGGGCGGTTATGCCGCCCGTTTTTCTGCTGAACGTATCCCTATCATTTTCCTCGGTTATTAGCTTAATAACGCTGACTTTAGTTTCATAAGTGGCAGATTTATCTACTTGTCACGTTCCAGCTCGCATTTCTGACTATCTTCTCTTTTCCGCTGTGCTCATAAGAGTACACTGCGCGCGATCTGCCCTGCGTGGCTATGCGTGAAGGGCAACAGGATCACCCCATAAAAATATGCAGTAACAGATACCGATTTAAGGAGCAGTCACATGCGCGTTAACGGCCTGACATCGCAAGACCTCGCCTCTATGGGCATCAGCGGCACCACCGAAGTGGTGTACAACCCTGACTTCGACACGTTATTTCAGGAAGAAACCCGCCCAGAACTGGAAGGTTATGCGCGAGGCACCCTGACGCAGAGCGGCGCGATTGCCGTGGATACCGGCATTTTCACCGGTCGCTCGCCTAAAGATAAATACATTGTGCGTGACGACACTACGCGCGACACCCTGTGGTGGAACGATGTTGGCAACGGCAAAAATGACAATCAGCCGCTGTCGCAGGAAACCTGGCAAGCACTGAAAGATCGCTGTACCCAGCAGCTTTCCGGCAAACGTCTGTTCGTAATTGATGCGTTCTGCGGTGCCAATCCAGACACGCGTCTGAGCGTGCGTTTCGTGATGGAAGTGGCCTGGCAGGCGCATTTCGTCAAAAACATGTTTATCCGTCCGAGCGATGCCGAGTTGGCTGACTTCAAACCGGATTTCGTGGTGATGAACGCCGCGCAGTGCACCAATCCAGATTGGCAGGCACAAGGTCTGCACTCGGAGAACTTCGTCGCCTTCAACCTGACTGAGCGCATGCAGTTGATTGGCGGCACCTGGTACGGCGGCGAGATGAAGAAAGGCTTGTTCGCCATCATGAACTACCTGTTGCCACTGAAAGGCATCGCCTCAATGCACTGCTCGGCCAACGTCGGTAAAACGGGTGATGTCGCGGTGTTCTTCGGTCTTTCGGGTACCGGTAAAACCACCTTGTCCACCGATCCGGATCGCCAATTGATTGGCGATGATGAACACGGCTGGGACGACGATGGTGTGTTCAACTTTGAAGGTGGCTGCTACGCCAAAACCATCAATCTGTCTGAACAGGCTGAACCGGAAATCTACCGCGCGATTCGTCGCGATGCGCTGCTGGAAAACGTGGTGGTGCGTGCCGATGGCAGCGTGGATTACGCGGACGGCAGCAAAACCGAAAACACCCGCGTTTCGTACCCGATTGAGCACATCGAAAACATCGTGCAGCCGGTTTCCAAAGCGGGCCATGCTAAGAGGGTGATTTTCCTCACCGCCGATGCGTTTGGCGTGTTGCCGCCGGTTTCGCGCTTAACACCAGAGCAGACGCAATATCACTTCCTGTCGGGCTTTACCGCCAAGCTGGCTGGCACTGAGCGCGGCGTAACGCAGCCGACGCCAACCTTCTCCGCCTGCTTTGGTGCGGCGTTCCTGACGCTGCATCCAACGCAGTATTCCGATGTGCTGGTGAAGCGCATGGAAGCGGCAGGTGCGCAGGCGTATCTGGTAAATACCGGTTGGAACGGCAGCGGTAAACGTATCTCGCTGAAAGACACGCGCGCGATTATCAATGCGATTCTGGCGGGTGAGTTGGATGGGGTTGAGACGGAAACCTTGCCGGTGTTCAACTTGCAGATGCCAAAGCAGTTGCCGCAGGTAGAGAGTGCGATTCTCGATCCGCGTCGCAGCTGGCCGACTGAAGCCGCCTGGCAGCAAGCCGCGCAGGATCTGGCACAGCGCTTTATCACTAACTTTGAGAAGTATACGGACAACGACGCCGGTAAAGCGTTGGTGCAGGCGGGTCCGCAGTTGCAGAAACATTGCAGATAACTGCACAATCCGTAGCGGCGCGATTCATCGCGTTCAGTTGATCTTAAAAGGTCAAAAGAACGCAATAAATTGCGCCGCTACGGTTCCGCTAATGCCTTAAGGTACGTGATTAATACTCGCCACCGCCGTACTGCTGCCACCTTCGGGGATCGGCAGCCACGCACGAATACGTAAACCACCGCGATCGCTATCACCAATCTCCAGCGAACCGTCATGCGCATCAATAATACGTTGCACAATCGCCAGGCCTAAGCCGGTGCCGCTGGTGCTGCGCGCGCTGTCGCCACGCACAAACGGTTGGAACAGATGCTGCAACTGATCCGGCTTAATGCCCGGACCATCATCTTCCACCTGGAACCACGCGCGATTCAGCTCTTTACCGCTGCTGACTTTAATCCAACCGTTACCGTAACGCGCTGCATTCACCACCAGATTCGCCAGCGCACGCTTAATCGACAGCGGGTTGATATCCAGCATCAAATCCTCGGTCATCACCGCATTTTCGATTTCACGCTCGTAGCCGCTTTCCGCCGCCACCACTTCGCCCAGCACGCTGTTCAAATCGGCGCGCTCGGTCTGCATCTCTTGCCCGGTACGCAGATAATCGATGAACTGCTCGATGATGGCGTTGCACTCTTCGATATCTTTGTTAATCGACTCAGCCAGATAACCGTCTTGCTCACTCATCATTTCCGTGGCCAGACGAATACGCGTCAGCGGCGTACGCAAATCATGGCTAACGCCGGCCATCAACAAGGTACGATCGTCGGCCAACTGCTTCACGCCAGCCGCCATCTGGTTAAAGGCCCGGGTTACCGAACGCACCTCAGACGCGCCGTATTCACGCAACGGCGGCGGAATAATGCCTTTACCCACCTGCAACGCCGCATGCTCCAAATCCACCAAGGGTCGGTTTTGGATGCGGATAAACAGCCAGGCACCGCCAATCGCCAGCAACATGATCGCCAACGTGTAGCGGAACAGCGGCGAGAAATCGCCTTGATGGATTTCAGTGAGCGGCACGCGCACCCAAATATCCGGCGACAGCCAGGTTTTCAGCCACACCACCGGCGAGTTTTTATTCACCTCGACGCGGACATCGGTTGGGCCGCCAAGCTGCTGCCCCATCTGCTCGCTGAGAAATTCGTAATGCTGCGCCCAGCGCAAACCGCTCTCTTCCGCCGCCGCGTTGGTATACAACGAGATGCCCAATTCGCGATAAATTTCGCGTCGGAAGGCCGGAGGCACTTCCAACTGCGTTCCATCTTCCAGCTGCAGCCGGTCGGTCATCAACATACGCACTTCATACGCGAGGACTTTATTGAACTGCTGCAAGCTGGGAAGAATGGCGAAATTCAGCACCACTAAGTAGGTCGTTACCAGGCTGACGAACAGCAAGGTAACGATCAATAGCAAAGTGCGGGCAAACGAACTGCGGGGTGAGAAGCGCAATCGCCTCATGCTTTGCTGCCGTCCGGAACGAATACGTAGCCAAGACCCCAAACGGTCTGGATATAGCGCGGATGCGCCGGATCTTCTTCCACCATGCGGCGCAGACGGGAAATCTGCACGTCGATAGAACGTTCCATCGCACTGTATTCACGACCACGCGCCAGATTCATCAGCTTATCGCGGGATAACGGCTCACGCGGGTGGCTCACCAGCGCTTTTAGCACCGCAAACTCACCGCTGGTTAATGGCATTGGTTCATCTTCACGGAACATCTCACGCGTACCGAGGTTCAGCTTGAACTTACCGAAGGCGATAACCGCTTCTTCCTGCGAAGGTGCGCCTGGCAATTCATTGGCCTGACGACGCAACACGGCACGAATACGCGCCAGCAGTTCACGCGGGTTGAACGGTTTTGGAATGTAGTCATCCGCGCCGATTTCCAGACCCACGATGCGATCGACTTCTTCACCTTTCGCGGTGACCATAATGATCGGCATCGGATTGCTTTGGCTGCGCAGACGGCGGCAGATTGACAGGCCATCTTCGCCCGGCAACATCAAATCAAGCACCATCAAGTGGAAGGATTCGCGGGTTAACAGACGATCCATCTGCTCGGCGTTGGCAACGCTACGCACCTGAAAGCCCTGTTCGGTGAGATAGCGTTCGAGCAACGCGCGCAGACGCATATCGTCATCGACGACCAGAATTTTGTAGTTCTCTTGCATGTTCAACTCCCAAAGGCGCCATTGCCTGAGACAATATTGTTAAAAAAAGAGGCCTCAGTGTGACAGTTATTAATGGTTTATATTCTAGCCGAAATTGTTACAAAGCATATTAAACAGCAGCTTATATTTATTTTTGGTCGGGAAATGCGCTTCGCTTCCGGTTTTTTATCTGTGCTTTCAAGCCGCTTAGCGCTTATCTGAAAAATTGACCTCTTTTCTTTCTGTTACTGGTTCATGACACAAAATTGCGCCGTCCGAGCGGCTCTCCACGCCATCACGCCTAAATAGAGGATAGGGAAGCGCGCCACATTGCCATTAAGTCAGCATAAAATCTGGCGTTTTATCGCTGTACCGCGCATCTGTTTTCGGAAATTTTCCTGATTAGGAAGAAACAGGACCAGCAGTAATTTTATTCCTACAAATCAATCAGTAATCTCCCCTTTCTTCCCACGACGCAATCTCCGACACTGCATTCGTACCTGCTTTAATTGAGTTCATGTGGAGAAAGAAAGATGAAAAAAACCGTAATTCTGCTGAGCGCACTGGTACTGGCCAGCATCACTCAGGTTCAGGCGGCCACCAGCGCGGGCGAAGCGGCCGGTGCGCAAGCATCGACCACCGCGAAAGGTAACTCCGACGCCATCGGCGTAGGTGCTGTTGGCGCACTGCTCGGCGTGGCTTTAGCGACGATGGGCGGCGGCGACAAAGGCAACGGCACCTCAACCACTACGGCGACGACACCGGGCAAATAATTGATTCGTTGATGCGCGGCAAGGCTGCGGCGCTTCTCCCCTCTTTACTGCCAGCCCTTTTCGCCACCGGAGAATAAGTAGCGCCCCGGCTTGCTTACCCAGGCCATTATTCTCCGCCTCTTTTTACTCTGATTCAGATGCTTTCACGTACTCAATGCTGTTCACGAACCACAGCTTTTGCCCTTCTGGCGTGTTCACCAGCACTTCGTCATCCACTTCTTTCTTAATCAGCGCGCGCGCCATCGGCGAATCGATCGAGATGTACTCTTTCATCGTCTCACCATAAATTTCATCCGGACCCACGATACGAAAGCGCTTCACTTCGCCTTGCTCATTTTCCACCTGCACCCACGCGCCGAAAAACACTTTGCCTTCTTGCTGCGGCGCGTAATCAACAATTTTTAGATCGGCGAGGCATTTGCGCAGATAGCGCACGCGGCGATCAATCTGCCGCAGCAGACGTTTGTTGTAGGTGTAATCGGCGTTTTCGGAACGGTCGCCGAGGCTGGCGGCCCAGGAGACAATCTTGGTGATTTCCGGACGCTTTTCGTTCCACAAATGGTCGTGTTCAGCGCGCAGCTTGTTGTAGCCTTCGCGGGTAATCAGTTGGGTTTTCATGGCGTCACTAGCAATTGTTCAAGGTCAAAGAGGCTAACAATAAGCGACGCTTCCGCCATCAGCAAGAAGCAGCCAACGATGTGCGCGCTGCATTCAGAAAAAGACGGATTCACTGGCCTGCGGCTGGCAATTTTCGCCCTCAGCCCGTATAACTGTCCCCTATTTCTAACCCTGATTAAGCATTTTTACTGATGATGAAAGATTCACTGAGCCAGATTATCGCAAGTGAGCTGAAGGCACGCGCCGACCAGGTTGATGCCGCCGTTCGCCTACTTGATGAAGGGAACACCGTGCCGTTCATCGCACGTTATCGTAAGGAAGTCACCGGCGGACTTGACGACACCCAATTGCGTCAGCTGGAGAGCCGCCTGGGCTACCTGCGCGAGTTGGACGATCGCCGCCAGTCGATTCTGAAATCCATCGACGAACAGGGCAAACTGACGCCAGAACTCGCCGATGCCATTAATAGCACGCTGAACAAAACCGAGCTGGAAGACCTGTATCTGCCGTATAAGCAGAAGCGCCGCACACGCGGACAGATCGCCATTGAAGCCGGTCTTGAGCCGCTGGCGGAGACGCTGTGGGAGGACGCTTCACAAGATCCTGAGCAGTTGGCCGCAGGCTACGTCGATGCCGACAAAGGTGTCGCCGACGCCCGCGCCGCACTGGATGGCGCGCGCTATATCCTGATGGAACGTTTTGCCGAAGATGCCACGCTGCTGGCAAAAGTCCGCGAATACCTGTGGAAGAATGCGCACGTAGTGGCGCGCGTGGTGGAAGGTAAAGAGGAAGAAGGCGCGAAATTCCGTGACTACTTCGATCACCACGAAGCGCTGAGCGGCGTGCCTTCGCACCGTGCGTTGGCGATGTTCCGTGGCCGCAACGAAGGCGTGCTGCAACTGTCGCTGAATGCCGATCCGCAGTTCGACGAAGCGCCGCGTGAAAGCTACGGCGAAACGCTGATTGCCGAGCACCTCAATCTGCGTCTGAACAACGCGCCGGCCGATAGCTGGCGTAAAGCGGTGGTGAGCTGGACATGGCGCATCAAAGTGCTGCTGCACCTCGAAACCGAATTGATGGGCACCATTCGTGAACGTGCCGAAGATGAAGCCATCAATGTATTTGCACGTAACCTGCACGATCTGCTGATGGCCGCGCCAGCCGGCATGCGCGCCACCATGGGTCTTGATCCGGGCTTGCGTACCGGCGTTAAAGTCGCGGTAGTTGATTCCACCGGCAAGTTGGTCGCCTTCGACACCATTTATCCGCACACCGGTCAGGCGGCGAAAGCTGCCACCGCGGTTGCTGCGCTGTGCGCTAAACATCAGGTTGAACTGGTGGCGATTGGTAACGGCACCGCATCGCGCGAAACCGAGCGTTTCTTCCTCGACGTGCAGAAGCAGTTCCCGCAGATCCAGGCGCAGAAAGTGATTGTTAGCGAAGCCGGTGCATCGGTTTACTCGGCGTCTGAGCTGGCGGCGCTGGAATTCCCGGACCTCGACGTATCCATTCGTGGTGCAGTTTCCATTGCACGTCGCCTGCAAGATCCACTAGCCGAACTGGTGAAGATCGATCCGAAATCCATCGGCGTCGGCCAATATCAGCACGATGTCAGTCAAAGCCAATTGGCGAAGAAACTCGACGCGGTAGTTGAAGACTGCGTAAACGCCGTTGGTGTCGATCTCAATACCGCTTCCGTCGCGCTGTTGACGCGTGTTGCCGGCTTGACCCGCATGATGGCGCAAAACATTGTTAGCTGGCGCGATGAAAACGGCCGTTTCCAGAATCGCCAACAGCTGCTGAAAGTGAGCCGTCTGGGGCCGAAAGCCTTTGAACAGTGCGCAGGTTTCTTGCGCATCAATCAGGGCGATAACCCGTTGGATGCCTCTACCGTGCACCCGGAAGCGTATCCGCTGGTCGAGCGTATTTTGGCCGCAACCGAGCAGGCGCTGAATGAGTTGATGGGCAATCCGGGCAGCTTGCGCGATCTCAACGCGCGCGAATTTACCGACGAGCGTTTTGGCCTGCCAACCGTCACCGACATCATCAAAGAGCTGGAAAAACCGGGCCGCGATCCGCGTCCTGAGTTTAAAACAGCGCAATTTGCCGAAGGCGTAGAAACCCTCAACGATTTGCTGCCGGGCATGGTGCTGGAAGGTGCGGTGACCAACGTCACCAACTTCGGTGCTTTCGTCGATATCGGCGTGCATCAGGATGGTTTAGTGCACATTTCTTCACTTTCAGACAAATTCGTCGAAGATCCTCATCAAGTGGTGAAAGCCGGCGATATCGTCAAAGTGAAAGTGATGGAAGTGGATTTGCAGCGTAAACGCATCGCACTCACCATGCGTCTGGATGAGCAGCCAGGTGAAAGCAATGCGCGCGGCAATCGCAGCGCCAGCAAAGAAACCGCGCGCCCAGCAGCCAATAACAAGGCGCGCGGCAAACCAGCTAGCACAGCAGCAGGCAACAGCGCGATGGGCGATGCGCTCGCTGCAGCATTCGGTAAAAAACGCTAAGTTCTTGCCGTCATCACGCGCGGAGATGCAATGGTCTCCGCGCGTATCAAGTTGATAAATCGCTTCATGCGTCTACGCTAAAAAAATCTGTTTGAAAATTAGCCTTCCGCGTGGCCCAGCGATCTGATGGACATTATCACCGCCTTACTTGATGAGATTTACGCCGACAGCTTTCCTGTTCCGGCGCGTGAGCGTTTGCTTTCACACATTCGTGCCGCGCGCGATACGGTGAAGCTGCCGCGCAAAGCACATTGGGATGAGAAAGATGTGGTGCTGATAACCTACGCCGATCAGTTCCGTGAACCCGATCAACCAACGCTCGCCAGCTTTTCTCGCTTTTATCAGCAGCATCTGCAATCCACTTTCAGTTTGGTGCATTTGCTCCCATTCTTTCCCTACTCATCCGACGATGGTTTCTCGGTTATCGACTATCACCAGGTCAATCCAATCTGCGGCGACTGGCAGCACATCAGCGCGCTGCACAGCGAAACGCGCTTGATGTTCGATTTCGTCTGCAACCATATGTCGGCGCACAGCCAATGGTTTCGCCACTTTCTGGCGCAAGATCCCGGCTGGGATGATTTCTTTATCAGCATGCCGCCCGCCACCGATCTCAGCGCGGTAACCCGACCACGCACTTCGCCGCTGCTGACGCCGTTCGAGATGGCCGACGGCGAAACGCGCTATATCTGGACCACCTTCAGCGCTGACCAAATTGACCTCAATTTTGCTAACCCCGAAGTGCTGATCCGCATGGTCGATGTGCTGCTCGATTATCTGGTTAAAGGCGCGGATTACGTGCGGTTAGATGCGGTCGGCTACATGTGGAAAACGCCGGGCACTAACTGCATTCATCTGCCGAAAACCCATCTGTTGGTGAAGCTGTTCCGCGCTATCGCCAATGAAGTGGCGCCCGGCACGGTGATCGTCACCGAAACCAACGTGCCACATAAAGACAACATCAGCTATTTCGGTAATGGCAAAGATGAAGCGCAAATGGTGTATCAATTCTCGCTGCCGCCGCTGGTACTGCACGCCATCCATTCGGGATCGGCACGCGCGCTGCGCCAATGGGCCAGCACGCTGGATTTGGGCGGTGGCACCACCACGTTTTTCAACTTTCTGGCGTCGCACGACGGCATTGGACTGAATCCAGCGCGCGGCATTTTATCGGAAGTGGAAATTGTCGCATTGGTGCGCGATTTGGCTCTGGAAGGCGCGCTGGTTTCTTACAAGAACAATGCGGATGGCACCACCAGCCCGTATGAAATCAACGTTACCTATTTTGATGCGCTGAATAATCAGAGCGACGACGATGACACACGCCTGCGCCGTTTTCTGCTGGCGCACGCGATTCTGCTCTCCTTCCCCGGCGTACCGGCGATTTATATCCAAAGCATTCTCGGTTCACGTAACGATAACGAAGGCGTGCGCGCCGCCGGGCATAACCGCGCCATCAACCGCGAGAAGTATGATCTGCATGAAATGGAGCAATGGATCAGCGGCGACAATCCGCTGCGCCAGCAAGTTTTTGAACGCCTTAGCGCGTTGATTCAACTGCGCACGCGGCAAAGCGCATTCCATCCCGATAATCTGATGACCTTGCTGGAGAGCGAAAACACCTTGCTGGTGTTGCGCCGTCATCAGCCGAATAGCGAAGAGGGATTGCTGTGCGTGTTTAATCTCAGCAGCCACGATGTGACGACTCAACTGCCGCTGGCGCGACATGTTCAGGATGTGATTAGCGGGGAGAAGTTGGATGGCAGCCAGCCAATTACGCTGGCTGCGTGGCAGTTTATGTGGTTGCGCGGCTGATTATTTGTAAACATCCGCGGTGGCGCTGAACTTGCCATGCTCGCGACCGGCAATCACCAGGAAGTACTTACCACCTTTTTCATCTGCGGCTTTAGAAAGCTCGCGTTTGGCGTCCATTGGGGCCGTTGCTTCACCAGTGGTGGTCACAGTCCCAATTTTCTCCAGATTCATCTTCTGCACTTCTTCTTTAGTGACTTCTTTCGCCGCAAATGCCGAGAAAGACACCGCGCTCATCACCATTGAAGCCACAATCCATTTCATCGCCTTCATACCATACCCCTCATGACATTATCCATTGTTGAGATGTCAGCGGCGCACAACACATTGAACGAGAGAAAAACAATTCACCTCGCAAGCGGCGCAGCTCACGAGAAAAGTATTGCGGGTTGTGACAGATTTTCCAGCCAGACGACATTTTTAGTGCATTTTTGCCGTACAGAAATCAATGACGTGCTGACAAAATGCCTCGGGATGAGAGATAAACGGCGCGTGTGCCGCTTTCGGCATTACGATCGACGGTGAATCTGGCAAGACCTCATCCAACTGTGCGGCAATGCGGCGGGGCACTAAGCCATCCAGCGCGCCATACAAACGTAAAAACGGCGGCGTCAGCTGTGATAATTGCGGGCGCAGATCCACTTCACGCAGGATTTCCAGTCCACCTTGCAACACCGCAACCGACGGCATCGGCTGAGATAACACCACGTCTTTTAATTGGCGCGCATCCTGGCGGGCGTTTTCCGTGCCCATGGTTTGCAGCGCCAGGAATCGCTCCACGGTGCGCTGGAAATCGTTGCTCAGCTGCTGCTGGAAATTATGTAGCGTATCCGGCTTGATGCCCGGCCACGCATCGCGTTCGGTAAAGCACGGCGACGACGCCACGCTGATCAACGCCGCAACGCGATCGGGATGGGACAATGCCAGTTGGCTGGCGACCAATCCGCCCAACGACCAGCCAAGCAGCGCTGCACGCTCAGGGAGTTGCGCTAATAGCTGTTGCGCCATCTCCGCTAACGTTAGCGGCCCAAAATCCTGGCTGCGGCCAAAGCCGGGTAGATCCACCAGGTGCAGACGAAAATGCGAGCTCAGTCGCGGAACAATGTTTTGCCACACTTCGGCGTTCAAACCCCAGCCGTGCAGCAGCACAAGATCGCGATCGCCTTCACCCACGCTGTGCCAGTAAAGCGAACTCATCGGTTAAACTCCGGAAAAGTGATTAGGAGGTCGCTATGCTACCAATCCCGGCACTGTGTTGGCTATGTCGCTTGCCACTGAAGATTGCCAGCCACGGCTTATGCAGCCGTTGTGTACAACAGATTCCGCGTTTGCCAGAACTGTGCCCAATCTGTGGTTTGCCCGCCAGCCGCTTACAAGCATGCGGACGTTGCCTGCGCCAGCCGCCGCCATGGCACGGTTTGTCGTGCGTTAGCGATTATCTGCCGCCGCTGAGTGATTGGGTACATCAGCTGAAGTTTTCCCGCGTAACCGCACTTAGAGTGATGCTGGCACGGCTACTTTTGTTAAAGTTGTTAACAAATCGTCGTGATTACCGGCTGCCACGTGTAGATTTGGTGCTGAGCGTACCGCTTCATCGTCGGCGCGCATGGCAACGCGGCTATAACCAGGCGACGTTGTTGGCAAAGCCATTGGCGCGCTGGCTGGGCTGTGAATATCGCGAAGGGATAAAGCGGGTAAGACATGGCGCGGTACAGCATTCATTGAGTGCCAGCGCGCGCAAAAAGAACCTGCGCGGGGCGTTCCGCCTTGAAATACCGGTACGCGGACGCCACATCCTGCTTATCGACGATGTTGTGACCACCGGAAGTACCGTGGCTGAAATTAGCCGCATCTTGCTGGCGCACGGCGCGGCCAGCGTACACATTGGTTGCCTGTGCCGTACCTTGTAGAGCGTCGGCGTTGGGCGTATTATAACCAAGTAATTTAGTCAACTATTGAGCAATCGCCATGATCGTTATTACTGATGCTGCGCAAGAGCACTTCTCAAAATTGCTGTCCAAACAAGAAGATGGCACACAGATTCGCGTATTCGTCATTAATCCGGGTACGCCAACCGCAGAATGCGGTGTTTCATACTGCCCACCTGATGCAGTAGAAGCCTCCGATACCGAATTTAAGTTCGAAAAACTGTCGGCTTATGTTGATGAGCTGAGCGCGCCATACCTTGATGACGCGGAAATCGACTTTGTCACTGACAACCTAGGTTCACAGCTGACGCTGAAAGCGCCAAACGCCAAAATGCGTAAAGTCTCTGACGATGCGCCGATGGTGGAACGTGTGGAATATCTGCTGCAAGCGCAGATCAACCCACAGCTGGCGGGCCACGGCGGTCGCGTATCGCTGATGGAAATCACCGATGACGGCATCGCCATTCTGCAATTTGGTGGCGGCTGCAACGGTTGTTCGATGATCGACGTAACCTTGAAAGATGGTATCGAGAAAGAGCTGCTGGCAGCCTTCCCGGAACTGAAAGGCGTGCGCGATTTGACCGAGCACCAGCGCGGCGAGCACTCCTACTACTGATTCAGCCCGCGGCAGCGACCCGACGCTGCCGCGCGTTCATTATTTCCTGCGCCACAAATCCACCGCTCTTAACAGTGGCGGCACATCCCGATAAAACATCTCTTCCAGCGTAACGCTTAACTTGCGCCGCCAATTTGGATATTCATTTACCGTGCCCGGCACATTTACCGGCGATGTCATGCCGAGCCAATCTTCCGGCTGCAACCCCACCAACGCGCTGTTGGTTTGTGCCAGATAGCGGTGAAAGCCGCGATTCAACACGAATGAAAAGGACAACCGGTTGGCAACCGTGCTTTGGCGCGCAGGCAGTGTTTGCATCTGATGCAGCGCATCTAATAGCGCTTGCTTCTGATCGTAGCGCTGATCCATTAATGGCCGCCAAACGCTCTCTGGATACAACGCCAATTCTTTACCCAGCCACAGATCTGCTGAGTCCCAGAATCCCGCCAACGTCGGCAAGTCATGCGTGCTGGCGCTGGCAATCGACTGACGCGGATACTCCTGCGGCTGACGATAGCTGCCATCTTTATGCTGCTCGAAGAACAACACCTTCCAGGAAAAAATGCCGCTTTTACGCAGCAAACTGACAATCTCAACCGGCACGGTACCCAGATCTTCGCCGATCACCATGCAGCGATGGCGCTGGCTCTCCAGCGCGAGGATCGCCAGCAGATCGTTGACTGGATAAGCCACGTACGCGCCTTTATCCGCACTTTCGCCATACGGAATCCACCATAAACGCAGCAGCGCCATCACGTGATCGATGCGCAGTGCGCCGCAGTCGCGCATGTTGGCGCGCAGCAGATCGATAAACGGCTGATAACCGCGCGCGCGCATCACATGCGGATCAAGCGGCGGTAATCCCCAATTTTGCCCTTGTGGACCGAGGCGATCCGGCGGCGCGCCAACCGAGGCGCCCAGCTTGTACAACGTGGGATCTTGCCAGGTTTCCGCACTGCCCTGCGCCACGCCGACCGCCAAATCGCGGTACAAACCCACCGTCATGCCGAGGTGCTGGCTGATCTGCCAGCAGACGGCAAACTGCTCCTGCGCCACCCATTGCAACCAGCTCCAGAACTGAATCTCGTCTTCGTGTTCTGAGCACCATTGCTGCACATCAGGTAACGCAGCATTGCGCCAACCTTCCGGCCACGCTGGCCAGCCCCACTCCTCAGGATTATTCTGGCTGCGCTCAGCCAGAATGCCGTCGAAGGCCGCCTGATAACGCAGGTGATCGCCGCCTTCCGCAAGAAATTGCTGGAAGCCAGCCTCTTGATCTGCACGGGATTGAAAGCGTTGCCAGGCAAAACGCAGCCCGGTTATTTTCAACTCCGCCACCGCGCGGTAATCAACAAATTCAGCGGCGCGCGCTTGATCCAGTGCCTTGCGCGTTTTGCTGCTATCCCACCAGCGTTGAGCGGCGTGACTTTGCTGAAAATCCGCCAGCCGATTGACGTCGATATACAGCACGTTAAGCCAGCGGCGCGAGGTTGGGCTGTAGGGGCTGGCATTTTCCGGTTGCGCGGGATACAGCGCATGCAGAGGATTGAGGCCGACAAAATCGCCACCGTAATCGGCAATCTTCTCCAGCAACTGCGCCAAATCGCCGAAGTCGCCGATGCCCCAATTATCCTCCGATCGCAGCGTGTAGAGTTGCACCAGCGCGCCCCACAACTTTTTCCCCTGCTCGATGGATTCAGGGATATAGCAGCGACGCGGCGCGATGATGATGCGCGTTTGCCACTGCTGGCGACCTTTGCGCAGCGTAAGTTGGTGATAACCTTGCGCCAGCCGCGGCGGCAGCGTCAGCGTTTCGCCGCCTGCGACTTCGCCGCTGTGCTGTTTGCCTTGTTCGGTTTCAAGTTGCCAGGAAAAAGTGCCGCTGCCTTGCGGCGTGAGCTGGCGTTTACTGCGCAGCGTGAACACCTGCACCGGCGGCAGCGGCGGCGCTTTGCCGGTTGGCGTTTCCATCACCGCCAACAGTGCGCGTTTGGTGTCATCGCTGAGTGTTTCCGGCTCGCCTTTGGCATTGATAAAGTGCAGCGCGATGCCGGCATCTTGCGCCGCCTGATCCAGCTTGTTGAGCGTCATGGTGTCTCCTTGAAACCAAACCCGTTAGCGCGCCGCCTGCCAAATGCGCTGCTGATAATCACGGATTGAGCGGTCGGAACTAAAACGTCCGGTGTGCGCGGTATTCAAAATCGCGGCACGCGTCCAGGCTTCCGGATTTTTCCACAGTGCTTCCACCTGCTGCTGCGCGGCGATATAGGCATCGAAATCGGCCAGCACCAACCACGGATCGCCATTTTTCGTCAGGCTTTCTAGCATCAGATCAAACGCCTGTTTGTCGCCAGCGCTGAACTTGCCCTTCTCTAAATCCTTAAGCAAACCGTCCAGATATTTATTCTGTTTGCGCAGTTTCTTCGGGCTGTAGCCGTCGGCTTTTAACGCCTTAACCTGATCAACGCTGTTGCCGAAGATAAAGATATTTTTGGTGCCAACCGCTTCGGCAATCTCCACATTAGCGCCATCCAGCGTGCCGATGGTCAACGCGCCGTTCAGCGCCAGCTTCATATTGCCGGTGCCGGAGGCTTCATAACCCGCGGTGGAAATCTGCTCGGAGAGATCCGCAGCGGGAATCATCAACTCCGCCGCCGTAATGCGGTAATCGGGGATAAACACCACTTTGAGGCGATCGCCGACTTTGGGATCGTTGTTAATCACCTCCGCCACTTTGTTGATGGCGTAGATAATGTTTTTCGCGAGGTAATAACCGGGCGCAGCTTTGGCACCAAAGATAAACACGCGCGGCACAAAATCGGGGTTGTCTGGGTTATCGCGCAATTGGCGATAGCAGTGCAGCATATGCAACAAACTGAGGTGCTGACGTTTGTATTCGTGCAGGCGCTTGATCTGCACGTCGAACAACGCATCCGGATTGATATCGATGCCGGTCACGCGTTTGATATATACCGTCAGCCGCAGCTTGTTCTGCTGTTTGATGGTGCGGAACTGCTGGCGAAACGCTTTCTTTTTGGCGAACGGTGCCAGCCACGCCAGCGCGTCGAGATCGTTGGCCCATTCCACTTGCAAACTGTCATCAATCAAAGTGGAGAGCAGCGGATTGCACTGCTTCAGCCAGCGGCGCGGCGTAATGCCGTTGGTGACATTATGGAATTTGTTCGGCCACAGTTGGTGATATTCCGGGAAAAGATCTTTCACCACCAACTCAGAGTGCAGCGCTGCCACGCCGTTAACCGCAAAGCAGCTCACCACGCACAGATTCGCCATGCGCACCTGGCCGTCGGCCACCACCGCCAGTTTTTGCCACAGCGCTTTGTCATCCGGCCATTGCTTCTTCACCATCTTTTTCAAGCGACGATTAATCTCGCGGATGATCAACATGTGGCGCGGCAGCAAATCGCGCACCAGCTTCTCATCCCAGCGCTCCAGCGCTTCCGGCATCAAAGTGTGATTGGTGTAAGCAAAGGTGCGGCTGGTAATGTGCCACGCTTCATCCCAATTTAGCTGATGATCATCCAGTAACAGCCGCAGCATTTCCGGAATGGCGATGGTGGGATGCGTGTCGTTGAGCTGAATCACTTCGAAATCGGGCAAGCTGTGAATATTGCGCCCGGCTAAATGGTGGCGACGCAGAATGTCGCCGACCGCGCAAGCGCACTGAAAATATTGCTGCATCAGGCGCAGGCGTTTTCCTTCCGCATGATTATCATTGGGATACAGCACTTTAGTCAGCTTGTCGGCATCAATTCCCGGCTGCTCGGCTTGCAGGAATTTGCCGTCGTTAAACAGGGTGAGATCGAACGGCTGCACGCTGCTGGCTTTCCACAAACGCAGCGGCAAAGTGATGCCATTGCGATAGCCGACCACCGGCAGATCCCAGGCTTCACCTTGCAACAGGAATTTCGGTCGCCACAACAGGCTGCCATCATGATTCTCTTTCACTTTGCCGCCGATGCCGACCTGCACATCTTGCGCCGCGTTATGCCGGAACCACGGATAACGATCGCGCTGCCAGTCGTCTGGCGCTTCATGTTGATGACCGTCGTCAAACGTCTGACGGAACAAGCCATATTGATAGTTGAGGCCGTGGCCCATCGCGGCCTGGCCGACGGTTGCCATCGAATCCATGTAGCAAGCGGCTAAACGCCCTAATCCACCATTGCCCAGCGCTGGATCAATTTCCTCTTCCAGCAGCTCACTTAATTCAACCTGATGCTCAGCCAGTGCGGCCTGCACCTCGTTGTACCAGCCCAGATTGAGCAGATTATTGCCGGTCAGACGGCCAATCAAAAACTCCATTGAGAGATAATTGACGTGGCGCTGGCCTAGCTTTGCTGGCACCGGAGGCTGGGTGGCCAGCATTTCGGCCAGCACGCTGCTCAACGCTTGCCACCATTGGTGCGGCGTCATTTGCTGCGCGGAGCTGAGTCCAAGGTGCTGCCATTGTCGGGTTAGTGCGGCGTCGAAACGTGTTTTATTGAATTTTTGCTGCGACATATCAATCCCTTCGTGTCCGTTAACGGTAAAGCCGGGGCAAGCGCAAGATGTGAATGCTAAGTAAAGCTGGGGGCGAAGAAAAAAGCGACAGAGAAATGAAGGTGGAATGAAAAAAATCGGTGCTGATTTTTGTAGCGGCGCGATTTATCGCGCAATAAATTGCGCCGCTACGGCATCAGCAGAGTTCGAGGTGAACTTCGTGCTGTTCAATCACTTTCAGCACGCTGGCGGGCGGATTTTGATCGGTATACATGTAGTCAATCAGGCTCATATTGCCGAGATTGACCATCGCATTGCGGCCAAATTTGGAGTGATCGACTACCAGCATCACACAGCGCGAGTTCTCAATTATCGCGCGCTTGGTACGCACTTCGTGATAATCGAACTCCAGCAACGAACCGTCCATATCAATGCCGCTGATACCGAGAATGCCGTAATCGAGGCGGAACTGTGAGATGAAATCCAGCGTCGCTTCGCCCATGATGCCGCCATCGCGCGTGCGTACTTCGCCGCCGGCGATAATCACGCGGAAATCCGGCTTGGCCATCAACAGAATCGCCACGTTGAGGTTGTTGGTCACCACGCGCAGATTGTTGTGATTGAGCAGCGCATGCGCCACCGCTTCCGGCGTGGTGCCGATATCAATAAACAGCGTCGCGCCATCCGGAATCTGGCTGGCAACACGTTCCGCGATGCGCGCTTTCTCCGCCGACCACATCATTTTGCGATCCTGCCACGCGGTGTTCTCAGAACTGGACGGCAGCGCCGCACCGCCGTGATGACGCATAATTTTGTTTTGATCGGCCAGATCGTTCAGGTCGCGCCGAATGGTTTGCGGGCTGACTTCAAAGTGATCCACCAGCTCTTCCGTGCTGACATATCCCTGACGCCGGACCAGATCGATAATGGCGTCATGACGTTGCGTCTGCTTCACATCTCTCTCCTCGGCTCGAAGCCGCTCTTTTATATTTTTTCTGCTAACGCCGCGCGACGTGGCGCGTATCAACAAATGCCATGGCTAAGCCCACCAGCAAACCAGTGACGTGCGCTGCATTGGCAATCGACAAACCAAACGCACCGTACCAGCCAATCACCAGCCACACCACCGCAAAGCCGATCAGTCCACGTTCCAGATACACGCCGCTTTCGGGATCGCGCTCGCCACGCAGCCAGCAATAACCCATCAATGCATACACCACACCGGACAAACCGCCAAACAGCACGCCGCTAAATTTGGCCTGCATCCAGCCGGTCAACAACGCGGAAATGAGCATAATCACAAACAGCTTGCCGCTGCCGAGACGCTTTTCCACCGCACCGCCGAGATACCACCACCACATCAAATTGAACAGAATATGCAGCAGCGAGAAGTGCAGTAACGCATGGCTAAACCAGCGCCACACCTGGAAATATTGCGAAGAATCGGCTGGCCACGCCATCCAATCCAGCGCCACGTCATCGCCCACAATTTGCATCATGATAAACACTGCAATGCAGGCGATCATGATCGTCATGGTGAGCGGACCTGCGCGTTCACGAATGTTAGCCCAGATGTTGGTGCGCTCGTAACGCAAGCCACTTTCGGTACTGCCGCTATGCCAGCTGGCGGCTTGATAACGCGAATGGTTAGGATCACGCACGAACTGCGCGAGTTCGTTTTCGACCATCTCCAGCTTACTTTCATCATCCAGCATAATGACGAAATGGCTTTCGCGCTCTATGCGTAGCGTCACACCGCGCGTTGCCATGTAATCGACAAACGCCTGCGCCATGCGGGGATTATTGAACTGAGTAATGCGCATCATGCGGTTTCTCCTTCCTTATGCGGGCTTAGGCTTCGCCCGTTGCTACCTGCGCCGGAAAGGCTGCGCGCCAGGCGTCGAAACCGCCGTCAATGCTGTACGCAGCGTTGAATCCCTGTCCCAGCAGGAACTGCGCAGCGCCTTTGCTGCTGTTACCGTGGTAGCACATCACCAACACCGGTAATGCCGGATCGGCGCTGGCGATGAAGTCAGCCAGATTGTCATTAGTCAGATGCTGCGCGCCCGCCGCGTGGCCCATCATAAAGCTCTGCGGATCGCGAATATCCACCAGATGCGCACCTTGTGCCAGATGCTCTTGCGCCTGCAGGACGTTAATACACTCAAAGTTTTCCATGGTGTCTCTCATTACTTCGTCACAATTAGCGCCTAGTTTAACCTGATAAGCCGCCGCGATAACCTGACAGATTTTGAGGTTATGTGTTTTTTTTCCTGTCGGAATGTTAGCTATATCACGCAAAAATGTTTTTATTCAGTTAACCGCTGGCATCGATGTTGGTTTCCGATTATTATTACGCTCGAAAACGAACATTTTAGAACTATTCCGAACATCGGAGGAGATGACGTGGAAACCAAAGACCTGATCGTGATCGGCGGCGGCATTAACGGAGCCGGCATTGCAGTGGACGCTGCAGGACGCGGACTGTCGGTGCTGATGCTGGAGGCGCGGGACTTGGCCTGTGCAACCTCCTCGAATAGCTCGAAGCTGATCCACGGTGGCCTGCGCTACCTTGAACACTACGAATTCCGCCTTGTCGGCGAAGCCCTGGCAGAACGTGAAGTGCTGCTGAAAATGGCGCCGCACATCGCGTTCCCGATGCGCTTCCGTTTGCCGCACCGCCCGCATCTGCGTCCGGCGTGGATGATCCGCATGGGCCTGTTTATGTACGATCGCCTCGGCAAACGCACCACTTTGCCGGGCAGTAAAAGCCTGCGTTTTGGCGCGGAATCGGCCCTCAAACCTGAAATCACGCGCGGTTTCGAATATTCCGACTGCTGGGTCGATGATGCGCGCATGGTGGTGCTGAACGCGCAGGAAGTGGAGAAGCAAGGCGGCGAAGTTCGCACCCGCACTCGCGTTACCCGCGCCTGGCGTGAAGCCGGTTTGTGGATGGTTGAAGCCGAAGATATCGATACCGGCAAAACCTTCACCTGGCGCGCCAAAGGTCTGGTCAATGCCGCCGGTCCGTGGGTAAAAGAGTTCTTTGACGATGGCCTGAAGCTGAAATCGCCGTACGGCATTCGTCTGATCAAAGGCAGCCACATTGTGGTGCCGCGCGTTCACCGCGAAAAGCAGGCGTACATCCTGCAAAACGAAGATAACCGTATCGTGTTTGTGATTCCGTGGATGGATGAGTTCTCTATCATCGGCACCACCGACGTGGAATACAAAGGCGATCCGAAAGATGTGAAGATCGATGATAATGAAATCAGCTACTTGCTGAAAGTGTTCAACGGACACTTCAAACAGCAACTGAGCAAAGAGGACATTGTCTGGACGTATTCTGGCGTGCGTCCGCTGTGCGATGACGAATCCGATTCGCCGCAGGCGATCACCCGCGATTACACCCTGGATGTGCATGATGAAAATGGTCAGGCACCGCTGCTGTCAGTGTTCGGCGGCAAGCTGACCACTTATCGTAAGCTGGCGGAGCATGCGCTGGAAAAACTGGCGAAGTACTATCCGAACGCCGGCCCAGCCTGGACCAAAAGTGCAGTGCTGCCGGGCGGTGATTTCTCTGGTTCGCGTGACGACTACGCGGCAGGTTTGCGTCGTCGCTATCCGTTCATCAGCGAAGGCATGGCGCGTCATTATGCGCGTACCTACGGCAGCCGCACTGAAGTGCTGCTGGAAGGCGCGAAAAGCATTGATGATCTGGGTGAGAACTTCGGTCATGAATTCTATGAAGCCGAGCTGCGTTACCTGGTGAAAAACGAATGGGTGCGCGAGTTGGATGATGCAATTTGGCGTCGTACCAAACAAGGTATGTGGCTGAGCGAAGCCGAGCAGGCACGCATTCGCGAATGGCTGGCGGTTAACGCACAGAAACCAGCGTTGTCGTTAGCGTCGTAATTCGAACAAAATAAAAGCCGTTATCCTGCATGGGATAACGGCTTTTTTATTTAAGGCGCGCGATAAATCGCGCCGCTACCAATGCGTGCACATATCGTAGCGGCGCAATCTATTGCGCGAATTGGTCCTCATAACCCAGCGTTCTCGCGGATGTACTTACGCGCTTTCACCGCATACTCAAACGGATTCGCCAGCGCCGGATCCTGTTCCGCTTCCACCACCATCCAGCCTTTATAGCCGTAGTCGTCGAGGATTTTGAACACCGGTTTGAAATCGATCACGCCGTCGCCCGGCACGGTGAAGGTACCTTTCTTCACGCCATCAAGGAACGAAAGGGATTTCCCGCGTACTTCAGCCACCACGCTGTCGCGCACATCTTTCAGATGCACGTGGAAAATGCGCGGCAGATATTTGGTCAGCACATCCAACATCGCCTGCTGCGAACCTTCGGAGTAGTAAATGTGGCCGGTATCGTACAGCAGGCCGACATTCTCATTGGTCGATTCCATAAAGCGTTCGATCTCGGCTGGCGTCTGAATACCGGTCCCCATGTGATGATGCAAGGTCAAACGCATGCCTTTCTTCGCCGCGATTTCTGCCAACTCGTTGTAGCCTTCCGCGGTTAAACGCCACTCTTCATCGCTGAAAATCGGCTTCTGCTCGAAGACCGCCAAGGTGGTGCCTTGAATGCTTTTGCTCTGCTCGGAACAACCGATCACGCGCGCGCCCATGGCGTGCAGGAAGTTCATATGATTGGTAAATTCGTCGATGGTCTTTGCTTTGTCGCCATTAGCGAAGAAGGTGCTGAACCATGCGTTGCAAATCTCGATGCCGCGAATATCCAGCATCGGTTTCAAAATCGCCGGATCGCGCGGATATTTGCCACCGACTTCACTACCGGTAAAACCGGCCAGCGCCATTTCGCTCACCGTTTGCTGGAAGGTGTTTTCGCTGCCCAGCTCTGGCAGGTCATCGTTGGTCCAGCCGATTGGCGCAATCGCCAGTTTTACATTGTCTTTGTTCATCTTGTTGTCCCTGATTCACAGAGGCGGCGCGAATGCCGCCAGAGAGTTTGTGTACGGCATCAGTTATTTGGCGTAGAAATCCGGACGCGGCGGCATGGTCACCGGCTCAATCGCCCCACTTTCCTGCGCTTTGTGACAAGCATCCGCCGCCACCGAAGCAGCAAAACCATCCCAGGCAGAAGGACCGGTCAGCTGGCCGCGTGTCGCATCGTTAATAAAGGCTTGCAGCTCAACGTCGTAAGCATCAATGAAACGATCTTTCCAGTCGGTCAGCAGCGGCACGCCCAGACGCGCGTTTTTGCGCGTTTGAATCGCCGAAGGCTCAGGCAATTTCGCAATGCCCTCTTCGCCAACCACTTCACATTGGATGTCGTAGCCGTAGGCGCAGTTAACGAAGATCTCGACGTCAATACGAATGCCTTTCTGCGTTTCGAACAGCACGATTTGCGGATCTTTCAGCTTGGCGTGGGTCTTGGAGGTAGAACGTGGGAACACCACCTGCACCGATTTGTAATCGTCTTCGGTGAGCCAGCGCAGTACATCCAGTTCGTGAATCAGGGTGTTGGTGATCGCCATGTCAGTGGTGTAATTTTCGCCGACGCTCTGGTTGCGGTGCGCGCAGTGCAACATCAGCGGCGCGCCGATTTCCCCGTCAGTAATCACTTTTTTTAGCGCGCGATAACCGGAATCGTAAGGGCGCATAAAGCCAACCTGCACCAAACGCTTACCGTGTTTAATTTCCGCATCGACAATACGGCGGCAGCCATCGGCGCTCATCGCCAGCGGCTTTTCACAAAACACCGGTTTGCCGGCCGCGATCGCCGCCAGCGTGAACTCTTCGTGGGTCGGATCCCAGGAGGTCACCAGCACGGCATCGACTTCTGGCGAGTTGATTACCTGATGACCATCCTGATAAACCTCGGCAGTGATATTTAAGCGTTGCAGCGCCGCACGTGCGCCTTCGACGTTGATATCAGAAACCGCCACCACTTTCGCGCCCTGCAAAACATTGTTGCAGCGACGAATGTGTTCCTGACCAATTGCACCGGTACCAATTACACCGAGTTTGAGCGTCATAGTTACACCTGTAGATGTAGAGTCGGAGAGTAAGGGTTAAGCAAGGCCGACGAACGCCGGCCTAAAAAAGGTTTTAGTACTTACGTGCTTGTTCGATATGCACGTTAAGGTTGTCGGCCACTTCTTGGGTGCGTTCAGACGTCGAGGTTTGCGCCACGCCGACATGCCACCAACTGAAGTATTTGTGCACCATGGTTTTTGGCAGCACTTTGATGTCGAATAGCACCGAAACCGTCTGCTTCTGCGCATCAATCAACGCCGCTTCTAACTGCTCCAGCGTAGTAATGCGATAGGTTTTGCAGCCGTAGCCACCGGCAATCGCCGCGAAATCGACCGGCACAAAGCCACCATCCAACTTGCCGCCTTCCGGATTACGGAAGCGGAACTCGGTGGTGAAGCTGTCCATGCCGTGTTCCATTTGCAGGTTGTTGATGCAACCGTTGGTCATGTTGTCCAACAGCACCACATTGATTTTGGCGCCTTCCTGAATCGAAGTGACCAGCTCGGAGTGCAGCATCATGAACGAACCGTCGCCGACCATGACGTAGACTTCACGCTGTGGCTGCGCCAGTTTCACACCCAACGCGGCATTCACTTCGTAGCCCATGCAGGAGTAGCCGTACTCAACGTGGTACGAGTTGTAATCTTTGGTACGCCACACGCGTTGCAGATCGCCCGGCAGACTGCCCGCGGCCGCCACAATCACCGCATCCTTTGGGAGTTGCTCATTTAAGGTGCCCAGCACGCTGCTTTGCGTCAGCACCGATTTTGTCAGGCGCTCGAATTCGGCAAACAGCGCTTCACGATCGGCGTGGTCGGCGATTTCTGGAATGAAATCGTCAGTGTTATAGGTCGCGGCATACACACGCTGCGTCTCTTTCAACAGCTTGCTTTGTGACAGCTCAATCTGGCCGCCCCAATGGTTTTCGAAACCTTTCAGACCGCTTTCCAACGCGGTTAAGCCTTCACGCGCATCGGCTAGCAGTTGCACCGCATCCAGCTTGTAGCTGTCGAAGTTACTGACGTTGAGATTGAGATAGCTCACCTCTGGATTCTGGAAAATCCATTTCGACGCGGTGGTGAAGTCGGTGTAACGCGTGCCGATACCCATCACCAGATCGGCCTCTTTCGCCAGCAGGTTCGCCGCCAGACAGCCGGTTTCACCCACGCCGCCGACATTCAGCGGATGGTCAGAAACGATGGTGCCTTTGCCGGCCTGCGTTTCAGCAAACGGAATGTTGAAGCGCTCGGCAAATTTCAGCAGCGCAGCGCCAGCATCCGAATATTTCAGCCCGCCACCGACGATGATCAATGGCTTGTGCTTACGCGTAATCAGCGCCAGCGCATCTTCGAGCTGGGCGGCGGTTGGCAGGCGGCGATCCAGACGATGCACACGTTTCTGGAAGAAATATTCCGGGAAATCCCACGCTTCGCCCTGCACATCCTGCGGCAGCGCGATGGTCACCGCGCCGGTTTCTGCCGGATCGGTCAATACGCGCAACGCATTAATGCAAGCGGTCATCAGCTGTTCTGGGCGGCTAACGCGATCCCAATATTTGCTGACGGCGCGGAAAGCATCGTTGGTGCTGATGCTGAGATCGTGGCTCTGCTCGATCTGCTGCAATACCGGATCGGGTTGGCGCGTGGCAAACACATCGCCGGGCAGCAGCAGCAAAGGAATACGGTTGGCGGTGGCCGTCGCCGCAGCGGTGATCATATTGGCCGCGCCCGGTCCAACAGAAGAAGTACAAGCAATAATCTGACGGCGCAGCGACTGCTTAGCAAAACCAATCGCCGCATGCGCCATACCTTGTTCATTACGGCCCTGATGCACCACCAGATCGCCGCTGTCTTGCTCCAGCGCCTGCCCCAATCCCAGCACGTTACCGTGGCCGAAAATGGCAAAAATGCCTTTCACAAATTTGGTTTCAACGCCGTCAACGTTCAGATACTGGTTATCAAGAAATTTCACCAGCGCCTGCGCCGTGGTAAGTCTGATTGTGCCCATATGCTTCTTCCTTTACATGCTGGTACCTGTGGTGAGGTACAACGCGGTTCGGGTAAAAACTGCCGCTCACGGCGCCCGCGGATTAAGTGAAACGTGAGGCGATTATAAACAAATATTTTTTTCATTAAATACGATTACAGAAGAAACATTTCATTTTGCGATGGAGATCAAATTCGGCGCTGAAACAAGGGCTGGCAGAGCGGCAAGTCGGGGAAAAGTGGAACATTGAAATGTCATTCAGCCACTATAACGAAATTTCATTTCACTTCAGTAGCTTCCTTTATTTATCACGGCTTTCCTGAGAGCTGGCTCACAAGCCTGAATCTCACTGGAACAACCGCCGGTCAGATGCAGTTTGTTGCACGCTTGCCAGAGTTTTACCTGGCTCACAAAATCGTGATGGATGTTTCATTTCATATTGAATTTGGAATTTTTATTCCTCATACTGCGACCAAAGCCAATCAGGCACCTTGAGAACCCGGAAGCATAGCGCTCGATGTTGGGCGGCAGCGCCCGCAGTGTCTGCTTATCACAGAAGGAAACAATAGGTATGAGTACACAACAGAAGCGGCTTGATGTGATTTGTATCGGACGCATCGCCGTCGACCTCTACGGTCAGCAAATTGGATCACGTCTGGAAGATATGACCAGCTTCAACAAATATCTGGGCGGATCGAGCGGCAACGTGGCCTATGGCACGGCTATTCAGGGTTTGAAATCGGCGATGCTGGCGCGCGTAGGCGACGAACATAATGGCCGCTTCTTGCGTGAAGAGTTGCAACGCGCGGGATGCAACACCGACGGATTGATTACCGATAAACATCGTCTGACCGGTTTGGTGATTCTCGGCATTAAAGATGAAGAGACCTTCCCGCTGATCTTCTACCGCGACAACTGCGCCGATATGGGCCTGGTGCCGGAAGATATCAAAGAAGAGTTCATCACTTCATCGCGCGCCGTCGCGGTAACCGGCACGCACCTGTCGCATCCGCAAACCCGCGCAGCGGTTCTGAAAGCGCTGGATATTGCGAAGCGCAACGGCCTGCGCACCGCGCTGGATATTGATTATCGTCCGGTATTGTGGGGATTGACCTCACTCGGCGACGGTGAAACGCGTTTCATTGAGTCCGGCGAAGTGACGCAACAATTGCAGGAAGTGCTGCACTATTTCGATTTGGTGGTGGGAACGGAAGAAGAGTTCCATATCGCCGGCGGCAGCACCGATACGCTGACTGCACTGAAAAATGTGCGCAAGTCGAGCCAGGCCACGCTGGTATGCAAACGCGGTCCGCTGGGTTGCGTGGTGTTTGAGGGCGAGATCCCAGATAGCTGGGAGCAAACCAAATTACAGAGCGGCGTGCGCGTTGAAGTGCTGAACGTGCTGGGCGCGGGCGATGCCTTTATGTCTGGCTTGCTGCGCGGCTGGCTCAACGATGAGAGCTGGGAACAAGCTTGTCGTTACGCCAATGCCTGTGGCGCGTTGGTGGTTTCCCGCCACGGCTGCGCACCCGCAATGCCAACTAAAGAAGAGTTAGATGATTTCCTCAGTCGCGACAAACAGGTGAAACGCCCGGATCTCGATGATCGCCTCAACCATCTGCATCGCGTGACCACACGCAAGCAACAGTGGCCGGAACTCAACGTGTTCGCTTTCGACCATCGCAAACAGTTAGCCGACATGGCGCGTGAAGCCGGTGTGAGCGAAGAACGTATTCCACAGTTGAAACTGCTGTTGCTGCGCGCTGCGGAAGAAGCCGCCAATGAAGCCGGACTGAATGAGAAAAGCGGCATCCTCGCGGATACCACTTATGGCCAGAAAGCGCTGAACGCGATCACCGGCAAAAACTGGTGGATTGGCCGCCCGATTGAGCTGCCAAGTTCGCGTCCGCTGCGCCTTGAGCATGGCAACATCGGCTCACAGCTGGTCGATTGGCCTGCCGAGCATGTGGTGAAGTGTCTGGTGTTCTACCATCCGCATGACAGCGCTGAACTGCGCAAAGAGCAAGATGAGTTGGTGCTGGATGTGTGGAACGGCTGTAACAAAAGCGGGCATGAGTTGCTGCTGGAACTGATTTTGCCGGAGAGCAATCCGGATCGTAATGAATCCTACTATTACGACATGCTGAGCCACTTCTACAGTTTGGGCATCCAGCCAGACTGGTGGAAACTGCCGCCGCTGTCGGCTGAGAGCTGGCAGAAGATTAGCGGGTTGATCGAGCAGAACGATCCGCACTGCCGCGGTATTTTGTTGCTGGGACTCGATGCGCCAGAAGAGACGCTGAAAGCCGGTTTCGCGGCGGCAGCACAAGCGCCGTGGGTGAAAGGTTTTGCCGTTGGACGCACCATCTTCGGTCAGCCTTCACGCCAGTGGCTGCAAGGTGAACTGGATGACAATGCGCTGATTGAAACGGTGAAAGGCAATTACCTGCGATTGATCGGTTACTGGCGCGCTGTGCGCGGTTAAGTGCTGAGATCGTTGGGAAAAAGCGGCTGAGAGGCCGCTTTTTTGATCGTGCTCGCTGGCCCTCATCATAGCCTTCTCCCACAAGTGGGAGAAGGGACCGAACTCTGCGGTTTGGCAGAACCAACTCGTTATTTAACAATCGCTGGATCGGTTCCCTCGCCCGCTTGCGGGAAAGGGCTAGAGTGAGGGGAAAACCTGCATATTATGTGAGGCAATTCATAAACCGATGAAATAAGCGTCACGATGATGTCAAACAAATGAAATTTTCCATCCATCTGGTACTATAGCGCTCATTATCCAGCCATATTTTCTTTTTTAGCGGGCCGAAGTAATGACCAATAATCCAACACAATTAACCTTGTTACAGGACGATATCCGTCGTCGCTATGAGACGCTGAGTAAACGCCTGAAGCAGGTGGCTCGTTATATCCTTGATAACAGTAACAGCATCGCCTTTGATACCGTGGCGTCCATTGCGCAACATGCCGATGTGCCGCCCTCCACGCTGATCCGTTTTGCTAACGCATTTGGCTTTAGCGGTTTCAACGAAATGAAACAGGTTTTCCGTCAGCATCTGATGGAAGAAACGGTTAACTACACCGAGCGTGCACGTCTGTTTCGCCAAACTGCCACCGACGACAGCACTTCATCACCGGAAAGCCCAGCCGAGATCCTCAACGTCTTCACTATGGTGAACAGCCAGGCGTTGCAACAGTTGGCGATGCAGGTGAATCCGGACCAGCTTAACCGCGCGGTTAAAATGCTCGATGAAGCCGAGAATATCTACATTATCGGCCTGCGTCGTTCATTCAGCGTGGCGTCGTATCTGGTGTATGCACTGCGCCATTTAGAGCGTCGTGCGTTCCTGATCGATGGTCTTGGCGGCATGTTCACCGAACAGCTGAGCATGGTGAACCCGAAAGACGTGGTGATCGCCATTAGCTATTCGCCGTACGCGCGTGAAGCGGTGGAGTTGGTGGAGTTGGGTGCCAAACGTGGCGCGCATCTGATCGCCATTACCGACAGCCAGGTGAGTCCGTTGGCCGCCTTCAGCGATGTGTGTTTCGTGGTACGAGAAGCACAGGTCGATGGCTTCCGTTCACAGGTGGCTTCGCTGTGTCTGGCACAGACATTGGCGGTGTCATTGGCGCTGAATAACAACGCGATCAACGAATAAACGTTGGGTGCGATTTCGTAGGGTCGCCATTTATGGTGACCAGCAAAAAGGGCAGCTAATTAGCTGCCCTTTTTACATTGATGAGCATGAATGCCCACCCTACAAAACACTTTAACTGCGCGGATATTGGTCGCTGTTCACCCAGGCATGATCCTTCTCCCAGGTAAATTTCCACAGACGCTTTGGCCCCGCCATCACGTTCAGATAATAGTTATCGTAACCGGCAATGGTTGCCACCGGATGATAACCGCGCGGCACCGTCACCACATCGCGGTTATACGGCGCCATGCACTCATCCAGTGAACGGTCGTCGGTATAGACGCGCTGCATGGCGAAACCCGGTTCCGGATCGAAACGGTGATAATAGGTTTCTTCCAGATAGGTTTCGTCCGGACTGTCTTTCTGATCGTGCTTATGGCTGGGATACGAGCTGGTCGCGCCTTCGTCGGTATACACTTCCACCACCAGCAGGCTGTCGGCTTCTTTGTTATCCGGCAAGATGTTGTGCACCAAGCGCTTATTGCGCCCTTTGCCACGCTGCTCAACGCCTACATCCGCCGGTGCAATCAAACGCGCCGGTAAATGCCCGTTGCTCGGCGCATTACACACCGCCAGTTCCAGATCGCTATCCGCATACACTTCCACTTCATCGTTATGCGGCACATACACCGAGTAAGGTGGCGTGCGTTCAAATGGCGAGAGACGCTTACCCAGATTCGGGAAATCCGCGTGGCGGGTTTTCACCGAGGCAAAACCTGCAACCAGCACCAGGCACAACTCTTTGTCACCGCTGCTCAGCTTCAGGCTCTGCCCTTTTTTCAGCAAATAGGCATCAAAACCGACATATTCCCAACCGGCACTTTCCGGCGTGACATGCTGAATCCGCCCGTTGCTGTCTGGCTTTTGCGCTTTCGAAATCAGAGACATTCTCTCTTCCTCCTTGTTGAGCGATGTTAGCCCAGCGTTGGCATGCTGAACTCAGAAACAGTTTGCTGACCGCTCGGCCAGCGCACGGTGGCGGTTTTCATGCGGGTGTAGAAGCGCACGCCGTCTGGACCATGCACGTTGAGCGCGCCAAACACCGAACGTTTCCAGCCGCCGAAGCTGTGGAACGCCATTGGCACTGGCACTGGAACGTTGACGCCGACCATGCCCGCTTCCACGTTCTGCACGAATTCGCGCGCGGTGTGGCCGTTGCTGGTGAAAATGGCGCTGCCGTTGCCAAATTCGTGGCTGTTCACCAGTTGCAAGGCGCTGTCGAAATCGGTGGAGCGCATGATGCTGAGCACCGGTCCGAAGATCTCTTCGCGCCAAATGGTCATATCAGAAGTCACGTTGTCGAACAGCGTGCCACCGACATAGTAACCTTCGGCATGGCCCGGCACCTGAATGCCGCGTCCATCCACCACCAGTTTCGCGCCTTCCTGCTCACCTTTATCGATGTAGCCGAGCACTTTCTTCTGGTGCGCCGCTGAAACCACCGGCCCCATTTCATTCTCTTCCGCACCTTGCTGGATGCCAGGACCGACGCGCAGCGCTTTGATCAGCGGCGTCAAACGGGCAATCAGTTTGTCAGCAGTGTCATTGCCCACCGCCACCACCACCGGCAACGCCATGCAGCGTTCGCCCGCTGAACCAAACGCGCCGCCCATAATGGCGTTCACGGTGGCATCGAGATCGGCATCTGGCATCACGATGGCGTGGTTTTTCGCCGCACCAAACGCCTGAACACGTTTGCCGTGCGCGCTGGCGGTTTTGTAGATGTGTTCTGCGACGCCAGAAGAACCGACGAAGCTCACCGCGGCAACGCGCGGATCTTTATACAGTTGCTCAGCGTCTTCGTTTGAAGAGTGCACCACGTTGAACACGCCATCTGGCAGGCCAGCTTCTTTCAGCAGTTCAGCCATGCGCACTGACGCAGACGGATCCAGCGCCGGTGGCTTCAGAATGAAGGTGTTGCCGCAGGCCAGCGCGATCGGGAACATCCACAAAGGCACCATCGCCGGGAAGTTGAATGGCGTAATCCCCGCCACCACGCCAACTGGCTGCATCAGTGAGTAACTATCCACGCCAGTCCCAACGCTCGGTGAGTTTTCACCTTTAATCAGATGTGGAATACCGCAGGCATACTCGATCACTTCGATACCGCGCGTCAGTTCACCCAGCGCATCTGACCACACTTTACCGTGCTCAGACACGATCAAGGCAGCCAGCTCATCGCGGTGTTTTTCCATCAACGCTTTGAAGTTGAACATCACACGGGCACGACGCAGCGGCGCAGTTTTCGACCATTCAGGGAAGGCGGCATGAGCGACTTCAATCGCTTTTTCAACTTCCGCCGCGGTGCTTTGCGTCAGTTCGCGCACCACTTTGCCGGTTGCCGGGTCGTAAACGGGAATGGTTTCATTGCTGGCGCTGTGGGTAATTTTGCCGCCGATAAAGTTTCCTACGATAGTCATGTCGTTGCCTCTTTGATGTGGAGTTCCCTGCAGGCAGCCAATACAAAACAGCGACGCTACCCGATCAGGCAATACTTAAAGCGTGCTATGAAGCTATAGCAATGAAATAAATTTTTCAAATACTTCTTTTTGGAAAATTTCCTTTTAGCGGCATGGATCGCATTTTTTCTGCACAGGATGATGAGTCATGACAAACCTGCCTGTAACGGTTGTATGCGGGCGATGAAAGACCCGCAAACCCTGCTAACGCTTAACGTCTGCAAGCACAAAATTTGTGTCATCTTTCCAGCCAACTAATGCAACGCGAAACGAAATATGAAATTTTTGCGAGGCAGATCCAATATCTGATATTTCATAATTCAATAATAATGAAATAAATGTTCTCTTTGCTGCACCTTATCCGTATCCACTTACAGGAGCCGTAAATGGCCATCGATCCAACCCGTTTCTGTATTAACCGCAAAATCGCACCTGCGCTGTCGTTGGAAGCGTTCTTTCAACTGGTGCAGCGCCTCGGCTTGAGTAAAGTTGAGCTGCGCAATGACATGTTCAGCGGCAAGGTGACCGATGATTTGAGCGTGACGGAACTGCGGGCGCTGACGGATAAATACCATATTGAGATCGTCACGATTAATGCGTTGTATCCCTTTAACCGTGCCGACGACGCGCTGCTGGCAAAGGCGGATGCGATGTTAAAAGAAGCCAAGGCGATTGGCGCGCAGGCGCTGGTGATGTGTCCGTTGAATGAAGGGATTGAACGAACACCGCAACAGACGCTGGAAGCGTTGCAACTGCTGGCGCCGCGCTTTACCGAGTATGGCATTCAGGGATTGGTTGAGCCGCTGGGCTTCCCGGTGAGTTCACTGCGTTCGGCGGTACAAACGCAGAAGCTGATTAAACAGGCGGGCGTGCCGTTTAAGCTGCTGCTGGATACCTTTCATCATCATCTGTATGAAAACGCTGAAAATGAGTTCCCGCAGGAAATTGAGGTTAATCAGATTGGCCTGGTGCATCTTTCCGGCGTGGAAGATACCCGCCCAACGGCGCAGTTGACCGATGAAGAACGCATTATGCTCAGCGATCGCGACGTACTGAACAGCGTGGCGCAAGTGAAGCGTTTGGAGATGCTGGGCTATAAAGGCGTTTATGCCTTTGAACCGTTCTCAACAGAACTGGAGAAATGGGGCGCGAAGGAAATCGAGCGCGAAGTCCGTCAAAGCATTGAGTTGCTGCAAGCCTAAAAGAACCCTTATCTGTGTCTAAAGACACAATTTGCTAGGTTTGGCCTCGGTCGGAGGCCTTTTTTTATACTCACATCTCATCTTCGAATTGGTGCGCATAAATGCGCACCCTACGGGGTTTTGTAGGGTCGCCATTTATGGTGACCTGGTGTTCATCCACATCACCTAGGCATTCTCTTTAATCTCGACCGTGGGCGTTTCCGGCAGGCGTTTCATCATGCGCAGCGTGCAGAACAACGCTAAACACACCAGCAGCGCGGTAAGGAAATAGACCAGCGACACACCAGCGTAACTCATGATAAAACCGGCAATCGGGCCGGTAATCCCCAACGACAAATCCATAAACGCGGTATAGGTGGCTAACGCGCTGCCTTGATTTTGCTGCGGCACCACTTTCACCGCCACCACGCCAATTGCCGGGAACACCAGCGAGAAACCAGCACCGGTGAGAAATGCGCCCATCTTCGCCATCCACGGTTCAAAGGAACCGGCCACCAGAAACAGGCCGATGGCTTCCACCGCAAAACAGATGCTCGCAACGCGCAAGCCGCCCAATTTGTTGATCGCATTGGGAAACAGCAAACGTGTACCGACAAACGCCGCGCTAAACATCGTCAGAGCGAAGGCCGCGCCGTCCCAACCTTTGTCCTGATAAAACAGCGTGATAAAGGTGGCGATCACGCCAAATCCGGCGGAGCCCATCGCCAGAATCAAACCAAAGCCGTAGACCTTGCTCAGCACATCACGAAACGGCAACGGCTTGGCTTTGCTGCCTTTGACCGGCGCACGCGGCAGCGCCAGCGCAATCGCCAGTACGCAAATGCCGATGATGATGCAAGAGAGCAGCAGCAAGCCGCCGCTGCGGAAAATCACCACGCCGAGCGGCGCGCCAATCGCCATCGCGCCGTACGTCACGATGCCGTTCCACGAAATCACCCGACCAATGTGCAGCGATCCAACGCGCGCCACGCCCCACAGCGAAGTGCCGGTGCCGGAGAAGCTTTGTCCGATTCCCAGAATCACGCGGCCCAAGCACAACAACACCAGACTCAGCACGCCCTGCCCTTCGCTCAGCGCCGACAACAGAATGCAGATGCCGCTGATCAAACAACCTACCAGCCCGAGCACCACCACTTTTTTCGGCCCCCACATGTCAGCATAACGTCCGGCGTGCGGTCGGCTCAACAGCGTGGCGATGTATTGCAGGCTGATCACCAATCCAGCCCAAAAGGCGTTGTAACCCAGCCCGTCATGGACAAAACCGGGCAGCACCGCCAGCGGCAAGCCGATGGTGAGATAGCTGGCAAAGTTGAACTTTACGATGGAAAGGATCAGCAGATTGAGACGAAAACGCCCGTGTTCAGGTGCGGCGGCAGGCAGGTCAGGCATGAGTGATTGCGCTCGTGGGTGACGGAATTTTTATACAAGAGCGTTAACTATACGCTTTTTCCCACCGCGTGCATCCGCAGATCGCCTGAATTTATGGTCATCAATTCGTCATATCGCCCACGTAGACTCGCCGCCATCAAATCCCAAAGAGGATAAACAATTTGATGACGCTCCTGATTTCTGCTCAGGCGCGCGTGCACCACACCAACTCTCTCACGGGAGGTGGAAGATGACGCATGCCGCGCTGCCAATCGAACTGAAAAATCTCAGATGGTCGGTGGGTAACCTGACTATTCTGCACGATCTCTCCCTGACCATTCCCGCAGGCGAAATCCTTGCGCTGCTCGGCCCCAGCGGTTGTGGCAAAAGCACACTGCTGAAGATTTTGGCGGGTTTGCTGCAACCCAGTGAAGGCGAATTGTGGATCGGCGACCGCTGCGTGGCGTCGGCCAACCATTGCGATGCGCCGGAAAAACGCAACCTCGGCATGGTGTTCCAGGATTATGCGCTGTGGCCGCACATGTCAGTGGCGCAAAACGTCGCCTTCCCGCTGCGCATGCGCGGCATGAAAAAAGCCGCCGCGCGTCAACAAGCCGACGCCGCATTAGCGCAGGTGGGTTTGGCTGACTTTGGCGATCGCAAACCGGCGCTGCTTTCCGGCGGCCAGCAACAGCGTGTGGCTTTAGCGCGCGCGCTGGTAGCGAAACCGGCGATCCTGCTGTTCGACGAACCGCTCTCCAATCTTGACCGCGACCTGCGTGAAACCCTGGTGCATACCATGGCGGATTTGCTGCGCGCCGCGGGCATTACCGCTGTTTACGTTACGCACGATCGCGAAGAAGCCAACACCTTGGCCGATCGCATCATTCACCTGGCGCAGGGCCAGATTGTTTCCGTTACTCACCTCTCAGGGGACCGCAATGCCATCTCTCAAGTTATCTAGAACAGGAGCCATCAGCGCGATGATTTTGACTTCCGCCATGATGATCAACGATGCCCAGGCGTTAACGGTGTACACCGCCGGTCCAGGATCGTTATCGAAAAGCCTTGCTACCGGATTTGAAAAACAAACCGGTATCAAAGTGAATATTTTCCAGGCCACCACCGGCAAAGTGATGGCGCGCCTCGAAGCAGAACAAGCCAATCCGCAAGCCGATGTGTTGATTTCGGCTTCATGGGATACCGCTGAAGATCTGCAACAGCGCGGCTGGTTGCTGCCGTTCCAGAGCGCCAACGCGGCGCATGTGCCGGATCAATTCAAAACCGCCAGCTATGTGGCGCAAGGCATTTCCGCGCTCGGCATCGTGTGGAATACCCAAAGCAACACGCCAGAGCCGAAAACCTGGCAGGATCTCACTGCACCAGCGTTTAAAGATAAAGTCACCACGCCCGATCCGGCACTTTCCGGTGCTTCGCTTGATCTGCTGATTGGCCTGCAAAACAGCGAAGGTGAAAAAGCCTGGCAGCTGTTTGACCAGCTTAAAGCCAACGGCATGGTGATGAGCGGCCCGAACGCGCAGGCGGTAACGCCGGTGCTGCAAGGCGCGAAAGCCGCGGTGTTTGGCGCGGTCGATTACGTCACCTATAACAACATCGCTCAAGGCGAAAGCGTGAAAGTGATCTTCCCGGAAAACGGTACGGTGGTCGCGCCGCGTCCGATGATGATCCTCAAAAGTAGCCAGCACGCCGATGATGCGAAGAAATTCGTGGATTATGTGCTGTCGGATGAAGGTCAGGAACAAGTGGCCAAAGCCTGGTTGATGCCAGCGCGTACCGACATCAAAGCGCAACGTCCGCTGATCACCGAGATCAAATTGCTGCCGACTAAAAGCGATGGCAGTAGCGAACGTTCGGTGGTGTTGAAGCGCTTTGGCGCACTGTACGGGCAGTAAATGATGTCGCGTGCCCTGAATGGATTGATTCTGCTGGCGCTGATGCTGCTGGTCGCGCTGCCGCTGTTATTTATTTTGCTGCAAGCGGTGTTTCCACACTTTGGCGAAGGGAGCTGGTGCGACGCATTCAGCACCTTACCGGCGCTGCTTGACGATCCGCAACTGGCCTCAATGTGGCTGGGCACGCTGAAAATCGGTGGCGGCGTGGCGCTGTGCAGTTTGCTGCTGGGCTTACCGCTCGGCGCACTGCGCGGCCTGTTCCGCCTGCCGGGCGCGGCGCTGTGGGATCTGCTGTTTCTGATCCCCTTCCTGACGCCGCCATATATTGTCGCGCTGTCATGGACGCTGGCGCTGCAACGCAACGGTTATCTGCAACAACTTACCGGCATCAATTTCGACAGCCTGCTGTTCAGCAGTAGCGGCATGATTCTGGTGATGACGCTGAATATCTTCCCGGTGGTGTATTTTGCGGTGTCGCGTTCGCTGCTGGCGAGCGGGCAGCGTCTGGCGTGGGTAGCGCGCGTGCATGGCGCATCGGCGTGGCGCGGCTTCTGGCATGTCACCTTGCCGCTGACGCTACCGGCGCTGGCGGGCGGCGTGCTGCTGGCATTCACGCTGGCGATTGAAGAGTACGGCGTACCTGCGGCGCTCGGCACGCAAGCCAATCTGACGCTGATGACCGTCGGCATCGAAACCAAACTCGCCGACTGGCCCATCGATCTGCCCGGTGCAGCCTCGCTTTCATTAATGTTGAGTTTGATAGCGCTGGCGGCGTGGTTCTTACAACGCAAACTCACTGGCAGCAGCGATGTCACCGCCGTTAGCGGCAAACCGGTGATGCAGGAACTGGCGCAGGCTGGTCGCTGGCAAAGTGTGATGCTGCTACCGTTTGTGCTCACCGTGCTGCTGGCGGTGGTGTTGCCGCTGGGTGCCATGACCTTGAGCGGCTTGCTGAATACGCTGTCCGGCGGATTGCATCTTAATAATCTGACGTTGCGCCATTTCGGCGCGCTGTTCAGCCAGCAAGGCGATGCACTGGCCGCCTTCTCCACCAGCATCGGCTTAGCATTAGGCGCGGCGCTACTGACCGGCGCGCTGGGTTTCCTGATCGCCTGGCGCGTTTCGGAAGGCAAAACTCGCTTACTGGCAATGATGGATGGTTTGGCGCTGCTACCCGCGGCGATGCCGGGCGTGGTGGTCGGCGTGGGTTTGATCCTGCTGTGGAATCGCGGCTTCTGGCCGGCTTCACCGTATAACACCCTATTTATCCTACTGTTATCCTACAGCTGCTTGTTGCTGCCGTGGCCGGTGCGCTATGTCAGCAGCGCGTTGCGCCAACTGGCACCCACGCTGGAACCGGCGGCGCGTGTGCACGGCGCATCGCGCTTACAGGCGCTGCGCTTGATCGTGCTGCCGTTGGTCTCTCCTGCCTTACTGGCCGCGATGATGATGGTGTTCGCGGTGGCGTCGCGCGAGTTAGTGACATCGCTGCTGCTGGCCCCCGCCGGTACGCAAACCGTGGCAATCTTTATCTGGCGGCAGTTCGAGCAAGGTTCGGTAGGACAAGGCATGGCAATGGCGACGCTAACGTTGCTGGCGAGTTTGAGTTTGATGCTGGCGGCGACAGCGCTGATGCGGCGTCAGAGCCGATAATGATGCGGAATTTCTGTTTATCTTAAAAAACAGACGCTTAATTTCCATCAACTACACTCTCCTGTGAAATGATGTCTCAGGAGAGTGAATGAACAACCTGCCACAGGAAAAAATTGGCCAGAACATTCTGGTGAAGTTGGCGATGCTGGTGATTATCCTGGCGGGCATTCGCGCCGCGTCAGAAATTCTGGTGCCCTTCTTGCTTGCCAGCTTTTTGGCGATAGTACTCAACCCGCTGGTGACTCTGTTGATGCGGCGCGGCATGCGGCGCACGTTCGCCATCACGCTGGTGATTACGGTGATTTTTATCGTGGTGCTGTTACTGATTGCCGTGCTTGCCAGTTCTGCCAGCGACTTCAGCGAAACCTATCCGCAAATCCGCACCATGCTGGAACAGAAGCTAGCAGTGGTTCAACATTTTGCCGCCCGTTTTCATATCAATATCTCCACCGACGCGCTGGCCGCCCGGCTCGATCCCAATGTGGTGATGGATATGGCCACTTCGCTGTTGAAGCAGCTTTCCGGTGCGATGACTAACGTGCTGCTGCTGATTCTCACCGTGGTGTTTATGCTGTTTGAAGTGCGCCACCTGCCATACAAAATGCGTAATGCGATGGTGAATCCACAAATCCGTATTGCCGGTTTGCACAAGGCGTTGAAGGGCGTAACGCACTACCTGGCGCTGAAAACCTTGGTGAGTTTGCTTACTGGCGTCGCGGTATGGCTGTCGCTGTTGATGCTGGGTGTGAAGTTCGCGCTGTTCTGGGGCGTGGTGGCGTTCATCCTCAATTTCATCCCCAATATCGGGCCGATTATCGCAGGCATTCCGCCGTTTATTCAGGCGCTGGTGCTGAATAACATTTATGACGCGATGCTGGTGGCAGCGCTGTTCAGCGCAATCCATATGCTGATCGGCAATATGCTGGAACCAAAAATGATGGGGCGCGGGCTGGGATTATCGACGTTAGTGGTGTTTCTATCGTTGATCTTCTGGGGCTGGCTACTGGGGCCCATCGGCATGTTGTTGTCGGTACCGCTCACCAGCGTGACCAAAATATTGATGGAAACCACGCCGGGCGGCAGCCGATTGGCAATTATGCTGGGCAACGGGCGGCCAGGTTCGCGGGCGCGTTAAAAGTTGCGCAGTAAATTGCGCCGCTACGGAGTGTGCACATATTTGTAGCGGCGCGATTCATCGCGCGTTTTGAGATTATTGTGTCTGGAACACACTGTTATCCGTGATCGCCTTCACGTTCACCTTGTTCGGCAGGATATTCAGCTCGCTGAACAAGTCCGACACCTTCTGCACTTTCGCCACATCCTCTTCCGTCACACCACGAATGCCGTGCGAAATACGCGCGGTAATCTGCTGCGCGTCTGCCGGTTGCAGGCGTGTGAGCTGTGCGTACACCTCGTTATATTGCTGCGGATGTTGCAACGCCCACTCACGTGCCTTGGCTAAACGATGGGTGAAATCAGCAATCGCCGCGCGTTTGGCGGGATCGTCGAGCGAGCTTTGTGTGGCGGTGACAAACGACAGCGCGGTAGTTAAGCCTTTACCGTCACGCAGCAAACGCGCGCCATGCTTTTCGGCGATGCCGAGATAGGGATCGAAGGTCGCCCACGCGGCAATTTGCCCGGAGTTAAACGCCGCGCTGGCATCGGTGGGCAATACAAAGCGCACCGGCACCGCATCACGTTTAACCTGCGCCTCTTCCAGCGCTTCATACAGCAAATGCTGCGAGATGCTGCCGCGTGCTGAGGAGATCACCACTTGCTGACCCACCAAATCTTTCACGCTATGAATTGGCGAGTCGGCGGGCACGATCACGCCGTTAGAACCGGCATCACCCACATTGGTGGCGATGATCTTCAGCGGCACGCCGCCCGATGCCGCCATCAGCACCGGCAAATCACCGGCGTAGGAGGTATCCACCGCACCGGCACGCTGCGCTTCAAACAGCGGTGCCGCGCCCTGGAAATTGGCCCAGCGATATTGGTAAGGCGCATCCTTCATCACATCCGCCGCTTCGATCAGCGAGCGCAAATTACGTGCCTGATCGCCTAACACTAACGTCACCTTGCTTAAATCAGGCGCCGCCTGACTGCCAAACGCCGCGCACAGCAGCAGCGCAGAAACTACCGGTTTCAGCCATTTCATCGGTTGGGTTCTCAGAGTGCGTTGCGATTGAGCTGGCGGATGTAAGCATCCCAATGCAGCTGATATTTGTGGTTACGAATGCTGTTATCGAAGGCTTGCGCAGCTTTTTCAGCGACGTCATCCGGCAGGATGATCAGTTCCGCGCCACCGGATTGCGCCGCCAGTTGCGCCTGACACGCGCGCTCAAGGTAATACAGGTTGTAGAAGGCTTCTTCGATGCTGCCGCCGCTGGTCAGCAAACCATGATTACGCAGGATCAACGCGTTGAGATCGCCAAGATCGGCGACGATGCGTTGCTGTTCGTCGAGATCCAGCGCGATGCCTTCGTAATCATGATAAGCAAGGCGATTATGAAAACGCGTGCTGTGCTGCGAGATCATCAGCAAGCCGTTGCGCTGCGCCGAGACGCCAATGCCCGCCGCGGTATGCGTGTGCAGCACCGCGTGTGCATCGGGTCGCGCCCGGTGAATCGCGCTGTGAATCACAAATCCCGCCTGGTTAATTCCCAGACCGGTTGGGTCGTCAATAATATTGCCGTCGATATCGATTTTGACCAGCGTTTCGGCCTGGATCTCATCGAAGGTTTGCCCGAAGGCGTTGATCAGGAAATGAGGCTGATCGCCCGGCACGCGCAGGGAAAAATGGGTGTAGATATGGTCGGTCCAGCGCAGTTTCGCCGCCAGGTGATAGGCTTGGGCCAGCTTGGTGCGCGCCTGCCATTCCCCTTCGCTGATGCGCTGCCGCAATGACACGACATCCAATGTTTCAGTGCTCATTTAGGTTCCTCATTTCAGGTCAATATGCTTGCCTAACATCGTGGCATAGCGAATTTCCCGCTGGGAAATGCCAATAACGGCAAAACATTGTCAATAAACGCAAAGCGAGGTCGATAATTGACCTGTATCACACCGGTTTAATCTGAAATCGCTACCCTACACAGCCCCATGAAAATGGTATGCTGCTGACGCCGTAACCCGCTGTTTCTCTGCGGCTCTAACCGACCGAGGATTGTCTGGTGCCACTAAAAAAACGTAATCATGATTTTGGCTGGCTCTTAATTGTCTGTGCTGGCTTATTGCCGCTGGTACTCGGCATCCTTTGTACGGCTATTGAGGCGCGCCACACGGTGAGCCAACAGCAGATTTCCACCGCCAATACCTTGCTGACGCAAGCGGAAAAGATGAGTGATAACGCCTGGGATATGATCACCCAGCTGCGCCAATATCATTATCAGCCGTGCGCGCAGATTGAGGACCAGCTACAACGCGCCGGTACGCTTAATCCCTATTTCCGCTCGATTGGCCTGCTGAAAGGCGAAGACATTAACTGCTCTTCGGCATTTGGCCTGACGCACGGCACCTTAAGCCAAATGATGATGCAGCCACCACCCATCACCGGCAAAGCCTGGTGGAGCATTTCGGTGCGCGGCACCTACGGCGTACCGAACCGTCCGGCGGTGGTTTTTGTGCGCCAATTGCCAGATACCAGCGGTTTTTGGGCGGTGATTGATGGCCAATATTTGATGGACTTCATGAACGCGATTGGCGGATCGCGCGGTTATCGCATGAGCCTGCAATTCAGCGGCGGCGCGGTGATCGCCAGCGGCCCGGACGATATGCGCCCCAAGCTGTATATGAAAAGTGAATCTTATAAAGCGCAATCCAGCCGCTATCCGATTAGCGTTGACGTCACTGTTCCCTCTTCTGAGTTGCTCAAAGCGTGGCGTCAGGCGCTGTTTATCTTCCTGCCGATGGCGGCGATTTTCTCGATTCTGTTGATGGTGCTCACGGCGAATTGGTTGCGTCGCCGCATTTCCTGGCACGATGAAATTGCGCGCGCCATTCGTAATCGTCAGTTCTCGGTGCATTATCAGCCGGTTTACAGTACCGAATTGCAAGCTTGTGCCGGCGCCGAAGCCTTGCTGCGCTGGACACGACCGAATGGTGAAATGATCCGCCCGGATATCTTTATCAGCGCGGCCGAAGCCGAAGGCATGATCGTGCCGTTAACTCAGCATTTGCTGGAGCTGATGGCTGAAGATATTCAAAGCTGGCAAGTGCAGCCGGGCTTCCATATCGGCTTGAATCTGGCGGCGGAACATCTGCAACATGCCGACTTTGTGCCGGATATTGAGCAGTTCGCGGCACGCATTAAAGGCAAGCAAATGAGCATCACGCTGGAGCTGACCGAGCGCAGCCTGATTGATGATGGCGAAATGGTAGCCAGCAAGCTGCGTCATTTGCAGGCGCAAGGCATGAAAGTGGCGATTGATGATTTCGGCACCGGCCACTGTTCGCTCACCTATCTGCTGACCTTCCCGCTGGATTACCTGAAAATCGACCGTGGCTTTATCAACGCGATTGAAGGGTTAGAGATTGAAACGCCAGTGCTGGATGCGATCATCAACCTTAGCCACAAGCTGAAGCTGGATGTATTGGGCGAAGGCGTGGAAACCGCGCTGCAATTTGAATATCTGCGCCAGCGTGGCGTGATCTTCATTCAGGGCTATTATTATGCCCGTCCGATGGATAATGACCAGTTGCAGACCTGGCTTAGCGAGCAGGGGCAGCAACCGCTTCTCGTTGAGGAACCTCATGAGCCTGAATTGCATCATTCTTGATGATTATCAGAACGTCGCCCTGTCGCTTGCCGATTGGGCGTCGCTCGAACCGCTGGTCCACACCACTTCCCTCACTGAACATTTCGCCGATCAGGATCAACTGGTCAAACACATCGCCCATGCCGACATTCTGGTGGTGATGCGCGAACGCACGCCGCTCAGCGCCGAACTGATTGGCCGCCTGCCGAATCTAAAAATGGTGGTGACCTCCGGCATGCGCAATGCCTCAATTGATTTGCATGCCTGCGCCGAGCGCTACATTGCGGTATGCGGCACCGCCAGCGGCAGCGCGGCACCGATGGAACTGAGCTGGGGATTATTGCTGGGTTTAGCGCGCCATATCGTGCCGGAGAATCAGGCACTGCGCAGCAACGGACCGTGGCAGCACAGTTTGGGCATGAGTTTGCAGGGCAAAACGTTGGGATTGCTGGGATTGGGTAAAATTGGCGGTGAAATGGCCAAAGTGGCACAGGCGTTTGGCATGCGTGTTTGCGCGTGGAGCCAGAATCTCAGCGTTGAACGTGCGGTGGCCTGCGGCGTTGAACATATGCCGACGCTCAACGCATTGCTGAACATCAGCGATGTGTTGTCGATTCATTTGGTACTGAGCGAGCGTACGCGCCATTTGATTGATACCACCGCGCTGACGCAGATGAAACCCGGCGCACTGCTGATTAACACTTCTCGCGCGGGGATTGTCGACCAATCGGCGATGATTGCCGCCTTGCAATCAGGACAATTAGCCGGAGCCGGTTTAGACGTGTTTGAACAGGAGCCGCTGCCCGCCGATCATCCACTGCGTCAGTTACCTAACGTGCTGGCGACGCCGCATCTTGGCTATGTGGCAGATACCAATTACCGCACCTACTTCACGCAGGCGGTGGAAGATATTCAGGGATGGTTGACGGGTGCGCCGCTGCGCTCACTGCTCTGATCGTTCGGCACGGCGCTTTTCAGCGATGCGCAGCGCCACTTCGACGCTGTCTTCCGCTACGCCGCTGGCAGGCTGATCGCGCTGGGCATTCATCCGCTGGGTGATGCGTTCCAGCGTTGGCGTTAATTGCCCCATTAATCGCTGATATTCATCAAGTTGGGTGATGGGTTGATTGCGCGCGATGCTGGTTTCCGCTAAACGTTGCAACTGACGAAAACTGTCTAACGCCTGGCTGGTGAGCAATCCGGCCTGGCGCCAACTTTTCAGGCGCTGCATGAGTTCATCGGGTTGTTGTGCTAGCAGCGCCAGTTGCGCATCCGCGCGTTCACCGCAGTTAATCCAGGCAACGGACTCGACCGCAACGGCAGCAGCACGCCGAGCATCAGGCACAAGATTGATAAGATTCCTTTCTACACTGTCAATCATCGACAGCCACGGATTCTCAAAAAACGGCGCGTTTTTCCTCGACATGCATACTCCACCTCAGCAAGGCGGCAGAGTATTACTGAATGTCATACAGCTGGCAAGCGCAGCTTACCGCCTCGTTTAATGGTAAGTTTTTCTTATTTATTTGCGCAACAATCATTGATGGCAATAAAGTCGCGGCATGCCAGAATAATTGATTATTTGATCACCATTCGACAGTCGATACATCTGATAATAATCATTTTTTTCTTCACGTGATGAAGTGAAAAGAATTTGCTGCGCCAGCTTCGCAGGCAAGGTGTCATTGGGCATGATTTCCACTTTATGGGTATTTATCAGCATGAAATCACCTTGACGATACCAAGTCATATCAGAAACCCGGTGTACCTGGTAATGCGCATTATTAAAGGTCACGGTGCCCATCAATATTGAACTGCCAACGCCACCATTTTTAAAATGATTGCGCACCGTGGCATCAATGATGCCTGCGGGTTGGCTCTCATTCTCAATTTGGTAGGGAACGAAGCACCATTCCGGTACCGGCTCGGCAGGTCGCACCAGCAGCACCCATGCCCAAGGCGTCATAAACGCAATCATGAACGCCAATGCCCACCACAACTTATTCATTAGGTGATTCCTGCTGAGATACCATCCACGCCATGCAATCATTTTGCCGTTGCAGGAATGGCTGAGCGCAAAGGAACGTACTGGTAAATACGCGGGTGCGGGTTCGATTGATATACATTAACGGCGGTATTGAGCCATCTTTCATATGCGGTTTCAATGTACGGAAACGTCGCAATGCGTCTAATACAACGAACGAATTAGCTGATAAACCCTCAGCCATGAAAACCTGGGTCTGCCCTTCCTGACGTAGAAAGCTGTAATGGGTACCTTGATGTTTAACCGGCGTAAATTCACTGCTTACTAACCATGCCGCGCCAATATTCAGCAATAGAACCGCCGCAAGCACGCCACGTAACCACCAGGATCTCTTTTTCACCACCGTAGCCTTCGTTTCGGCAGAAGAGGCGTGCGAGAAGGTTGAAGCACTGACTTCGGGTTCCACATTCGTAGCCACCGTTGGCTCAACATCGTTGCAGGTTTCAACATCCACTTGCTCAGCCAGTACACAACCAATCAGTGGAACCTGATGAATCAACACGCTTAACGCACCTGCGGAGAGTGCTAAACGATTAATGTCGGAAATAGTGCTGGTTAAGCGATCGGCAAACGGAATCTCAGAAATTTCACGTTGAAACAGCAGGTGTAATGCCTGATTGCGCACCAACTTTCCCTGAGCAGTGAGCACTCGGCGCAGCACAGCACTCTGTAGTGCATTGAGCGCTACAAATTGTGCAGGGTAATTTACCGGATAAAACTTCTGCTGGTCGGCATCAAAACAGAGGCTTTTGGCAAATAAAACGAATCGCGCCATGCGAATCCTAATTAACAAATATTTAACTGGCGCAAGTATATGGAGTTTCGCCCTACAGCGCACTGTTACTGATAAATGTTATGAGAATCGGCTGTTTTTATTGATGCGTTTTGAGTCGCTTGCAGCCACAGCTTTAGCTAAAAAATAGACAGTTAATGGCGGAAACATGACAAATATCACACAAAATCGGTATACTCTGTCGCGGGATGCAATCATTACCTCCCTAATAATTGCTGTGGCGGGCCGGGGGGAATTGCTTTTTAACGCTATGCTTTAATTTTCTCAACGCCGCGGACTGTTCGCGTTATCGAGTCCGCAGCGTTGAGGATTTTTCGAAATTCCAATACAGGGTAACTTCATGAAACTACGTAGGAAGCGTGTAAAACCTATCGGGCTGGATGACGTCACAATTATCGACGATGCCCGTTTACGTAAAGCCATCACCGCAGCTTCACTGGGCAATGCGATGGAATGGTTTGATTTTGGTGTTTATGGCTTTGTGGCTTACGCACTGGGTAAAGTGTTCTTCCCCGATGCTTCGCCAAGTGTGCAGATGATTGCGGCACTGGGTACATTCTCGGTTCCGTTCCTGATTCGTCCGTTAGGTGGCTTGTTCTTCGGTATGTTGGGCGACAAATACGGTCGTCAAAAAATCCTCTCTATCACCATTGTCATCATGTCGATCAGTACCTTCTGTATCGGCTTGATACCCTCTTATGCCTCGATCGGTATTTGGGCACCGATTTTACTGTTGCTGGCAAAAATGGCGCAGGGCTTCTCGGTTGGCGGTGAATACACCGGTGCATCGATCTTTGTTGCTGAATACTCGCCAGACCGTAAGCGCGGCTTCATGGGCAGCTGGCTCGACTTCGGCTCCATCGCCGGTTTCGTGCTCGGCGCGGGCGTGGTGGTGTTAATTTCCACCGTTATCGGCGAAGCGAAGTTCCTCGAATGGGGCTGGCGTATCCCATTCTTTATCGCACTGCCGCTGGGTATTATTGGTTTGTATCTGCGTCATGCATTGGAAGAGACGCCAGCATTCCAGCAGCACGTGGAGAAACTGGAACAAGGCGACCGTGAAGGTCTGCGCGACGGCCCGAAAGTGTCGTTCAAAGAGATCGCCACTAAGCACTGGAAAAGCCTGCTGGCCTGTATCGGTCTGGTGATTGCCACCAACGTCACCTACTACATGCTGCTGACCTACATGCCGAGTTACCTGTCGCATAACCTGCACTACTCGGAAGATCACGGTGTGTTGATCATCATCGCCATCATGATGGGTATGCTGTTTGTGCAGCCAGTGATGGGTATGCTGAGTGACCGCTTTGGCCGTCGTCCATTTATCATCATTGGTTCGATTGCGCTGTTTGTCTTCTCGATCCCGTCGTTCATGCTGATCAATAGTGGCGTGTTAGGGCTGATTTTTGCTGGCCTGCTGCTGATGGCGGTGATTTTGAACGCCTTTACCGGTGTGATGGCTTCCTCGCTGCCAGCGATGTTCCCAACGCATATCCGTTACAGTGCGCTGGCCAGTGCCTTTAACATCTCAGTGCTGATTGCCGGTTTAACGCCTACGCTCGCCGCGTATCTGGTTGAAGCGACTAACAATCTGTATATGCCGGCTTACTATCTGATGGTAGTGGCAGTGATTGGTTTGATTACCGGTATCTACATGAAAGAGACCGCCAACAAGCCGTTACGTGGTGCGACGCCAGCGGCTTCGGATCTGGATGAAGCGCGTGAAATCCTGCAGGAACATCACGATAACATTGAGCAGAAAATCGAAGACATCGATGACGAGATCGCCAAGCTAGAGGCGAAACGTAAAAACCTGGTGCAGCAGCATCCGGACATCAACGAGTAATCTTCCCCACTCCCGCCGCCCGGCGGGAGTTTTCGTTTCCGCACACAATCCTTCATCCTATGCCGCGAAAAGGGGTAAACTACTGCCACTTTTTTAACCTGCATAAGTTGTAGAGCATGTCTGAATTTAATCTTATCCAGCGTCCAAGAAGACTGCGCAAAAGCGCGTCGATGCGCGCAATGTTCCAGGAATCCAACCTCAGCATCAACGATCTGGCGCTGCCCATCTTCGTTGAAGAAGGCGTGGATGATTACGTGCCAATCAATGCCATGCCGGGCGTGGTGCGCATTCCTGAGAAACGTTTGGCGTATGAGATCGAACGTATCGCCAAAGCTGGCATCCGCTCAGTCATGACCTTCGGTATTTCCCACCACACCGATGCCACCGGCAGCGATGCGTGGAATGAAAACGGCCTGGTGGCGCGTATGTCGCGCATCTGCAAAGACACCGTGCCGGAAATGATTGTCATGTCCGATACCTGTTTCTGCGAATACACCAGCCACGGCCATTGCGGCGTGTTGTGCGATCACGGCGTGGATAACGACCAAACGTTGATTAACCTCGGCAAGCAAGCTGTGGTCGCGGCGCAAGCCGGTGCCGATTTTATCGCGCCGTCTGCGGCGATGGATGGCCAGGTTAAAGCCATTCGCCAGGCACTGGATGCCGCCGGATTCACCGATACCGCGATCATGTCTTACTCCACCAAGTTCGCGTCATCGTTCTACGGCCCGTTCCGTGAAGCGGCCGGAACCGCGCTAAAAGGCGATCGTAAAACTTATCAGATGAATCCGATGAACCGCCGTGAAGCGATCCGTGAGTCGCTGATTGATGAAGCGGAAGGCGCGGATTCACTAATGGTAAAACCAGCAGGCGCGTACCTCGACATTCTGCGTGATATCCGCGAGCGCACTACGCTGCCGCTGGCTGCGTACCAGGTGAGTGGTGAATACGCGATGATAAAATTCGCCGCCCAAGCCGGTGCGATTGACGAACGAAATGTGGTTCTGGAAAGCCTTGGCGCAATTAAACGTGCTGGAGCGGATCTCATTTTCAGCTATTTTGCCCTTGATCTCGCCGAGCAAAAAGTGCTCTGATCCTCGTTACGCTTGGCAACGATTATCGCAGCCGTTGCCAGGCGCTTTCTGCCTTTGTGGCACATAAACACCAGTGTTGTCGTCATTCCATAATTAATAAGAGTAACGCGATGAAAGCACCTGCACTGCCTGCGGACGAGTCACATCGTCTGGCCCAGTTACGTGCGCTCAACATTCTGCACACGCCTGCAGAAGAGCGTTTTGACCGTTTAACCCGCCTCGCCCGTCGTTTATTTGGCGTGCCGGTCGCGCTTGTCAGCCTGTTAGAAGAGGACCATCAATGGTTCAAATCTGCGGCGGGATACGCTGCCCAAACCGCCCCACGCAATACCTCATTTTGCGGCCACGCTATTTTGCAAGATGATGTGATGGTGGTGGAAAACGCCCTTGATGATGAACGATTCCACGATAACCCGCTGGTCAGCAATGAAAACAGCCCGGTGCGTTTCTACGCCGGTTGCCCGCTGCGCACGCCGGCCGGTGCCAAAATCGGTACGCTGTGCATTATCGATCATCATGCACGCCAGTTTAATGCCGACGATATCCATACATTGCGCGATTTGGCGGCGATGGCAGAAGCCGAATTAGTGGCGTTTCAGACCGCTACCTCCGACGAGCTGACGCAAATCACCAACCGCCGCGGCTTTATGACGCTCGGCCAATTAGCGCTGAATGAGTGCCAGGTAAAACAATTACCGGCCAGCTTAACCTTCCTCGATCTTGATCGCTTTAAAGCCATCAACGATACACTCGGTCATCGCGAAGGCGATCGCGCATTGATGGATTTTGCCGATGCGATGAAGGTGAGTTTCCGTCACGCGGATATCTTTGCCCGTTTGGGCGGCGATGAGTTTGTGGTGCTGTTCAATGGCTTGCAGCAATCGGATGCGGAAGGCGTGCTGGCGCGTTTTGATCAGTTCCTGCAACAGCAAACGCAGAGTCTGGATCGCCGTTATTCGCTGCACTTCTCGTCGGGCATCGTTGAGTTTGATCCTGACTATCCACAATCGCTGGAGCAATTGCTGGAAGGCAGCGACGAACGCATGTACGCCGCGAAAAACGGCAAAAAACAACGTTCATGATTGATCGGTCGCCATCAGTGGCGACCTTCTGTTTATTTGCGAGCTAAATCGTCGATTAAGGTCTGATTAAACTTCTGCGGCTCTTCCATTTGCGGCGCGTGTCCCATGCCGGGGAATTCAATCAAGCGTGCGCCCGGAATCATCTGCGCCACCTGCTTACCCAGCACATTGTAATGACCTAACTGCGCTTTCACTGCCGGCGGCGCGATATCACTGCCAATCGCGGTGGTATCGGCGGTGCCAATCATCAAAGTGGTTGGCACGGTGAGATCTTTGAACTCATAAAATACCGGCTGGGTGAAAATCATGTCGTAGATTAACGCCGAGTTCCACGCCACTTTCTTGTGCCCCGGCCCGCTATTCAAGCCCGCCAGCATATCGACCCATTTGTCATATTGCGGCTTCCACTGTCCGCTGTAATAGGTGTTCTGCTCGTACTTCTTGATGCCTGTCGCATCCAGCTTCAATTCACGCTGATACCACTGATCGACCGAACGCCACGGCGCGCCTTTGGCTTTCCAATCCTCCAGGCCGATCGGATTGACCAACACTAGCTTCTGCGTTTGCTGCGGATACATCAGCGCATAGCGCGTTGCCAGCATGCCGCCGGTGGAGTGCCCAACAATCACCGCTTTCTCTACACCCAGCTGTTGCAATAATTGATGAGTGTTTTGCGCCAACTGCTGGAAAGTGTATTGATAATTGGCGGGTTTGGTTGAACTGCAAAAACCAATCTGATCCGGCGCAATCACGCGATAACCGCTTGCCGCCAGCGCTTTAATGGTGTCATCCCAGGTTGCACCACAGAAATTCTTGCCGTGCATCAACACCACAGTTTGGCCATTGGCCTGCTGCGTGGGTTTGACATCCATGTAGCCCATGCTCAGCGTTTGCTGCTGCGAAGCGAAGTTGAAATGCTGCAACGGATACGGATATTTGAATCCTTCCAGTTGCTCGCCATAGACATTGGCGGCGAAGGCCGATGCGCTGGTACATAACGTCAGCGATGCCAGCATAACGGCAAGTGATTGTTTTGGCTTGAAACGAAACTCCATAACGCCCTTCCTCAACGGTGAAAAACCTTCAGTCTGGCACGTAAATAGCGTTTACGTATTGATGGTGTGTGCCGCGAAAAATATTCACCTTTTACTGTTAAGCGCGGCAAAGCGATGAAAAATTTGAGTTAATAATAACTTCCGTTATTACGATGAATATATTACATCATCACAACATGCAATCGTTTAAATTCACGAAAAACGAGACCGGTCTTGATGACAAATAATAAATATGCCGAATAATCAGAAAACTTTACATTAATTGCAGATTGGAAAGATTAATTAAATTACACTCTAGCTGTGTTTAAGGAGGACTAAGATGACACAAACAAAATACAACGAAGGGGTTATTGATTCGGTAACTGAATGGATTATGGCTAATCTGGATCAACGTTTGAGTATTGATGATATTGCACTGAAGTCTGGCTATTCAAAATGGTATTTACAGAAACTTTTCGCTCGCTATCACAATGAAACACTGGCACGTTTTATTCGTAAAAAGAAATTGATGCACTGCATTACCGACCTGAAAAACAGCAAGGCTCCGATTATCAGTCTGGCAGTGAAATACCATTTCGAAAGCCAGCAATCTTTTACCCGCTCATTCAAACATGTTTTAGGTTGTACGCCGCTGTTTTGCCGTAAGCGCCAGCTGGAGGCTGATGTGCAGCAATCGCTGCGAGAAAGTGACGACCCTTGCAGTATTTGTCGTCAGGTAGGATTTGATGCCACAGAACGCAATAAAGAAATTATCACTCCGGTGGTGCGTAACGATAAATTTCACCCACGTCTCAGTTGTGTAATGCGTTAATTTCTAATTGAATTTTATTAGCGCTTTTTAAACTCTTTTTTGACACTGACTTATGTCAATATTACGGCACATTCATCAATTGAAAGCGGATGGCATCCCATCCGCTTTTGCATTTAGTAACTCGACTTATTATTTCCCATCACGGTATTTTTGAAATGGGCTAAACGATTATCCAGTGCGCTGGTGTAGAGCATCGTATCAACGCCGACCGCGACAAAATTCGCACCCCATGCAATTGCACGTTCTGCCATCGCAATATTCACTGCCAAAAATCCAGCGGCTTTTCCTGCCCGGCGAATACGTTTAATACTCTGCTCAATTATCCGTTGCACTTCAGGATGATCGGCATTATCGGGATAGCCCAGCGAGGCAGACAGATCTGCCGGGCCGATAAAGATGCCATCCACGCCTTCCACTTCCAGCAATGCATCCAGATTATCAATTGCCGTTTTGCTTTCGGCCTGAATCAGCAAACACAACTCGTCATTGGCGCGCGCCATGTAATTTTCCACCCGCCCCCAACGTGCCGCGCGCGCGACGGCGGCACCGACACCACGCGTGCCGTAAGGGGGATAGCGCGTCGCCTGCACCAATGCTTGCGCCTGCTCGGCGGTATCGATCATCGGCACCAGCAAGGTACGTGCGCCGATATCCAGCACCTGCTTAATCAACGCGGTTTGATACTCCACCGGACGAATCACCGGTTGGCTACGATACGGCGCAATCGCCTGCAACTGGTGATAGAGATCCTGCACGGTGTTTGGTGCATGTTCACCATCGATCAACAACCAGTCGTAGCCGCTGGTGGCGGCAATCTCGGCCATATACGACGATGTGCTGCTGAGCCACAAACCAATCTGCGTTTCACCTTGTGCCAATCCGGCCTTGAAGGGATTTTTTAACGGATCTTGCATACATGCTCCTTGTTTAGTGGCTGGCCTGCTGTGATTGTGGCAGCGGGCGATCCACTTTCAGGCTAAGAATAATCAGCGAGCCAACGGCGGCGATCAGCGCCAACGCCAGTAATCCCGCGCTGCTGCTATTAAATTGCATCTCGGCATTAACGCGAATCAGCGGCGCCAGGAAGCCGCCCACAGCGCCAAACAAATTGACGAAGCCAATGCCCGCCGCCAGCGCAGTGCCGGAAAGCAGTTGCGTCGGCATGGTCCAGAACACCGGCTGCACGGCAATAAAACCTACGGCGGCAACGCTCAATGCGATGATGGCAAACAGCGGCGCGACTAAACCGGAAAGGCCAATGCCCACTGCCGCCGCCAGCAAGGTGAAGGCTGCCACCCGACGTCGCTCACCCGTGCGATCGGAATAGCGCGGAATCAGCCAGGTGCCAAACAGCGCAGCCACCCACGGAATCGCCGCCACCATCGAAGCGAGAAAACCCACTTTGGTGCCGAGCAGCGCCGCGACTTGTGAAGGCAGGAAGAAAATCAGGCCGTACACCGCAATCTGAATGGTCATGTAGATGATGGCGAGCTGCCAAACCCGACTGTTGCGCAGTGCATCACGCAAATGCGCGGTAGGTTTTTGCTGCTCTTCACTTTCCAGCTGACGTTGCAGCGCCTGCTTCTCTTCTGGACTGAGGAAACGCGCTTTGGCTGGCGTATCGTCGATGTAGCTAAAGGTGAAAACGCCCGCCGCAACGGCCAACAATCCTTCAATGATAAACATCCAGAACCAGCCGGGATGTCCCAGCACACCGTGCATTTCCAGCAACGCGCCAGAAAGTGGCGAACCCAGTGTCAACGCCAGCGGCGCGCCCATATAAAACAATCCCATGACGCTGGCGCGCTGCTGTTGCGGGAACCACAGCGAGGTCAGATAGATCATGCCCGGAAAGAAGCCCGCTTCAGCCGCGCCGAGCAAGGTGCGCACCAGCAGGAATTTGGCTTCGGTGTCGGCAAACGCCATCGACGCCGAGAGAAAACCCCACAATAATGTGGTGCCGCCAATCCAGCTGCGCGCACCGAAACGCCGCATCAGCAAATTAGCCGGCACCCCCAGCAACGCGTACACCACAAAGAAAATCCCGGCTCCCAGCGCATAGGCTTCATTACTTAAGCCGGTATCCAGTTGATAGGCTTCTTTGGCAAAACCAATGTTGGCGCGGTCGAGAAACGCCAGCACGTAGAGCATCAACATGAAGGGAATAAGACGTGCGCGGTTCTTTTTCACCGCGCTTAGCACCAGTGTATTCATCGGAACAGCCCTCATAATGGGCTGCGACGCAACGCCGCAGCCGAGGCGATTAGTGTTGATAAGGACGTTTCAAGCCTTCGCGATTCAATTCCACGCCAAAGCCCGGCTTATCCAGCACCGATTTGTGCATACGGCCATTAACCGGCACCGGCTCATCAATCAGCAGCGGATCAAATTGCGGACGCAGCGTGCTGCAATCCGGGCTGGTCATCAGGAATTCGCTGAATGGCGTGTTGGTGAAAGTGATTACCGCATGATGCGAATACACCGACGATCCGTGCGGTACCACCAGTTGGCCGCGCGATTTCGCCAGCGCCGCCACCTCAACCAAGGTGGTTAAGCCACCGCACCAGCCGACATCCGGCTGCAAAATATCGATGCCGGTTTCCGCCAGCGTGCGGAACGATTGCAGCGTGCCGTGGTGCTCACCGCTGGTGATCAACATGCCTTGCGGCGCCTGGCGTTTCAGTTGTGCATAGCCTTCAAATTGCTGCGGCGGCAAGCACTCTTCCAGCCATTTGACGTTATACGGTGAGCAAGCGTGCGCCAGTTTGGTGGCAAAGTTCACGTCCTGGCTCATCCAGCAATCCAGCATCAGCCAGAAATCCGGGCCGCAGGTTTCGCGATAATGCGCGATGCGCGCCACCTCTTTACGGATACCTTCATCGCCGTCGTGCGGTCCCCACTGCACCGCCATTTTTCCGCCGATAAAGCCCATTTTCTGCGCCAGATCGGGCCGCGCGCCGGTGGCATAAAACTGCAATTCATCGCGCACCGCGCCGCCCAAAAGCTTGTAAACCGGCAGCTCGGTGACTTTGCCGAACAGATCCCACAGCGCCAAATCAACACACGAAATGGTGTTCATCACCAAGCCGCCGGAACCGGCGTAGTACATGGTGGCGTTCATCATCTGGTCGTGAATCAGTTTGATATCACTAACGCAGCGACCTTCAAGAAAACGATTCAGATGTTTTTCGACAATAAAGCAGCCCATTTCCCCGCCAGTGGTAATAGCGAAGCCGGTTTGACCGTTATCGGCCTCCACTTCCACAATCAGCGTACCTAACACATTAATGCCAAAGGATTGGCGTGACTGTTCGTATTGTTTGTATTTGCTCATTGGCGTGGCGACATGATCGTCAATCCAGTGGTTAGCACCTTGATCGTGATAATCGCCGCCTGCCGCCGCTTTATCGGCGGTGGCACCGCCAGCAAAGTAAGCGCGAACCGTTTTAATTTTTGGTAGGGACATGGTCTTCTCCTGTTACGAGGCCTGTTTTTCTGCCGGGCTACGCCAGCCCAGCAGTTGGGAAATGTCGCGGGCGCAGGCAATCGCCTGGCCTGCAAGGTAATCGCGTTTGTCGTCATCAATTTCGAGCCGCGTGCCCACCAGCGAAATTGCCGCAACCAACTGCTCACGCGCATTGAAAATCGGTGCCGCCACGCAGCGCACATCGGGATAATCTTCGCCGTTATCAAAGCTCCAGCCCTGACGGCGAATGCGCGCCAGCTCGGTGCGCAACGCATCGGCACTGGTTAGCGAGGTGGGCGTTACTGCGACAAAACGCATCTCTTTGATGATGCGCTCTTGCTCTTCCGGACGTTGCCAGGCGAGCAGACATTTACCGATGCCTGAGCGATACAGTGAAAGGCTTTTGCCTTCGTGCGAGCGCACGCTGATGGTGGCGGCAGATTCGAGTTTGAGGATGTAGCAGGCATGGCCTCCATCCAGAATGCCGAGATGGCACAGCAAGTTGGTCTGCTGCATTAAACGTGTCAGGCGCGGACGGGCGATGTCGCGTATATCCATGTGCTGCAACGCATGGCCGGCAAACTCCACCAGCCGCGTCCACAGGCAGTAATTGTTATTGCGATCGATGGTGATCAGGCGCTGCTTTTTCAGTTCAGCGAACAGCAGATAAGCACTGCTTTTCGGCAACGCCAGCGCTTCAATGATTTCGGCCGGGCTGCACGGCCCTTGCTGCGCAATAAACTCGAGAATCGCGATGGCACGCGTCAGTGCGGGAACAGGCGTAACTTCCAACATGCTGGACTCCAGTCTGATTATCTGGAGGGCAGTGTTGGTGTTTTAGTTGTTGATAAGTGTGCGCCGCATCAAATTACGCACGCTCGCAGCGGTTTGCAGGCGGTGTGTGTGCGGGAATGTGAATCGCGCCGCGCGCCAGGTACAGCCGATTGTACTCAGCGCATACGATGTGGTTATTCAGGAGAAGATATATTTGATTGCCGCAATCACCATGGTGGTGGCCATCACCATCAGTAAGCGCTTGATCCAGCGCATGTCGGTTTTTAGCTCGGAGACATCGGCTTTTAGAACAATGATGTCTTTTTCCATTCTGTCTAAACGAACTTCCACATTCGAAAGCCTTACATCAAGATCTTTGATGGCACCGCTAAGTCTCGCATCTAAATCCTGAATTGCGTTACTAAGTCGAACATCTAGTTCATGGATGCTCTCTTTGATCCCTTCTCCGGCTTTCATCAAATCGGCACGCGAAAGAGCGTTGTCCTGCTGCATCTCTGTGAAGATCTCCACCATGGCTTCGGCTTGCTGGTCACTGACGCCAGCCCGTTGCAGCGCTTTAAAGGCTTTGTGTGTATTCATCATTGCGAGTGTCATCCGTGAAGCTCCCTGGCAGATATCGGCTGAGCCAACAGCATGTCAGGCGAGCGATTGCTGTACCATTCGACTGTTTATATTTTGCGCTGCATGGCAAAAAACATCAATTAGTACAACAAGTAACGCGCATTCTCATGCGAGACATCTCGCAAATATTCGCTAGGTTCTACCACGAAAGGTTTTGCGATATTGCAGCGGAGATGTGTTGAGTTGCTTCTTGAAATGGCGACGCAGCATTAAGGGCGAGGAGAATCCGGCTTTCTCGGCAATCAGCTCCACCGGCTGATCGGTTTTCTCAAGAAAACGCTGCGCTAACGCCAGGCGCTGATTCACCAACCAGTCGCTGAAACAGCTGCCGGTGGTCTGATTGAAGCGACGGGTGAAACTGCGGCGGCTCATGAGCGCTTTATCCGCCAGCTGTTCCAGCGTTAGCGCGTGCTGTAAATTTTCTGTCGCCCAACTTAATGCCGACATAAAGCGATCGTTACCGGCAGATTGATAAACCGGCTGCTCAATATATTGCGCCTGTCCACCCTGACGATGCGGCGGTACCACCAGCATGCGCGCCACGCTATTGGCAACATCCACGCCACACTGTTCGCGCACCAAATGCAGGCAGCAATCAATACTCGCTGCGGTGCCCGCCGAGGTGACAATCTGTCCTTCATCGATATACAGCACGTCGCGGTCAATCGCCACATCAGGATAAAGTCGCTCGAAATCCGCCATCCAACACCAGTGGGTGGTCGCGCGTCGCTGGCTGAGCAATCCCGCAGCGCCCAATACAAAAGCACCGAGACACAGGCCAACCACTTGCGCGCCGCGTTGTACCGCCTGCTGCAAAGCGAGCAGTAATTCCGCCGGCGGCTGTACGTCTGGATCGCTCCAGCTTGGAACCACCACCATATCCACTTCCGCCAACTGCATCAGGCTATGTTCGGCAACAATTGAAAAACCACTGTTGGTTTTTAACGGTCCGGGATGGGTGGCACAGATAAACAGCTGATAGCACAGCGATCCATCATCGTGCGCCGCTTTTTCAAATACCGCACAAGGCACCGAAAGATGGAACGGAATGATGTCGTCAAACACCACAACGCCCACTTTAATCGGCGCAGCAGTGTGCGACGCTTTTGGCGCAAATTGAACGTTATTTGTCATCCGCTGTACTCCTTCACTCACGACGAAATCACCATAATGCAACACATCGGAGGCAACTCAGGCCTCTCAAGCCAAACACTCATTAAAGGATTATTAGTTATGAACAACATTTTAACCTCAAGCGCTCCAACCATTCGCACCATGAGCGGCGCGACGGCTACCCAAACACTGACGGCTAAAGAAACTGCGGTCATCGTGATTGATATTCAGAACGAATATTTTGCAGACGGAAAAATGCCGATTCCCGATGGCATGAAAGCGTTGAACAATAGCAAACGCATCGTCGAGTTCGCTCACCAACACAACATGCCGGTTTTCTTTGTGCAGCATTTAGGTGATGCCGATGGCCCATTGTTTGCCAAAGGCAGCCGTTTTGCTGAATTCCATCAAGATTTGCAACCTGGCAGCAACGACTGCGTGATCAGCAAAGCGACGCCAAGTTCGTTTGTTGGCACCGATCTGCAACAGCAGTTGGATGCGCTGGGCATTAAGCAACTGATCGTCACCGGCTTAATGACCCATATGTGTGTGTCATCTACCACACGCGATGCGGTGCCATTAGGCTATGCGGTGATCATTCCGGAAGATGCCACTGCCACACGCGATCTTGCTACCTGGGACAACAACGTGGTCGATCACAACGTGTTGCAGCAAGCGGCACTGGCGGCAGTGGCTGATGTGTTTGCCGAAATTAAAACCACTGACGACGTACTCGCGTTACCAGTGCGCTGATTATTGAACCGATTTGCCCGGCAATAATTTCTCTGACATCACGCGGCGGCAGGCCAAACTTTCCTCACGAGCCTGCTGCTGCTGTTCCGGTGATAAATCCTGCCACACCGTTTGCAAATGATCGGCTAAACCACTTTGGAAATGGATTTTTTGCAACGCGTAATCGGAGTTGCTGCCTTCAATAATCTGATGCATATCGTGCGATGTGTTACCGCGTCCATCGTGCGTCAGCGTGCAGAACATCGCGATGTAATAGCCTTTGTCCTCGTCGCTGTAATGCGGCATCAGCCACCATACAACAGCACTGGCAACAATCAGCAATGGCAGGAGGAATTTGATTTTTAACATACGTCGATTCACCAACTGGAAAGTAAAAGCGTGGCGATAGTAGCAGATTGGGCGCGCGTGACACATTCGGCATCAGCGATCCAGAGTGAAACGATGAACTTACATAAATGCCTAATTCGTTGTGATCGAATGCAAAAATTTGATATTTAGCCGTAAAAACAAGACGAGTCTTGAAAGTCGCGTTAGGTACACCGCTATAAGTTGCTCATTCCGCAGCCACCTAATCCGACGAGAGACTATGAAACCGACTCCGCTGGCGCTGGTTTTTGGCGCACTGTGTAGTGAGCCCGTTTATGCCAAACAAGCTCAGTCCACTTCTGAATTCCCTTACCCACCCTCCAGCCTGTTACTGCAACCTCCGGACGATCCCCTTAATGCCGCTTTGCAGGGAAATACACACGACCATTCGCTGATGCAAACCGTAAGACAAGCCGCCGCCAACGGCATCAAAAACCTCGGTAAATCACTGGCACGTAGCGAGTGGTATGACGATTTCAATCCTGCCGCCCAGCGATCGCCGTTGTTATTGGCGGATCGACGGCCTCATCTTTTCTGGTATTACCGGCTGCAAAACTCAATGATCGCCAGTTTGCCTGATGATGATGATGAGCTTGATCCTGCCTTAGATGGAGGTTTACCGTCGGGGCCACCGCCGGTACTGCCGCAGCCGAAGAAACCACAAATTGCCAGTTATGCAGCGCTGCCAGGCACGCTGTTTAGTGTCAGTGACAATTTGCAGGCCAGTTTCATCCAGCATGCCCAACTGGCTGGCAAAGATAGTCGGCCGAATTTGTTTATTTCGGGTTATCAGGTGCAGGAACACTATCAAGGCAAAACTTCACGCGAGAACAGTGAAAGTCGCTATCGAGGCTGGCAGATCGGTGCGCGCTGGACGCTGGCAGGCAATGAACAGCGCCAATTGGCTCTCAGTTTGGGGATCAATAAAGGCCAGTTAACGCTGGTGCCGAAAACGGAAGATGGCCGCAGCAGCAGTCGCTTCGACACGCAAGGCGTCAATGCCATGTTGAGCTGGCAACAACCTGTGGGTTTACAACTGGCTGTGCCGTTTGGCGTCAACCACTATCGTGGTCGCATCAGCACCGACAAAGCCGGTGAAGTGGCGCAGATGCAAGCGATTGGCGGCAATATTGGGCTGGACGGCGGTTGGCGCTGGTCGCACGGCGCACATGCCTTTACGCCAGTAGCTGGCGTGATGGCACAGTGGCTGAATATCGACGATATCCGCGATCAAGAAGGCTTGCATGCTCGTTATCAACAGCAAACACAGCGGCAACTCTCCGGCGGCTTCAAATATGACTTTACGCCAACCGATATGCTGGCATTCGGGATGGAAGTGCGTTACGTCGAGCGCGCTAGCAGCGCGGGCAGCGTCAATCTGGGGAATGAAGGTGAATTCAGTACCGCCCGCAGCGGAAATAGTCTGCGTTATAGCGGTTATATCGATTGGCAGCTGACAGAAAATCTGTCGCTAAATTCCCAGCTTAAAAAGCAGCAGCGGTTAGGGCACGAAGGCGTCAGCAATTGGCAGGCCCAACTTGGGGTGCAGATCGCCTTCTGATTGCGTTGAAAGCTTACAGCGCCTGCGCACACGCCCAGGCGGAACTCCACGCCCATTGGAAGTTGTAGCCGCCCAACCAGCCGGTGACATCCACCACTTCGCCGATAAAGAACAAGCCCTGCACATCGCGCGCTTCCATGGTTTTCGAGGACAGCTGGGTGGTATCGACGCCGCCCAGCGTCACTTCTGCGGTGCGATAGCCTTCAGTGCCATTTGGCTGCACGCGCCATTGATGGAGCGTGTTGACCAGTTCGTTTTGCTGCTTACTGTTCAGTTGCTTCAGCGTTACATCCGGAATCTGCTTCAGTTCCTGCAACACTTCAACCAAACGCTTCGGCAGAATCTTCGCCAGGCTGTTTTTCAGGCTGAGATTGGGATGCGCATCACGCTGCACATTAATAAAGTCATCCAGCGAAGTGGCTGGCGACAAATCAATGGTGACGAATTCACCCGGCTGCCAATAGCTGGAGATTTGCAGCACCGCTGGGCCTGACAAGCCGCGATGGGTAAACAACATCGCTTCTTTAAATAAGGTGCCGTCCTGAGCGGTAATGGTGGTGGGCAGCGCCACGCCGGACAATGTATTGAGCTGCTCCAACAAAGGTTTGTGCAAGGTAAATGGCACCAACGCCGCGCGCGTGGGGAACACTTTCAGGCCGAACTGCTCCGCCACTTTGTAGCCGAACGGCGTGGCACCGAGTCCCGGCATCGACAGTCCGCCACTGGCGATCACCAGTTTTTCCGCCTGCACGGACGTGCCATTAAGCTGCAAAGTGTAGCCGCTGTCATCACGCTCAACGCTCAGCACTTCACTGCGCAAGCGCACGCTGACCTGCCCGGCTTCGCACTCTTTCAGCAGCAAATCGACAATCTGCTGCGCCGAGTCATCACAGAACAGTTGTCCGAGGGTTTTCTCGTGGTAAGCGATGCCGTGGCGAGTAACCAGATCGATGAAATCCCACTGCGTGTAACGCGCCAGCGCGGATTTACAGAAATGCGGATTGTGCGACAGATAGGCAGCAGGTTCGGTATGCATATTGGTGAAATTGCAGCGGCCGCCGCCTGACATCAATATCTTGCGTCCGGCCTTTTTGCCGTTATCCAGCAGCAATACACGACGGCCCAATTGCCCTGCCTGCGCCGCGCAGAACATGCCGGCAGCGCCTGCACCAATAATGATAACGTCAAACTTTTCCACTGCGATAACCCAACTTGCCCGAAAGGCGCTGATTGTAGAGATCTGCGGCATTTAGCGCTAGCGTCAAAAAAATGCCGCAAATATGTCATATTGTAACTACCTAATTTATAGGGGTTTTAAGGGTAATCCTCTGTGTTAATTACAATTTTAAGTCAAGTTGCAGCTATATTTTCCTTTCACATCGCGCACGTTGTCGCAGATAATGCGCCGCGTTCATGTCCTCCAAAAATGGCGTAACGTTTATGCTACATCTGTTTGCTGGTCTCGACCTCAGTACCAGCCTGTTACTGATTCTTGCTCTGCTGTTTGTATTGTTTTATGAAGCAATCAACGGTTTCCACGACACTGCTAACGCGGTCGCTACTGTCATTTATACCCGTGCGATGCGGGCGCAACTGGCGGTTGTCATGGCGGGTGTTTTCAATTTCTTAGGTGTTTTGCTAGGTGGATTGAGCGTGGCGTACGCCATCGTTCACATGCTTCCGACCGATTTGCTATTAAATGTCGGTTCGGCCCACGGTTTAGCGATGGTGTTCTCCATGCTGCTGGCCGCGATAATCTGGAACCTCGGTACCTGGTATTTAGGCTTGCCGGCCTCCAGTTCTCACACATTGATTGGTGCAATCATCGGCATTGGTCTGACCAACGCCTTAATGAGCGGCACTTCGGTGGTTGATGCGCTCAACTTGCCGAAAGTCATCAATATCTTTATGTCATTGATTCTTTCACCGATTGTCGGTCTGGTGATTGCGGGCGGTCTGATCTTTATCCTGCGTCGCTACTGGAGCGGAACCACTAAACGTTCACGCATCCACATGACGCCAGCCGATCGCGAAAAGATTGATGGTAAGAAAAAACCCCCGTTCTGGACGCGCATCGCCCTGATCGTCTCCGCGATTGGCGTGAGTTATTCACATGGCGCTAACGATGGGCAGAAAGGTATTGGCCTGATTATGCTGGTGTTGATTGGCGTCGCACCAGCGGGGTTTGTGGTTAACCTGAGTGCATCGGGTTACGACATCACCCGCACGCGCGACGCGGTGAACCATCTGGAGCAGTATTACCAGCAGCATAACGAGTCGCTGACGCACATGATGCAGCTCGCACCGCCGGTGGTGCCAACGCCGGAAGAATCGGTCGGTGGCCCGCATGAGTTCCATTGCGATAGCGGCCGTGCGTTGCAGGCGATCGATCGTGCGCAACTGCTGCTGAACAATCTGCAAAGCTACGATCAGCTGACGGTTGATCAACGCAGCCAGATGCGTCGCTTGCTGCTGTGCGTCTCCGATACCGTGGATAAAGTGGCTAAGCTGCCGGAAACCAGCGCGGAAGATAAGCGCTTCCTCAACAAGCTGAAGACGGATTTGCTGGGTACCGTTGAGTACGCACCAATCTGGATTATCGTGGCTGTCGCGCTGGCGCTGGGCATCGGTACCATGATTGGCTGGCGTCGTGTCGCGACTACTATCGGTGAGAAGATTGGTAAAAAAGGCATGACTTATGCGCAAGGGATGTCCGCGCAGGTCACCGCTGCGGTATCGATTGGTATCGCCAGCTACACCGGCATGCCAGTTTCCACCACCCACATTCTGTCTTCATCCGTCGCCGGTACCATGCTGGTTGATGGCGGTGGATTGCAGAGCCGCACCATCAAAAATATCGCCATGGCGTGGGTGTTCACCCTGCCGGTGTGTATTTTGCTGTCGGGTTCGCTGTACTGGATTGCGTTGAAACTGATTTAATTCAGCCGCTAGAAATACGGAGGGCGACAGCGATGTCGCCCTTTTTTATTGCCAGATCGCCATCGCAATCAAACTCACCACCACCAAAAAGCACAGTCCGCTGGTCAGCACAAACTGCCCGCGCACCCGTTCGCAGCGGCGAATGAACTCTTCGTCGTGATGATCCTGATAACGCTTATCCCAAATGTAACGTACCAGCCGTACCTGTTTGCTCGGCTGCCCGTGCGAGGTGAAGAAACCCGCGCCATCAACATATTGATATAACAGTGGATCGCAACCGCGCAAAACGGCCAAAAGTGAGCGCAGAGAAGAGAAGTAGCGCGCCATATTCACCAGACAAACCACACACAGAGCCCAAAAAAGCGCGATAGTGCTGATCATGTTCCCCTCCCGGCTGGAACCGCAACGACGTCAAACGCAGCGGGGAATTGCTGTAGACGCCGGACGGCAAATAAACCAGCCACTGAATGTTTTCGATTGCATTGTTGTTATGCGAACCTGAGTGCGCGACTCATACGGCAGTGGCACTTATTTTCAGTGTAGGAGATCTGTTCAATTTTTTTCCAGCGATGATTTTCGTTCACCGCGAGTGAAAAAGCCGATAACGCTTGATCTTCCTCACATGCGAACTTCTGCTTGCAGCATTTGTTAACAACTCTGGCTATACTCAGGACATAACAATAGCCACCTGCACGGCTGAAAATAGGGTTGGTGGCGCTTCATCGCCGTTTCGCGCAAAGGACAACGCCGACCAAGAAAGCAGGAAGGTTGCCCCCGAATCTTGAGAAAGGAGTTTTATCATGGCTTATAAACACATCCTGATTGCAGTAGACCTTTCCCCGGAAAGCCAGTTATTGGTTGATAAAGCCGTTTCGCTGGCCCGTCCATACGACGCTAAAATCTCGCTGATCCACGTTGATGTGAACTATTCAGACCTTTACACCGGGCTGATTGACGTCAATTTGGGGGATATGCAGAAGCGCATTTCTGAAGAGACGCACACCGCGCTGAAAGAACTCTCCGTCAATGCCGGTTATCCGATCAGTGAAACCCTGAGCGGCAGCGGCGATCTCGGCCAGGTGCTAGTGGATGCGATTAAGAAATATGATGTGGATTTGGTGGTGTGCGGCCACCATCAGGATTTCTGGAGCAAGCTGATGTCTTCAGCACGTCAGTTGATCAACACCGTGCATATCGACATGTTGATCGTGCCACTGCGCGATGAAGATGACGAATAACGCTTAAGACACACCTTGATTGTAGCGGCGCGATTTATCGCGTTCTTTTTACAGCGACTCTGCTGTGAAATGCGCGATAAATCGCGCCGCTACGAAACTTGCGGAATCAGACCAACGGCGGATAAATATCAAACCGGTGGCTTTTGGTCACCACCGCATCGGGCGTTGCAATACCTGCTAACGGCGGCGCGTAATCCGGGCGCTTCACCACAATGCGCTTTTTCGCCAGCCGACGCGCCGGTTCCAGCAATGCATCAGCATCCTCATCCGGCCCCACCAGCGACTGAAACACCCGCATCTCCTTCTTCACCATCGCGCTTTTTTGCCGATGCGGATACATCGGATCGAGATATACCACATCCGGCGCGGGCGTGATATCGCTCAGCGCTTGCTGACTCACCACGTGCAATAACGTTAAGCGATCGCGCAGCCAGCCGCCGATTTCGATATCCTCATAGCCTCGACGCAAACCGTCTTCCAGCAGCGCCGCGACCACCGGATGACGCTCCAGCATGCGCACACGACAACCCAATGCCGCCAGCACAAACGCGTCACGGCCCAAACCGGCGGTAGCATCGATCACATCCGGCAGATAACCGCCTTTGATGCCCACGGCTTTCGCCACCGCTTCGCCGCGACCGCCACCAAATTTGCGCCGATGCGCCATCGCGCCAGAAACGAAATCGACAAAAATGCCGCCCAGCTTTGGTTCATCCAACTTGCGCAATTCGAGATGTTGCGGCGTGAGCACCAGCGCCATCGTCGCCTCAGCGTCTGCTTCTAAACCCCAGCGCTGTGCCAAATGTAATAAGGCGCCGTCTCCGGCGCCTGTTTCGTCAACTAAACCGATTTTCACTACAGGCTTATCCCTGAATTCCGTAATGTTCCAACATCGCATCCAACTGCGGTTCGCGGCCACGGAAGCGTTTGAACAGCTCCATTGGCTCTTCAGAACCGCCGCGCGTCAGGATGTTATCGAGGAACGATTGACCGGTTTGGCGGTTGAAAATGCCCTCTTCTTCGAAACGAGAATAGGCATCCGCCGCCAGCACATCGGCCCACAGATAGCTGTAATAACCTGCGGCGTAGCCACCGGCAAACACGTGGCTGAAGGCGTGCGGGAAGCGGCCCCATTCTGGGCTTGGCACCACGGCAACCTGCTTCTTCACTTCACGCAGGGTTTCAAGGATTTGCGCGCCTTTAGCGGGATCGAATTCAGTATGCATACGGAAATCGAACAGGCCGAACTCCAGCTGACGCAGAATAAACAGCGCCGCCTGATAGTTTTTTGCCGCCAGCATTTTATCCAGCAGATCCTTCGGCAACGGCTCGCCCGTTTCAAAATGTCCGGAGATAAATGCCAGCGCTTCCGGCTCCCAGCACCAGTTTTCCATAAACTGGCTTGGCAGTTCGACCGCATCCCACGGCACACCGCTGATGCCCGACACGCCCGGCGTTTCGATGCGCGTCAGCATATGATGCAAACCGTGGCCGAATTCGTGGAACAGGGTGATCACTTCATCGTGAGTGAACAGCGCCGGTTTGCCTTGCAGCGGACGGTTAAAGTTACAGGTGAGATACGCCACCGGCTTCTGCAAACTGCCGTCGGCTTTACGCATCTGGCCAACGCAATCATCCATCCACGCGCCGCCGCGTTTGTGTTCACGCGCATACAGGTCGAGATAGAAGCTGCCGCGCAGTTCGCCACTTTCGTCGAACAGGTCGAAGAAACGCACGTCAGGATGGTAGACATCGACGTCTTTACGCTCTTTAGCCGTGATGCCGTAAATACGTTTCACCACTTCAAACAAACCACTTACCGCACGCGCTTCCGGGAAGTACGGACGTAGTTGCTCGTCGCTGATGGTGTAAAGATGCTGCTTCTGTTTTTCGCCGTAGTAAGTCAGATCCCACGGATTCATCTCGTCAACGCCGTGCTCTTTTTTGGCGAAGGCACGCAGTTGCGCCAGCTCTTTTTCGCCTTGCGGACGGGCGCGTTTCGCCAGATCGGTCAGGAAGTCGATCACCTGCGTTGGATTTTCCGCCATTTTGGTCGCCAACGATTTGTCGGCATAGGAATCAAAGCCCAACAACTGAGCGAATTCGTGGCGCAGCGCTAACTCTTCCGCCATTACCGGGCCGTTATCCCATTTACCGGCGTTCGGGCCTTGATCGGACGCGCGCGTTGAATAGGCGCGATACAGTTCTTCACGCAGTGCGGCGTTGTCGCAATAGGTCATTACCGGCAGATAGCTCGGAATATCCAGCGTCAGCAGCCAGCCTTGTTGCTCTTTGGCTTCGGCCTGTGCTTTTGCTGCGGCCATTGCGCTTTCCGGCATGCCCGCCAATTCTGCTTCATCGGTGATTAGCTTGCTCCAGCCCATGGTGGCGTCGAGCACGTTGTTGCTGTAGGTCGAACCGAGTTCAGACAAGCGCGCGGCGATTTCGCCATAACGCTTCTGCTTCTCTTTATCGAGGCCGATACCGGACAACTCGAAATCGCGCAGGCTGTTATCCACCGCTTTCTTCTGCGCGGTATCCAGTTTGGCGTAGCTGTCGCCCTGTTTCAGATTGCGATAAGCCTGATACAACCCTTCGTGCTGGCCCACCCAGGTGCTGTATTCGGACAGCAGCGGCAGCGTTTGCTCGTAAGCTTCACGCAGTTCAGGGCTGTTTTTCACGGAATTGAGATGGCTAACCGGTGAGAACAGACGGCCTAAACGATCGTCCACTTCGGCCAACGGCTGCACCAGATTTTCCCATGTGTAAGGCGCGCCTTGCGCCACCGCCTGTTCAACTGCCGCGCGGCAATCGTTCAGCGCTTCAGTAACCGCTGGCACCACGTGTTCTGGTTTGATGGAAGAAAACGGCGGAAGCGAAAAAGGCGTGAGTAACGGATTGGTCATAAGCGCAGTCCTTTCTTTATGGATGGGGCGCGAGCTTTCGCGCGACGCAATTTTACTAACATGCGGCTTGAAGGCATGAAAATCAATGCTCACACATTCCGTAGCGGCGCAATTTATTGCGCAATGCCGGAGAGGGGCAAGATGTTCAGGGTGAATAAATGCAAAAGAGCGCGATGAATCGCGCTGCTACGGATGGTGCGTGAAGTGGGATTGAAGCTTAATGTGGAAAGATTACTTAACCGCCAACTGATAATGAATCACATCATAAGGTGCCACCCACGGTGGCAGCGGCTCGCGCTCGACAATATCTTTCGCCAGCGCCCAGCCTTCAATCGCGCCACCTTTTCCGGTGAGCGACATGCCATCGTGCAGCAGCGGCGGCAGATTGTCATCAAACGGCACTTTGTCATCGGCAAAATCGTTGATCACTTTGCCGCCCAGCGTGCTGATTTTCACGCTGACTTCCACTTGTTGATCCGGAATCAGCCTGGCTTTCACCGGCTTGACCGCAAACCAGCGCATACCGTTTTCAGCGCGCAACGTTTTACGTTTCTCAACCTGCTTATCCAGTTGCGCATAGCCTTGCTCGATCAGCTTGCCCATGCCTTGGTTCATCGAGGCCTGCATCTTCGCGTAGCGCTGCGACATCTCTTCACTGTCGATAGCAGAAGTGCCGGTTTTCAATTGGGTTGTCATTCCGGCGATTAACTGATCCAGGCTAATGTTGAGGCCCACATCTTTCACCATCTGCAACTGCACCACCGCATTAGTGGCGATCGATTGGCCTAGCGTATAGCCATCACGTTCAGCATCAGTTTTCGGGGATGCCAGCGGCGTCATGCTGGCTGGCTGCTTTTTTGCCTGATTCAACTCATTGGTCAACGCAGAAATATTTTGCATCTGCTTGAGTTTTAAAGCTTCCTCACGGCGTTTGGCCGCATCATGCGCATCACGCAATTGCTGATTTAACTTTTCAGAATCTGCCGCGTGCTGGAGTTTCAGCTTCTCTTCATTGCGTTTAACCGCTTCCTGCGCCTGACTCAACTGTTCACTGAGTTGCGCTGCGTTTTGTGCTTGTTGCTGTTTTTCTGCGTTCAGCGATGCCAGTTTTTTATCGCTTTCACTTTGTTGCGCTTGCAGTAAATCAGCTGTCTTTTGCGACTCGCTCAACTTTTGATTTTGCTGCTCAGCCGCTTGCAACGCCTGCGTTAGCTGGCCGACTTCTTGTTCCAGCCGTTTTTTTTCTGCTTGCAGTGCCGTGAGTTGCTCATCATGATCGGCAGGCTGCACCGCCACGACATCTTTTACTTTTTGCTGAGCGGCTTTCAGCTCTTGCGCCATTTTATTCAGGCGCTGCGTTTGCTGATGATTCTCTGCTTCTAAAGCCGTTAGCTTTTTCTTGCTCTGTTTCAGCGATTCCTGCGACGAACCACGATTTGCCTCGGCCTGGTGTTTTTCTAACTGTTTGACGCGTGCGCGCAAGCGTTCAAGTTCAGCTTGTTCGGCAGATTTTTTGGCAGGTTGAGGTTTAGCCACTTCCGCGGGAATAAAAGGTTTGGCGCTCGATGCCTCACCGAATGCGCGCAGCATCGCATCGTCAGATGCCGCCTGTGCCAAAACCGGCATTAGCGCTACAGTGATAAAAAGAATCCGTGGCAGACAACGTAATGTCATCTTAGCCTCCCGGTGCGGCATCAAGAAAACACAAGGCTCCATCGTCATCATTAAGATAAAGATGAAGCCCAACCACAGCGCAAGTTAATTGCGCTGTTAATACTTTTAATTGGTACTACGCGTGTTAACCGGCTTGACGAATAATCAGCTGAGAAAGGCGAGTTTTAATGCGGAAGCACAGTTCGCGAATCTGGAACTGATAACGCGGCATCACCAAATCATTAATATCCGCACCAATTGAATCTTTAACTTGCAGATATTTATTGGTTTGCGCGCCAATTTTTTGGAATTCAGCCTGATAGCTATCGAATGATGCCTGACTATACAAACGCATCGCATCCAGCTCTTTACGACATTGCTGAATATTGCTGGCACGATCTTCACCAAATGAAGATGAAGACGATTGCTCAGGCGCTGAAGCCACAAACGGTGAGCTTTGTTGCTCCGGCGCTTGCTGCGCCACAGGCTGTGGCTCAGGGGCTTGCTCAGTGACGAGGCTATGAACAGGTTGTTGTTTCGCGCACCCACTCAGTACCAACAGGCTTGCCACCGCGATACCAGTCATTTTTTTCATTATTTTCACCAGGAGTTAATAGAGATGCTTTAAGCAAAAAAATTATACGGTCTTAACCGGAAAGTTTCCTGCCAGAATCTCCTGGCATTGAGCTTGAGACCGCTTGGTTTAGCGAAGACTAACTTACTTAATCTGCGGATGTAATCCGAGAAAAGAATTCTGCCGCGGAAATATTCGCTGATAACCAGACAAGTCGCAACCCGCTAAAGCGACGAAAAGACGCGAAACTTAACTCGCTACGCCAAAACGTCAGCAATTTTTAGCCGACGCGGCTATAATCGCGCCACATACACAGTTTTATCTCCTTTGATCCAACCGCGGACCCCCTTTCTTTATGCTGAGTTATCGCCACAGTTTTCATGCCGGCAACCATGCCGACGTGCTCAAACACACCGTTGAAAGCCTGATCCTCACCGCTTTGATGGAGAAGGAAAAACCTTTCCTTTATCTGGATACGCACGCCGGTGCTGGACGTTATCTGCTGAGCGGTGAGCACGCCGAGCGTACCGGAGAATATCTGGAAGGCATCGGCCGCATTTGGCAGCAGCCGGACGTGCCAGAACTGCTCAAGCCGTATCTCTCGGCGGTGCGTAACCTCAATCCGCATGGCACGCTGAAGTATTATCCTGGCTCGCCGCTGATCGCGCGTTTCCTGCTGCGTGAAGACGACAAGATGGAAATGACCGAGTTGCACTCCAGCGATTACCCGCTGCTGCGCACCGAGTTCAGCAAAGACGATCGCGCACGCGTGTCGCGTGGTGATGGCTACCAGCAATTGAAGGCGAAGTTGCCGCCGCTGAGCCGTCGTGGCCTGATTCTGATCGATCCGCCGTATGAGATGAAAAGCGATTATCAGGATGTGGTGAAAGGCATCAAAGAAGGTCACAAACGTTTTGGTACCGGCGTATTCGCGCTGTGGTATCCGGTGGTGATGCGCCAGCAGATCAAGCATATGATCAAAGATCTGCAAGCCACCAACATCCGCAATATTCTGCAAATTGAGCTGGCGGTGCGTCCAGACAGCGATCAGCGCGGCATGACAGCTTCCGGCATGATCGTGATTAACCCGCCGTGGAAACTGAAAGCGCAGATGGAAGAGTTGCTGCCGTGGCTGCATAAAAAGCTGGTGCCAGCCGGAACCGGTCACTTCAGCGTTACCCAGATCGTGCCAGAATAAGTTCGCTCTGCGCGCTGCCAGCCAAATAGGACAATTATCATGTGGATCATTCTGGCTGGCGCGCTGACTGCGCTGTCGCCGGCCAAACGTCTCTCCGTTTTACTGCTTACGCTCGCCACCATTCTCGGTTTATTTGAGGATGTGGTGAACTGGCCAGCGATGACGCTGCTGGGCGTGATCGCCGTGATCGCCTGGGTTCGCGTCGAAAATCCAGCACGCTGGATGCAGATCATCACCGAAGTGGCACTGGTCGCCATCGCTATCGGCCTGTTCCTGCACTTCTTCCCCGGCTTCAACAATCCGCGTCAGGTGCAAGATGTACAAGCCGGGCCGCTCAGCACGCCGTTTAGCTTCTCGTACAATTTCGATAAAGCGCTGATTCCGTTTGTGTTGCTCATCTGCTTACCGACGTTGTTCCGCACTCCCGCCGCACCACCGCGTTACAAAATTCTGTGGTTAGCCTTGCTGGCGGCGATTCCGCTGCTGCTATATATCGCGGTGCAATTGGGCGGTTTGGCGGTTGAGCTGCACTGGCCAGAATGGCTGGGCAGTTTTATGCTGGCGAATCTGTTCTTTGTGTCGCTGGCGGAAGAAGCGTTCTTTCGGGGTTATCTGCAACAGCGCCTGCGCCAGAAAGGCGGCGTTGTGGCGGCGCTGCTGCTGACATCGTTACTGTTTGGCGTGTCGCATTTTCCCGGCGGTCCAATGCTGATGGTGTTCGCCACCTTGGCCGGATTGATTTACGGGTTGACGTGGCAGTGGAGCGGCCGCTTGTGGGTCGCCACCGGCATGCATTTCCTGTTCAACATGACGCATCTGCTGTTCTTCACCTATCCGGCGCTGCAGCACTAAATTTCGAACACCGCAAAATCATGTGCCAGTTCGGTTGCCGCAAACACCGACTGGCACTCTGCCAGCAATCTTTCCCGATCGTGCGACACATAACGCGAGCTGAAATGCGTGGCAATCATGCGTTTCGCGCCTGACTTTTTGGCCACTTCGGCCGCCTGAATCGTGGTTGAATGACCGCGTCCATTGGCTTTCTCCACCAGCGCCGCTTCCAGCGTGGTTTCGTGCACCATCACATCGGCATTGGCCGCCAGTTGCAGCGCTACCTCGGTTGGCGCGGTATCGCCAAAAATCGCCAGCACTTTGCCTTTGGTGGCCGGGCCGAGATAATCCGCGCCATTAATTTCACGACCATCCTCGAGCCGCACGCGTTTGCCGGCTTTCAAATCCTGATACCACGGACCACGCGGCACACCTTCAGCTTTCAAACGCGGCGCATCAAGGAAGCCCGGTTTGTCATGCTGCTCAATGCGATAGCCGTAACACTCGATCATGTGATTCAGCGGCCACGCTGTGACGCGGAATTCGCCGTCATCCAGCACCAAACCGGCTTCAATCTCAACAATCTCCAGCGGATAGCTGGTGTACGAGCCGCTCAAACTCAGCGCGGTTTCGATAAACTGGCGAATGCCTTTGGGGCCAAACACCGTCAGCGGCTCCAGCAAACCGGCCATTGAGCGGCTGGTGAGTAATCCTGGCAGCCCAAAGATGTGGTCGCCGTGCAGATGGGTGATGAAGATTTTCTCCAGCTTGCTCGGTTTGAGCGCCGAACGCATGTATTGGTGTTGCGTCGCTTCGCCGCAATCGAACAGCCAGGTTTCGCCGCGTTTCGATCGCGTGAACGCAATGGCGGTAACGTTGCGTTGCAGGCTGGGCGCACCGCCGCCGGTGCCAAGAAAAGTCAGATGCATAATATTCATCCCTGTAAACGGAACCTGAATTTGACCCTATCATAAACATAGGCGCAATCTTTGCGTGCCTCGCGCTGCTAGCGTTAAACTCTATGCCAATTTTCCTCCCACAGATGGAACATAACGGATGACCAGACATTATGACTACCTCGCCATCGGCGGCGGCAGCGGCGGAATCGCCTCGATTAACCGTGCGGCGATGCACGGTCAGAAGTGCGCGTTAATTGAAGCCAAAGAGCTGGGCGGCACCTGCGTCAACGTTGGCTGCGTACCGAAAAAGGTGATGTGGCATGCGGCACAAATCGCCGAAGCGATTCATCTTTATGGCCCGGATTATGGCTTCGACACCACGGTAAACCGTTTTGATTGGTCGATTCTGGTGAAAAACCGCAGCGCTTACATCGACCGTATTCACACCTCGTACGACAACGTGCTGGGCAAGAACAAGGTTGATGTGATCAAAGGCTTCGCACGTTTTGTTGATGCCAACACCGTGGAAGTGAACGGTGAAACCATCACCGCCGATCACATCCTGATCGCCACCGGCGGCCGTCCAAGCCATCCAAAGGTACCGGGCGCAGAATACGGCATCGACTCCGACGGTTTCTTCGAGCTGGATGCGCTGCCAAAACGTGTGGCGGTGGTTGGCGCGGGTTATATCGCGGTTGAGCTGGCGGGCGTGGTCAATGCGCTGGGCGCGGAAACGCACCTGTTTGTGCGTAAACATGCGCCGTTGCGCAGCTTCGATCCGCTGATCGTCGAAACGTTAGTGGAAGTGATGCAGGCAGAAGGTCCAACGCTGCATACCGAATCGATTCCAAAAGCCGTGATTAAAAACGCCGACGGCAGTTTGACGCTGCAACTGGAAAGTGGTCACGAGCAAACCGTGGATTGCCTGGTGTGGGCGATTGGCCGTGAACCGGCGACCGACAATCTCAATCTGGCGGCCAGCGGCGTGGCGTTGAACGACAAAGGTTATATCAAGGTCGATAAGTTCCAGAACACCAACGTCAAAGGCATTTACGCGGTCGGCGATAATACTGGCGCGGTAGAATTAACGCCGGTTGCCGTGGCGGCAGGTCGTCGTCTCTCCGAGCGTCTGTTTAACAACAAACCCGACGAGCATCTGGATTACAGCAACGTGCCCACCGTGGTGTTCAGCCATCCGCCGATTGGCACCGTTGGCCTCACCGAACCGCAGGCACGCGAGCAGTATGGCGACGATCAGGTGAAGGTCTACAAATCCTCCTTCACAGCGATGTACACCGCCGTGACACAACATCGCCAGCCGTGCCGCATGAAGCTGGTGTGTGTTGGACCGGAAGAGAAGATTGTCGGCATTCACGGCATCGGCAACGGCATGGACGAGATGCTGCAAGGCTTTGCGGTCGCGCTGAAAATGGGTGCGACCAAAAAAGACTTTGATAATACCGTGGCGATTCACCCCACCGCTGCGGAAGAGTTCGTCACCATGCGTTAATATTTCCTAATGGAAATTAAAAACCAGCCATTTATTTATCTGGCTGGTTTTTTTATGTCTGCAATTTATATCCCGCTTTCTTCACTACTCAATAATTCGCGCACAGGATAAGATTTATTTCTTTGCTGGCAGTGGGTCCAGGTTACTTGTCATGAAAAATATCAATTTCCGCACCTACCGTAGCGGCGCAATTTATTGCGCAATGCCTGGATGGGCGATGTTGCTGCATAAGATAAGGTCAAAATAACGCGATAAATCGCGCCGCTACAGAGCGGTGCGCGATGTAATTCTTGTGTAAAACAATTTTTTCGGGGAGAACAGTGTGAACAGAGGTCGCAAGCGGGCATGAATATCATCAACATTATTATGTCCGCAGGGAAATCATCGGTAGATGTTGCGTTGTATACGTTAATTCCAATTATGGTAGTGATGTTATTCATCATGAAATATTTGGAAGTGAAAGGCGTATTAGATTTTGTGGTTCGGCATACCACACCGTTATTAAAACCATTTGGGATTACTGGATTGGCATTTTTCGCCATGATTCAGCTTAATTTCGTCAGTTTCGCCGCCCCGCTGGCGGCGCTAGCAATCATGGAAAAGCGTGGCACCTCCGATCGGCATATGGCAGCGACGCTGGCGATGCTGTTTGCCATGGGCCAGGCGAGCACCTTTTATCCGCTGATTCCGGCGGGATTACATTGGAGTACCGCGCTGATTATTTCCGTATGCGGCGGTGTGATAGCGGCGGCAGCAACTTACCATCTGTTTGGCCGCAAACTCTCCGACAAAGCGTTGCTCAACGAAGATGAAGCCGTCACCACCAACGAAAGCAAAATGGGGCTGATTGGTATTATTAATAGCGCCGGTTCCGATGCGATTCGTTTGGCGATGGGTTCGCTGCCGATGCTAATCATCTCGCTGTCGGTGGTTGGCATCCTAAAAGAAGCAGGCGGTATTGAAATGTTAACGCGCCTGGTTTCACCGCTGCTGGATAAACTCAACATCTCCGAAGTCTACATCCTCCCGGCACTGACCAAATGCCTGGCGGGCGGCACCGCCTATTACGGCGTGGTGGCAGGATTGGTGGAGAAAGGTTTGTACAGCGCGCACAACATCAATGCGTCGGCGGGATTGCTGATCCAGACCTTCGACCTGCCTGGCATTGGCATTTACCTCGGCTTGTCGAGTCGCTTCCCGCGCCTGTTCCGCTTTGCCGTGCCCGGCATTTTAGTTGGCATCGGGCTGCGCGCTGCGGTTCACAGTTTGTTGTATTAGCGCTAACCGTTTGCACTATTTGTAGCGGCGCGATTTATCGCGTTGTGTTGACCTTCATGGAATGAGGCACCAAGCCCATCCCGGCAATGCGCAATAAATTGCGCCGCTACGGTCTGTGCGGTGTGAAATTATTTATCCGCGCCAAACGCCACATCGCGCTGTGCCCGCAACTCCGCCAAACGTTGCTCCAGCGCGGTTTCAATATGATTATACGCGGTGCTGCCCAGCGCCAGACGCAGCGGCATCGCGGCTTGATCCAGCGTAGCAATCATCGCCGTCACGCACTTCCCTGCATCGCCGGCAATGGTGAAATCGCCGGATAAAATCGCGCGACGCAACTGGCCTGCGGCATTGTCCTGATATACATCCAGCGCCGTCGCCACATCCAAACTCGCGCCGAAATTGGTGGCGGTTGGGCCTGGCTCAATTAACAGGAAATCAATGCCAAAACTGGCGACTTCCTGACGCACCGCTTCGACAAAGCCTTCAATGCCCCATTTGCTGGCGTGGTAGAGACTAAAGTTGGGATACGCTACCTGCCCGCCTTCCGAAGAAATCTGGGCGATGCGTCCGCCACCCTGCTGACGCAGCAACGGAATCACCGCACGAATCAACTGAATCGAACCGGTCAGATTGGTGGCGATCTGGCGATCAATCTGCACATCGCTCAACTCTTCCGCCGCGCCAAATAAGCCATACGCGGCATTGCTCACCACCACATCAATGCGATCAACCGTGGCAAAGGCTTGCGCAATGGTCGGCGCGATACTGGCGGTTTGCGCCAGATCCAACATGATGACCTGCAACTGCTCGCCATAAATCTGCTGCAAATCGGTCATCGCTTGTTCACGGCGCACTGTCGCCACCACGCGATCGCCGCGCGCCAGTAAACGTTCACTCATCAAACGGCCCAGCCCGCTGCTGGCTCCGGTAATTAACCAGGTTTTCATCTTAAGTTCCTCATGTTGAAAACCTGATGGTAGATCGCTTCACTGGTGGTGATAATCTACGCAATCACGTATGACCTGGTGAGGAAAAGCCACCAATGAAACGCCCTTCCTGGCACGAACTGCAAGCCATCAAAACGCTCGGCGAGCAGCGCAGCTTTCGTCGCGCCGCTGAACTGCTTGGCTTAAAGCGTTCATCGCTGAGTCATTTAGTCAAAACGCTGGAGCACAATCTCGGCGTGCAGCTGTTCCAGCGCACCACACGTAGCGTGTCGCTGACCGAGGCCGGGCAGCAGCTGCTGGATCGGCTGTCGCCCTTGCTCAATCAGATGGATGATGTGCTGCAAGACATCTCCGCCAGCCGCCATCAGCATTACGGCACGCTGCGTATCAGCGCCAGCGATGTGGTGATTGGTGTGTTGCTGGATAAGGTGGTGGCGGAATTCAGCGCGCGCTATCCGGATATTCAACTCGATTTCGCTGCGCAAGGTGCGTTGGTGGATATCACCGCCGCCGGGTTTGATGCTGGCATTCGGCTGATTGAAGACGTGCCGCAGGATATGGTGGCGATTGCATTAGGCGGCCCGCTGACTTTTGTCACCGTGGCATCGCCCACTTATCTGGCGCAACATCCAGCGGTGAACCATCCGCACGATTTATTGCAACAGCAGTGCATTCGCCATCGTTTACCCAGCGGCAAACGTTATCAGTGGGAATATGCGCAGGCAGCGCAAAGCTATGAAATTGACGTGCCGGGCATCATCACCTTGGATAACAACGCGCTGATGGCGCAAGCGGCGAGCGCCGGTTTAGGCATTGCTTATGTGCCGTCGCTGTATGTTGAGCAGGCATTGAGCAGCGGCCAGCTGGTAGAATTGCTGGCCGATTGGCGGGTGCAATCGGCGGGGATTGCGTTGTGGTTCCCACCTAATCGCCATCAATCAGTGGCGCTGCGGCTGTTTATCGAAGCCTTGAAAACCAGCCTGCCGCGCCCTGAGTGAATCAGGCCTTACGCTGTGGCGCTTTATGCACCAGCGTGTAAGCGTAATCGACGCCCATGCCATAAGCACCGCTGTGTTCGCGTACCAAATCCATCACCGCATCGTAAGTCTCTTTGCGTGCCCAATCGCGTTGGTACTCGAGCAGCACTTGCTGCCAGGTGACCGGAATCGCACCGGCCTGCACCATGCGCTGCACTGAACGTTCATGCGCATCGACGCTGGTGCCGCCCGACGTATCAGTGACCACGTACACTTCGTAGCCCTCTTTCATCGCCATCAACGCCGGGAAAGTCAGGCACACTTCGGTCCACAACGCGGAGATAATCAGCTTCTTACGGCCGGTTTTCTCAACCGCTTCAACGAATTTCGCGTCTTCCCACGAGTTCATTGAGGTGCGCTCAATCGGCGCCACATCCGGATGCACCGCCAGCAGTTCCGGCCAGATGTAACCACTAAAGCTTTCAGTTTCCACCGAGGTATAAATCACCGGCACGTCGAAAATTTTGCCCGCTTTCGCCAGGGCGACGGTGTTATTTTTGAGCTGCTGGCGATCAATATTCGCCACACCAAAAGACATCTGCGGCTGGTGGTCGATAAAGATCAGCGTGGAGTTCTGTGGGTCAAGCAGGTCGAATTTAGACATCATCTATTCCTCTAAAGTGGTTTTAAATTTGTGTGTTGTGCTGCTGGAATGAACTTTAGAGAAAGTGGATGTTAAGAGATAACGCAAAGAATTTTACAACTTGTTCAAAGCATTGATAGAAGATTGATTTACAACGTTTAAAACGCATATTGATGGCAATATTCACCTTAAAACGCCTAAGAAATGGCGTTGATCCCGCCGTATGTACCGGCGTAACCTGTCGCCACAAAATCTAAAAAACCACCTGCAAAAATGATCGTACGTCCTCATCAACACTGGTTTATCCGGTTGTTTGACTGGCATGGATCGGTGCTCAGTAACATCGTGTTCCGCCTGTCGCTCAACCTGCTCATGTCACTGATCGCCGTCTTCGGCTTTCCCTGGTATTCCACCTTCGGCATTCATCTCACCACCGCACCGTTCAGTTTGATTGGGGTGTCGATCGCCATCTTCCTCGGCTTTCGCAACAACGCCAGCTATGCGCGATTCATCGAAGCACGGACGTTGTGGGGCAGCTTGCACATCACCCAGCGCTCGCTGCTGCGGCAGATCAAAAGCATTCGCGGCGTGAGTGAAGAACAACAGCGAGAATTTAGCAGATTGCTGCTGGCGTTCTGCTGGAGCCTGAAACATCGCTTGCGTAAGACGGATGAACAAGCCGATTTGCAGCGCTTGTTACCCGCCAACTGGCATCATGCGGTGCTTGATAAGCCGATGCCGACGTCGCAGATTTTATTGTGCTTGAACGCATGGCTGGCGCAGCGCCGCGATAGTGGATTGATATCGGATATGGTCTGGCACAGCGTGGATGAAAATCTCAATCAGCTGTCGGGGATTTTGGGCGGTTGCGATCGCATTGCCAGTACGCCGATTCCGTTTGCCTATAGCCTGATTCTGCATCGCACGGTTTATCTGTTCTGTACCTTGTTGCCGTTTGCGCTGGTGGCAGATTTGCACCTGATGACGCCGCTGGTGTCGATGTTTATTTCCTACACCTTTTTGTCGCTGGAATCGTTGGCCGAGGAGCTGGAACATCCGTTTGGCAGCGCGCCGAATAATCTGCCGCTGGATGCATTGTGCGTGAATATTGAACGTGAGTTGAAAGCGATGAATGGCGATCTGTCGTTGCCGGAACCGTTACAGCCGGATGCGCATTTTAATTTGACGTAATCGCCAAACGCCGCGCATACCGTAGCGGCGCGATTCATCGCGCACATAAATGGCAGCACCAAGCCCATCCGGATATTGCGCAATAAATTGCGCCGCTACGGATGATGCGCGATGTGAATCTATCCTAAATGATCCAACCAACGCGCGTACGCCTGATCCCACAACGCGGACGGCGTACCGGCTTTACCCAAACCAAATCCGTGCCCGCCGCTGCTCAGCTCAATCAGTTCAACCGGCACGCGCATACGGCGACAAGCATCGCGCATCATTTCGGTGTTGTGCGGATTGGAGGTGTGATCGTCTTCCGCCTGCGCGAGGAAGGTCGGCGGATATTCGTGGGTCACGTAGTTTTGCACCGACCAGTTAGCTTCCTGCGTCGGCGTGGCGTGATCGCCCACCATCATCAAATGGGTTTTAGTGTTTTGATACGGTGCTTCAAGAGTGATTACCGGATAAATCAGGCCGACGCTATCGGCTTTCGGCACGATCTGATCAAGCGGATCTTGTGCCGGATAGGAATCGAACGTCGGTCGCGCCGCCGCCATGCCGAGCAGATGTCCACCGGCGGAGAAGCCGAGCAAATGCACTTTGCGCTCCATCGAACGCACCAAACGAATCGCGCGCTGCGCATCCTGCAACGGCGCCAGATTGCCCGCCTGCCATTTCTCGCCCGGTAAACGATAACTCAGCACATACACGGTGTAGCCGCTGCCGTTCAACCAACGCGCCACCGGCCAGGCTTCGCGGCCCATGCCGATAAAGCGATAACCGCCACCTGCCGCCACAATCACCGCTTCACCGTTGGGATTTTCCGGACGAAAGCGCTGGATCGCTGGCGAGACAATATTGGTCCACGAGCCGTGTGTATCGACTTTCAGTAAACCTGAAGGGCCGCCGCCGCCCGGAGGATCATCCGGCCACAATGGGATAATGTCATCACGCGCAAACAATTTGCCCGTGGTCATTGCGAGGACGGTTGCTCCGCCAGCCAGTAAAAAGTGACGCCGTGTAATCATCTTGCCCAGTAGCCAATATTGAAAAAGGTGTCAGCTTTTACAGCTGAATCTCATTATGTGACGCATGTCTGATTTCAACGCTGGCGATTATGTACGCAAATCGTACAAAAAATCCATAAAAAAACGCGCCTAAAAAGGCGCGTATTCTTTCGATAAATAGAACTAATCCTGCTGTTGAAATTGTGTCATCACGGTTTGTTCGCATTGCGACTGATCGTGACGCAGTTTATGGCGCTCATCCTCGCCCAATTCCAGCCACGCGCTAATTACTTCCTGCGCGATTTCTTCATTAAATTCAGGCTTCTCAACCGCCGACGAAGACTGGCTGGCCGCGAGTTGCGACTTCATCTTCTCGGTGTAAGTATCCAAATCGCTGGTCTTCTTTTCCGTGCTCACCAAATGACACAACTGGCTGGCGTAAACATTCTCTTCCTGATTATTATCGCCATCAGCGGCAAGCGCAGCGGCTGAGAGAGACAGCCCAACGAGGGCGAGTAATAACGCTTTCATAATAGGCTCCAATAAATTCCAATAAGTCAGTTCTTATTGCGCGCGGCCTGACGCGCAGCGCGCCAATTTAACAACGGCGTCACCGTCACGCCGTGCAACACAATGCTGCACACCACCAACGTCAACGCCATATCCACCATCTGTTCCGCCTGCGGGCCACGCATGCCGTGCACCCACGCATAGGCAATATAATTGATACTGCCGATGCCGCGAATACCTAACCAACCAATCAATAAGCGCCGCATCAGCGGAATATCGCAGCGCCAGGTGGTGATCCACACCGCCAGCGGGCGCACCACCACAAACAATAATAGCGCCAGGCCAATGCCGGTAAGGTTCCAGTGCTGCGCCAGCGTGATGCCCAACACCACCATCATGCCCGCCGCCAGCAAGCGCTCGATAGTATCACCAAACGACAGCGCATCGCCGATCACCAAGCCCACCGATTTCACCATGCCGCTGCTGCCCTGCGCCAGACGTTGGCCGGTATTCACGCGCGCTTCTGCGGGCAAGTAACGTTCTTCTTCGGATATCTCATCTTGCGGATAGCGTTTCACCACGCGCAATTCGGCGCGGCGCAATCCCACGCCCGCCGCAAAAGTCGCGAGGAAGCCGGAAGCATCCACCGATTGTGCCGCTGCGTAGCTCAGCGCAATCAATGACAGCGCAAACAGATCGTTGGGGGCCACGTCATGATGCGCGGTGCGCAAGTGCGTCGCGAGTTGACCAATCAACCAACCTAAGGCGTAACCGATGCCCAATCCGCCGCCAATCGCCCACACCGCATCTTTCGCCAGCCACTCACCCAACGCCGCACCGCTTAACGCGCCAGGCTGCAACAGCAGTAACGCCAGCATCAACAGCGGCAACGCCGAACCATCATTCATGCCCGCTTCGCTGGAGAGCGCCACACGCAGCGCATCATCATCGCGCGCGTCATTGACTGAAATCAGGCTGGCGAGCACCGGATCGGTCGGCGCGACAATCGCACCAAACGCCAGCGACAGCGCCCAATCAAAGCCGGTAATCCAGTGCACCAGCAGCGTCATGCCGCCAACGGTAAGCAACATGGCGGGAAACGCCAGCCGCACACCAATACGCCACGCATGCGCTTTAAGCGGCAAACGAAGCTTCAGTCCAGTGATGAACAGCGAGGCAGCCATGGCGATTTCGGTGAGGTGAGCGGCAAGATTGGCGTGGCCGATAATATCGACCTGCAACAAGTTGAACATCCACGGGCCGCACAAGATGCCCGCGAACAGGTAGAGACCAAATGAGGTCACTGGCCCGCGGTGAATCCAACCGGAAGCCAGCGACATAAGGAGTAGTAGACCGCCGGTGGCAGCGGTCCAGGCCAGGAAGTTCATAACGCTCCGTTTTTTAAAAACAATCTCCCTTAAGCCTGGCACACGAAAAGCGATCAGTTTTGCAGATGGCGACTGGCAAGGCGAATCATCAGTGCCAGCGCTGCGGCCAGCGTCGAGAGTGCCACCACGCCGGTCCAGCCCCAATGCGCCAGCGCCAAACTGCCGAGCGCCGCACCGGTCGCCATGCCGATAAACACCACGGTAAACATCAAGGCATTCAAACGGCTACGCGCTTCCGGCGCCAGGCTGTAAACCAGGGTTTGATGCGCCACCAGCGTCGCTTGCACGCCTAAATCAAAACCAATGGTGCTGAGGATAATCAAACCGATCTGCGCGGGAACCGGCAACAACGGCAGCAGGAACATCAGCGCAAACGACACCATCACCAACGTTGCGCCGTATTGCGTGACACGCGCCGGGCCGATGCGGTCGGCGATGCTACCGGCTAACGGCGCGGCTAGCGCACCGGCTGCGCCCGCCAGACCGAAGGCACCGGCGACGGCGCTATCGAGGTGAAAACGTTGGCTCAACATTAATGCCAGCGTTGACCAAAAGGCACTGAAGCCCACCGACAACAAGCCTTGCGCCAATGCCGCACGACGCAGCGTTTGATGGTGCTGCCACAGATGCGCCAGCGACAGCAGCAAACGCGGGTAGCTCACCGAGGTGCCCGGCGTAAAGCGCGGCAACACGCGCCACAACGCCAGACTAATCAGCAATACCGCCACCGCCGCCACCATATACATGGTGCGCCAGCCAAAATACTCCGCCACCACGCCGCTCACCACGCGCGACAGCAGAATGCCCACCAGCAAGCCGGTCATCACCGTGCCGACGGTTTTACCGCGACTGCGCTCTGGCGCTAATGCCGCTGAAGCAGGCACGATATCCTGCGCCACGGTGGCGGTTAAACCGGTCACAAAGCTGGCGATCAACAGCGCGTTCAAGCCGCCGGAAAAACCACATAACAGCAGTGCAGCAACCAGCAGCAAGCCTTTAATCAGAATGATGGTGCGACGATCGTGCCGGTCGCCGAGCGGTGCCAGCAACAAAATGCCGAGCGCGTAACCGGCCTGCGTCAGCATCGGCACCATGCCCACGCTGCCGACACCGACGTTAAATTGTTTGCTGATGATATCCAGCATCGGTTGGCTGTAGTAAATCGATGCAACGCTCAGTCCTGCACCGGCCGCGAGCGTAAACACCAGCGGCGCGGGCAGTTTTTCCGCCGTGACGGCTGAAGACGAAATGGCTGACATAATGGTTTTCCCCCGTGAAAGTGCGCTTATTAAAGCGCGTCTCCGCCATACGCGGTAGACTGCTCAAACACAGAACTGTTATGCGTGGTACGTATGAATACTCCTTCCAGCCTTGACCGCATCGAATTGATGCAGACCTTTATCCGCATCGTGGAAAGTGGATCGCTTTCTGCCGCTGCATCGCAGCTTGGCACCACGCAGCCCACCATTAGCCGCCGCCTGCAAGCGCTGGAGCAGCGGCTCGGCCTGAAATTGATTATGCGCACCACGCATGCGCTCAAACTCACTGACGACGGCGAACGCTGTTATGCGCAGGCGCTGCAATTGGTGGCGACCTGGCATGCGCTGGAAGATGAATTAACCGGTGCCAGCGACGATCCCATTGGCACCTTGCGGGTGCGTGCGCCGCATGCGTTTGGTCAGGATCAGCTGATTGAGCCGCTGATTGATTACCTACATCGTTATCCACGTTTAACCGTAGAGTGGATGTTGAATGACCGCACGCCGGATTTCATCAGCGAGAACGTCGATTGTGCGATTCAGGTCGGCGCGCCGAGCGATCCGTCGATTGTGGCAGTGCTCTTAGCCGAAGTGCCGCGCTTTGTGGTGGCAGCGCCCTCGCTGCTGGCAAAGCATGCACCGGTTGAGGACGTTGCGCAGCTGACCGATTTGCCATGGCTGGCGCTGACCAGTTTTTATCGTAATGAAATTGCCCTCAAGCGCATCAGCGATGGCCAGCCGTTGAATCTGGCGATTGCGCCACGCCTCGCCAGCGACAGTTTGTACGCAATACGCAAAGCCGCCCTCGCCGGGATGGGCGCCGCGGTGGTGTCATCGTGGGTAGTGCAGGAAGATTTGGCGAACGGCGATTTGATTCAGTTGGTGCCCGAGTGGCAAGCCCCGCCGCTGCCGGTATGGCTGACTTATCCGTGGGCCAGTTATTATCCGGCGCGTTTACGCCAGTTTTTCGCCATGATCCGCGAAGTGATGCCGCAATTGGCGGGAACGCAGCCGGCGAGTCGTTAAAGAAATGAAGCGGTCACCCTAAATGGCGACCCTACGGGAATGGTGTTGTAGGGTCGCCATTTAGGGTGACCTGGATTCATCACATATTTGCCGCTTTCTTATCATTCTTAGACATATTATCCAGCCAGCCCATCACAAAGGCCGACAGCACAAACGTCAGGTGGATTATCACGTACCACATCAATTTCTCGTTCTCGACGTTACGCGCATCCATAAAAATACGCAGCAGATGGATCGAAGAAATCGCTACAATCGAGGCCGCCACTTTGTTCTTCAGCGAGCCGGAATCCATCTTGCCGAGCCAACTCAGCTTCTCGCGGTGCTCATCAATATCCAGCTTGGAGACAAAATTCTCGTAGCCCGAAAGCATCACCATCACCAGCAAACCGCCGACCAGCGTCATATCCACCAGCGACAACAGCAGCAGAATCAAATCGTTCTCCGCGATGCTGAACACGTGCGGCAGCAGGTGAAAAATTTCCTGGAAAAATTTAATCGACAGCGCCAACAGCCCCAATGACAAGCCCATGTAAACCGGGGCCAACAGCCAGCGCGCTGAATACATCAGATTTTCGACAAAACGTTCCATAAGTTCCCATTAATCAACAGACAAGTGGCCGAGTATAACCGAACTTATGTGAAGTTATTTCAGGCCATCTTCAGAAATTTCTGGCGCGGCTGGCAGCGGCAAAGACAAACGAAACACCGCGCCACCTTCCGGCCGATTCTCTGCCCAAATGCGTCCACGGTGCGATTCGATAATGGTTTTGCCGATCGCCAAACCCAAGCCAACGCCCGGCACCGCTGACTCCTTATCGCCGCGCGCAAACTTATCGAAAATGCGCGTCAGATTTTCTGGCGCAATGCCCGGCCCGCTGTCCCACACCGCAATCTCCAGCCGATCCTGTGCGCGCCAGGCTCGAATGCCGTGCTGCGCGGCGTTACCGGCATATTTCAGGCTGTTCTCAATCAAATTAGTAAACACCCGTTCCAGCATCGCGCTGTCGCCTTTGATCAGCACCATGTCCGGTAAATCGAGCGTAAAATCATGGCCTTTTAGCGATGGTCCCATGCTACTTAACGCGCCGCCAATCACTTCATCCAGCGCCACCCATTCATCGCGCAGATTCAGCCCGCCAGACTGAATGCGCGCCATATCCAGCATGTTGCTCACCAGTCGGATGGTGCTCAGCGTTTGTTCGCGAATTTGATTGGCCTGACCGACATACTTCGATTGTTCGCTGGCGAGATCAAGCATCAGCATTTCCGCCTGACCAAACAGCACCGTCAGCGGCGTACGCAGATCATGTGATAGCGCCGACAGCAGCGCATTGCGCAGTTGCTCGCGTTCTGCCGCCAGCCGTGACGCCGCTTCGCTGTGCGACAGCGCCATGCGTTCCAGCGCGTTGGCGATCAGCACGGTGAAAGTTTCCAGTAAACGCTGCTGCTCAGGAATCATCAGTTGGCGCAGATTCTCCGGCTCCACCACCAGCAAGCCGCGACAGTGATTGCCACTTTTCAGCGGCAAAATCTGGTACGGCACGGCGGGAAGTGTATCGGTGCCCGCGCCCGCCGGTTGGCCTTTGCTGTAACTCCATTTGGCGATCGCCAGATCCGGCGGTGTACCAATCTCGGTATCGCCAAGGGTTTGCAGTTCGCCGTGTTCGTCTGGCAACAGCAGCAAGCTGCGCGCCTGGAGCGTGACGTCAATGATGCGTTGGCTGGTGGCGGCGATATCCTGCGGCGTTAAGTCGCTGCCGAGCGCTTTCGCCATCTCATACAAATGGCGCGCGCGCTGCTCGCGATAACGCGCCACTTTGGCTTGATAGCGCACGCCTGCGGTTAGATTCCCGACAATCACGCCGACCGCCAGCATCACCGCAAAGGTCACCAGATACTGTAGATCCGACACCGCCACGGTGCCGGTTGGCGCAACGAAATAGAGGTCGAAGGCGAGGATGTTGATCACCGTGGCGAACACCGACGGCCAGCGACCATAACGCAGCGCCACCAGCACCACCGCCAGCAGATAAATCATCACGCTGTTGGCGGGATCAAATTCGATCAGCAGCGATTGCCCAACGCAGGTGACCACGATGCATAGCAGCAGCGCCATCATGCAGCCGCGCAGTTGCAGCCGCCATTTTTCCGCGCTGGCGCGCTGGCCGCTGAGCGCATGCGGCGCATCGCGCACCGGTTCATCCAGCGCCACCACGATTAAATCGAGATCCGGGCCAAGCTCGCCGAGACGCTGAGCAAAGCTGTCGCGCCGCCAGCGCCGCTGCGGCTGGCGTCCGGTGACGATTTTGCCGAGATTGTGCTCGCGCGCGTAACGCAGCACCGCGCGCGCTTCATCGGGATCGGACAGCGTCGCGGTTTCTGCGCCTAATTCTTGCGCCAGTTGCAGCGTGCGTAAAATCGCGCGACGCCGCGCTTCCGGCAGACGATTAAGGCGCGGCGTTTCCACATACACCGCATGCCACTCGCTGCCGAGGCGAGCCGCCAGCCGCGCGGCGGTGCGCACCAGCTTTTCGCTGCCGGTGTCATCGCCAATGCACAGCAGAATGGCATCCCGCGTGTGCCACACTTTGTCTCGGCCTTGCTGATCGCGCCAGGCGCGCATCTGGTCATCGACGCGATCAGCGGTGCGGCGTAAAGCCAGTTCACGCAGCGCGAACAGATTCCCTTTGCGGAAGAAGTTTTCGATGGCGCGCTCGGCGCGGTCGCCCACGTAGACTTTGCCCTCTTTCAGCCGCTGACGCAGATCGTCCGGCGGCAAATCCACCAGCACCACTTCATCGGCGCTGTCGAAGAACGGATCGGGCACGGTTTCGCGCACCTGAATGCCGGTCACGCCGCCGACCACATCATTCAGGCTTTCCAGATGCTGCACGTTGACCGTGGTGATGACATCAATGCCCGCTTCCAGCAGCTCCTCAATGTCCTGCCAGCGTTTCGGATGGCGCGAACCTTGCACGTTGGTGTGCGCCAGTTCGTCCATCAGAATCACCGCCGGATGGCGCGCCAGTGCGGCGTCGAGATCAAATTCGGCATGACGTGAACGCCCGGTGGCGCGGCGTGGCAACAGCGCCAAACCGTTGAGCAGCGCGGCGGTTTCCTGGCGATCGTGGGTTTCAACCACACCGGCTAATACGTCGAGACCTTGCGCACGCAGCCGCTGCGCCTCTTGCAGCATGGCGAAGGTTTTCCCCACGCCCGCGCAGGCACCGAAGTAGATTTTGAGTTTGCCGCGATGGCTGTCGCGCTGATTGAGCAGCAGCGCGTCAGGATCGGGGCGGGAGATTTCGTCGTTCATCAATCATCCATTGAGAAGGTCACCATCAATGGCGACCCTACGGGTTTACTGCAAATCATCTAACGCCAGATTCAAACGCAGCACGTTCACGGTTTCTTCACCGATAAACGGCAGCAACGGGCGCTCGGTTTGGCGGGCAATCAGCGCTTGCACCTCCTGCAACGACAGATGACGCGCGGCGGCGATGCGCGGTGCTTGCCACATCGCGGCTTCTGGCGATATATCGGGATCTAACCCACTCGCCGACGCGGTGACCAACTCCACTGGCACCGCAGCAGGTGCCTGAGGATTTGCCTGGCGCAATGCGGCAACCCGTTCCGCCACCGCTTTATCCAGCGCCGGATTGCTGCCCGCCAGGTTGCTACCGCTGGAGGCCAGCGCGTTGTAGGGCGTATCACCGGTGGCGGAAGGTCGCCCCCAAAAGTGCCCCGCCTGATTGAATACTTGCCCAATCTGCTCCGAACCGCGCACCGCGCCATCCTGCTCAATCAACGAACCGTTGGCCTGCGACGGAAACCACCATTGCGCCAAACCGGTGGTGAGCAGCGGATACAGCGCGCCGGTAAGCAGCGTAAGTACCATTAACAATATAATAGCCGGACGTAACTGACTCATTTTTCTCTCCTTACGCCAGACCCAGCAGGGTTAACAGCAGGTCGATGGCTTTAATACCGATAAACGGCACCACTAATCCGCCCGCACCGTAAATCCACAGATTGCGGCGCAGCAGCGCAGCGGCACTCAGCGGACGGTAACTTACGCCTTTCAGCGCCAGCGGAATCAGGAACACAATCACCAGCGCGTTGAAAATCACCGCCGACAGAATCGCCGAGTTGGGTGAATGCAGCGCCATCACGTTCAGCATGTTGAGCTGCGGATAGGTGGCGGCGAACGCGGCGGGAATGATGGCGAAATACTTCGCTACGTCGTTGGCGATACTAAAGGTGGTGAGCGAACCGCGTGTCATCAGCATCTGTTTGCCGATGTGCACCACTTCCAGCAGCTTGGTTGGGTTCGAGTCGAGATCGACCATGTTGCCGGCTTCTTTCGCCGCCTGAGTACCGGAGTTCATCGCCACCGCCACATCGGCCTGCGCCAGTGCGGGGGCATCGTTGGTGCCGTCGCCGGTCATCGCCACTAAACGCCCTTCGGCCTGATATTGGCGAATCAATGCCAATTTGGCTTCCGGCGTGGCCTCCGACAGAAAATCATCGACGCCCGCTTCCGCTGCAATCGCCGCTGCGGTTAACGGGTTATCGCCGGTGATCATCACGGTTTTGATGCCCATTTTGCGCAGTTCGGCAAAGCGCTCTTTAATGCCGCCTTTCACGATATCTTTCAGCGCCACCACACCAAGCACCTGCGCACCTTCTGACACCACCAACGGCGTGCCACCGGCGCGCGCCACCTCTTCTACGGCGCTATTCACTTCTGCCGGGAAGCGGCCGTGATTGGCTTCGATGTGGCGACGCACCGCATCCACCGCGCCTTTGCGGATCAGGCGATCCTGCACGTTGACGCCGCTCATGCGCGTTTGCGCTGAGAACGGAATAAAGCTGGCGCCCATGCTGCTTAAATCGCGTTCGCGTAGGTTAAATTTCTGCTTCGCCAGCACCACAATGCTGCGTCCTTCAGGCGTTTCATCGGCCAATGAAGCCAACTGCGCCGCATCGGCCAGTTGCTGTTCAGTGATGCCCGGCGCAGGTAAGAACTGCGTTGCCTGGCGATTACCCAGCGTGATGGTGCCGGTTTTATCCAGCATCAACACATCGACATCGCCCGCCGCTTCTACCGCACGGCCGCTGGTGGCAATCACATTGGCTCCCAACATGCGGCTCATGCCCGCCACGCCAATCGCTGATAACAAGCCGCCGATGGTGGTGGGAATCAGGCACACCAGCAAGGCCACCAGCACCGTGATGCTGACTGGCGTGCCGCCATAGGCCGAGAACGGCCACAGGGTGGCGGTTGCCAGCAGGAACACAATGGTCAGCGACACCAGCAGAATGGTCAGCGCGATTTCGTTCGGCGTTTTGCGACGTTTCGCCCCTTCCACCATCGCGATCATGCGATCGAGGAAGGTTTCACCCGGATTGACGCTGCACTGAATCACCAGCCAATCCGAAAGAATGCGGGTACCGCCGGTAACTGAGGAGAAATCGCCGCCCGATTCACGAATCACCGGCGCAGATTCGCCGGTAATCGCGCTCTCATCCACCGACGCGCCACCTTCCAGCACTTCGCCATCGCACGGAATAATGTCACCGGCTTCCACCAGCACCACATCGCCTTTGCGCAGCGTATCGGCGGCAACGTTATGCCAGCTAGCGCCGTAACGTGCTTCCGCCAGTTTTTTCGCATCGCTGGTTTTACTGATGCCTTTCAGGCTGTTGGCCTGCGCCTTGCTGCGTCCTTCTGCCAGTGCTTCGGCGAAATTGGCGAACAGCACCGTGAACCACAACCAGATCGCGACGCCCGCAGTAAAGCCAGCGCTGCCGTTTAACGTGCCGATGGCCATGCCGATCGCGAGGATCGATGTCAGCACGCTGCCGATCCACACCAGGAACATCACCGGGTTGCGAAACTGCACGCGCGGATCGAGTTTTTTCAGCGCATCCAGCATGGCAACGCGGGTTAGCGCCGCATCAAACAGCGCCAATTGTTGACGACTCATGATTCCGTTATCCCTGAATAAGTTGCAGATGTTCCGCCACCGGGCCAAGTGCCAGCGCGGGGATGAACGTTAATGCACCTACCAACACCACGGTGCCAATCAGCAGCCCAATAAACAGCGGACCGTGCGTGGGCAGCGTACCGTTGCCGACCGGCTGAATTTTCTTCGCCGCCAGCGAACCGGCAATCGCCAGCACCGGAATGATGATGCCGAAGCGACCCACCAACATGCAGAAGCCGAGCAGCAGGTTCCAGAACGGCGTATTGGCGCTCAAACCAGCAAAGGCGCTGCCGTTGTTATTCGCCGCCGACGACACGGCGTACAGCACTTCGCTAAAGCCGTGAATGCCGGGATTGGCCATGCCCGCGCGTCCGGCGTCAGTCATCATCGCCAGCGCCGTGCCCAGCAGCACCAGCGTTGGCGTCACCAGAATCGCCAGCGCGGTCATCTTCATTTCCCACACGTCGATCTTTTTGCCCATGTATTCCGGCGTGCGACCGATCATCAAGCCAGCGATAAACACGCCGAGCAGCACAAACAGCAGCATGCCGTATAAGCCCGCGCCGACGCCGCCGAACACCACTTCGCCCAACTGCATCAACCACATCGGCACCATGCCGCCCAGTGCGGTGAACGAGTCATGCATGGCGTTAACCGCACCACACGACGCCGCCGTGGTGATGACGGCAAACAAGCTGGAATTGAGGATGCCGAAGCGCGTCTCTTTGCCTTCCATGTTGCTGGCGCTGTCAGCACCGAGCGCGAGGAAATGGGGATTGCCGCGCACTTCCGCCCACATCACCGTGATCACCGCCAGTACGAACATGATGGTCATCGCCCACAGCAGCATGTGGCCTTGACGGCGATCGCCCAGATGCTGACCGAAGGTGAAACACAGCGCGGCGGGAATCAGGAAGATGCTGAGCATCTGCACCAAGTTAGTCAGCGCCGTTGGGTTCTCGAACGGATGCGCCGAGTTGACGTTAAAGAAACCGCCGCCGTTGGTGCCGAGCATTTTGATCGCTTCCTGCGAAGCTACCGGACCGAGCGGCAGCGTTAGCTGTGCGCCTTCCAGCGTGGTCAACGCGTGATACGGCTCGAAGGTTTGAATGCTGCCCTGACTGACAAAGAACAGCGCCATCAGCAGGCTGATCGGTAGCAGCACGTAAACGGTGATGCGCGTCAGATCGCGCCATGCGTTGCCGAGCGTATCCAGCGAACGATTAGCAAAGCCGCGAATCAGCGCAAACGCCACCGCGATACCGGTCGCCGCCGACAGGAAGTTTTGCACCGTGAGGCCAGCCATCTGACTGAAATAGCTCAGCGTGCTTTCACCGGCGTAAGCTTGCCAGTTGGTGTTGGTGACGAAGCTGATAGCGGTATTCAGCGCCAGATCCCAGCTCAGATTGGGCAGATGTTGCGGATTAAGCGGCAGCGATGCTTGCGTCATGAGCATCAGCAGCAACAGCGCAAAACCCAGCGCATTGAACAGCAGAATCGCCAGCAGATACTGCGGCCAGCGCATCGCTGCGTCGTCGGCGCCGGCCAGACGCCACAGCGCGCGTTCGGTGCGCGGCAGCAGCGGCTTGTCCGCCACCAATACGGCAAGGAAACGGCCCAGCGGATGTGCCAGCAACATCAGCACCAACAGGAATCCGGCGATCAGCAAAAATGCATTCGCAGCCATCAGAACGCCTCCGCATTTAGCAGGGCATAAATCAGGTAGCCCAGAAGAATAAATACCAGCACGATGCCGGCTATCACGCCCACGCTCACAGCAACCTCCAATCGATTGGTTAGTGCTGCAAGCATGCGCGGCGCGGCATAAAGAAGAGGTAAAAAGGCGGGAATCTGGCGTAAATAAAGTATAAAAATGGCGCGAAATTAAGCGGTTTCCAGCGCCCAGATGCGGTTGAGATCGATGTTCTGCCACAATCCGCTGTCTTCCGCGCCGGTAATGCTGTCGGTGCAGAAGCTATCACCAAGATCGAGCTCTTCCGGCTTCACTTCACGCTGAGCGTGCAGCGACCAGAACACATGCACTTTGGGCTTAAGCAGCGACTTTTCACCGGCTTTCACCACCAGCGCCACGCGCCCGGAAGCTAAACGCACCAGCGATCCCACCGGATAAATGCCGATGGTGCGCACAAAGGCGTGCAGCAGCGTGTTATCGAAATGTCCACGCCAGCTCAGCATGTTGTGCATCGCTTCGGCGGGCGTCCAACCTTTGCGATACGGGCGATTCGAGGTCACAGCATCGTAGACGTCGCACACCGCCGCCATGCGCGAATAGAGCGAGATTTCCTCGCCTTGCAGGCCATGCGGATAACCTTTGCCGTCGTATTTTTCATGGTGATGCAGTGCGATATCCAGCAAATCCTCACCGGCATTGGCATCCATCAGCATCTGCGCACCGACAATCGGGTGCTGGCGCATCACGGTGAACTCTTCATCGGTCAGCTTGCCGGGCTTATTGAGAATCTCCAGCGGCACCGCCGCTTTGCCAACATCGTGCAGCAAACCACCCATGCCAACGCGGCGCAACTGATGCTCATCCAGCCCCATTTTTTTGCCGAGCGAGATCATCAGGCCGCACACCGCCATCGAATGCAGATAGGTGTAATCGTCGTGATTTTTCAGCCGCGCCACGCTGAGCAATGCCGTGGGTTCGCGGGTGATCGAACCAGCGATCTGATCCACCAGATCAAGGGTGTAATCGAGATCGAGACCTTGCCCCATACGCGCTTCATTGAACATCGCCAGCACTTGCGGCTTGCCCTGATTGAAGATGCTTTGCGCCTGATCCATCTCCTGGAAGAAGGAGGTTTTGGGAATATCTTTTTTCGGTGCGGGCGCCACCGGAGCCTGCACCGACTTATCCAGATCGATCCACAGCTGCATGATCCCTTCATTGCGGATCATCGCGATCTGACGTTTATCAGTGATCAGCATTTGGTTGCGAATGCGCTTATCTTTGACCCACCAAACTTCAAGTTTGTGGATAAACATTCCCTGCCGCAGTTCGTCAACGTTAATCAGCTTTATCACGATATCGCTCCTTAATATCAGTGGGTGGTAAGGAGGTATCGGCAGCTGAGCAAAAAATCTTCAGGAGGGATTTGTGCGATCGGTGAGGTTTGTGAGGTGGGTGCGCACTGCAATGTAATTGCATGCAACTGAACAGATTGTTTGGAGTACGGCTCTGGGATCAACTACAATGTTAAAAAATGCACTGTATAACGGTGCATTTATGCAATAGGTTGCTGCCCTGTTTACGGCAAAGTAGAGCAACCCATGAAGGGATCGATTGAGAATTTTAGGGATGATTGGCTGGAATCGTTTTTTGTCTATGCAACACCGCACAAATATATTCCAGCCGCGATTGAATCTGCCTTAGCGCGCAAGCTCGATATCATCCACGCGGCGGCATCTCATCACGTTGCGTTCACCTCCGGGCAATCGCTTTGAGGTATTGAAGCCGCCGCTGCTGGGATATTTCTCCATTCGAATCAATGAGCAATATCGGCTCATTTTTCGATGGAATAATGGCAAAGCCACCGATCTCTATTTGGATCCTCACAGCTACCGTAAACACCGCTAGCGTCCACCAGCGAGTATAAGAGAAGCCACTATGAAACAAGCGATGCGTAAACCCACCAGCGTGGGTGATGTACTGCAATATGAGTTCCTTGAGCCGCTGAATCTCAAAGTGAATGATTTGGCGGAAATGCTGAATGTGCACCGCAACACCGTGAGTGCACTGGTGAATAATAACCGTAAATTAACCACTGAAATGGCCTATCGGCTGGCGACCGTTTTCGATACGTCTGTTGATTTGTGGCTCAATCTGCAACGTCATCTGGATCTGTGGGAAGTCGAAAACGATGCCAGAACGCAGGAAGAACTGAGTCGCGTTACGCCGTTAGTCATTTTCATGGCGCAACGCGCAGCAGCGGTGGCATAAAAGCCCGCCATCAGAACCGGTGTTGTAGGGTCGCCATTGATGGTGACCTGGATAATCACACCACTCTGGTCAGCACATCTTCGCCTTGCGAAAACGCCAGCAGATTCTCGAACACCAAATCGGCCATTGCCGCCATGGTCTCTACGGTGCTGCTGGCGAGATGCGGCGTGATCACCACATCATCACGACCACGCAGCGCTTCGGGCACCGCAGGTTCCTGTTCAAACACGTCCAAACCGGCACCGGCAATTTCGCCCGCCTGCAATGCGGCGATCAGCGCCTGTTCATCGACTACGCTGCCGCGCGCGATATTGATCAAAAAGCCCTGCGGCCCCAACGCGCGCAGCACTTCCGCGTTGACCAGATGATGGGTTGCAGCGCCGCCCGGCAACGTTAGCACCAAAAAATCGGCCTGCTGCGCTAGCGACAACAGCGAATCATGGCGCGTGAAAGGCACATCAGGACGCGAACGCGGATTGTAAAAATGGATATCCATATCAAACGCCTGCGCGCGTTTCGCCAGTTCTTTGCCGATGCCGCCCAATCCAACAATGCCGCAGACTTTGCCACCGATTTTAGTGGTCAGCGGATAACGTCCTTGCGCCTGCCAGTTGCCGGCGCGCACATAGCGATCTGAGGCGCTAATACGACGCGCCACATCCAGCAACAGCGCCATGCCGGTATCCGCCACGCAAGCGTTGAGCACCCCCGGCGTGTTGGTTACCACAATGCCACGCGCCTGCGCGGCGGCGGTATCAATCGCGTCATAGCCAACGCCGTTGCTGCATATCACTTTCAGATTAGGCAATTGCGCGATCAACTCGGCACTGGCGCCCATCAACGCATTGCCGCTGGTGACCAGCGCATCAATGCTTGCGCCATGTTGTGCCAACCACGCCGCCTGATCCTCCTGCTGCCACAGGCGAAAAGTGGTGAAATGCGCGTCGAGATTGTCCTGTAAGCGCGCCGGTAACAGCGGCCCTTTCAGCAATACCTTATACGGCGTTGATGCCATCTTTTTTCCCCTGTTTTTGATATGACGTCGCGGCGGCATCCTGCTCTTCGCCAACGCGTTCAATCGGCCCCATCACCAGCAAGAACAACAGTGCTGCCACCACGCAGTGCGCGCCAACAAACACCAATCCAATGCTGTAACTGCCGGTTAAGCCAACGATGATGCCGAACAGCAGCGGTGTGATGAAACCGGCCATATTACCGATGCCGTTAAAAATCGATCCCGCCAGACCAACCGCTTCTTTCGGCGCGGTATCGCTGACAATCGTCCAGGTTCCCGCGCCCGCCGCCACGCCTTTGCCAAAGAAGGCGAACGACATAATGGCGATAATGCCGACGTTGCTGGGGATCACCGCCGCCAGAATCAACGTAGCTGCCATCAGCATGCCAACGATGTACGGCGTTTTGCGCGCCCACGACAAGGTCCAGCCGTTAGCCAGTAATTTATCCGAGATATAGCCGCCGCTGATGCCGCCCAGGAAGCCAAACACTGCCGGTGCGATAGTGGCAAAACCGGCATCAAGAATGTTCATGCCGCGCGCCTGCACCAGATAAATCGGGAACCAGGTGATAAAGAAGTAGCTGAGCGCGATGATGCAATACTGGCCGATGTAGGCGCACCACAACATGCGGTTGGTCAGCAGCTTTTTGAACATCGCTTTGCTGAGTGGCGGACGCGCTTTAAGCGTCTGTTCGGAATCGATATCCACCAGCGCACCGTTCTGTTCAATGAAACGCAACTCGCTTTCCGAGACCTGTGGATGCTGGCGCGGGCTGCGCATGTAGCCGAACCAGATAAACACCGCCAGCACGCCGATGCCGCCCAAGACAAAGAACGGCCATTCCCAACCGAAGCGTGATACCAACCAGCCGGAAAGCGGCGAGAAAATGGCGACGGCAAAGTATTGCGCCGACGCAAATAACGATGACGCGCGGCCACGTTCAGCGCTGGGGAACCACATGATCACCGCACGCGCATTGGCGGGGAAACTTGGCGCTTCAATCAGTCCGAGGGCGAAACGCAGCGCAAACATCAAGGTCAGCGCCATAGTCATGCCGCTAGAGAATTCGCCGACAAACCCCATCAACAAGGTCGAAACTGACCACAGCGCCAGCGTTACGCCATAAACTTTTTTGGTGCCGAAGCGGTCGAGGAACAAACCGCCGGGGATCTGACCGATCACGTATGCCCAGCTAAAGGCCGACAGGATCAAACCAAGCTGGATCGCTGATAATCCAAATTCATCTTTGATCGCCGATCCGGAGATCGACAGGATCGAACGGTCGGCATACGCCACCACCGAAAGAAACAGGATCAGACACAAGATCCACACGCGGACGTGGCTATTTTGCGGGCGGTTATTCGCTGTTTGCATAAGCTGAGTTCCTCAAAAGGAGAGCGCGATGGGGCGGAATACCGCGTTATTTCCACTCTTCAGCAACTATAGAGAGCCGCATGCGCGCTGGTCATTGTGCGATTGGAGGAATCGGCGGGGGAAAATCGCGTCAGATTTGGCATCTGCCACAAAGCGAGGTGCGGCGCTGCACAGAACCCTAAATATTTGCGCTCGATTGCGCTGAAATGTGCGCCAGGCGGAAGAAAAATCTTCGCATCGAAACTATGAGCAGACTCAGAATAGTTAGTTTCCCTTTTTACAGATGAAGCATTACTATTCATTAAATACCATTACTAAATGCAAGGGATTGACTAGCCAATGGATACGGTTGAAGAAATTAGTGGGACGTATTTTTTTAATGGAATGTCCAACCTCTCAGCAACGGAATTATATTTCTGGGTGCTATTGGATGAAGCCGGAAAACAACTTGGTACTGATGACTTAGTTACGTTAGCGCTTATCATTTTGGGACAACCAATTAAAGGAACCAGAGGGAAACCGGCTGGCGCAACCAAAGGCACATCATATCTCAGTTCATATTTGAGGCAGTGGCTCAGAGTAGAAGTAAAGAACTGGCCGACACTTACGACAGGCAGCATAAAACGTCGAAAATTTTCCTATGTAAATAACTTAGGAGCATTTGTGGGCAGATGGATACCCATCCTGGGAATTGTCATCTTAGCCTATGATGTGAGTGCGATATCTTATAAAACGACTGCCAGATATAACCTAATCGCCCGTGGAAATGACAAGTTATGGAACTAGGGCCAACGGAAAAAAGCATAATTGAGTGGTATAAGCAGAACTGGAATGGGCAGACACTGCTGTCACGAACTCCTTGGCCTGTAAGCCTAGATACCAGCTTATCTACTGGCGATCACGCCTGGCTAGTGGAAACTGGGGAAGAGATCATGAATGATTATTTTCATCGGTTTGGCATTTCCCACTCTGGTTTCGATCTACTCGAATATTGGCCTGTGGAGCCTGGATGGATCCCCAACATCTTGTTGCCGAAATCAATGAGAAATGAATATAAAGCACCTAAAAAACTCACGTTAAGAATGTTAGCTGAGTCGGCTAAAGTTGGGCGCTGGTTATACGATTAAACAAACGCAAGGAGCATTAATAAAATGGCCGTACCTGTTCACTTATATTTAACCGATGATGGCGGTGCAGTAATCCGAGGCTCCTCTGACGTGCATGAGCGCGAAGGAAGCATTGAATTGAGAGGATTACATCACTGTATAACTATTCCCACCGATCCGATGACAGGAAAGGTGACCGGCACTCGACAACATGCCCCCTTCAATTTCAGCAAGGAACTTGATAGCTCATCGCCTTACTTGTTCAAAGCTGTTGCAACAGGGCAAACCCTAAAATCCGCTGAGTTTCGTTTTTATCACATCAATGATGCCGGACAGGAAGTTGAATATTATCGAATCACGCTTGAGGGAGTAAAAGTCATATCCGTCTGCCCAATAATGCATGACACAAGAGACTGTCCAGGCACAGGCCACATGGAAGAAGTTGCATTGAACTACGAGAAAATAACCCATCTTTATAAAGATGGGAATTTACTGGCGCATGACGCCTGGAACGAGCGCTCCACGGCGTGATCTGAAACAACTGTAGGGGGGCCCGCGGGCCTCTCGTCGTAAATCCAGTGCGAAACGGAATTCAATCGCGCAGTTGCGCCATCACCACAATGTCATGCAGCTCGCCGTCGCGCAGGCAGGCTTTGCGTTTGAGGCCTTCGCGCTCGAATCCCAGCTTGTGATACAGACCCAGCGCACGTTCGTTATCGTGGAACACTTCCAGTTCAATGCGCACCACGCCGAGCCAGTTATAGGCGTAATCAATGGCGTTGCGAATCAGCTTCTCACCAATGCCGCGTCCGCCAAAGGCGGGATCAACGCTGATACCGAAACTGATGCTGTGACGTGTACGCGGACGCTGTTCGACAAACAACGTCAGTTCGCCGACCATCGCGCCATCAATCTCGGCGACAAAGCCGATGTAGCCTAGCTCATCCATCTTCTCGAATTTTTTCTGCCAGGTTGCCACGCTCGGACACGGTAACTGCGTGGTCCAGCGGTAAACCTCAGGATGGCTGTATAAACGTTGATAGGCGGCGGCATCGCCCGGCTCGCGACCGCGAATAATTAAATCCATGTCGGTGTTCCCTTTTCTCATGCACTAAGCTGTTAACTCTCACCAATTCGGGAAGAGTGACTCTATGTTGTATCGTCGTTTTGAACGTTTTATCAATATTTTCCAGGATGCGCCAACCGATTCCCCGCCCACCAGCATGTGGCCGTTTTACTTCTACTACCTGCGTCAGGTGTGGCCGAGTTTTGTCGCGCTGCTGATTGTTGGGCTGGCGCAGGCACTGATTGAAGTGGCGCTGTTTAGCTATCTCAGCCGCATTATCGATCTGGTCAATAAATCCACGCCCGCCACGCTGTTCAGCGATAACTGGCAAATCTTGATGTGGATGGCGTTTGTCGCGCTGATTCTGCGGCCGGTGGTGATCGCGCTACACGATATGCTAGTGCATCAAAGCATTAACCCGAGCATGACCAGCATGATCCGCTGGCAGCATCACAACTACGTGCTGCGCCAAAGCCTGAACTTCTTCCAGAACGATTTTGCCGGGCGTATTGCACAACGCATCATGCAAACCGGTAACTCGCTGCGCGATTCGGCGGTGCAGCTGGTCGATGCGATTTGGCATGTGGTGATTTACGCCGTGACCTCGCTGGTGCTGTTCGCCGAAGCCGACTGGCGTTTGATGATTCCGCTGGTGATTTGGATTGTGGCGTACAGCGTGTCACTGAGTTTCTTTGTGCCGCGCGTTAAACAGCGTTCGGTGGTGTCATCGGAAGCGCGCTCCAAATTGATGGGCACCATCGTCGATGGCTACACCAACATCGCCACCATCAAACTGTTTGCGCACAACGATTTAGAACGCAAATACGCGCGTGAAGCGCTGCAAGAGCAAACTGACAAAACCCAGCATGCCAGCCGCATGGTGACCACCATGGACGTCACGCTCTCAACGCTGAATGGCTTGCTGATTGTCAGCACCTCGGCGCTGGCGCTGTGGTTGTGGAGCCAGTCGCTGATCAGCGTGGGGGCGATTGCGCTGGCTACCGGTTTGGTGATCCGCTTGGTGAACATGTCCGGCTGGATCATGTGGGTGGTGAACGGCATCTTCGAAAATATCGGCATGGTGCAGGATGGCCTGAACACCATCGCACAGCCGCTCAGCGTGCAGGACGCGCCGGATGCCAAACAGATGAAGGTGAAACATGGCCAGATTCGTTTTGAGGATGTGCGCTTTGATTACGGCGGCAGCCGCCAGGTGATCAATCGCCTCAATCTCAACATCAAACCGGGTGAGAAAATCGGCTTAATTGGGCCATCTGGCGCCGGTAAATCAACGCTAGTGAACCTGCTGCTGCGGCTGTACGACATCAACGGCGGACGCATCCTGATTGACGATGACAACATCGCTGAAGTGACGCAAGAGAGCCTGCGCGGGCAAATCGGCATGATTACCCAAGATACCTCGCTGCTGCACCGCTCGATTCGTGACAACCTGTTGTATGGTCGGCCGGATGCCACCGAAGAGGAGTTACAGACGGCGATTATCCGCGCACGCGCCGATGAATTCATTCCGTTGCTGTCGGATCCGCAAGGCCGCACTGGCCTGGATGCGCACGTTGGCGAGCGCGGCGTGAAGCTGTCGGGCGGCCAACGTCAGCGTATCGCCATTGCGCGCGTGTTACTGAAAGACGCGCCGATTCTGATCATGGATGAAGCCACTTCAGCGCTGGATTCTGAAGTAGAAGCGGCGATTCAGGAGAGCCTGGAAACGCTGATGCAGGGCAAAACGGTGATCGCCATCGCGCACCGTCTTTCGACTATCGCCAAGATGGATCGCTTGGTGGTGCTGGAGAAAGGCGAGATTGTCGAGATGGGCAACCACCGCGAACTGCTGGCGCACAATGGATTGTATGCGCGCCTGTGGCAGCACCAAACCGGCGGTTTTGTCGGCGCGGATTAATCGCCGCGTCGATATGGCAGGGCATCGCGCGCTTCCAATGCCCAGGCGCGCATCCCTGCCCGTTCTTCCACTAAATACGCCGCCACTGCTTCACGTAAGCCTGAATGACACAGATAGTGCCAGGAATGGGTGATTTGCGGTTCGAAGCCGCGCACCAGCTTGTGTTCGCCTTGCGCACCGGCATCAAAACGCTGCAAACCTTCCGCAATCGCAAAATCCATGCCCTGATAGAAACAGGTTTCAAAATGCAGGCGATCAAACTCCGCCAGACAGCCCCAATAGCGGCCATACAGCGTGTTGCCATCGACTAAACAAAACGCCATTGCCGCCGGTTGTCCTTGCAGCGTGGAGATCACCACGCGTATCGCATGCGGCATGCGTTCGGCCAATTGGCTGAAGAACTGGCGCGTCAGATACGGACGCTGACCGCGCACCCGATAGGTGTTGGCGTAGCAGGTGTAGACGAAATCCCACTGATCTTCGCGTAGTTCATCGCCGCGATACCAGATGAATTCGAAACCGTTGCTCATCACCTGTTCACGCTCTTTGCGCAGCTGTTTGCGTTTGCGCGACATCAGCGTATCGAGGAAATCCTGGAAGTCACGATAGCCTTTGTTGTGCCAGTGATACTGAATGCCGAGCCGCTCCAGCCAATCGGGTTGTTGCGCCATCAACGTGTTGGCAAATGGCGTGGTGAAGTTGATATGCGCCCCGCTCAGGTCGTGTTGCAGCAATTCATCCGGCAATGCGCTGAGCAGTTTGGTCAGCGCTTCGTCGTCACCCAACAAGCGTGCGCCGGTGACCGGGCTGAACGGGATCGCGCCCAACCATTTGGGATAATAGGGAATGCCAGCGCGCCCGCAGGCATCGGCCCAGGCGTGATCGAACACGTATTCGCCGCGCGAATGGCGCTTGCGATAACCCGGTAACGCCGCGCGCAATACCCCGTTTTCCCGCCACAGCAGATAATCGGTGTGCCAGCCATTTTCTGGCCGCACGCAGCCGCTCTCTTCCAGGGTTAAGAGAAAGGCGTGGCGTAAAAACGGTTGATCGTTAGGTAACAGCGCATCCCATTCGACAGCAGAGATTTCCGCCAGCGACGACAGATGAAGCAAGGACATTCACGGCTCCCGGCCAGGTGAAAGCAGGCGCTTAGTTCAACAGGTTTTGCCGCGCGGGAAAAGGTGCAGCGCACTGAATGCGAATTCGTGCCCCGTTTCGGCAATGCGCAATAAATTGCGCCGCTACGGTAGGTGCGGTTTGTGATTGATGCGCATACACATCGCACGCATTTGTAGCGGCGCGATTTATCGCGTTCAGTTGATTTTAAAAAGGTCAAAACAACGCAATAAATTGCGCCGCTACGGTAGGTGCGGTTTGTAATTGATGCGCACACACATCGCACGCATTTGTAGCGGCGCGATTTATCGCGCGTCGTTGATGTATGCGTATAATCAGGCTTTTCTCGTTATTGGGAATTTTCATGGATCGACTCGATTGTGACCGCATGTTTGTCGCCGTGCTGGAAGTCGGCAGCTTTGCCGGTGGCGCTGAACGCCTTGGCACCAGCAGCGGACAGGCATCCAAGCTGGTATCGCGGCTGGAACAGGAACTCGGCGTGCAGCTGTTCAAACGCAGCACGCGCGCGTTGTCGCCAACCGAAGTCGGTCGCGCCTATTACGAGCGGGTGAAAACCTTGCTGGAAGCGTTTGATACATTGGATGCCACAGTACGCGACAGCGCAACCACGCCGACCGGTCGCCTGAAAATCAGCGCGCCCGGCACCTTCGGCACCGCAATCCTCGCCAGCGTATTGGTGGAGTTCGCACGCCACTATCCCAACATCGAACTTGATGTGAATTTCTCCGATCGTGCGGTCAACATCGTCGATGAAGGGTTTGATATGGCGATTCGCATCGGCAAGCTCGACGACAGCAGTTTGATCGCGCGTCGACTCGGCGATGTACCGATTCGCGTGGCGGCGGCACCCGGCTATTTGCTGCAACACGGCACACCACAGCACTGGCGCGATTTGGCCTCACATCAATGCATCAGCGACACCAATTTCCGCGATCCGTGGCACTGGCCGTTCGTCACGCCGTGTGGCGACAGCGTCAGCATGCCGATTCGCGGTCGCCTGTGTTTTTCCAATACCGAAGCCTGTTTGCAGGCGGCGATTGCCGGATTAGGCATTGCGCGGCTGCCCGGTTTTATCGCCGCGCCCGCCTTGCAGCGCGGCGATATCGTCTCGCTGCTGGAGGAGTTCGCCACGCCGCCGCTCGGCCTGTTTGCACTTTATCCACCGGCGCGTCATCTGGCGCAGAAAACCCGCTTACTGATCGATTTCCTCGCCGATCATTTCCTGCATCATCCGCCTGGCTAATTCCTTCCAATTTGGAAGCAATGAAAGCCATTTTGCCCGGATTATCACCGATTCAGCAGCGCTGTATGCTCTCTTCATCACCACAGAGGAGAATTGCGATGCTGGTAAACGGTAAGTGGAGTGCAGAGTGGCACCCGGTGCAAGCCACCGATAAACAAGGCGGATTTGTCCGTCAAACGTCCAGTTTCCGCCACTGGATCACCGCTGATGGCTCCAGCGAATTTGCCGCTGAAGCGGATCGCTATCACCTGTATGTGGCGCTGATTTGTCCGTGGGCATCGCGCACGCTGCTGGCGCGCAGTTTGAAAGGACTGGAGGAAGTGATCAGCGTGTCAGTGGTCGAGCCGCAATTGGGCGCACAAGGCTGGCGTTTCGGCGATTATCCGGGTGCCGACCGCGACTGGCTCAATAAAGCCGAATACATTCACGAACTCTACACCCGCGCCGATGCCGATTTCACCGGCCGCGCCACCGTACCGGTGCTGTGGGACAAGAAAACGCAAACCATCGTCAACAACGAATCGGCCGATATCCTGCGCATGTTAAACAGCGGATTTGGTGATTTAGCTGACGATCGCATTGATCTGTATCCCGAAGATCTGCGTGCGGAGATCGACGCACTCAACGAAGCCATCTATCCGCGCCTGAATAACGGCGTGTATCGCACCGGTTTCGCCACCACGCAAGTCAGCTATCAGCAGGCGTTTAATGATGTGTTTGGTCAGTTGGATGAGCTGGAGCAGCGCTTGCAGGATGGTCGCACTTTCCTGCTCGGTGAGCGTTTAACCGAAGCCGATATCCGCTTGTTCGTTACGCTGGTGCGTTTTGACGCCGCGTATCACGGCCTGTTTAAATGCAACCTGCGCCGCCTGCGCGACTATCCGCTGCTCGATCGTTATCTGAAGAGTATGCTGTCGGTTTCTGGCGTGCGTCAGACGGTGAATATCGACCATATCAAACAGGGCTATTATTCGATTAAAGCGCTGAATCCCAACGGCATTGTGCCGGTTGGCCCAGATATGGCGGCTTACGGTTTATAAGGAGCGTTGCGATGGCGAAAGCCCTGGTGATTTTTTTACATGGCGTTGGCAGCAATGGCGACGATTTGGCGGTGCTCGGTCAACATTGGGCCAGCCTGCTACCGGATGTGGCGTTTGCCTCGCCGAATGCGCCCTTCCCCTTTGAGCATGCGATGGGATATCAGTGGTTTAGCTTAACCGGCATCACCACGGAAAACCGTCCGGCGCGAGTGCGTGCAGCGCGCGCGGCGTTCGATGACACGCTGCAACAGCTGATGGCGCAGCACGGCATGGCGGATGCGTGGGACAAAGTGATTTTGGTTGGCTTCTCGCAAGGTTCGATCATGGCGCTGGATGCATTAGCATCGGGCCGTTATCCGCTGGCGGGTGTAGTGGCGTTTTCCGGACGCTTGTCGGTCGATGATGCCTTAACGCCGCTGCCGCACATTCCTGCGCTGCTGATTCATGGCAAAGCAGATGATGTGATTCCCTTCAGCGAGAGCGAATCGGCGGCGCAGCGTTTGCAGCAGGCGGGCGTGACGGTTGAAGCAAGTTATGAAGCGGCAACCGGCCACACCATTTCATCGCAAGGCGCGATGCAAGCGGCCGGTTTTATTGCTCAGTGTTTACAGGACTAGGTTGACAAAATCACGGCCAGAAGCGGTTTAACGCCTGCCACGCCTTGTTTGCAGCCACTTCCGGTGGCTGCGCTTTTAAGCCATCGTTGAACACTTCAATGCCCACCGGTCCGCTATAACCGGCACTTTTCAACTTATCGACGAAACGATCGACATCAATGATGCCGTCGCCCGGCAACAAGCGTTGGTGGCGCGCGTAATCACTTAATGGCTGTTTATCCTGCGGCGGCATCTCAGCCATATCGCACAGTTGCACTTCATAGATACGATCGGCAGGAATGCCATCCAACTGCGAAGCATCGCCACCTAACGCGCTGATGTGAAACAGATCGACCACCAAACCGATGTTCGGCTGATCAAGACGTTGCAAGCGTTCCCACGCCAGCGGCAAGGTGTTATCGACGCTGCACCACGCCATCGGTTCGTACATGATGCGCATGTTGTAACGCGCGGCTTCCGACGCCATCCATTGCAGATCTTCATCAATACGCGCCGCCACGCAATCTTCCCGCGTGCTGGCGGGTGCCTGAATGGTATCGCAGCCGATGGATTGGGCGATTTGAATAAATTGACGCAGTTCGGCGCGTTTTTGCTGGCGTTCGCGATCCGGCGCACCGGTGAAATCGCGCAGCACCTGCACATTGGTGAAGCCGAGCTGCAATTGCTCGGCGATGTGCGGCGTACTGGCTTGCACATCGTCGCGCCAGATTTCAACCTGATCAAAACCGGCTGCGCGCGCGGCACGCAGCTTGTGTTCAGGTTCACCGTTTAACAACACCAGGTTAAGGAATTTGGGGTTACTTCGCATCAACAGGCTCCTTAATCGTCCGGATAAATCGGTGACAGCGTCTGCGCGTCACGCGCGCAAACCGCCGTTTAGTATCTACCTCTTAATAGTTATTTCAAGCCTGACGGTTATCCCAGCAGATTCACCACGGCAAAACCGGCAAACGTCATCAACAGTGAACCGATGACATGCACCATCACGCTCGACATCGCCCACAGATATTTGCCGGTTTGCAGCAGCCCAACGATTTCCGCCGAGAAGGTGGAAAAGGTGGTTAACCCGCCGCACAAACCAGTGACAATCAACAACTTCCAGAAGGGATCGATATGCGGATTGCGCACAAAAAACGCCAGCGCCGCGCCAATAATAAAGCCGCCCACCAGATTCACCATCAAGGTGCCCGGCGGCAGATTGGGAAACAGCGCGTTAAAACGTAATGAAATTAACCAACGTAGCGAGCAGCCAACCGCACCGCCAAGCACCACCGCCAGTAACGACTTCAACATAGTTTGGAGCTCCTGAAATAGATTACGCGCAGGGCCGCGGCAGGACAGAAAAACGCCTGACACACCGCCGTCTCCCGCGCAGGGATACCAGTGTTGTCAGGCGTCATCAGCCGTCTGTGACCAGAACGGCGGTTGGGAAAGGTGGCACGCCATCACCTTAGGCGGGTGATAATACGCTGGCTTGGTAATCTAGACAATAAATCAAGAAATATGGGATTCGGCTCGAAAGTCTGCCAGCAATTCTTCGCGAGAAATGCCGAGATTTGCAGCTTTATCATGCTCAGATAAAGCGAATAATAAGAGCAGCAATGCTGCATCTTTGGGATACTGCTTTTTATGAGGTGAACCAATAAATTTAAGCGAGTAAATTTTCATATTAGGCTCCAGGAATTTTGATGTTTTATAGCGCTTATCAATTCCTGGTATATTGATTTAGCAACCTTTTAGAGCGCACATACCGTAGCGGCGCAATTCATTGCGCAATATCACAGCGGGAATTAAATCCAAACAACGCGATAAATCGCGCCGCTACGAAAACCGTACAGCTCAAACGTAGGGTCGCCATTCATGGTGACCAAATTTCATCGAAAGCAATATCAACGCTCGAAGTGAATCACGCCCTTAATCAGCTCGCGATTATTAATCACCTCGGATTCAAACGTTTCTGCCAGCGTTGAGAAATCATAATGTCGGTTCAGCATGATATCGGCACGAAGCTGACCATTCGCCATCAACTCGCGTACTTTGGCGAAATCTTCCAATGTAGCGTTGCGGCTGCCCATCAAGGTGGTTTCACGTTTGTGGAACTCGATATCCGGGATCACCAGATCGCCTTTGTGCAGGCCGACGAACACGATGGTGCCGCCATGACGAATCAAATTCACCGCGCCGTTCATCGCCGCTGGACTGCCGGTGGCATCGATCACTTTGGCGGCTAAACGTCCACCAAATTCCGCGCGCAGTTGCGCTTCAAAATCGGCTTCTAATGGATTAACGGTGGCTAAAGCCAGTTGCTGCGCCACATGCGCGCGGCGCTGTTCGCTGGTGTCGGCCACCACCACTTTCGCCCCTGCGGCTGCGGCAATCGCCGCCACGCCCAGCCCAATCGGGCCTGCGCCGACCACTAAAACATGTTCATCGGCTGCAACAGCAGCGCGCCGGACTGCGTGGGCGCTAATGGCAAACGGTTCGATCAGCGCCGCCGCTTCTGGATCAACATCATCCACCGCCAATAAATTGCTGGCGGGCACGCTGAGAAATTCACAGAAACCGCCGTCCTGATGCACGCCAATCACCGAGATTTTTTCACAGCAGTTGGTTTTTCCGCTCAGGCACGCATCGCACTGCTGGCAGGCAACATACGGAATCAACGCCACGCGCTGACCGACAGAAAAGCCGTTCGCCTGGCTACCAAGTGCCACCACTTCGCCACACAGTTCATGGCCCAACACGCGCGGATAGCTAAAGAACGGCTGATTGCCGGCCCATGCATGAATGTCGGTGCCGCAAATCCCGGCGGCGATCGGTTTGATTAACACTTCCTGTGCGGCAGGTGTTGGCTTGGCACGCTGTTGCCACACCATGTGGCGCGGCTCGGCGACCACCAGAGTTTTCATCGTTGTCATCGGTTTCTCCTGTGCTGATGCCGAAGTTATGGCGAAAATCGCCGATGGCGGGTTTTTAGCGTGAATGAAGTGTGAAGTCAGACGCTTTTTTTGGGCTTTGTATGGTTTTTAATAAATAAAAAACCGGAGACCGTGATGAGCCGCAGCCAGAACTTACGTCAGAACGTGATTAACCAAATGCTGGATGGCATCGCCAGACGGCATATTCGTTCGCCGTTGCCACCGCAGGCGGCGCTGGCTGAGATGTTCAACATCAGTCGCACCACGGTGCGCCATACCTTGCAGCATTTACATCAACGCGGCGTGCTGGATAAGGTCGATGAAACTTACGTGATCGTGCGCGATCCCAGCGAAGAAGATGGTTTTAACGCCTTAACGCCACCGATAGAGCAGCAAGCGTTGCAGTTCGAGCAGAGCTTTTTCAACCTAATTAACCAGCGACAATTAATGCCCGGCGATACCTTCAGCGAGCTGCAACTGGCGCAACGGGTGAAAGTCAGCCCAATCGTAGTACGTGAATTTTTGCTGCGTTTTATGCGTTACGACTTACTCGAGCCAGTAAAGCGCGGCCAATGGCGCATGAAAAAGTTTGATCAGACCTACGCCGAGAACCTGTTTGAATTGCGTGAAATGCTGGAAACTCACGCCCTCACCCGTTTTCTTAATCTGCCTTCTCAGGATGAGCGCTGGATGCAGGCGCGTGATTTATTAGATCGCCACCGCGCGATGCGTGACACCATCGCCAGCAATTATCGCCACTTCGCCGCACTGGATAAGGAGATGCACACGCTGATTCTCTCCGCCGCCAACAATCCGTTTTTTAATCAGTCGCTGGAGATTATTTCGGTGATTTTTCACTCGCATTATCAATGGGATGAAACCGATCTCAAGCAGCGCAATATTGTGGCGCTCGAGGAACACATGGCGATTCTTACCGCGCTGATCAGTCGTCAGGATGTGGAAGCGCTATTTGCCCTGCACAATCATCTCGATACCGCCAAGACCTCGATGATCCGTTCCATCCGCCAATACAATTAAAAACCGATTAAAAACCACAAAGCATTAGCTCCCGCACGAATCTGAAACATCTGCGCAACATCCCGTTCCAATCCCTTCTAGTCTCGAAGTCAATCCGTTGGGGCAGCACCGATTGGCTGCCGCAGGATCCCACACTGACACATAACGATAAGTACCCAGATCCGGGAGGTCGCAATGGAAAATACTTCGGCTCGTGGCCGCGAAAACGCGCCGCAACCCACCAACGACGGGCAAGCATTTATCCCGGCGCGCGGTGATGTGGTGAGATCAAAGCGCATCAAAAAGATTCAGGTCACAGCCATGTTGCTGCTGCTGTTTGCCGCGATGATCAACTATCTCGACCGCAGTTCGCTGTCGGTGGCCAATATGACCATTCGCGGCGAGCTGGGCTTATCCGCTACCGAAATTGGCTTGCTGCTGTCGGCGTTTTCGCTGGCTTACGGTCTGGCGCAATTGCCGTGTGGTGCGCTGCTGGATCGCAAAGGGCCGCGCATCATGCTGGCGATTGGCATGTTTTTCTGGTCGCTGTTCCAGGCCGCCGCCGGTTTAGTGCATAACTTCACACAGTTTATTTTGGTGCGTATCGGTTTGGGAATTGGTGAAGCGCCAATGAACCCGTGCGGCGTGAAGGTGATCAACGACTGGTTCAACATCAAAGATCGCGGCATGCCGATGGGCATGTTCAATGCGGCGTCGATGATTGGTTTGTCGATTGCACCACCGATTCTGGCGGCGATGATGATGGTGATGGGCTGGCGCGGCATGTTCGTCACCATCGGTGTTCTCGGCATGTTCCTCGCGGTGGGCTGGTATTTGATGTACCGCGATCGCGATAACAACAAGCTGAGCGGCGAGGAGATTCACTATTTGCAGGCGGGCAGCGTGGCGTCACGCAAAGAGCCGCTGAGCTTTGCCGAGTGGCGCGGCCTGTTCAAGCAGCGCACCATGTGGGGCATGATGATTGGCTTCAGCGGCATCAATTACACTGCGTGGCTGTACATCGCCTGGCTGCCGGGTTATTTGCAATCGACTTATAACCTTGATTTGAAAAGCACCGGTTTGCTGGCGGCAATTCCGTTCCTGTTCGGCGCGGCGGGCATGCTGCTGAACGGTTACGTGGTCGATGCGCTGGTGCGTCGCGGCCACAATGCGGTGAAAGTGCGTAAGGTTTCAATTGTCACCGGCATGCTGTTCTCAGCAGCGTTCACCGCTTTCGTGACGCGTGCCACCGACACTACCAGCGCGGTAACGCTGATTGGTATGGCGCTGTTTTGCATCCACTTTGCCGGTACATCATGCTGGGGTTTGATTCACGCCAACGTCACGGCGCGCATGACGGCATCAGTCGGGAGCATCCAGAACTTTGCCAGCTTTGTATTCGCCTCGTTCGCGCCGGTGATTACCGGTTGGGTGCTGGATACCACCAAATCGTTTAGCCTGGCATTGATGATTTGCGCCGGAGTGACGGTGGTGGGTGCGCTGGCGTATTTGCTGTTGGTGCGTAAACCGATTACCGATGGGGTTTGATTTAGAGTTAGATGTGAAAGGGTCGCCATGAATGGCGACCTTACGCCGGCCGCGTAAAAAACTGTGATTCACATTGTCGCGCAATCTCCCACAACTTCTGTCGAATCACCTGTTTTAACTGTAAAGTCGATTGCGATTGCGGCTGATCGCGACGACTGATCAACATCACTTCAAACGGCAGCGGCTGCGCCACTGGCAACAGCTTGAGCTGGTCGGCATAGCGGCAAGCGGTAAACAGATCGACAATCCCCACGCCGCCGCCCGCCAGCACCATATCGGCAATCACCGAATAAGTTTTAATCGACAGCGACACCGCCGGATTGAGCGCTTTGTCGCGCAGCGCGCGGTGCAACACGCGGCCGAGCGGATCCTGATTCTGCATCATCAGCAAATTATTGGCGCACAGCCACTCCAGCGTCACCGGCTCGTTGTGGGTGTGATCGCGCGGCAGCAGCGCCACCATCGACGATTGGAACAGCGGTTCCGCCAGTAAGTCGGCATCAACCTGCTGTCCAAACACCAGCGCGAAATCGAGCTGATTATCCATCAGCATGCGGCACAAAGTGCTGAAGTGTTCGGTCACCAGTTCCACGCTCACTGAACTGGCTTGCTGACGCCAATTCACCAACGCCGGTGCCAGCACCATTTGACCAAACGCATGCGCTGCACCCACGCGCACCGTTTGTCCTTCGCCGCGCCGCAGTTGTTCGGTGAGTTGGGTAATTGATTGCAAACGTTGATAAATATCTTCGACTTCCGGCAACAAACGCCGCCCTTCCGCAGTGACAATCATGCCCTGCGCGCGCCGTTCAAACAGCGCAAAACCCAACTGTTGCTCGGCATGATGCAGCACGCGGCTGACGTTGGGCTGCGAGACATTGAGCAGGCGCGCCGCCGCACTGATGCTGCCGGTCTGCACAATCGCCTGAAACACCTCAATGTGACGCAGCCGCATGATTATTCGCCCCAGGTCGCTTCGAGCACGCGCAGCCAGTTGCCGTAGCAAATTTTCTTCAGCAGCTCACGCGAGTAACCGCGCGCCGCCAGCGCCTGCACCAGCAGCGGGAAACCCGCCACATCTTTCAGATCGCCCGGCATGGTGGCACCGTCGAGATCCGAGCCAAAGCCAACGCCATCTTCCCCGACTTTTTCCAGCAAATATTCAACGTGACGCACAATGGCATCGACGCCGGTTGGCGCATTACGGTCGCCATCTTCACGCAGGAACGGCACAGCGAAATTGACGCCAACAAAGCCGTTGGTTTCGGCAATCGCCGCCAGTTGGCGATCGGTGAGATTGCGCGACTGCGCGCTGATCACATGCGCATTAGAGTGGCTCGCCACCAGCGGCGCATCACTGATGGCAGCGGTGTGCCAGAAACCCTTCTCATCCATGTGCGACAAATCGACCATGATGCGACGGCGATTGCAGTCGCGTACCAGCTGTTTGCCGGCTTCGGTCAAGCCGTTGCCGATGTCTGGCGATGATGGATAAAGGAACGGCACGCCGTCGCCAAACTGATTCGGTCGGCTCCACAGCGGGCCAAGCGTACGCAAACCACTGGCGTACAGCAGATCGAGCAATTCACCGTTGGTATCCAGCGCTTCCGCGCCTTCTACATGCATCACCACCGCCAGCACATCACGCGCCATGCACTCACGAATTTCGCGCACGCTGCGGCAAATCTTCACCTGACCGTTGGAAGCCTGCTCGATACGCAGCAGCAGCGCCAGCATGGAAAAGGTGGCATCACGCGCAGAGCTGATAATTTCCTGAGGAAAATCTGAGAGGTCTGGCGCACTTCTTGCAATCAGAGGATGAGACGGCACCCAAGTGGCAAAAATTCCACCTACCATTTTTCCCTGGCGGATACGCGGAAAGTCCATTTGGCCGCGTTCGGTGCCGTTGAAAAAGGCCTCAACTGCGTTGGGTTGGTGGTGCTGCCACAGCTTGTTGAGGACGTCGTTGTGGCCGTCAAACACCGGAATGTCGAGGTGAAGAGAATCAGACATGTTGTATCGGTTCCATATTCAGGGGAAAGCACGGCGCTGCCAGTTGGCGGAGCAAGTTGCACCAGAAAGAGGCATGCGCGGGCGAGTGAAACAAACGATGTAATGTCGGTATTAATCCTCTCGCCGGTAACGAAAGTCAAGATAAAAAACAGCCAAATAACAAATTTTAATTTTAATAATCAATAACTTGGAGTTGTCATGGTAACCAGAAGACGTTTTCTTGCAGGATGCACCGCCGTGCCCGTTGTTTCCTATCTCAGCCTCAATTCTGCCTTTGCTGTCACGCCACCTAGCATGTTGGTGATCGCCATGCAGCTCGACAACATCACCAGCCTCGATCCACATGAAAGCTTTGAAGCCACTGGCGGCCAGATCTGCGGCAACCTGTATCAACGTCTGGTCACGCCCGATCCACAACAAGCCGATAAAGTGATTGGGCAACTGGCGCAAAGCTGGGATGTCAGCAGCGATAACGGCACTTACACTTTCCATCTCGATCCGGCGGCGAAATTTGCTGATGGTTCGCCACTCACCGCTGAAGATGTGGCGTTCTCGATTGAGCGTATTGTGAAGCTGGATAAAAGCCCGGCGTTTATCATCAACCAGTTTGGTTTTACCAAAGACAACGTGACGCAGTTGGTGACGGCGAAAGATGCGCACACCGTGGAGATGAAACTCGGCGCGCCAGCGGCAGAAACCTTCCTGCTGTATTGCTTATCGGCGACGGTTGGCAGCATCGTGTCGAAAAAAGCCTGTCTGGCAAATCAGCAAAACAACGATTTTGGCAACGGCTGGCTGAAGCAGCACAGCGCCGGTTCCGGTGCTTTCACCCTGCGCACCTGGAATGCCAGCGAAACGGTGATTCTGGAGATCAGCCCGCAATATAAAGGCGCGAGCAAAACCAAGCGCGTGCTGCTCAAGCACATTGCCGACCCAGCCGCGCAGGCGCTGATGCTGAAAAAAGGCGATGTCGATGCGGCGTACGACCTCACCACCGAGCAGCTGTTGCAGGTGAAAAACGACAGCAGCGTGGCGCTGGTGAATCAGTCGCTCTCCGCCATCATGTTGATGTCGTGCAACACCAATAATCAGTACCTGAAAAAGCCGCAAGTGTGGCAGGCGCTGAAGTGGGCGCTGGATTACGACAGCATCCAGAAAAACATCCTGTCGATGAGTTTTGTCACCCATCAAAGCTTCCTGCCGAGCGGTTTCCCGGCGGCGCTGGATGACACGCCATTCCACAAAGATCTCGCCAAAGCCAAAGCGTTGCTGGCTGAAGCCGGTTATCCGGATGGCTTTGAAATCACCCTTGATCACTACTCAGCGCAGCCGTATCCGGATATCGCTCAGGCGATTCAAACGCAGTTGGCCGCGATTGGCATCAAAGTGTCGTTGATTGCCGCCGAAAACCGTCAGGTATTGACCAAAATGCGTGCGCGTCAGCATCAATTGGCCTTGACCGTCTGGGGCGCGGATTACTTCGATCCTAACTCCAATACTGAAGCGTTCTGCGTCAACACCGACAACAGTGATAACGCGCGTGCGCGTACCCTGGCGTGGCGTTGCAGCTGGTCTGACGATGCGTTCAACAAGCTGACCGAGCAGGCGCTGCACGAGCCGGATCCGGCCAAGCGTATTGCGCTGTATCAGCAGATTCAACAGATGGGCCGCGAGAAGAGTCCGTTCATTTTCATGATGCAGAAGACCAAAAACGTGGCGACAGGCAAAGGCCTTTCTGACGTCCACATGACCGTGCTGGAACAATGGCCGTATGCGCAGGTGAAAAAAGCCTGATGCCGTTACTGAAGAAAATCGTCAGCACCTTGGGAAGCCTGGTGCTGACGCTGTTTGGCTTGTCGGTTTTGACCTTTTTCATTGGCCGCGTGATGCCCACCGATCCGGTGCTGGCGGCAGTCGGTGATAACGCGCCGCAATCTGTCGTCGAACGCGTGCGCGCGGAAATGGGGCTGGATCAGCCCCTTTACGTTCAGTTTGGTCACTATCTCAATCAACTGCTGCATGGCGATCTCGGCAAATCGATTCTCACCTCGAATCCGGTCAGCACCGATATCGCGCGCTTCTTCCCGGCGACCATGGAACTGGCCACCGCGGCGATCATCATCGCCGCGCTGGTTGGTATTCCGCTCGGCGTGTGGGCGGCAGTGCGCCAACGTTCGTGGATCGACCAAACCATTCGCGTGATTTGTCTCGCCGGACATTCGTTGCCGGTATTCGTGCTGGCGCTGTTAAGCCTGCTGGTGTTCTACGCGGTGCTCGGCATTGCGCCCGGCCCCGGACGGCAGGACATCATCTGGCAGGATATGGTGCCGCAAGTCACTGGCTTCCTGACCATCGATTCGCTGCTGGCCGGGGAAACCGACGCATTCTGGGATGCGCTGGCGCACATGGCGCAACCGGTGCTGATCCTCGCCTATTTCAGCATGGCCTACATCACACGTATGACGCGCACTTTCATGCTGAATGCGTTAGGCGGCGAGTTCGTGATTACCGCGCGCGCCAAAGGGTTGTCCTCACGCCGGGTGATTTGGCGTCATGCCTTTCCTACCGTGGCGGTGCAATTGGTGACGGTGCTGGCGCTGACCTATGCCGGATTGCTGGAGGGCGCGGTGGTGACGGAAAACGTCTTCGCCTGGCCGGGCCTCGGGCAATATCTCACCACTTCGCTGATGAACGCCGACATGAATCCGGTGGTCGGCGCGACCTTGTTAGTCGGCACCGTGTATGTGCTGCTCAATCAGCTGGCTGACCTTCTCTATCGACTTTGGGACCCGCGCGTAAAATGATCTTCTTTTCTCGAGAGTGGCTGCTGGACGATACGCCCGCCAATCGCCGTCAGGCGGTGTGGGGCCGACGCTATCGTCTGTGGCTCAGCCTGCGCAGCAATCCATTGGCGATGATGGGTTTGCTGGTGATTGCCGTGATGCTGTTTCTGGCGCTGTTTGCGCCGTTATTGACGCCATTTGATCCCGGCGTGCAGCACCTGGAAAATCGCCTCGCCGCACCTTCTTTTGCCCATTGGCTCGGTACCGATGAGTTGGGCCGCGATGTCTGGACGCGCATTATTTATGGCGGCCGCACCACGCTCGGCATGGTGATCGCCGTGGTGCTGCTGACGGCGCCGCTCGGTTTGCTGATTGGCTGCATCGCCGGTTATGCCGGCGGCTTTATCGATAAAGCGCTGATGCGCCTCACCGATATCTTCCTCGCCTTCCCACGTTTGATTCTGGCATTGGCGTTTGTCGCCGCGCTGAAACCGGGCGTTGAGAGCGCGATTCTAGCGATTGCACTGACTTCGTGGCCGCCGTATGCACGTTTGGCGCGCGCCGAAACCCTGCAATTCCGCCACAGCGATTTCATCGCTGCCAGCCGGTTGAGCGGTGCTTCGCCGCTGCGCATTATTCTGCGCCACATCATGCCGCTGTGCGTGCCGAGCCTGATTGTGCGCGTCACGCTGGATATGAGTTCCATCATTATTACCGCCGCCAGCCTCGGTTTCCTTGGCATGGGCGCGCAGCCGCCGTCACCGGAATGGGGCACGATGATCGCTACCGCACGTCGTTTCCTGTTCAGCGAATGGTGGGTGCCGTTAATGCCGTGTATCGCGATTTTCCTGACGTCGTTGGCGTTTAACTTTCTCGGCGACGGTCTGCGCGACGTGCTGGATCCTAAGGAGCGCTAAATGTTGGTGGAAATCGAGAACCTGCGCATTGCATTCCGCTCGCGCAGCGAAACTTTTGAAGCGGTGCGCGGCGTAAGTTTCAGCGTGGGCCGCGAGAAATTTGCCATCGTGGGCGAAAGCGGTTCAGGTAAGTCGCTGACCGCGCGCTGCCTGATGCAGTTGCTGCCGGGCAATGCTGAAGTCAGCGCTGACGTGCTGCGTTTTGATGGCATCGATCTGCGCGGTGCCAGTGAAAAAGTGCTGCGTAAAATTCGCGGCAAGCGCGTCGGTTTTATCCTGCAAGACCCGAAATATTCACTCAATCCGGTGATGACCATCGGCCAGCAAATTGCCGAAGCCTGGCGCGAGCACAAAGGCGGCAGCAAGAAAGCGGCGATGCAGGCGGCGATTGAGTTACTGGAACAGGTGAAGATTCGCGATCCCGAGGCGGTTGCCAAACGCTATCCGCATGAAGTGTCTGGCGGCATGGGCCAACGTGTGATGATTGCCATGATGCTGGCACCGGATCCAGAATTGTTGATCGCCGATGAACCGACCAGCGCACTGGATGCCACGGTGCAAGCCGAGATCCTCAAGCTGATTGACGAACTGGTGTCGGCGCGCGGCATGGGGCTGATTCTCATCAGTCACGATTTGCCGCTGGTGTCGCACTTCTGCGATCGCGTGGCGGTGATGTACGCCGGGCGCATTGTCGAGTTGCTCGACGCCGGGCAATTGCAGCAGGCGCAGCATCCGTATACGCGCGGATTGTTGGCGTGTTTGCCGTCGTTGCGCCATCCGCGCGAACGTTTACCGGTTTTACAACGCGATGCCGCGTGGCGGGAATAACCTATGATTCAAATCGATAATCTGCGCATCGCCTTTGGTGCGCACACGGTGGTGAAGGATGTCAGCTTTGCGGTTGGCAACGGCGAAAGCTTTGGCCTGGTCGGCGAAAGCGGCTCCGGCAAATCCACCATTCTGCGCGCGCTGGCCGGGCTGAATGCCGACTGGCACGGCAATATGCTGTTTGGCGGCATGCAACTTGGCGCGAAACGCAGCCGCGCCTTCTTCCGCCAGGTGCAAATGGTATTTCAGGACCCGTTTGGTTCGCTGCATCCGCGCCAAACTATTGACCGTATTCTGCATGAGCCGCTTTTGGTGCATCAGATGGATCGCGCCGAACAACGCATCAGCCAGGCGCTCAGCGAAGTCGGTTTGCCCGCGTCTGTGCGCTTCCGCTATCCGCATCAGCTTTCCGGCGGTCAACGTCAGCGAGTGGCGATTGCGCGCGCCCTGATTGCCGAACCGGAAGTGCTGCTGCTCGACGAACCCACTTCGGCGCTGGATGTTTCGGTGCAGGCAGAAATCCTGAATTTACTCAGCGATCTACGCAGCGAGCGCAAACTCACCTACATTATGGTGACGCATAACCTCGCGGTGGTAACGCATCTGTGTCAGCGCATTGGCGTGATGCAGCATGGCGAGATGGTGGAGCAACTCAGCGCCGACGATCTGCGCGCCAGGCGCATTCAGCATCCGCATACCGCCCAACTTTTCGATCTCAGCATGACGCTGGAGGAACCGGCATGAGCGCAAACTGGCAACGCGCCGCGGATGTCGCACAACAGATTACCGACAGCTGGCAGCAGCCTGGCGCGCCGGGTGGTGCGATGATTGTGTTTGATGCGCAGCAGATTCACTCAACCCATTGCGCTGGCCTGGCCGATCTGGCGCAGCAAACGCCGTTCAGCGCTGACAGCGTGGTACGTTTCGCCTCGATTACTAAGCATCTGTTTGCCGCGCTGGTCACCGGGCCGGGCCGTCGCTACCTGCAACTCGACGATACGCTGGCACAACATCTGCCGCAGCTCACTGGCGCTAACGGGCAGATTACTGTCGGCCAGGCGCTAGATATGAGTAGCGGTTTACCGGATCTACGTGAATCGTTGTCGCTGCTGGGATTGTCGGTGTACAACGCCACCAGCGCCGAAGATTTGCTGGACTTTATGGCGCGTGAAGATGAACTCAATTACCCGCCAGGCAGCGAGATTTCTTACACCAATACTGGTTATCGCCTGGTGGAAGAAGCGCTGAAAGCCAAAGGTGTTGGCTTCAACGATCTGTTGCAGCAGTACATCTGCGATCCGCTGGATATCAACCTGATTGCGCCGGATAGCTGGTTCGACATCGTGCCGGGTTTGGTGCCGGGATATTGGCAAAATGGCGAAAACTGGCAGCTTTCCAGCGCCGGATTGCATCTTTCGGCCTCAGGTAGTGTCACTGGCAGCCTCAATCATCTGACGCGCTGGCTGCAAAGTTTGCTGGCCGATAGCGGGCCGGGCGCAGGTGTGTTGCAGCGCCTGAGCGCGCCGCGCAATCTCAACGATGGGCGTACCAGCGGCTACGGTTTGGGCCTCGCCAGCTCGATGCTGGGCAGCCAGACGCTGTTCGGCCACGGCGGTTCACATGCTGGCTATAAAAGCTATTTCCTGCTGCATCCAGAGTTAAAACTCGGCGTGGCGTTGGTGGCGAATCGCGAGGACGTCACCACCTCAGAAAGCGCGTTACGCGTGATGGCGGCGCTGCTTAATCGTGAATTGCCGCAGAAAGGCCATGATTTGACGCCTGGCCTGTACGTGGCGGAACACGATGCCGATTGGCTAGAGATCAAAGGCGTTACCGCCACCTGGCTGGGCGCGGGCGAAACCTTATGGCGCGACGATAGCCACGGCGATGCGGTGTCGCTTTCCAGCACCTTCCCGATGCAGCTACGTCACGCTGGCGCGGCGATTGTCGGTGAGATTGGTCATGCGGTGCGGCGTTTTGTGCCGGTGCAGCCCGATCAAGCCAGCCTCGATCATCTGCAAGGACGTTGGTTCGCCGCAGAATGGCGCAGCGAATTGGAGATTGAGGGCGAGCGTTTAGTGATGGGCATCGGCCCGGCAGCGATTCGCGCAACCTTGCAGTCGCTGGGCGGCGATCGCCTATTAGCCACCGCGCAAGATGGCCCGTGGGAGAAGCGGTTCGTGATCGCGCGTGAAGGCGAGTCGCTGCGGCTGCTGCTTAACCGCAGCCGCGTGGTGAGATTTACGCGTTAGGCAATTTTATGCTGTAAACGGCCGATCTTCTCGATTTCCACTTCAATCTCATCGCCGGGGAACATAAACAACGGCGGCGTGCGTTTTTTACCGACGCCGCCCGGTGAACCGGTGATGATCACATCGCCCGGCGACAGTGGGCTGAAAGCAGAAATGTACTCGATGATCTTCGCCACCGGATGCACCATGCTGGCGGTAGTATCGTTCTGCACTTCGCGCTGATTGAGCCAGGTTTTGATCGCCAACTGCTGCGGATCGGGGATTTCATCGGCGGTAGTCATCCACGGCCCAAAACCGCCGGTCTGCTGCCAGTTTTTACCGGCGGTGAACCAGGTAAACTGCATGTCGCGCACCGTGGCATCCATAAAGCAGCTGTAACCGGCAACGTGTTGCAGCGCATCAGCCGCTTTCACCTGATAGGCATCTTTGCCGATGATCACCGCTAACTCGCCTTCGTAATCAAATTCTTGCGTGGTCGCCGGTTTCAGCAGTGGCTGTTGGTGCGCCGCCAGAGAATCAGCAAATCGCACAAATAAGGTTGGCGCTTCAATGGTCTCGGCGAACTCTTTGCGTTTGTCGGCGTAGTTCATGCCAACACAGAACACTTTGCCGGGATTTTCCACCACCGGCAGGAAGCGAATGGCGCTGAAGGGATGATCAATCGGCTGCGAAATGAAAGCGTCGAGATCGCGTAAACCGCCGCGTTGCAGCAAAGTTTTCAGATCCGGGCACTCTGCGCCGAGACGAGCGCCGATATCAATCACGCCCTCTTCCAATACGATACCGTAACTTTTTCTTTCCTGGTCAATAAGATAAAAACTGCAGAGCTGCATGACTGCCTCGTTGTTATAGCTAAATTGCGCGCAGGTTACCAAATACCAGCAGGAAATGCGGACCGACCTGCTGAATTAGCGGTCACCATCAATGGCGACCTTACGATTTAAGACTGCGTGCTCGCCAGATAGGAAAAGGCGCTGAGCAGGCTAATCAATGTGTTCATGTTGTCGGCGCGATAGCCGACCGTCACCGCATCAATGCGCGTGACGCCGGGAATCAGGCTGAACAAATCAGCCAGCACCGGTTTGCTGGCTTGTAGCGCCATCTCGTACGGCGCGCTCAAACGCGTGGTGCTGACTTGTCGCGCACGTTTTACCGCAGCGGTAGCGGCCGCGCGGATGGCGTTTTGCGCCGCTTGCGGACTGATCGATTCGGCACAGGTATGAGAAATCGCGCGCTTCACGCAAACGTAATCCACCGACGGATAATGCTCGGCAATCCAGCCTTGCAGCTGATCGTCACCGCTCACCAACCACAGCGGCGTACCCTGTTCAGCTGCCGCCGCCGCGTAGATATCGCTTTCGCCCATCACTTTGCCGTTGATGTGGATTCTCCAGAAGGCGCGGCCATTAATGGTGTGCGCCAGCACACCCGGTTCACCCGCCGCGCTGTGATAACCGATAAAAAACAGGCCATCAAACGGCTGTTGTTCAATGCCTTCGACCATCGATAAACCACGCGGTTTGCCTTGCACCATGCGCGCACGCGGATCGATATTTTCCGCGCGCAGGTTGGTCATTTGCGCGTGGCTATCGGCGACCACCACTTCAGTTGCGCCACCGGCAAATGCGCCGTCGATGGCAGCATTGACTTCCTGTTCCATTAATCCGCGCGCCAGCTGGTATTCCGCGTGACCAGGTGAACACTGTTCCGGACGCATCACGCCCGCGATGCCTTCGATGTCGGCAGAGATAAAGATTTTCATCAGATTAATTTGTCCAACACTTCAGTTAATGACGGGCGATGATGTCCGCGGAAACCGCTAACGGCTTCAGCGCTCAGCAAAGCATCCAGCACCGCGTGTTCGGTGGCGTCGGCGGCAGCAGCGAGTAGCGGTTCCAGCGCCGAGTCTTCAGGCGGTTGCGGTTGTGGCTGGGTGGAAAACGCCACCGCGATGTCGCCAGAACCGTGGCCCCAATAGCTGCCTAAACGGCCCAAACCGGCACCGGCGCGTTTGGCGATGCGCTTGAGTTGACGTGCATCGAGCGCTGCATCCGTGGCCATGATGATGATGATGGAACCGGCATCGCGCTGCGGCGTCAGTTCTGGTAGCAGCGGCGCGATCATTTCGCCAAGGCGCACGCCATCCAGCGTCAGCGCGGTTAACGCACCAAAGTTCGCCAGCACTAACACGCCCAACGTGGCGTTCAGCGAGGGAATCACGCGTGATGCGCTGCCAATGCCGCCTTTAAGGCTGAAACAACTCATGCCGCGCCCCGCACCGACGCTGCCGCGATCAAAATCTGGCGCGGCATTGTCCAGCGCCTGTTGCGCCATGGCTTCGGTGATCGCCAGCGCCTGAATGTCGTTGAGCCAGCCGTCGTTGCACTCCAGCGCCAGCGGGTTAACCGTCGGCAAGCTGCGACCCAATTCGCTGTTGCGGCTGATGGCGTCGCGCACCAGCGTGGTAAACAGCGTGCCGACCGCCAGCGTGTTGCTGAGTAAAATCGGCGTTTGCAGCACGCCTAACTCTTCGACTTGCACCAATCCCACCGGCTTGGCAAAACCGTTGAATACCGCTGCTGCACACGGCAACGGGTGGGTAAACAGGTTGTCGCCCGGTGGCACAATCGCGGTAACACCAGTTTGGATGTCACCCTGATCCAGCGTGTGATGGCCGACGCGCACGCCCGGCACATCGCTGATGCGATTGGTGGCACCGCAGGCGCTGCGCGGTTGTCCTAGCTGGCGCTCGCTGCGCCAGCGTTGCAGCAACAGATCGCGCTGCATTTGTTGAAAGTCCATGCTTAGCTCTTTAGTTTGGGATCGAGCGTGTCGCGCAGTGCATCACCCAGCAGGTTAAACGCCAGCACGGTAATAAAGATCGCCAGACCAGGAAACACGCTGACGTGCCATAAACCCGCCATCATCATGCTACGGCTCATCGCCAGAATATTGCCCCACTCCGGCACATCGGGTTCCGGGCCAAGGCCGATAAAACTCAGCCCAGCAGCAGTGAGAATACTGGTGCCTATACGCATAGTGAAATAGACAATCACGTTCGACAACGTGCCCGGCAGAATATGGCGCAGCAGAATCACGCGATCTGGCGCACCGGCACAGCGCACCGCTTCGACGTAAGCCGCTTGCTTCAACGATAAGGTAGAAGCACGTACGATGCGGGCAAACACCGGCACGCTGAAGATCGCCACCGCAATGATGACGTTATTCAAACCTGGGCCGAGAATCGCCACCACCGCAATCGCTAGCAGCATGCCGGGAAACGCGAACAGCACGTCGGAGCCGCGCATGATCAGCATATCAACCCAGCGACCGTAATAACCCGCCAGCAGACCGAGCAGCACGCCAACCACCATGCCGAGCGTCACCGACAATACGCCGACATACAGTGAAATACGTGCGCCAAAAATGATGCGGCTGAACAGGTCGCGACCGAGTTCGTCAGTGCCCATCCAGTGCGTGCTGGACGGCGGCGATGACAGCGCCATCCAGTCCGGCGCCATCGGATCCCACGGCGCCAGCCACGGGGCGAATATCGCCACCAGCACCAGCAACAACACAAAGCCGCCAGAGACCAACGCCAGCGGATTGCGCACCAGCGCGTGCAGGAAATCGCGCCACGGCGAACGGATCGCCTCCTGCGTTTGGGCAGGCAAAGATTGCAGACTCATCACGGCTCCTGTCGCAAGCGGATCGCGGGATTAACCACCGCGTACAGCAGATCAACCAGCAAGTTGATCACGATAAATTCAAACACGAACAGCATCACCAGCGCCTGGATCACCGGCTGATCCTGCGCTTTGATCGACTCGATCAGCAGCCAACCCAGTCCCGGCCAGTTGAAGACGCTTTCCACGACGATCGATCCGCCGAGCAGGAAACCAAACTGCAAACCGAGCATGGTGATCACCGGGATCAACGCGTTACGCATGACATGTTTCCACGTCACCAACCGATTGCGCAGCCCCTTGGCTTTGGCGGTGCGCACGTAATCTTCCTGCGCCACTTCAAGAAACGCCGAGCGGGTGAAGCGCGCCATCACCGCCGCGACCGAAGAACCGAGCGTGATGGCGGGCAACACGATGTCGCTGGGCTGATTGAAACCACTGACTGAGAACAGGCCAAACGGCATGGCGACGAACTGGATCAGCAGCAGGCCGAGCCAAAAAGTTGGCATGGAGATGCCGCCGACGGCGACGCTCATCAATGTCCAGTCCTGCCATTTGCCGCGTTTCAAGGCGGCAAATACGCCAAGGAATAAGCCGAGCAGCACCGACCAGGCAAAACCGGCCAGCGCCAGCCACATCGTCGGCATAAAGCCTTGTTTGATCACCTCAAGCACCGGTTGCTGGGTGCGATAAGTGATACCGAGATCGCCGCGCAGTAAGCCACCGATCCAGTTGATGTATTGCTGCGGCAGCGGATCGTTGAGACCAAGATGCTGACGCGCCGCTTCGACTGCGGCCAAAGGCGCATCCGGTCCGGCGTAGATGCGCGCCGGATCGCCGGGCAGCAATTTGATGAAGCCGAAGACCAGCAGCGAGACCACCAGCAGTACTGGGATCATCTCCAGCAATCGGCGAATGATGTATGCGAACATGCGGTTCCTTGGTTTTTTGGGATGATGCTCGCTGGCCCTCACCCCAGCCCTCTCCCACACGTGGGAGAGGGAGCAGACAGTGCCCCTCCAGGCGAGAGAGGACGTTGACCTTTCACCTATTCATCCCCTCTCCCACTTGTGGGAGAGGGTTAGGGTGAGGGAATTATTTAAACGCCGCTTGGGTATACAAGAAGTTGCCATCTGGCAGCATCGACACGCCGCTTAAAGTGCTGCGTTTGCCCACCAGGTTGTCTGGCGTGCCGAGGAACGCAACTGGCGCCTCTTGCCACAACACTTTCTGTGCGTCGGCATAAGCGGCACCGCGCTTGGTCGGATCGGCGGTAGCTAAACCTCCGGCGATGGCTTTGTCGGCATCGGCATTGCTGAAGTACGAAACGTTATACGAAGTCGGCACCCAGGATTCGGTGGCGTACAGCGGGCGCAGCGCCCAGTCGGCATCACCGGTTGAGGTTGACCAGCCGCCGTAATAGAGATCGAATTCCGCCTCTTTCGGGTCTTTTACGCCCCACAATTTGGCGTTACGCGTGCCGGAATCCATTGGCGTAACGGTGGCGCGAATGCCGACGGTCGCCAGTTGGGCTTTTAGCACCTGTGCCGCACGGACGCTGGCGGTGGCATTAGTCACCCACAATTTCAGGTCGAGGCCGTTCGGGTAACCGGCTTCTTTCAGCAACGCTTTGGCTTGATCCGGCGCGTAGTGATAGTTCGGCGCACTTTGCTTCTGGTAGAACTGTACGCCTTCTGGCATCGCCGAAGACGCCGGTTTGCCCATGCCGGCAAACGCCACTTTCAGCCACAGATCGCGATCGATGGCGTAGTTGATCGCCTGACGCACGCGCACATCATTCAGCGGTTTGTGCTGGGTGTTGATCGCCATGTAATAGAGATAAATGCTGGGATCGCGCTGGATCGCCAATTTGCTGTCACTCTGCACCGTGGCGATCAGATCCGATGGCAGCGGCCAGATCGCATCCAGCTGACCGGATTTCAGCGCGGCAACGCGCGTGGCATCTTCCGGGCTTGGCGAGAAGGTGACGTTATCGACCTTCGGCCAACCTTGCTGCCAGTAGCCGTCATATTTGGTCAAGCTGACCGCTTTGCCTGGCTGCCAGGATACGAACTTGAACGGGCCGGTGCCGACCGGATGCAAACGCAGCTGCGCTTCATCAGGATACTGCGCCAGAATCGCTGGGCTCCACATCACCGCCGACGGATGCGCAAGGGTGTTGATGAATGCACCAAATGATTGGTTCAACTCGATTTTCACCTGATCCGCTGCCAGCACCGTCACCTTGTCAATCATCTTGTACAGGCTGTTGCGCTTGAGGCCTTTTTTCTGATCGGCGAGGCGATCAAGGTTGGCTTTCACCGCGTTGGCATCAAATGGCGTGCCGTCCTGGAACATCACACCTTTGCGCAGCGTTAAGGTGAATTCAGTGGCGCTGTCGTTGCTGGTGTAACTGGTTGCCAGCCACGGCTGCAACTTCATCTGCGCATCGAACTGGAACAGGCGCTCAAAGATGCCGCTCTGCACCGAATAGCTGACGTTATCTGAAGTATCGTGCGGATCGAGGCCGGTGATATCGGCATACATCGAAATGCGCAGATCCTGCGCCTGAGCAGCGGCAGCCAACGAAAGGGTCAATCCCAGCGCAAGCGCAGTACGGCGAAAAATCGGGTTCATGAAATCTCCTGGTATTGAGGGTTAGCGCGAAACAAAATCAGCGACCCAGTGTTGCGGAGCAACCTGGCGATAACGCGGTTTAACGACCGTTTCTCCCACTTTGCGCAGCGGCGAAGGAATCTCGCCCTCTTCAAAGGTGCGGGGTTGACGGTTCTGAGGATCGGCTACCGGCACCGAGGCCAGCAGACGTTGGGTATATGGATGTTGCGGTTGGTTGAACACCGACTGGCGCGGCCCCAGCTCAACAATTTGGCCGAGATACATCACCGCCACGCGATTGGCGATGCGCTCAACCACCGCCATGTCGTGGGAGATGAAAATCCACGCCACGCCAGTTTGCTGTTGCAGATCCATCATCAGGTTAACCACCTGCGCCTGAATCGACACGTCGAGCGCAGAAACCGCTTCATCGGCAATAATCACTTTGGGTTTCAGCGCCATGGCGCGCGCAATGGCGATGCGTTGACGCTGGCCACCAGAGAATTCGTGTGGATAGCGCTGCGCATGCTCCGGCAGTAATCCAACGCTTTTTAGTAATGCATCAACCTGTGGCGAGGCTTCTTCCAGCGACTTGACCATGCCGTGCAGCAACAGCGGCTCGGCAATGGTAAAACCAACGGTGAGACGCGGATTGAGCGAGGCGTACGGATCCTGAAACACCATCTGGATTTCACGACGCAGCGGCTGGAACTCGGCCTCTTTTAAATTGGCGATTTCGCTGCCCTGGAAATGAATGCTGTCGGCCTGGCTTTTGATCAGCCGCATCAACGCACGGCCAGTGGTGGATTTTCCGCAGCCGCTTTCGCCAACAATCGCCAGCGTTTCGCCCGGCCACAGACTGAAATCGATCTGCTCCACCGCGTGCACTTGATGCGTCAGCGCCGAGAAGATGCCGCTGCGCACCGGGTAATAGACTTTCAGGCCGCGTACATCCAGCAGCGGCGTTTCGTCGTAACGCGCGGTGCGTTGTTCACTGTCGTGACTGATTTGGCTACCGAGCAGCGGAAAACGCTGCGGCCACGCGCGTTCACGCATGTCGCCAAGTTTCGGCACCGCCGCCAGCAACGCTTTGGTATAGGCATGCTGCGGCGCGTTGAAAATTTCGTTCACTGTGCCCTGCTCAACCACTTCACCGCGCAGCATCACCACCACGCGATCGGCAATTTCCGCCACCACGCCCATGTCGTGGGTGATGAACAGCACCGCCATCTGCTTCTCACGTTGCAGGTCACGCAGGATGTGCAGAATGCGCGCTTGCACCGTGACATCCAGCGCGGTGGTCGGTTCGTCGGCGATTAACAACTGTGGATCGCAGGCCAGCGCCTGAGCAATCATCACGCGCTGGCGCATGCCGCCGGAAAGGGAATGCGGGTAGCTTTTCATCACCCGATCAACATCGGCGATGCGGACCTGACGCAGCAGTTCACGCGCCCGCGCGTCGGCCTGATTTTTGTCGCAAATTTGGTGATCACGCAGCGCTTCAGTGAGCTGATCGCCGACGCGCAATACCGGATTGAGCGAGGTCATCGGCTCCTGGAAAATCATCGCCATTTCACGTCCACGCAGGGCGCGGCGCTGATTTTCATTCAGGTTCGCCAATTGATGCGTGCTGCCCTGGCGATCGCGGAACTGCATAGTGCCGCGATCGATGCGGCCAGAAGCCGCCAGCAAGCCCATCACCGCCAATGAAGTGACCGATTTTCCTGAGCCACTTTCGCCGACCACCGCGACGATTTCGCCCTGATTAATCGAAAAACTGATGCCTTTTAACGCCTGATTTTCGCCGCTGCGGCCACGAAAACTGACGCTAAGATCCTGAATCGCGAGCACCGGCGCTGAACCGGCAACGCTGGCGGCGTTGGGTGTAAGTAAAGTGTCCGTCATCGTTGCTCCGCGTGCGGGTTACAGCCAGATTCGGCCTTGAGCGTAAGAAAGGAAGGGCGAGCTATCGGCGGCCAACCAAATCGGGCCATCGAGATCGACATGTTCGGCGGCAATCGCCACGGGCAGCGCGGCTTCCATCGCCAGCGAAGAACCGAGCATGCAGCCCACCATCAAACGCATGTCGAGCTTTTGCGCATCGATCACCATCGCCAGCGCCTCGGTTAACCCGCCGCATTTATCCAGCTTGATGTTGATCATCTCGTAGCGATTACGCAGCTGCGCGATGTCCTCACGCGTGTGGCAGCTTTCATCGGCGCACACCGGAATCGGATGGGCAAAGCGCTGCAACTCCTGATCCTGACCAGCAGGCAATGGCTGCTCGACCATGGCAATGTTGTAGCTGACCAGCGCGTTGAGCAGGCTCGGCAAATCCACGCCCGACCAGGCTTCATTGGCATCAATGATCAAGGTGGCGCGCGGTGCGGCGGCGCGGATCGCGGCGACTTTCTCCAGAATCTCGTCGCGATTGAGTTTGATTTTCAGCAGGATGGCACCGCGTGATACTGCGTCGGCAGCGGCGGCGGCCATGTTTTCGATGGAATCGAGGCTGAGCGTTTCGGCAGTGATTACCGATTCCGGCGCAACACGCTGGCTTTGCTGCCAAATGGTTTGCTTAGCCAGCGCGGCATCAAGACGCCACAGCGCGCAGTCCAGCGCATTACGCGCTGAACCGGCAGGCAAACGGCTTTGCAGATCGAGACGGCTCAAACCCGCTTCGATGTCGGCGCGCAGCGCTTCCAGTTCGGCGTTGACGCTTTCCGGCGTTTCATCGTAACGCGGCGTGGGTGTGCATTCGCCGCGACCAATAAAACCGTTTTGCTCCAGCGTGACACGAATCACCGTCACCGCGGTGCGCGTGCCACGCGAAATGGCAAACGGACGCGCCAGCGGCAGCTCCAGCACTTCAATCTGCATGCGCCGCATATTAGCCACGCTCCTGCAACAAGGCGGCGATATCAGCAATGCCGAAACGCACCGGATCGGTAGCGGGCACGCCGAATTCAGCGCTGATTTCGGCGCAGTAAGCGCGTGCTTCGTCTTCGCTGTAATTCGAGGTGTTGATGGCGAAACCGGCCAGCTGCACGTTATCGCTGGTGACGTGCGCCGCGCGCAGATTGGCTTCCACGCAATCTTTCAGGCTGACCATTGGCTGATGCGGCAGATGGCGCATATGTGGACGGCCCATTTCGTGGCACATCACTAGCCAATGTGGCTGCGCACCGTGAATCAGGCCCATGCTGACGCCCGCATAAGAAGGATGGAACAGCGAACCCTGGCCTTCAACGATATCCCAATGATCGGCATCGTTAGCTGGCGACAACGCTTCAGCGGCACCGGCGATGAAGTCGGCAATCACCGCATCAATCGCAATACCTTCGCCTGCCACCAAAATGCCGGTTTGGCCGGTGGCACGGAAATCGGCTTTCATGCCGCGTTCACGCATCGCCGCTTCCAGCGCCAGCGAGGTGTACATCTTGCCCACTGAGCAATCGGTGCCGACAGTGAGTACACGCTTACCTTCGCGCTTTTTGCCGCTGCCAACGTTGAGTTTTGGACGCATGTGGCGCAGGTCGAACAGCTCAACGCCAAACTCTTTGGCTAATGCCACCAGCTCTGGCTCATCGACCAAGCGATGGTGCAAACCGCTGGCAACGTTCATGCCCGCCGCGATGGCGCTTTTTACCGTATCGAGCCAATGGGTTGGCAGATAGCCACCGGCATTGGCGGTGCCGAGCACCAAGGTTTTGGCACCGCGCGCTTTGGCGGCGGCAATGTCGAGTTCATCTAAACCCAGGCTCACGGTGCAGCCCGGCAATTTGATTTCGCCGACGCACTGCTCTGGTCGCCAGACCTGAATACCGCGCGCGGTTTTCGCTGCCAGTGGATCGGTTACATCGCCAAGAAAGAGTAAATAGGGTTGTGGGATCAGCATGATGTTTCTCGTTTCAGACAAGTTATAGGGCCTGAATCGACTATTTCACGCAGCAGAAAGGGTGACGAATGCTTGTTTGATTATAGGGTATAACCGCAGGCTATAGTCAGATCGAAAAGTGATGGCTGGAGAGCTAAATCAAGCGGTTAGAGGGATTTTTGTAACATTTGAGGCGGGAGAGATAAGAAAACGGTTGATAACCACCGGTCGATCCATGACCGCGATTATCGAGGGTATTCTGTGGCGTGAATTAGTTCATCGCGCCTGGCGGTACGTGTTTGAACGTTTCAACATAAGAACGGAACACGTAACGGAAAAAGCGTTTCATAAGGCACCTGGTTCAAAAATTGTTGAAGAAATACGCAAAAAGTATAACGAATGTGCGTTTTTACCGCAATTATTTTTGAAGTAGATCACAAAATGAAGGGGTTTGTAGCGGCGCGATTTATCGCGTTGTTTTGACCTTAACATCGTGCCCGCAGCAATATTGCGCAATAAATTGCGCCGCTACGAAAGGTGCGGGCATCCGATAAGGTTTAAGGCGTTGCCTTAGCTAATCCAGCCTAAATGCTCGCTGAGAATGGTGCAGCCGATGCTGATTAACACCACGCCGCCCAGCACTTCGGCCCATTTGCCCATTACCGGGCCGATGAAACGTCCAACCAATACGCCGGTGGTCGCCATAATGGTGGTGGCGGCACCGATGGTCACCGCGGTAAGAATAATATTGACCTGCAAGAAGGCCAGGCCGACACCGACGGCCAGCGCATCAAGGCTGGTCGCCACGGCGGTTAATGCCAGCACCATAAAACCGTGACGCTGCGGCGCTTCACAAGGCTCATCCGCGGTTTGACGGAAACCTTCCATTACCATACGCACGCCCAGCACGGTTAACAGGCCGAAAGCCACCCAATGATCCCACGCCATAATGTAGCGGCTGGCAGCTAGGCCAATCGCCCAACCAATCAATGGCGTCAGCATTTCGATGACACCAAAAATAAGGCCAGTACGCAGCGCTTCTTTTATGCCTGGGCGATGCAGTGACGCGCCTTTGCCCAGTGCGGCGGCGAAAGCGTCCATCGACATACCAAAGGCCAGAATCAGGGTTGCAATAAAAGTCATGGGTTTTCAATCAATGCTGCGGAACAGGCGGTTAAGCTGCTACTTCTCCGCATTTATTGTTCAGTAATGAAAAAGTGCGCGCAGTCTAACACGCAAAATCGCCAAAAAAAAGACAGTAAAATCAGGGATTTAAGTATAGCAAAGGCTATAACTCTTAACTTCCGCTATTTTTGACGCTAAGTGAATGGAATAGAAGAATTTTCTGAGACTGGTCTGGTACGGGGATTGCACCGCAGCGGCGTTTTATGCGCTAATGCCCGCGCTCACTGATAGGAAATTTAACGATGAATAACCCGTTTGAAACGCTGATCATTCCAGGCGGCATCTTGCTGCTGGGCTTTCTTTCTGCCCTGCTGCTGCCTGCGCCCTCATTTGGTATTGAGCTGGCAAAAAAACTGCAAGAAAGTCTGCATCTGATGGATGTTAATCAGCTGTATACCATCGTCTTCAGTTTGTGGTTTTTGCTGCTGGGCGCAATTGAATTCTTCGTTATTCGTTTTCTCTGGCGTCGTCGCTCACGTTAATCCTCTTCCACGCGGTGATGCATTTTTCCTCTGAAGAGCACGCCGCGTCACGCCCAAAATCTTAACCACAAAAATGTAACATTAGTTTTACACAAACGGGTGAAATATCAGGCAACATAAAATCCGCATCAATTATCAATTTAGATAAAAATCTTAAATATCATGATATTATTTTGTGACGCACCTCACTAGCCCAATTCTTAACCTGTCATATCACTCACAATCTAGCAACAACTGCATTACCATAAGCGTCTGATTAAGAGATAAAAATCCCTTATGGCAACAAGGTTGAGCTGATTAATTCTTATGCTGAATCATTTCCGCCTTTAAAAAATAAACAAACGTTTAATTCCGATACGAGAATGTTATATTCGGATGCATATGTATAACGTGCAGTTAACCGTTATCGTCCCCATGACTTATACCTGAGTCTTAACCTTTGAGAGATAGCGCCACGCGCTCGAAAGAAGCGCGGCTATTTCGCCTGCGAACCTGTTGAGCTTCAGGTCAACAGAGAGAGGAGATGTCGCCTCATGAGTACTACTGCGGTAAATCTGGCGCTGGCCGCCGCTGGCAAGGAAAGCGCAAACCTTCAGGAACGAAAAGACGTCGACGTACTGCTGATTGGCGCAGGCGTGATGAGTGCGACCCTGGGCGCATGGCTGCAAGATCTTGAGCCGGACTGGTCAATTGAGATGGTTGAACGCCTCGATGAAGTGGCGGTGGAATCCTCTAATGGCTGGAACAACGCCGGAACCGGTCACGCTGCGCTGGCCGAGCTCAACTACACGCCGCAAAAAGCCGACGGCAGCATCGATATCGCCAAAGCGGTAGCGATTAACGAATCGTTCCAGATTTCTCGCCAGTTCTGGGCTTATCACGTTCAGAAAGGCAACCTGCGCAATCCTAAAAGCTTTATCCACAGTACGCCGCACATGAGTTTCGTCTGGGGCGACGATAACGTTGAATTCCTGCGCAAGCGGTTCCAGGCGTTGCAGAAAAGCACCCTGTTCCGCGGCATGAACTATTCCGAAGATCGCCAGCAAATCACCCAGTGGATTCCGCTGGTGATGAATGGTCGTGACAGCAAACAGAAAGTCGCTGCCACCTGGACCGAAATGGGCACCGACGTGAACTTCGGTGAAGTGACGCGTCAGCTGATCGCCTCATTAGAGAAGAAAGCCAATTTCCGCCTGCGTCTGCGTCAGGAAGTGCGTGATATCAAACGCCTGAGCGATGGTCGTTGGCAGGTCACGCTGCACAATCTGGCTAGCGGTGAAAACCGCCTGCTGACCACACGCCAGCTGTTTATTGGTGCGGGCGGCGCGGCGTTGCCATTGCTGCAAAAATCCGGCATTCCAGAAGTGAAAGGCTATGCCGGTTTCCCGGTTGGCGGTTCATTCCTGGTGACGGAAAATCCAGAAATCGTACAGCAGCACATGGCGAAAGTGTATGGCAAAGCCAGCGTGGGCGCGCCGCCGATGTCGGTGCCACACGTTGATACCCGCGTGCTGGATGGTAAACAAGTGCTGCTGTTTGGCCCGTTCGCCACCTTCTCCACCAAATTCCTCAAGCAAGGCTCGCTGCTGGATATGTTCGGCGCGATGAATGGCAGCAACCTGAAACCGATGTTGCAAGTTGGCCTGAAGAGTTTTGACCTGGTGAAATATCTGGTTGATCAGGTGCTGCAAAGCGATGACGACCGCATGGAAGCCCTGCGCGCTTATGTTCCTCAGGCGCAGCAAGAAGATTGGCGTTTAGTCACCGCGGGCCAGCGTGTGCAGATCATCAAAAACGACGCCAAAGAAGGCGGCGTACTGCGTCTGGGCACCGAAGTGGTGACCTCGGAAGATGGCACCATTTCCGCACTGCTGGGCGCATCACCGGGCGCATCGACTGCCGCACCCATTATGCTCGAACTGATGGCCAAAGCCTTCCCAGAGCAGATGCGTTCACCAGAATGGCAGACCAAAATCCGCATGGTGATCCCATCGTGGGGCCGTAAGCTGAATGGCGACGTCGCACTGACCGAAAAAGTGCTGGCCGATACCAGCCGCGTGTTGCAACTCGACTACGAGCCAGTGATTACGCCTGATGCCGCCAACGATGAAGCGCGCGAAACGGCGCACGTGGTGGGAAAGTAAAAACGTAATCCCAATCCGGGTCGCCATTATTGGCGACCCAATTCATCACTTAGTTCCCTTCTTTATCAGTCGATTATTAATCACATCATTGATTATATTTTATTATTTTTTTATTTGAATGCTAATTCCGTATAAAAATGATTTAGCTGGCTTCGCGTACTCTTGGTTAGGCGAATTGATGCCATCGTATTTGTCAGCATCAAATGTTTCCTAATAAATAATGAGGTCATTGCGATGACAGCTAAATACAGTTATTTATCTTGCGCCATTAACTTCCTCAACAAAAAAGACATTATTGCCCTGCGTTTATCTCTGATTGTTATTTTCCTGTTTTTTGGCATTGCGAAGTGGTTTGAATTTGAAGTGCAGGCCTTGACGCCAATTATCACCGCAACATGGCTCAATATCTTTAATCAGGTGCTGGGACTGCATGGCACCAGCTATTTTCTCGGCGGAGTCGAATTAACCACCGTGGTGCTTCTGCTGCTGGGATTTAAAAACCCGATGGCGGGCGCTGCGGGTGCTGCGATGATCATCCTAACCGGCTTGGTGACGTTAAGTTTGTTGCCACAGTTAGGCACGATCGACAGTTTTATCCTCAAAGATATTATGGTGGTGGCGATCGGCTTAACCTTGCTTAAACAAGATTTGATTCGCTGGCATCAAGAATAAAACCTTCATCATTAAAACAGTGAGCATGACGATGGAACCAAAAATTTCCGAAATCGACCAAGCTTATATTAAGAAAAAAATCCCGCGCTATATTGATGCATTAGTCGAGAGAGTTGATGAAGCCATTGTGGAGACAGAAACCACCGCCAGTTGGGACTTTGTTTCGCGCGGCATGGTATTTAACGGACAATTCCCAGCCAATGCTGATTTTTTAACCATTAGCGTGGTTGAGAAACTGTTCCATAAAATCCATGCTGGAGATAAAGAATTAGCTGCGTTAATGCTGACAATGATGGGTAAACAAGCTGGGATTGTTTTGCACCGGCTTTAACCATTCTATTTAAGCTGCGTCCCACGTTGTCACTTAATATAGAGCAACGTGGGTTATTCCCTATTAGCTTAATAACACCGCGTCATACAGCATCCAGCCGGTGGTCGCCACCAGCGACAGCGCCATCAAGCTATTAAACGCCTGGCGTTTCCACGCGATTTGCAGATGGTTGCGTAAGCGATCGCCGAGCGCAGCCCAGATCAAAATGCACGGCAGGTTCAAGGCGGCAAAGCCGAGCAACACGGTGATAACGCCATTGCTGTTGGCGTACATCAGCGCCACGTTGGTGACCATCAACCACGCTTTTGGGTTGACCGCCTGGAACAGAATGCCGCCCACCAGCGTCATTGGACGCGGGCGTTCACGCAGTTGCGGCGCACCGGCGCGGAAGATCTTCCACGATAACCACAGCAAATAGCTGCACCCAACGATGGTCAGCGGCAAACGAATCGCCCCCATCCAATGCAGTAACGCATCCAGCGCCACGCTCGCCAGCAACATCTGCACCGCACAACCCACTAAGATGCCAAACAGCATCGGCAGCGTGCGTTTAAAACCAAAATTCACGCCGGATGTCGCCAACAGCAAGTTGTTCGGGCCAGGCGTGATCGACATAACGGTGACGTAGCTGAAGAATGAGGGATCGAGCATGATGCGTTTCCTGATGAACCAATAATGACTCTATGCTAATGCGCACATCGCAATGGAAACAGAGACACAAAACCACTATTGTAATGGTTACAGTTGTCTTAATTTCTGATTGTACCCATCGTGCGCGGAGGCTTTTGTGTCCCTTCCACTTTCATCCGGTCAAACGCTGTATCAGCAGTTGGTCGATAGCTTTGCCGAGTCGATCCATCAAGGCACATTAAAGCCCGGTAAGCGGCTGCCGGCGATTCGTCGCGTGGCGCAATCGCATCAGGTCAGCATCAATACGGTGCTGAATGCCTGGCAAGTGCTGGAAGATCGCGGCCTGATTGAGTCGCGCCCGCAATCCGGTTACTACGTGCGTGGCGTGCTACCGGCTGTCACGCGCCAGGTGAAACCGATCTCGGCCAAAATAAACGATCCCAGCACGCAAAAGCGCGAGCTGATCGAGCAAGTATTTGCCGCGCAGAATAATCCCGATTACACCAATATCTCGCTGGCTTGCCCGCAAGATGCCACCTTTTATCCGGCGGCACGTTTGGCGCGTATTACTGCGTCAATTCTGCGGCAGAATCCTGACATCATCGGACGCTACGCGCTTCCGCCCGGTAGTGAGCGCTTACGGGAGGAGATTGCGCGGCGCAGCTTGCATAACGGTATTAGCTTGCCGCCGAATGAGATCACCCTAACGCACGGTTGTCTTGAAGCGTTGCAACTGGCGCTGCGCGCGGTGACCAAACCCGGCGATTGCGTGGGCTTAGAATCGCCGACCTACTTCTTCCTGTTCCCGATGCTGGCGTCATTGGGGCTGAAAGCGCTGGAAATCCCGACCGATCCGCAACACGGCTTGTCGTTGGATGCGCTGGAAATGCTGTTACAGGAAAAACGCATTCAAACGCTGATCGCCATGCCCAGCGCGCAAAATCCGCTGGGTTATGTCATGCCGTTAGAGAGTAAGAAGCGGCTGGCGAAGTTAGTGAATACTTACCACGTTCCATTAATTGAAGATGGTTTGTACGACGAATTGCAATTCGATTGGCCGCTATCGCCACCGGTAAAAGCCTTTGATAGCGATGGCTGGGTGATTTACTGCACCAGCTTTACCAAAACCGTGGCACCCGATTTTCGTGTTGGCTGGACCGCCGCTGGGCGTTTTCATGAAGACGTGGCGCGGCTTAAAGCGGTGTCATCAATGGCGGAGTCGCGTTTGCTGAGCGAAACGCTGGCCGAGTTTCTGGCGAGCGGCGGCTACGATCACCATTTGCGTTCACTGCGCCGCCGCTATGCCAGCAATCTGGATGCGGCACGCGGCTTGCTGGCGCGTCATTTTCCGCAAGGTACGCGCGCTACCCTGCCGCGCGGCGGCTTTGTGTTTTGGGTCGAACTGCCGGGGAAAGTGGATACCGTGGAGATGTTTCATCGGCTATTGCAGGAGCAGATTTGCGTCACGCCGGGTGCGCTCTATTCGATGAGTGAGCGCTATAACCACGCGCTGCGCCTCTCCTGCTGCTATCCATTCGATGAACGTTATACGTGGGCGTTGAAACGCACCGGCGCATTAGCCTGCGAAATAGCGGGCATCGCGCCGGGACAGGATCAAGGTTTACCGTTGCGTCCCCAAGTGGTGTAAGGCTCGCGTTCGGTCAGGCGTTCGTAATAGGTTTGTACTGCCGGAAAGTTTGGATGTTCAAGCGGGGTTTCAAACCAGCGATTCACCGCCAATCCCACCGGAATATCCGCCAGCGAGAAATTACGGCCTGCGACGTAGCGCCCGGTTTTTTCTAGGTGCTGGTTAAGAATGTTCATGGTGTGCGTCCAGCCTTTCACCGCCGCAGCCAGCAAACGCGGATCCTGATGCGCCGGCGAATTGCGCACCAGCGACATAAACGCATAGCGCCATGAGGTGTTGAGTTCGGTGGCTTGCCAATCCATCCATTGATCGACTGGCGCACGGGCGCGCGGATTTTCGGGGTAGAGCCATTCGCCGCCGTTGCTGTTCGCCAGATAACGCAGAATGGTGTTGGATTCCCACAGCACAAAATCGTCCTCGATAATCACCGGGACCAGCGCATTGGGATTGAGCGCCATAAATTCTTTCGAGTGAAGCGATTGGGGATCTTCGCCCCACGGCTCTAATTCGTAGGCGATATCCAGTTCAGCGCACAGCCACAGAACTTTGCGCACGTTGATTGAAGAAGTACGGCCAAGCACTTTTAACATTGCGGACTCCGATTCCAGAATTCTTAATCTATTCATAGCCCTGTTGCTGGCCTTTCGCAATCAGCAGGATGTAAATCCGGATTTCAGACAATCCTAACAAGCAAGGAGTGACAATGAAGGTCGCATTTAAACAAGTGGATGTATTTACCTCAGCAGCGTTCAAAGGTAATCCGCTGGCGGTGATCATGGAAGCGCAAGGCTTGAGTGATGCGCAGTTGGCGGCGATTGCACGCTGGACCAATTTGTCGGAAACCACCTTCGTGCTGCCGCCGCAAGACAGCGCCGCAGATTATCGTGTGCGCATTTTTACCGTTGAAGGTGAGTTGCCGTTTGCCGGACATCCAACGCTCGGCACCGCGCACGCGCTGCTGGAAGCCGGTTGGCCGCTGAAAACGCCGGGCCAAATCGTGCAGGAGTGCGGCGTCGGCTTGGTTGACGTGAAAATCAGCGACGACGGTGCGCTGGCGTTTGCGGCACCGGCTGCGACGTTGGCGCCGTTTAGTGATGCGCTGATGAGTAGCGCATTGAACAGTGAAGCCTTCGATCTCAGCCAATCGCCCACCATCGTTGATATGGGGATTCGCTGGCTGTTGATTCCCATGAGTAGCGCGCAGGCGGTGCTGGATGTGCAGGCTTCAGCAGCCGATTTACAGCGCTTACAGAAACACGCCGACGTTAACGGCACGATGATTTTTGGCGCATTACCTGCGGGTGAACACGAACAGTACGAAGTGCGCGCATTGCTGGTAGAGAACGGCAGTTTGACCGAAGATCCAGTGACCGGCAGCGCCAATGCTTGTCTGGCGCGTTATTTCGCCGCGCAGGGACAAACACAAGATTATCGTGCTCGTCAGGGCAGCGCTATTCAGCGTGAAGGCCGTATTCAGGTGAGTTTCAGCGATGAAGCGATTTGGATTGGTGGTCAAACCGTGACGGTGATTGACGGGACGATTGATTTGTAAAAGGAAACGGGCGCAATCATCGCCCGTTCGTTTTTTTACAGTGCCTGACCGCCAGACGCTTCGATGCGTTGGGCGTTGATCCAACCACTTTCATCGCTGAGAATCGCGCTGATCGCATCGCCAATATCATCCGGCAAACCAACGCGGCCCAGCGCGGTGACAGCGGCGATATGATCGTTGAGATCTTTGGTATCGCGCACGCGCCCACCGCCGAAGTCAGTTTCAATCGCGCCCGGCGCCAGAATGTTGACGCGAATACGACGTTCGCCCAACTCTTTGGCCTGATAGCGCGTTAACACTTCCATCGCACCCTTGATTGAGGCGTAAGTGCCTGAGCCCGGCAACGTCATGCGCGTTAAGCCGCTGGAGATATTCAGAATGCGTCCACCATCAATGATCAGCGGCAGCAGTTTTTGCGTCAGGAAGAACGGCCCTTTGAAGTGCACATTCACCAGTGCATCGAACTCTTCTTCGGTGGTTTCGGCAAACGGTTTGTAATGACCGTGACCGGCGTTGTTCACTAAATAATCAAAGTTGTCACGCTGCCAGGTTTTTTGCAGCGCCTCTTTCACCTGCGCGACAAAACTTTCAAAGCTGCTGGAATCGCCAACATCCAGCTGCAGCGCCACGGCACGTGCGCCCAGCGCTTCGATCTCTTTAATCACCGCTTGCGCTTCTTCCGCATGTCCGCGATAGGTAAACAGGATATCGGTGCCTTTAGCGGCCAGTTTCAGCGCGCCATTCTTGCCTAAACCGCGGTTTCCGCCGGTAATCAATGCAATTTTATGACTCATGTTTCGCTCCAGTTGGAAAATTGAACACGAGTTAAGGATATTCGCGAATAATTGATCTATAAACGCAGAGGAATACGCAGCACTGTTTCACTAACAACAACAATCGGTGAACAACATGGATAAAATTCACTCAATGCAGGTTTTTGTGCGGGTGGCAGAAATGGGCAGTTTTACCCGTGCGGCAGAAAGTTTGGGTTTACCGAAAGGCAGCGTATCGCGTCAGTTGCAGGCGCTGGAAAATCAAATGGGTACGCGTTTACTGCATCGCACTACGCGGCGCGTGCATCTGACGCAAGATGGCTTGGTTTATTACGATCGCTGCCTCGATTTGCTCTCAATGCTGGATGATATGGACAGCCTGTTCCAGCACGATCCCGGCACCTTAAGCGGCAAGCTGCGCGTCGATATGTCGGTGGCGATGGCAACCGGTTTTGTCTTGCCGCGCCTGCCGGAGTTTTTGCAGCATTATCCCGGTTTGGAGATTGAGCTCAGCAGCAGCGATCGCCAGGTTGATGTAATTCGTGAAGGTTTTGACTGCGTGGTGCGCGTGGGTGAGTTGAAAGATTCCGGCCTGATCGCGCGAAAAATCGGATCACATGCCTTGATCAACTGCGCCAGCGCCGATTACCTTGCCCGCTTCGGCATGCCGGTGCGGTTGGAAGATCTGTCGCAACACGCGATGGTGCATTACAGCCAGCAGCTTGGGCAGCCTTCATTGGGCTTCGAGTATTTCGATGGCAAGCAGTGTCATTACATCCAAACCGGCGGCGTGGTGACGGTCAACAGCACCGAAACCTATCGCGCGGCCTGTATGGCCGGATTGGGGATTATTCAGGTGCCGGCGATTGGCGTCCAGCCGCTGCTGGAATCGGGCAAGTTGGTGGAAGTGCTGCATCATTTCCCGGCTAAACCGATGCCGATCTCGCTGCTGTATCCGCATCGCCGTAACGTGGCGCGCCGCGTGCGGGTGTTTATGGAGTGGCTCAGCCAGGTCCTACAGGAATATGTAACCTAGCAGACTATAATTGTAATTTCGCAGTGAACAGGATGACTATCGTCTATGACGGACAAAAACATTAAAGAGACGGCGGCTGACACCAAGCCGCTGATTGATATTAAAACCGGCAATAAAACCGTGGATGGCTCGATCCAACATGTGTCGCGCTTCGCTGCCTGGTTTCAGGCGATTCCGGCGGTGGCGCACTTTATGCGCGCGCTGGAACGCTTTAACGATCGCCTCGGTAGCCAGTTTGGCGCTGCCATCACCTATTTCTCGTTTCTTTCGCTGATACCGATTTTGATGGTCTCCTTTGCGGCGGTCGGCTTTGTGCTGGCGTCGAATCAGGATCTGTTGAGTGAGTTGATCAACAAAATCGTGAGCAGTATCAGCGATCCGACGCTGGCAACCACCTTAAAAAACACGGTGAATACTGCGATTCAGCAGCGTGCCACGGTGGGGTTGACCGGTTTGCTGTTGGCGCTCTATTCAGGCATCAACTGGATGGGCAACCTGCGTGAAGCGGTGCGCGCGCAGTCACGCGATGTGTGGGAACGCACGCCTGACGACAAGGAAAAATTCTGGAAGAAGTACGCGCGCGATTTGTTGTCGCTGCTGGGTTTGATGCTGGCGCTAGTGATTACGCTGTCGCTGACGTCGATTGCCGGTGCCGCGCAGGCGGCGATCGTCAACGCCTTGGGCTTGGGCGACATTGAATGGCTGCGCCCGGCGATGACGGTGATTGCGCTGTCGATCTCCATCCTCGCCAACTATCTGTTGTTCTTGTGGATTTTCTGGATTCTGCCGCGTCATAAGCCGCGCAAAAAAGCGCTGTTCCGCGGCACGCTGCTGGCGGCGATAGGCTTTGAGGTGATCAAATTTGTGATGACGCTGACGCTGCCGAAACTGGCGACCTCGCCTTCTGGCGCGGCGTTTGGTTCGGTGCTGGGACTGATGGCATTCTTCTATTTCTTTGCGCGCTTGACGCTGTTCTGCGCGGCGTGGATTGCCACCGCCAAGTACAAAGACGATAAAGAGATGCCGCAGCCGCATCAGGCAAAATAATCCAACCAGATTGTTACAATTGCCAAACTAGCTAAAAATGTTTCCTGCTGGCTATTTTTTCCGCAAAAACCAGCAGGAAACGCTGGAGGGTCACTTTTATTTGGCCCTTTTGCAGAGATTCCCGCCAAAAAAAGCACGCTTCGCGTTCCCATCCGCCGCCGATTGCAGCAACTCACAAATTATCCACTTTTTCGCCGAAAAAGCCCGGTGCGACGCGGTTTTTCGCCATTGAATGCCGCAATACAGGTGCGTAAGATTCTCTGTCTACATTTACAATTAAGAAACACTTATGCAAGCCTCCATCACAGAAACACTCGACAAAAAACACGACGACGCGCCAGTGAATTCACGCGGCAAAGTGGTTGTGGCATCGCTTGTCGGCACCGCTATTGAATTCTTCGATTTCTATATCTATGCCACCGCCGCGGTGATTATCTTCCCGCACATTTTCTTCCCGCAGGGCGATCCAACCGTCGCAACGCTGCAATCGCTGGCCACCTTCGCCATCGCTTTCGTCGCACGTCCTATCGGTTCTGCGGTGTTCGGCCACTTTGGTGACCGCGTCGGCCGTAAAGCAACCCTGGTGGCATCGCTGCTGACCATGGGCGTATCCACCGTGCTGATCGGCCTGCTGCCGAGCTATCAAACCATTGGCGTTGCCGCTCCGCTGCTGCTGGCGCTGGCTCGCTTTGGTCAAGGCTTGGGATTGGGTGGCGAATGGGGCGGTGCGGCGCTGCTGGCCACCGAAAATGCGCCAGCCAAGAAACGCGCGCTGTACGGTTCGTTCCCGCAGTTGGGCGCGCCGATTGGCTTCTTCTTCGCTAACGGCACCTTCCTGCTGCTGTCTTGGCTGCTGACTGATGAGCAGTTTATGAATTGGGGCTGGCGCGTACCGTTTATCCTTTCTGCGGTGCTGGTGCTGATCGGCCTGTATGTGCGCGTGTCGCTGCATGAAAGCCCGGTGTTTGCCAAAGTGCAGAAAGAGAACAAGCAAGTGCGCATGCCGATTGGCACACTGCTGAGCAAGCATTTGACTGCGACCATTCTTGGCACCTTCATCATGCTCGCCACCTATACGCTGTTCTACATTATGACCGTTTATTCCATGAGCTACGGCACCGCGCCTGCACCGGTTGGACTCGGTTATTCACGTAACAGCTTCCTGTGGATGCTGATGGTGGCGGTGATTGGTTTTGGTGTGATGGTGCCGATTGCTGGCCTGCTGGCGGACCGCTTTGGTCGCCGCAGAACCATGATCACCATTACGTTGATGATTATTGCTTTTGCGCTGATGTTCCCAGTGCTGCTGGGTTCCGGTTCACAGGTGCTGGTGATGGGCTTCCTGATCCTCGGCTTGAGCATTATGGGCCTGACCTTCGGCCCGATGGGCGCGCTGCTGCCGGAACTGTTCCCGACTGAAGTGCGTTATACCGGCGCATCGTTCTCGTACAATCTGTCGTCGATTCTCGGTGCTTCGGTTGCGCCGTATATCGCTACCTGGTTGAACGCGAATTACGGTTTGCAGGCAGTGGGCTTCTATCTGGCTTCGATGGCGGTGCTGACGCTGATTGCACTGATTGCCTGTAAAGAGACGCGTCATCAGACGCTGTATGAAGCGGTGTGATGTTGATTTATGCGCTAAAGGAAACCCGGCTTAGGCCGGGTTTTTTATTGGTGAGATTTTGTAAGGTGGTGCGCGCTGTCCCTCATCCCAACCTTCTCCCGCAAGCGGGAGAAGGGGCTGATCGAGCGGAGGTGTAGCATTGAGTACCGCCTAATCATTTCCTCTCCTGCGAGCACTCTTCAGACAATAAAAAACCCCGGCAAGCCGGGGTTTTTTGTGTGCTGAAAACTGTGTTGCGCGAGGCTTAGCCTGCTACTGCGATACGCTTCATATCGGTCATGTAGCCACGCAGTTTGCGGCCAACAGATTCGATTGGGTGCTGACGAACTGCTTCGTTCACATCACGCAGCTGCGCGTTATCAACCTGAGTACCTTCGATCGCTTTACCCAAATCGCCCGGTTGCAGCGTGGTCATGAACTCTTTCAGCAGCGGAACCGCCGCGAAGGAGAACAGGTAGTTACCGTATTCTGCGGTATCAGAGATAACCACGTTCATTTCATACAGACGCTTACGTGCAATGGTGTTAGCAATCAGCGGCAGCTCGTGCAGTGATTCGTAGTAAGCAGACTCTTCGATGATGCCCGCATCAACCATGGTTTCGAACGCCAGCTCAACGCCTGCTTTCACCATCGCAACCATTACGACACCTTTGTCGTAATATTCTTGCTCTTCGATTTTGCCTTCGAACTGCGGTGCGTTTTCGAATGCGGTTGCGCCGGTCTCTTCACGCCAGGTCAGCAGGTTTTTGTCGTCGTTGGCCCAGTCAGCCATCATGCCTGAAGAGAATTCGCCAGAGATGATGTCATCCATGTGCTTCTGGAACAGCGGCGCCATGATGGTTTTCAGCTGCTCAGACAGTGCGTAAGCACGGATTTTCGCTGGGTTGGACAGACGATCCATCATCAGCGTGATGCCGCCGAATTTCAGTGATTCGGTGATGGTTTCCCAGCCGAACTGAATCAGTTTTTCGGTGTAAGCCGCGTCGTGACCTTCAGCCACCAGCTTGTCGAAGCACAGCAGTGAACCGGCTTGCAGCATACCGCACAGAATGGTTTGCTCGCCCATCAGGTCAGATTTCACTTCCGCAACGAAGGAAGATTCCAGCACGCCCGCGCGGTCACCGCCGGTGGCTGCGGCCCAGGCTTTAGCAATCGCCATGCCTTCGCCCTTTGGATCGTTTTCTGGGTGAACGGCGATCAGCGTCGGCACACCGAAACCACGCTTGTACTCTTCACGCACTTCGGTGCCTGGGCACTTCGGTGCAACCATTACTACGGTCAGATCTTTACGGATGGTTTCGCCAGATTCAACGATGTTGAAACCGTGTGAGTAGCCCAGTGCAGCGCCGTCTTTCATCAGCGGCTGAACCGCCTGAACTACCGCTGAGTGCTGCTTGTCTGGCGTCAGGTTAACTACCAGATCAGCCTGCGGGATCAGCTCTTCGTAAGTACCCACTTTGAAACCGTTTTCGGTTGCTTTGCGGAAAGAGGCACGCTTCTCAGCAATCGCTTCGGCACGCAGGGCGTAAGCGATATCCAGGCCGGAATCGCGCATGTTCAGGCCCTGGTTCAGACCCTGAGCGCCACAGCCAACGATGACCACTTTTTTGCCTTTCAGGAAGCTGGCGCCATCCGCGAATTCATCGCGTGACATGAAACGACATTTGCCTAACTGCGCTAACTGGTTGCGCAGATTCAAAGTGTTAAAGTAATTAGCCATGGGTACTCCGGTTAGATGTTGTGTTTGTTTTTGTTCAGTAACGACGCTGCCATTAGCGCCGCGAATGACCCCATCATATGACAGGAAATCTGTTGCTTAAATTGATATATTAGCAAGGTTACATTGCAAAATTTGCAACATCACGTTGAGGCGACAAACGCATGGATTTACGAGACCTGAAACTCTTCCTTCATCTGGCTGAAAGCTGCCACTTTGGTCGCACCGCACGCGCCATGCACGTAAGCCCTTCGACCTTATCGCGCCAGATTCAGCGCCTGGAAGAGGATGTCGGCCACGCGCTGTTTCTGCGTGATAACCGCACTGTGACGCTGACCGAAGCCGGTGAGCGCCTGCGCCAGTTTGCTCAACAAACCTTGCTGCAATATCAGCAACTGCGTCATGTGATGGATCTGAACGGACCTTCACTGAGCGGCGAGTTGCGCCTGTTCTGTTCGGTAACCGCGGCTTACAGCCATCTGCCGCCGATTCTTGACCGCTTCCGCGCCGAGCATCCGCAAGTGGAAATCAAACTCACTACCGGCGATGCCGCCGACGCCATCGAAATGGTGCAATCGGGTGATGCCGATTTAGCCATTGCCGGTCGCCCCGAGTCGCTGCCCGCGAGTATAGATTTTACGCCACTTGGCCTGATCCCGCTGGTGCTGATCGCCCCGGCGTTGCCTTGCCCGGTGCGCAGCCAGGCCACGCAAGAGCAACCGGATTGGTCGCAGATTCCGTTTATCCTGCCGGAACAAGGGCCTGCGCGGCGCGGCATCGATTTATGGTTCCGTCGCCAGCGCATTCCCAATCCGCAAATTTATGCCACGGTTTCCGGGCATGAAGCGATTGTGTCGATGGTGGCGCTGGGATGCGGCATTGCGCTGCTGCCGGATGTGGTGCTGGAAAACAGCCCGGAACCGGTGCGCAATCGTGTATTGACGCTGGAGAGTGTGGAATCGGTCGCGCCGCTGGAACTCGGCGTGTGCGTACAAAAAAAGCGGCTCGGTGAGCCGCTTATCAATGCATTTTGGAGTCAGCTGTAATTACTGCCCGGCGAGGAAGAAGCGGAACGCCGGGTTGTTGGCCTCATCATGCCATTCGTAGCCTAACGCGTTGAGATGGCTTTCGAACTCCGGCTCATGATCGTTGGCTTCGAACGCCGCCAGCACGCGACCGTAATCGGTGCCGTGGCTGCGATAGTGGAACAGCGAGATATTCCAGTGCGCGCCAAGCGTTTGCAGGAATTTCAGCAACGCGCCCGGTGCTTCCGGGAATTCAAAGCTGAACAGACGTTCACGCAGCGGCTTAGACGGACGTCCGCCAACCATGTAACGCACATGCAGCTTGGCCATCTCATCATCCGACAGATCCACCACATGATAACCACCTTCGCTGAGCTGGCTGATGATTTCACTGCGCTCTTCCAGCCCGCGCGTTAAACGCACGCCAACGAAGATGCAGGCGTTATCCGCATCCGCATAGCGATAGTTGAACTCGGTGATTGAACGGCCGCCGATGGTCTGACAGAACTTGAGGAAGCTACCCTGCTGTTCTGGAATCGTCACTGCCAGCAGCGCTTCACGTTGTTCACCCAGTTCACAACGCTCGGAAACGTAGCGCAAGCCGTGGAAGTTGACGTTAGCCCCCGACAATACGTGCGCCAGACGCTCGCCTTTGATGTCGTGCAGCTGGATGTATTTCTTCATACCTGCCAACGCTAACGCGCCAGAAGGTTCCGCCACCGCACGCACATCTTCGAACAGATCTTTAACCGCCGCGCAAATTGCATCGCTATCCACTGTGATGATGTCGTCGAGATATTCTTTGCACAGACGGAAAGTTTCACTGCCGATGCGCTTCACCGCCACGCCTTCGGCAAACAAGCCGACACGCGCCAAATCCACCGGTTCGCCCGCATCCAGCGCCGCTTTCAGGCAGGCTGAATCTTCCGATTCCACCGCAATCACTTTGATTTGCGGCATCAACTGTTTGATCAGCACCGCCACGCCAGCGGCTAGACCACCGCCACCAACCGGCACGAAGACGCGATCGAGATGTGCATCCTGCTGCAACAGCTCCATCGCCAGCGTGCCTTGTCCGGCAATCACTGCCGGATGATCAAACGGCGGGACGAAGGTGTAACCTTGCTGCTCCGCCAACTCAATCGCTTTGGCTTTCGCTTCGTCGAAGTTAGCCCCAAACAGATAAGCCTCACCGCCAAATGCGCGTACTGCATCAACCTTGATGTCTGCCGTGGCCAACGGCATCACAATCAGTGATTTGATGCCAAGCGTGCTGGCCGAGAGCGCCACGCCCTGCGCATGGTTTCCGGCCGAAGCCGTCACCACGCCGCGCGCTTTTTGCTCTTCATTCAGCCCGGCAATCATCGCGTAAGCCCCGCGCAGCTTGAAGCTGTGCACCGGCTGACGATCTTCTCGCTTCACCAGAATGGTGTTGCCAAGACGCGATGAAATTTTTTCCATTTTTTGCAGCGGCGTCACCTGAGCAATTTCGTACACTGGTGAACGCAGCACTGCGCGCAAATATTCCGCACCGTTGGGCGTTGCGGATAGCGGTTGAGACTCAGCCATCGGTTAGCCTCCCAGCTTAGACTTATCGCGCACCGCGCCTTTGTCAGCGCTGGTCGCGAGTGAAGCATAAGCACGCAGGGCGAAGGAGACTTCACGCTCACGACCATGCGGGGTGTAAGCCGCATCGCCACGCGCTTGCTCTTCTTCACGACGCGCGTGCAATTCGTTATCCGGCACCGCCAGCTTGATGCCACGGTTCGGAATATCGATTTCAATCATGTCGCCATCTTTCACCAGCGCGATGGTGCCGCCGCTCGCCGCTTCCGGAGAGGCGTGACCGATTGACAGTCCAGAAGTACCGCCAGAGAAACGACCGTCGGTGATCAAGGCACAGCTTTTGCCAAGGCCCATCGATTTCAGGTAAGTGGTTGGATAGAGCATTTCCTGCATGCCCGGTCCGCCTTTCGGCCCTTCGTAGCGAATAACAACCACATCGCCAGCCACCACTTTGCCGCCCAGAATCGCGGTAACCGCATCATCCTGGCTTTCGTAGACTTTGGCCGGGCCTTTGAAGGTGAGGATTTCTTTGTCGACGCCGGCGGTTTTAACGATACAGCCGTCTTCCGCGATGTTGCCGTACAGCACCGCTAAACCGCCATCTTGCGAGTAAGCGTGTTCACGCGTACGAATACAACCTTCAGCACGATCGTCATCCAGCGTATCCCAACGGCAATTTTGCGAGAACGCCTTGGTAGTGCGAATACCGGCTGGACCCGCGCGGAACATGTCTTTCACCGCTTGGTCTTTGGTCAGCATGATGTCGTACTGATCGATGGTTTCACGCATGCTCTGCTGCAAGATGTTACGCGCGCTGGTGTCGATCAGTCCGGCGCGATCCAGCTCGCCGAGAATACCGATCACACCACCCGCACGGTGCACGTCTTCCATGTGATATTTCGGCGTACTTGGCGCCACTTTACACAGTTGCGGAACTTTGCGTGACAGGCGGTCGATATCAGAGATGTTGAAGTCGATTTCGCCTTCCTGCGCCGCTGCCAGCAAGTGCAGAACGGTATTGGTCGAGCCGCCCATGGCGATATCCAGCGTCATGGCGTTCTCAAATGCTGCTTTGCTGGCAATGTTGCGCGGCAGCATGTTGACGTCATCCTGCTCGTAATAACGTTTGGTCAAGCTGACGATGCGCTTACCGGCATTGATGAACAGCTCTTCGCGATCGGCGTGCGTTGCCAGCAGCGAACCGTTGCCCGGCTGTGACAGGCCCAGCGCTTCGGTCAAACAGTTCATTGAGTTGGCGGTGAACATACCGGAACACGAACCGCAGGTTGGGCAAGCAGAACGTTCGATCTGATCGCTGTCGGCATCACTAACGTTCGGGTTGGCGCCCTGAATCATTGCATCGACCAAGTCCAGCTTGATGATTTGATCGGACAGCTTGGTTTTACCGGCTTCCATCGGGCCGCCGGAAACAAAGATCACTGGAATGTTGAGGCGCAGAGAGGCCATCAGCATTCCCGGGGTGATTTTGTCGCAGTTGGAGATACAGACCATGGCATCGGCGCAGTGCGCGTTGACCATGTATTCCACCGAGTCGGCAATCAACTCGCGTGAAGGCAGTGAATACAGCATGCCGCCATGGCCCATGGCGATACCATCATCCACCGCAATGGTGTTGAACTCTTTAGCGACACCACCTGCTGCTTCGATTTGTTCGGCAACCAGTTTGCCGAGATCGCGCAGGTGCACGTGGCCCGGTACGAATTGGGTGAATGAGTTGACTACGGCGATGATCGGCTTGCCGAAATCGTCGTCGGTCATTCCAGTTGCGCGCCACAAGGCACGGGCACCGGCCATGTTACGACCATGGGTGGTGGTGGCGGAACGGTACTTAGGCATGCTCTATTTACTCCAGTAATAATAAGGTTGCGGGCGCCATCTGACGCCCGCAAAATTCTAGTTATGCGTTAACCGGATCCAACCAGCCCCACTTGTCTTCCGTCTCGCCAGTGAACAGGCCAAAGAATGCCTTCTGGATACGACCGGTGACCGGACCACGTTTACCTTCGCCGACCTGAATACCATCGACGCTGCGCACCGGAGTGATTTCCGCTGCGGTACCAGACATGAATACTTCGTCAGCCAGGTAGAGAGATTCGCGAGACAGCACTTGCTCACGCACTTCGATACCCATGTCTTGCGCCAGCTTGATGATGGCGTCACGGGTGATGCCCGGCAGCGCTGAAGAGGTGAACGGAGGCGTGAACAGAATGCCATCTTTCACTTCGAACAAGTTTTCGCCAGCACCTTCTGAAATATAGCCGTTGGTGTCGAGAGCGATACCTTCCTGATAACCGTGACGGCGCGCTTCGCTACCGACCAGCAGAGAGGAAAGGTAGTTACCGCCAGCTTTGGCTGCGGTTGGCAAGGTGTTTGGTGCTACGCGGTTCCAGGAAGAAACCATTGCATCGATACCGTTTTCCAGCGCTTCAGCGCCAAGGTACGCGCCCCAAGGGAATGCGGCGATGATCACATCAGTGGTGTAACCATCTGGCGGGTTTACACCCAGACCCACGTCACCCACGAAAGCCAGCGGACGGATATAAGCGCTCTTCAGGTTGTTCACGCGGATCACTTCGCGGCATGCTTCCATCAGCTCATCAACGCTGGCTTTGATTGGGAAACGGTAGATCTTGGCAGATTCGTGCAGACGCTTCATGTGCTCGCGGTGACGGAACACCACTGGGCCTTTGTGTGAGTCGTAGCAGCGCACGCCTTCAAACACAGAAGTACCGTAGTGCAGGGCGTGAGACATCACGCTGACCTTAGCGTCTTCCCACTTAACCATCTCCCCATTGAACCAAATAAAGTCTGCTTTCTTCGTACTCATTGCTATTTTCCTTTGGCGACTAAGCGCGGATTTGTTGTGTTGTCTGTTGTTGGATCTCGACACAAGCGACATCCATAAGTTTGCTTAACTGCGAAGACAGTAAATCGACTGAGCGTTGGCTGGCAACGGTCATTTCGATATTAATGTTCTCGGCATTGACCGCAGAGGCCATGTTCATGGCGCACACCTGGAAACCACGGTGGCGCACGACACGTAAAATGCGCTCCAATATTTCAGGACGAAAGCGGGCTTCGATAGACAATTGATGCTGATTCATGCGGTTTTCTCCATCATGTTTGCGTTGCTGGCACCCGGTGGTACCAATGGCCAGACGTTTTCATGCTCATCTATCGAAACATGCAGGAAGTAAGGACCTTCACTGTTCAGCAGAGCATCGAGGGCGGCGTCGACCTGATCTTTACGGCTAATGCGTTGGCCAGGAATATCAAACGCGCTGGCCAGCGTGAGGAAATCGGGGTTATCGGTCAGGATGGTTTCGCTGTAGCGACCATCAAAGAACAACTGCTGCCACTGACGCACCATGCCAAGGCGTTGGTTATCCAGCAGCAGGATTTTCACCGGCAGTTTGCCGCGCTTGATGGTGCCCAGCTCCTGAATATTCATCATGATGGAGCCATCACCAGATACGCAAATCACCGTATCTTCTGGACGCGCAACCTGTGCACCAATCGCCGCTGGCAGGCCAAAGCCCATCGTGCCAAGGCCACTGGAAGTGATGAAGTTTTCTGGCTGGGTGAAGCTCATATGCTGAGCGGCCCACATCTGATGCTGGCCGACGTCGGTGGTGACCACTGCGCTCTCCGCTTTGCGATCGGACAATTGCTTGAGCAGCAGCGGCGCGTAAATCGCTTCGCCAGGATGATCGTAGCGCCAATCGAACTCGGCTTTCATCGCACTGACTTCGGTGCGCCAACCTTCAATGTTCATCGGCATGCTGAGCGCTGGCAGCACCTGGTTCAAATCACCCTGCAAAGAGACGTGCGCGCGGCGCAGTTTGTTCAGCTCGGCGGGATCGATATCAATGTGAATAACATTGGCGTGTGGGGCGAAGGTATCCAACTTGCCAGTTACGCGGTCGTCAAAACGCGCGCCAACCGCAATCAGCAAATCGCAGGATTGAACGGCGAGATTGGCGGCCTTGGTGCCGTGCATGCCCAACATGCCGAGATAGAGATCGCTGCTGGCATCAGCGCTGCCCAAGCCCTTCAAGGTGGAAACCATCGGGATACCGGTTTCTTGTGCCATCGCACGCAGCGCGGGGACCGCTTGCGCCATGCCAACTCCACCGCCGATATACAGCATTGGTTTGTGCGATTGCGCCATCAAGGCACGCGCTTCAGTAATGTGCTGCGGCGAATGGCTGATCGCCTCTTCTACCGGCAGCAGATGCGGCGTCAGCTCACCACTGGCGATTTGGATGTCTTTCGGGATATCGACCAGAACCGGGCCAGGACGACCGGACTGCGCAATGGCAAAGGCTTCGGCCATTACTGAAGGTAAATCATCAAGAGATTCAACCAGGAAGCTGTGCTTGGTGCAGGCTAATGACAAACCTAAAACGTCGATTTCCTGGAAGGCATCGGTGCCAATAAAAGCGGAAGAAACCTGGCCAGTGATCGCGACAACCGGGATGGAATCCATCATCGCATCGGCCAATCCAGTTATCAGGTTGGTAGCACCCGGCCCCGAAGTGGCAATACACACGCCGGTTTTACCGGTTGCGCGGGCATATCCGATTGCCGCCATCACCGCACCCTGCTCATGACGGCACAGTAGGTGTTCCACGCCGCCATCGTAGAGCGCATCGTACACTGGCATGATTGCGCCGCCAGGATAGCCAAACACTGTATCGACACCCTGCGCGCGTAAAGCCTGAACTACCCACTGTGCACCTGTCATAGTTATTCTCCTGTATTCCTTGGGAAACAACAGAATTTTATGCTACTGCTCATAATCTGTTCCTCGCTTATTCGCTGATTTTTACTCTGGTTAAAAAAAAACCCCCGGACCTTTCGGTGCGGGGGTTTTTGGAATTCCAGACTTGATTTTTAAGCCTTTCTTTCTCCAAGCGATGCCCCGCACGGTGGGATAATAATCACCACCACGCTAATCACGACTAGGCTAATCACTTGTAGAAGGGCTTTCATGTGTTGTTTGTTTTTTCGATTGTTCGAAGTAATGCCTACAGAGTTATCATAGTTATCCGCTCGTTGACAATAATTTTCATTGGTTTTTTTTATGACGCATTTCAGCGCTGTGAGTTATCACTCTGTAACTAAAAGGTTATTTTCGAACTTGATAAATATTCATTACGCACGTTGAGAAAGCGACTTTTGCACTTTGCGAGCGCGTTCTGATGTGTAGTGAAACCACTGCAATCGTTAGTGAATGTGCGGAATCTGCATCCGAAAGAATATGGTTGGCATTTGATTCGCCTGTTTTGGAGCTTAATGATAAGGACAACAAGGAGCGGTTATGTCTTTATCCAAAGTATTAACGCGTGCAGCGTTGGGCGTTCAGGCTCCGCTGGTCACAGTGGAAGTGCACATCAGTAATGGTCTTCCCGCACTCACGTTAGTTGGCCTACCTGAAACCACCGTCAAAGAAGCACGAGAACGCGTGCGCAGTGCGATTATCAACAGTGGATTCACCTTCCCAGCTAAACGCGTGACAATCAACCTGGCCCCTGCTGATCTGCCTAAAGAAGGTGGCCGCTACGACCTTCCCATCGCTATCGCAATTCTGGCGGCCTCTGAGCAGCTTCCTGACGCCAAGCTAGGGCAATATGAATTCCTGGGGGAGCTGGCCCTTAACGGCGCTCTGTGTGGCGTTCAGGCCGCTATTCCGGCGGCCATGGCAGCACTGCAAGCCGGCAGACAAATGGTTTTAGCTGAACAGAATCAACAGGATGTGGGGCTAATCCAGCAAGGTGAAACGCTGGTAGGCAAACATCTAATCGAGATCTGCGCTTTTCTGCACAACCAAAATACGCTTACCGTTGCTCATTATCATCCTGATACGCATATGCCCGAAAGACATGATTTGAGCGATATCATTGGTCAGGATCAGGGCCGACGCGCGCTAGAGATCACGGCGGCAGGCGGACACAATTTGCTCCTGATCGGTCCGCCGGGCACCGGCAAGACAATGTTGGCAACGCGGTTGCCGGGAATCATGCCGCCACTAGACGACCAGGAAGCGCTTGAGTGCGCCGCGATTGCCAGCTTAGTCAGTAGCGGCAATCTGCATCATCAGTGGCGCAGACGGCCGTTCAGAGCGCCTCATCATAGCGCTTCGCTGTATGCCTTGGTTGGCGGCGGTTCACTGCCGCGTCCGGGAGAAATATCTTTAGCGCACAATGGCGTGTTATTTCTAGATGAGCTGCCTGAGTTTGAACGCAAAACACTCGATGCACTGCGCGAGCCTATTGAGTCCGGGGAGATCGCTATTTCACGTACGCGCGCGAAAGTGACTTATCCAGCGCGCTTTCAATTAGTTGGTGCAATGAATCCGAGTCCGACTGGGCATTATCAAGGCACACATAACCGCTCATCACCGCAGCAGGTTTTACGCTACCTCAACCGCCTTTCCGGCCCCTTTCTTGACCGCTTTGATTTATCTTTAGAAGTACCGCTTCTGCCCAGCGGATCGCTCAGCAAGAAGCAGCAGGTTAGCGAAAGCAGTGCTGAGGTTCTGAGCCGCGTACTCGCTGCGCGGAAGATTCAAATCGATCGCAGCGCCAAAGTTAACGCCCATCTCTCGAACCCTGAGATTTTACGCTGGTGTCAATTACAGCAAGAGGATGCGGAATGGCTGGAAACGGTACTCAATTCATTGGGTCTTTCAGTACGTGCGTGGCAGAGAATTTTGAAAGTGGCGAGAACCATTGCTGACTTGGCGGGTGAAGAGCGAATTGCGCGGTGTCATTTGCAGGAAGCGGTGGGATATCGCAGCATTGATCGTTTAATGATCTACCTGCACAAAAGTATGGAATAAAAAACGGGGCTTATTTAAGCCCCGTTTTTCTTAATCATCGCTGTCGCTGAAATCTTCAACGGTGTCCATTTGCGGTTTACCGCCAGACAACGTGTGAAAACGCTTTGGACGCTTGATACGTGCGGTATATTTCGACCAGACACGTTCCGCTTCCGTTTGCGGCTCACGAAGACCACGACATACTTCTAAAAATGCACGCTCTTCTTCAGTAATTGGCTCACGCTTAGCGAGATCCAATTCATTAAAGGCGAAACCGTGGCGCTCCAGAAGCTGAGCTTCTTTAATGGTGAAATCACCATGACGCGAAAAACCACGTGGGTAATGTTTGTTATCGAAGAAACGATTTGTTGTTGCGAAGCTATCCGCCATTTTACACGCTCCTGACTCTCATATGGCCGTGCTATTTATGGCGCGGAGTATTAGATAGGCTTGACAGAGTGTAAAACAAAACATTTAAATCAGTACGACAAACAATTTTTGGGAGAATGCTGTGGATACGGAATTACTGAAAACTTTCCTCGAAGTGAGCAGAACACGCCATTTCGGGCGTGCTGCTGAAGCGCTTTACCTCACGCAATCTGCCGTTAGTTTTCGCATTCGCCAACTGGAAAACCAGTTGGGTGTTAACCTTTTCACTCGTCACCGCAATAACATTCGGCTGACTTCAGCGGGAGAGCGTTTATTACCCTACGCTGAGAGCTTGATGAGCACTTGGTTGATGGCTAAAAAGGAAGTTTCTCATACACAACAGCATCATGAGCTTTCAATAGGAGGGAGTGCATCGCTTTGGGAGGCCTATCTAACTCCTTGGTTGCAAACACTTTATGAGAATCGTGAAAGCCTCCATCTTGAAGCACGCATTGCACAGCGACATTTGTTGGTTAAGCAATTACATGAGCGTCAATTGGATCTGTTGATTACTACCGAAGCACCAAAAATGGATGAGTTAACCAGCCAGCAGATCGGTCATATATCGCTCGCTTTATTCCGCGCGCGCAAAACAGAAAAACGTGAGAAATATGATTACATCAAGCTGGAATGGGGTGCAGATTTTCATCAACATGAAAGTTATCTTTCCAGTGATGATGTTCCCGTATTAACCACAACGTCAGCTCACGTTACACGCGAATTACTGCATACCACCGGCGCATGCGCATTTTTACCGGATTTCTGGCACGGTATTTATAGTGATTTGATGGTTATTCCAGATACACCTGTCGCTGTAAGACCTTTATATGCGGTGTGGCTGCAGAATAGCGATCAGCAAACTCACATTCGCCAGCTGCTTAAATTTCCAGTGATGACACAATAAGGTAATAATTGAGCGGAGTTTGAGTGGGCACAGTGAAACTCAAACTCTTTTCACTGCTGAATTTTGGACA
>NZ_JBCNNP010000060.1:0-21539 GCF_039594315.1 Pantoea sp.
CGGTGGATAATTTTAGCGCCAAGCTTAATGGAAGAAATCAGCGCCGTCAGTTCACCTGTGGCGTGTGGAAAGTCGTGTTGCTTCTCGACGATGAATTCGCCTAACGTTTTCATAACACATTCCCTGAATCTACGATGGAGTGGCAGCAGCTGTAACAAGCTACCAACGTATGAGCGCAGTTTAGCCGATTGAACTTTAAAAACCATAGTCCTAATCCGTTTCTTCCCTCTCAACTCGGCGTTACACTGTGCGCCGAACTTTTGAGTAATGGATCTCTTTATGCGTATTCACATCCTTGGGATTTGTGGCACTTTCATGGGCGGACTGGCGATGCTGGCACGCTCGCTGGGACACGAAGTCACCGGCTCAGACGCCAACGTCTACCCGCCGATGAGCACGTTGCTGGAACAGCAAGGTATTGAATTATCAGAAGGTTACGATGCGAGTCAGCTCGATCCACAACCGGATTTGGTGATCATCGGTAACGCGATGACGCGCGGCAATCCTTGTGTCGAAGCGGTGCTGGAACGCAACATTCCTTACCTCTCTGGCCCGCAATGGCTGCACGATTTCGTGTTGCGCGATCGCTGGGTGCTGGCCGTTGCCGGAACACACGGTAAAACCACCACAGCCGGTATGGCAGCGTGGATTCTCGAGGCTTGCGGCCTTGAACCGGGCTTTATCATCGGTGGTGTGCCAGGAAACTTTGAGGTTTCGGCAAAATTAGGAAAAAGTCCATTCTTCGTGATTGAAGCGGATGAATACGACAGCGCGTTCTTCGACAAGCGTTCCAAATTTGTCCATTACTGCCCGCGCACGCTGATCCTCAATAACCTCGAATTCGATCATGCCGACATCTTTGACGATCTGCGTGCGATTCAGAAGCAGTTCCATCACTTGATCCGTATCGTGCCAGGCCAGGGCAAGATCCTGCTGCCAGAGCACGACAACAACCTCAAGCAAGTGATGGCGATGGGCTGCTGGAGCGAGCAGGAAACCGTCGGCGACAACGGCCACTGGCAGGCGAAAAAGCTAACGCCGGATTCTTCGCATTGGGAAATCTGGCTCGACGGCGAGAAAGCGGGCGAAGTGAACTGGGCGCTGGTGGGCGAACACAACATGCACAACGGCTTGATGGCGGTTGCGGCTGCGCGTCACGTTGGCGTGAAGCCTTCGGATGCGGGCGAAGCGCTGAGCAGCTTTATCAATGCGCGTCGTCGCCTGGAACTGCGCGGTGAAGTGAATGCGATTAAGGTGTATGACGATTTTGCCCATCATCCAACTGCGATTCTCGCCACTCTAGCAGCATTGCGCAGCAAAGTGGGTGGCACCGCACGCATTTTGGCGGTGCTGGAGCCGCGCTCTAACACCATGAAAATGGGCGTGAGCAAAAATGAGCTGGCACCTTCGCTGGGCCGCGCGGATGAAGTGTTCCTGTTCCAGCCGCACCACATTCCGTGGCAGGTTTCAGATGTTGCCGAGGCGTGCATGCAACCGGCACAGTGGAGCGCGGATATCGACACGCTGGTGGAAATGGTGGCGAAGAAAGCCCAGCCAGGCGATTCGATTCTGGTGATGAGTAACGGCGGATTTGGTGGCATTCACCAGAAATTGCTGGAGCGCTTGGGGCGGTAATTGTGCGGATTTCCCCTCACCCTAACCCTCTCCCGCAAGCGGGCGAGGGGATGATTAGGTGGAGCACATTGTTAGATCGGTGCTCGATCTGCCCCTTCTCCCGCTTGCGGGAGAAGGTTGGGATGAGGGGAAACGCGCAGAGGACTTAAGCCTCTGCCAACTCGCGCAGATACTGAAAAATCAGGCGCGCTGATTTTGGCGGTTTGTTGGTAGCTTTCTCTTTCTGCGCATTGCGGATCATACTGCGCAGTTGCTGACGATCGGCATGCGGATAGAGGTTAAACACTTCGGCTACCGCGTCATCACCTTGCTCGATCAAACGATCGCGCAACATCTCCAGCTTGTGGAACAACGCCACTTGCTGATTATGACGATTCTTCAGCTTATCCAGCGCCTGACGAATCGGATCTTCATCGCGTGCGCGCAACATCTTACCGATCAGCTGCAATTGGCGGCGACGGCCTTCTTTCTTAATGCGCTGCGCCAGTTCAATCGCGTCACGCAGTTGTTCGTCGAGTGGAATCTTGTCGAGGGAATTTTTCCCCAAATCAACTAACTCGGCGCCAAGGCGTTTCAGCTCTTCGGCATCGCGTTTAATTTCGCTTTTGCTGACCCAGATAATCTCTTCGTCTTCTTCGTCATTATTATCCGGCACATCGTCGAGCCAGTCATCGGGCTGCTTGGTCATCTCTTGGCTCCCAAAAAAAAGAGGCTAATCCTACCAGTTTATCGGGCGACTGCGAAATTGTTCTCTGAGTCTGATAGACTCAAACAATTCATACTTAAGATTAGACGGCAGGTCGATGAACGTATCTACTCAGGTTGCAGAACAACGTAAAGTGTTGGAACAGGCTGTCGCGCAGGCGTTGGAACTGGCAAAAGCCAGCACCGATGGCGCTGAAGTGGCGGTCACGAAAACTACCGGCATCGGCGTCAGTACCCGTTATGGCGAAGTGGAAAACGTCGAATTCAACAGCGATGGTGCGCTTGGCATCACCGTCTATCATCAAAATCGTAAAGGCAGCGCCTCTTCTACCGATCTCAGCCCGGATGCGATTAAACGCACCGTGCAGGCGGCGATCGACATTGCGCGCTACACCTCGGTTGATCCGTTTGGCGCACCGGCCGATCCCGAATTGCTGGCTTTTGAAGCGCCGGATCTTGATCTTTACCATCCGTGGGAGATCGATGCCGATCGCGCTATCGAACTGGCAGCCAAAGCGGAACAAGCTTCGTTAGAAGCCGACAAACGCATCACCAACACCGAAGGCGGCAGCTTCAACAGCCACGTCGGCATCAAAGTGTTTGGTAACAGCCACGGCATGTTGCAGAGCTACTGCTCGAGCCGCCATTCGCTCTCCAGCTGTGTGATTGCCGAGCACAACGGCGACATGGAACGTGATTACGCCTACACCATTGGCCGCGCGTTTGAAGATTTGCAAAGTCCAGAATGGGTCGGTGCCGAGTGCGCACGCCGTACGCTGTCGCGTTTGTCGCCGCGTAAACTGTCTACCATGAAAGCGCCGGTGATCTTCGCGCCGGAAGTGGCGACTGGCTTGTTCGGTCATTTGGTTGGCATGATCAGCGGCAGCAGCGTTTACCGTAAATCCACTTTCCTGCTGGATTCACTCGGCAAGCAGATTTTGCCGGATTGGCTGACCATCGAAGAGCATCCGCATCTGCTGAAAGGTTTGGCGTCTACGCCATTCGATAGCGAAGGCGTACGTACCCAATCACGTGACATCATTAAAGATGGCGTGCTGCAAAACTGGCTGTTAACCAGCTACTCGGCGCGCAAGTTGGGCTTGCAGAGCACTGGCCACGCGGGTGGGATTCATAACTGGCGCATCGCCGGACAAGGCCATAGCTTCGACGACATGCTGAAGCAGATGGGAACCGGCTTGGTGGTGACCGAGATGATGGGTTCCAGCGTCAGCGCGATGACCGGTGATTATTCACGCGGCGCATCCGGCTTCTGGGTTGAAAATGGTGAGATTCAATATCCTGTGAGCGAGATCACAATCGCCGGCAACCTGAAAGACATGTGGCTCAATATGGTAACTGTCGGTAACGACATTGAAACCCGCAGCAATATACAATGCGGTTCGGTGCTGCTGCCGGAGATGAAAATCGCCGGACAATAAATTCATCGCTTCTTGAAAGCAGCCCGCAAGGCTGCTTTTTTTCGCCCGACAATAAAAAGGATAAATTTTATGCGTAAGCATGTCGTTGCAATGTTATCTCTCTCGCTGTTGTTCTCCTCGGCTAGCGTATTTGCCGCTGACCTGGAGAAAGATATGGACGCTCTGAAGGATGGCCTGAGCGTTGTGAAGAAAACCTCTGACGCGCAGGAAATGCACACCGCGTTGGGCAAGATGCGCCAGGCGGCGACGGATGCGAAAAAATCCACGCCGGAAAAACTGGAAGGTCAGGCGGCTGATAGCGCGCAGATCAAGGATTATCACGCCGGTCTGGATTCATTGATCGCGCAGATCGATGTAGTCGATCAATTGGCTCAAGCGAACAAGCTGGACGAAGCCAAGGCTGAAGCGAAGAAACTGGAAGATATTCGCAACGCCAACCATAAGAAATTCCGCTGATACACCGGCCAGCCCCTTGGCTGGCCTTATTTCTCCCTCTCGGCTGTAACCACTTCACCGCTTTACTCTCTGTTTACTCAACTTATTACGCATTTTGTGACCGATTTCGCACACTTCGTGCGTCCTGAGATCTGGCGCACACTCGCCCGTGGGATTTCCACTTCGAGGTGGAAAAGATGCGTCTCAACAGCCTGAAGCGGAAAGCGTACTTTCTTATCAACGAGAAATATCTGTAATTGTCCGCTGTTAACAGGAGTAACAAGGTGAGGAGTGAAGCTGTCCCGCTGAAACAGAGCACGCCGGAAGCGATTCAGGCGCTGGCGGATAACGTATTGAACCAAATTGCCGCGATCTACCGCGCACACCACATCGAAGCCAACGCCGTGCAACAGCAAATGCTGGCTTCACATGTGCGTGCGATGGCCTCGCGTTCGCTCACCGGCGAAGCGCTGCCGGAAGTCGAAGCTGAACTGTTTGAAGATATCTCGCCTGAAACCATGGCGCTGGCGCAGCAGGTGGTGGATCTGTTTGGCAATCTGCCAAAAGAGGAAGCCTGGCTGTTATCGGTACATATCGAAGTTGCACGTGCCAACGAAGATTAAATATTAAGGAATTCAACATGGTAACTGTAGTGATTGGCGATCGTCTGGGTAAAGGTCAGAAAGTAGCAGCGGGCATCGAGAAAGCCGGTGGCCGTGCGGTGGTGGTGCCGGGCGTGGCAGCTGACATGAAGTTGGGCGACGTGATGAAAGCGGAAAACGCCGACTTCGGCATCTCTTTCTGCGGCAGCGGCGGCGCAGGGGCGATTACCGCGCAGAACAAATATGGCTACAAAGCCAAACACGGCATGCGCTCCATTGACGAAGGCGTGACCGCCATCAACGAAGGCGCCACCGTGCTGGGCTTTGGCTTTATGGATAAAGAAGAGCTGGGCGAGCGTTTGGTTCAGGCCTGGAACAAAAAACACGGCAGCTAAGTATGAAACAGCAATACGAGACGCAAGTCACGGTGCAAGGCAAAGGCGACAGTAAAGCAAAAGCCTTTGCCGATGCGCTGAGTAAGGTGCAGCAGCAAGTGCTGCGCACCAGCCAAAAGATTCTGTTGCGCATTGAACCCATGGATGTGCGGGTGCTGCGCGCGCAGGAGAGCGTGCGCAAGGAGAAATTCTTGTTCTTCTTCCTCGCGCGCGAACGACGGAGTTACAGCGTCGAGCTGGAAATTACCGTTAGCGTCACCGTGATTGACACCGACAAGGTGGATTTCATCACGGCTTAAAAAAACGACAACAAGGGCACAACGACATGTTTTTAATCATTTTGTTTAAGTCGTTAATCATTGGCGGATTGGTGGGTGTGGGCGTTGGCGCGGGGGCGGCACGTATGTTCCACGCACCCACCACCCAAGGTATGGGCGCGTTCCGTACCTTGGGTGAACTCAATTCGTGCGAAGGCGATCCGGCATCGCACTTCTCCTTTGGTCTCGGCTTCTTCTTTAACGCTTGGGCATCATCCGTTGCTGCGGGTTCTTTCACGCAGGACGTTGACCACCGTATTTTGCCGAACTGGGGCGCGGCGGCGTTGATGGTAAAAAATCGCAACGTAGCAGAAACCCTGCACAACCCGAAACGCATGGCGATTGCCTGCGGCATCATCGGCATGATCGTGGTGGCGTTCCTCAACAGCACCGCATCGGCGGTTCCGGCGGCATTGCAGGTTACCGCAGTCAAAGTGCTGGTCCCGGCGGCTAACCTGCTGGTGAACACCGTGATGCCAGTGATCTTCTGGCTGGCAGCGATTGATGCCGGTAAGAAATCAGGTTTCTGGGCGACGATTTTCGGTGGTTTAGCGCAGCTGATCATGGGCAACGCCGTGCCTGGTTTAGTCCTCGGCATCCTGATTGGTAAAGGCGTGGAAGAGAGCGGCTGGAACAAAGTCACCAAAGTGATGATGTTTGCCATCGTGCTGCTGTTTGCCTTGAGCGGCTTCTTCCGCGGTTTCGACATGAAACTGCTGCAATCCTTCCAACTGGGTATTCCGGGTTGGCTGGATATGATTCACAACAGCGTCAGCGGCAAATAAGGAGCGATCAGCATGAACGAAACCGAAAACAAAGGGTTCTGGTACGCCGACTGGTCATTCCCGATTTTTGTTGGCTTGCTCTCCGCCGGTGTGTTTGCCGGTACGCACATGTATTACCTGTACGGCATTGGCGCGTTTAACGAAGTGGCGTTTGTTTCGATGTTGCGTTCCGGGATGGAAACCGGCGTGTATGGCGCGGTGGCGGCATTTGGTGCCAGCTTCCTGTTTGCGCGCATCATCGAAGGTTCACTGGTGGGGATCTTGGATATCGGCGGCGCGATTCAAACCGGCGTGGGCTTGGGCGTTCCGGCGCTGCTGCTTGGCGCAGGAATCGTGTTCCCGGTGGCTAACTTCGCTGCATCGCTGGCAACTGGATTGGTGGTGGGTTTGGCGATTGGTTATCTGATCATCCTGGCGCGTAAATTCACCATCAACCAAAGCGATTCGACTTACGGCGCGGACGTGATGATGGGCGCGGGTAACGCTTCCGGTCGCTTCCTCGGCCCACTGATTATCCTGTCGGCGATGGCGGCATCGATTCCAATTGGTCTCGGTTCACTGGTTGGCGCACTGCTGTTCTATCTGTGGAATAAGCCGATCACCGGCGGCGCGATTTTGGGCGCGATGGTGTTGGGTGCGATGTTCCCGATTTCGCTGTGATATCGCGATTGTAAGGTGGCCAAATGGCCGCACGCATCTGTAGCGGCGCAATTTATTGCGTTGTGTTGACTTTGAAAATCAACTGAACGCGATGAATCGCGCCGCTACGGAATGTGCGCTTTGAAAGAAAGGAGTTTGCATGTTTGATCTGATTCTGCGCCGCGCGCGTTTGTGCGACGAACAACTGGTGGATATCGCCATCCAGCACGGCAAAATTGCCGCCGTTGGCGAGGTGAGCGGCCCAGCCCAGCAGGAACGCGATCTGGCTGGGCGTTTTTACGTCAGCGCGGGCTGGATTGATAGCCACGTGCACTGTTATCTCAAGTCACCGATTTATCACGATGAAGCGGATGCCATCGGCATGGCGCAAGGCGTCACCACGGTGATCGACGCGGGCAGCACCGGCGCTGATGACATCGACGACTTCTACCAAATCACCCGCGCCGCCACTACCGAAGTGCGTGCGCTGATCAACATCTCGCGCAGCGGCATTGTGACGCAAAACGAACTGGCTGATATGGCGCAGATCGACAGCGATGCGGTGGTGCAGGCAGTAAAACGCCGTCCCGATTTTATCGTTGGCCTGAAAGCACGCATGAGCAGCAGCGTGGTGGGTGAAAATGGCATTAAGCCGCTGATTCGCGCCAAAGCGATTCAACAGGCGGCGGGCAATCTGCCGTTGATGGTGCACATCGGCAACAATCCGCCAGTGCTGGAAGAGATCGCCGATCTGCTGACCTCGGGCGACATCATCACTCACTGCTTCAACGGCAAACCGAACCGTATTTTGTCGCCGCAGGGCGAACTGAAAGCGGCGGTGAAAAATGCCATCGCGCGCGGCGTGAAGCTGGATATCGGCCACGGCAGCGCCAGCTTCAGCTTTGAAGTGGCACGCCAGGCGATTGCGCAGGGCATTCTGCCCGACACCATCAGCTCGGACATTTATTGCCGCAACCGCATTAACGGCCCGGTGCACAGCCTGGCGCACGTGATGTCTAAATTCTTCAGCATTGGCATGACGCTGCCGCAGATTATCGAATGCGTTACCGCCAATGCTGCTGCTGGCCTGCGACTGGCCGGCAAAGGGCGCTTAACCGTGGGTTATGACGCCGACCTGACCATTTTTACCGTCAAAGAGGAAGCCCGCCCGTTCGTCGATGCTGAAGGCGAACGGGTTTTGGGTGAGCAACATATTCTGCCGCAGGCCGTGGTTATCGCCGGTCACTGGCATCTGACTGATGAAGGGAAAGCCAATCATGTCTTCGATTTATGAAAAATATGACCTGAAGCAGGTCATCAACGCGTCTGGCCGCATGACCATTCTCGGCGTTTCCACGCCGTCCGCCGATGTGGTGGAAACCGTCAGCTACGGCCTGAATCACTATTTCGAAATAAAAGATCTGGTCAACAAAACCGGCGCTTACATCGCTAAATTACTGGATGTGGAAAACGCGGTGGTGGTGTCTTGCGCCTCGGCGGGCATTGCGCAAAGCGTGGCGGCGGTAATCGTTAAAGATAACGATTGGCTGCTGGAAAACCTGCACGCCGCACCGCTCAGCGTGCCGCACGATATCGTGGTGCCGAAAGGTCACAACGTGAACTTTGGCGCGCCGGTCGGCACTATGGTGGCACTCGGCGGCGGTCGTTTGATCGAAGCCGGCTACAGCAACGAATGCTCTCCCGAGCAGCTGGCGGCAGCGATCACCCCAACCACGGCGGCATTGCTGTACATCAAATCACATCACTGCGTGCAGAAAAGTCATCTCAGCGTTGAGCAGGCGGCGGTTGTCGCGCGCAAGCACGGCATTCCGTTAATCGTTGATGCGGCTGCCGAAGAAGATTTGCAGTGCTATTACCAAATGGGCGCGGATCTGGTGATTTACAGCGGTGCCAAAGCCATTGAAGGGCCAACCAGCGGCTTGGTCATTGGTCGCACGCAGTACGTTGAGTGGGTAAAACGGCAAAGCAACGGCATTGGCCGCGCGATGAAAGTTGGCAAAGAGGGCATTCTTGGGCTGACGCAGGCGATTGAAAACTATCTGGTTAACGCCAAAACCACTGGCGCGGAAATGGTGGCAAACATGACGCCATTTATCGACAACCTCAACACGCTCAACGGCGTTACCGCCCGCGTGGTGTGGGATGCCGCTGGACGTGATATCGCGCGCGCTGAAATCAAGTTCGATGAAGCGGTAACCGGCTGGCCAACCGGTGAACTGGTGCAGGCACTGAAAACTGGCGACATCGCCATCTATTTCCGTGGCTACAAAGCCAACGAAGGCATCATTGAGGCCGATGTGCGCAGCGTCAGCGCCGATCAGCTACACATCATCTTTAGTCGTATCCAGGCGTTAATCAGCGGAGGAAAACGCGCATGAGTCTGAACCCGAATTTCTATCAGGGCCGTTTGTGCCTTAACGTACTGGCCGGATCAAAGCAAAATGCCAAAGAGATCTGGCAAGCAGCGGAAGGTCATGTGCTGGTTGGCGTGCTATCGAAAAACTACGCCAGCAACGAAGAGGCGATTGCCGACATGCGCGAGTACGCGGCATTGATCGACAATGCGTTGTCCGTGGGTTTGGGCGCAGGCGATCCTCATCAGTCGGCGATGGTGAGTGAAATTTCTGCGGTGCTGCAACCCCAGCACGTCAATCAGGTATTCACCGGCGTGGCGACCAGCCGAGCGCTGCTCGGCCAGAATCAAACCGTGGTCAATGGTTTGATCTCACCAACCGGCACGCCGGGCATGGTGAAGATTTCTACCGGGCCGCGCAGTTCGCAAGGTGCTGATGCCATTGTGCCAATCGACAGCGCCATCGCCATGTTGCAGGACATGGGCGGCAGCTCGGTAAAATACTTCCCGATGGGCGGACTGAAAGCGGTGAATGAGTATCGTGCGGTGGCGGAAGCCTGTGCGCGTCATGACTTCTGGCTGGAACCGACTGGCGGCATCGATCTCAACAATTTTGAAGAGATTGTGCGTATTGCGCTCGATGCGGGTGTCAGCAAAGTGATTCCGCACGTCTACAGTTCGATTATAGATAGCGCAACCGGCGACACGCGTATTGACGATGTGCGCCAGCTTCTGGCAACGTGCAAGAAACTGCTGTAACAATTTAGTAACAGGTGAGGCTCCGTGAGATTTCCCAATCAGCGTCTGACTCAGCTTTTCGCTGCGCTGCAAAATGAAACGCTGCCGCAGGATGAGCTGGCTCGCCGCTTTTCCGTTTCGACGCGCACGGTGCGCACCGATATCACCGCGCTGAACGCGCTGCTGGAACAACACGGCGCGCAGTTCGTGCTGGCGCGTGGCGCGGGATATCAACTCAAAATTGACGATGCGGCGCGCTTTGGCCGCTTGCAAGCAGAGAGTGCCACGCCGCTGCGGGTGCCGCGCACCTCACAGGAGCGCGTGCGCTATCTGCTAACGCGTTTCCTCACCGCGGCGTATTCCATCAAGCTGGAAGATCTGTCGGAAGAGTGGTTTGTCAGTCGCGCCACGCTGCAAAGCGACATGGCGGAAGTGCGCGAATGGCTGAATCGCTATCACCTCAATATTGAAACCAAACCGCATTACGGCATGAAGCTGTTCGGCAGCGAGGCGGCGATTCGTACCTGCTTAACCGACTTGCTGTGGCAGATCGATCAGGAAACGCCGGATAGCCCGCTGCTGACGGTGGAAGCGCTGCACAGCGGCATGCTGGAACAGCTCGAACCGTTGCTGCAGCAGTGTTTTGCCCAACATGCGATTCGCCTCAGCGATGAGGGTGATCGTTATCTGCAAATCTACTGCGCGGTGGCGGTGCGACGCATTAGCGAAGGCTTCCCGCTTAACGATCCTGGCGCGGAAGATGTTGGCGAGGAAGTGCGTGAAGCGGCGCATGATTTGGTTAATCTGATGCGTCCGCTGGTCGGCAAACCGATCTCTCAGGCGGAAGAGAATTGGCTGCGGGTGAATATCGCTGCACGCCAGATTCAGGCGCTGGCGCCTAGCACCATCAATGCCGATGATGCTGATGCGTTGGTCGATTACCTGCTGAATTACATCAACACCCATTACAACTATCGGCTGCAACACGATGAACAGTTGCGCGCCGATCTGCTCACCCACATCAAAACCATGATTACGCGGGTGCGCTACCAGATTCACATTCCTAATCCACTGCTCGGCAACATCAAGCAGCACTATCCAATGGCCTACGATGTGACGCTGGCCGCGGTCACCAGCTGGGGAAAATACACGCCTTACACCATCAGTGAGAACGAGATCGGTTTTCTGGTGCTGCACATCGGCGTCGGGCTGGAGCGACATTACGATGTCGGCTATCAACGGCATCCACAAGTGTTGCTGGTGTGCGACAGCGGCAACTCAACGTTGCGCATGATTGAAGCGCTGCTGCTACGCAAATACCCGCAACTTGTCGTCACCGCACGACTGTCGCAACGTGACTACGAACTACGCCAGCATATCGACGAAGATTTCGTCATCTCCACTGCGCGTTTGACGGAAAAGAACAAGCCGATTGTGGTGATGTCGCCATTCCCCACCGAGTTTCAGCTTGAGCAACTGGGCAAGCTGGTGCTGGTGGATCGCACCCGTCCTTACATGCTGGAAAAGTACTTCGACGCGCAGCATTTTATGGTGCTGGATAAGCCGATGGCGCAGGCCGATCTGTTCCGCCTGCTGTGCGATCAGCTGCAAGCTGAAGAGTTTGTTGATGCGGATTTCTGCCCGTCGGTGGAAGAGCGCGAAGCGATTGTCAGCACTATGCTAGGCGAAGGCATCGCACTGCCGCACTCACTGGGTTTGCTGGCGAAGAAAACCGTGGTGTATACGGTGCTGGCACCGCACGGCGTAAGCTGGGGCGATGAAACGGCGTCGGTGATTTTCCTGCTGGCAATCAGCAAAAGCGAGTATGAAGAGGCGATGGCGATTTACGATTTGTTCGTGACTTTCCTGCGCGAAAGGGCGACGGCACGGCTGCGAGATTGCGCCGATTTCGTCAGTTTTAAAGCGGTAGCGATCGATTGTTTGAGCCGGTTGTGATGGGTGCGCTTTGTCCCTCACCCTAACCCTCTCCCACAAGTGGGAGAGGGAACCGATCGGAGAATATGCTGCATCCGGCGCGTTTTTCCCCCTCGCCCGCTTGCGGGAGAGGGCCGGGGTGAGGGGCAGCGAGCTCCAAACCTATCCGCGTTTCGCCAACAATCTCGGAATCTCGCGCAAGCACCACGCCTTGGCTTCGCCCATGCTGTCGCGACGCCACGCCATAATAATATCCACTTCGCGCGTATATTCGGCGCTCACCACACGTAAACGACCTTCGGCGATATCCTGCTCTACCATCGGATACGGCATAGTTGCCACGCCCAAACCGGCCAACAGCGCGCGACGCTTATCATCCATGCTGCTCACCGTTAGGCGCTGCTGTTTATCCAGCAATTGCACCGTCAACACCGGACGTTCACGCGCGGTATCGGCCACCGCAATGCCGCGATATTTCACGCGCGTCACTTCAGACAGCGGTTCAGCTTCCTGATGAATCGGGTGATCCGGGCTGGCGACATACACGCTCATCATGCTGTACAGCTTGCGCGTGTTGATCTCTGTTGAGGCGCGGAAATGCATATCCGGCGCAATCACGATGTCGGCGCGCCCTTGTTCCAGTCGTTCCCACGCGCCAGCCAGCACTTCTGTCACCAACGAAATCTGGGTGTTGGCTTTTTCTGCCAGCTTCTCAACCAGCGGAAACAGGCGTTCGGTGGGGATCAGCGCTTCGGCGACGATGGTGAGATGGGTTTCCCAGCCGCGCGCCAGCGCTTCGGCATCGGTGGTGAGTTTATCGGCGGCTTCCAGCAGCACGCGGCCGCGCTCCAACAGCATACGTCCTACGTTGGTGAACTTGGTGCGATGGCCGGAGCGATCGAACAGAACTACATCCAACTCCTCTTCCAGCTTCTGCATGGTGTAGCTCAGCGCAGAAGGGACGCGGCCCAGTTCATCGGCCGCGGCGGCAAAACTGCCACGGCGGTCAATAGCATCCATCACACGTAAAGCTTCAAGGGTTAACGCGCGGTCTTTTGCCATGCCGATTCTCTGTCAGTAAATTTGAACATGCCAGGCAGATTAACTGGCTTACAATCCGGCGTCCAGACTTTTACCATGATCCTTATAAAGCCTGCGGTCGAATCTCACCGCAGCGCGTCGGAGGATTATCATGATGACAACCCGCTGCGCGTCCGCATGTGGCCAGGCCGATTTCGGTTGGTTGCAGGCGCGCTACAGCTTCTCATTTGGCCACTATTTTGATCCAAAATTGATGGGCTACGCCTCATTACGCGTGCTCAACCAGGAAATTCTTGCGCCAGGCGCGGCGTTTCAACCGCGCAGCTATCCGCAGGTGGATGTGCTGAATCTGGTGCTGCAAGGTGAAGCCGAATACCGCGATAGCGAAGGGAATCATCTTGTGGCGCAGGAAGGCGAAGCGATGCTGCTTTCGGCGCGCCAGGGCGTCAATTACAGCGAAATTAACCTCAGCAAAGATCGCCCGCTGACGCGTATGCAGCTGTGGTTAGCCGCCTGCCCGGATCGGGAAAATCCGCTGTTGCAGAAGCTCGAACTGCCGCAGAAAACCAGCGTATTGATCGCTTCACCCGACGGCGCGGAGGGCAGCTTACAACTGCGCCAGCAAGTGTGGGTGCACCAGATCACGTTAGCGCCGGGCGAGCAGTGCAGCGTGAAGTTGCATGGACCGCGCGCCTACTTGCAATCGATCCATGGATCGCTGGATCTGCAAGCCAGCAGCGCCAATCAGGAACCGCTCGGTTGTGGCGATGGCGCGTTTCTCAGTGATGAGCAGCAGATTACGCTGCAAGCTACCACGCGGCTGCGTGCGCTGGTGATTGATATTCCAGTTTAATTCCGCCAGGAAAGCACTGTTGAATCAACAACATCCGATCGCTGTGGCGATCGGTTTTTTTGTGCGTAAATTTCCGCTGTAAGACTCATCCGACAAATATTCATCTCTCCCCTACAGATCTCTCAGGTCTGAACTGCATTTTCGCGTGGTGCACTCACGTTAAAATTCCGCTGGAACCCGCGGGCTTTCACATTATCCCCAGCAACAAACCACACATCGATGTGTTGCTATCGAAAGGAACTCCTCATGCGTTTTGCAAACCCACCAACGGGATTAAGCCGTCGCCGCTTTGTTACAGCAGGCGTCGCGCTGGCAACGTTATCGCTTATCCCCGCCGTTTCTGCCGGTTGGGCAGCCACGCAAATCGACCATGTTGGTCTGTTTATGCAGGTATCGCGCTTAATCAGTCGCGAATCGTTATCGCCGCAAATCGGCGCGGCATTGTATGGCGCGTTGAAAGCGGGTAATCCAACTCTGGATGAACACTTGCGCGTGCTGGCAACCATGGTCACCACCGACGCCAATCTCACCATTGAATCGCTGGTTGATGCACTGAAAAGCAGCCAACAGCCGCAATTGCTGGCAACGGTGCACAGCATAGTGGCGGCCTGGTATACCGGGGTTGTTGACCATCGCACTTATGCCTACGAAGGCGCTTTGATGTATCGGCCAACGCGTGATGTGCTCAGCCCGCCAAGCTATACGCGCGATGGCCCATTGAATTGGGCGAACTTCCAGCCACCGAATCCTGCGTAAAAATACTTTAAAAACAGTCACTATCAATTCATTTGGATCACTTTTATGAGCAAGGAAGAAGCACTCTCAGCCGATGTCGTGATTATCGGCGCAGGTGTTGCAGGCAGTCTCTCCGCATTGGAACTGGCAAGCAGCGGTCTGTCGGTTATCGTTTTGGACGCTGGCCCACGCGTTACGCGCGGCGAAATCGTGGAGAACTTCCGCAATGCGCCCGCCACCACGCGCGCATTAACCACACCGTATCCACCTAAACCTTGGGCGCTGGCGCCGTTCAACGATGTTGATGGCACCGCGTTGGACTATTTACAGGTCGGTGGCCCAGACGGTTACGCATATCAAACCGATTATCTGCGCTTAGTCGGCGGCACCACCTGGCACTGGGCGGGCTGCGCATGGCGCCATTTGCCGAACGATTTCCGTCTGCAATCGATGTACGGCGTGGGCCGCGACTGGCCGGTGAGTTATGCCGAATTGGAACCCTATTATTACCGTGCTGAGTTGGCGATGGGCGTGTCCGGCCCGGATCCGTCGCGTGGCGGTGTGGATTTGGGATCGCCGCGTAGCCAACCTTATCCGATGCCAGAAATGCCGTGGACCTATACCAGCCGGGTGTTTGCCGACGCGGTGGCAAAATACACCGATTACCGTCTGATCCACGAACCGGAAGCGCGCAACGTTCAGCCGTATGATGGCCGTCCCGCCTGCGGTGGCAACAACAACTGCATGCCAATTTGCCCGATCGGTGCGATGTATAACGGCATGGAAAGCGTGCTGAAAGCGGAAAAAGCCGGTGCACGCGTGATGGAAAACTCGGTGGTGTATTACATCGAAACCGATGCCTCCAACGGCGCAGTGGTAGCGGTTCATTTCTACGATCCCAACAAGAAAAGTTATCGCGTGACCGGCAAAGCCTTCATCCTCGCCGCGCACAACATCGAAAGCGTGAAGCTGTTGCTGATGTCGAAAGACGACAAGAACCCGAATGGTCTGGCGAATAAAACCGATCAGGTTGGGCGCTATATGATGGAACATGCGGGTACGGAAGTGCAGTTCACTACGCGCGATCCGGTGTGGATGGGGCAAGGACCACAACATACTGCGGCGATTGACAGTTTGCGTGACGGCCCGTGGCGCAGTGAAATGGCCGCCGCCATTACCCGCATTGATGACACCAACCAAACCACCTACGCCACCCAGCGTGCGTTGAGTATGGGCCTGGTCGGCAAAGCCCTGGACGAAGAAATTCGTCATGGCGCAGCACACCGCATTGAGCTTTCAACCCATCATGCGGTGCTGCCAAACCCAGAAAACCGCCTGACGTTGTCGGAGAAAAAAGACGTTCTCGGCATTCCGTTCCCTAAAGTCTACTACTCGATTGATGAGTACACGCGTAAGAGTGCACGCCGCACCATTGAGATGTATGACGACATTTTCCGCGGCATGGGCGCGACGGATATTTTGTACATCCCCGATGCCAATAACCCACTGAAGTTTGCCGCACAGGATCACCCGATGGGCGGCGCGTTAATGGGCAACGATCCGGCGACTTCGGTGTGCGATAAAGAGTGCCGCTCGCACGAGCAAAAGAATCTCTATTTTGCTTCCAGCGCGGTGTTTAACTCGACGGGCACCGGTAACCCAACCTTGACGGTTGCCGCCATCGCATTGCGTGTGGCCGACACCATTAAATCAGAGCTTCTTCATGGATAAGCGGAGGCGAGCCAAGATGCCAAAAACAGGGATTCGATGCGGTATTACCGGGCTGGCGCTGCTGCTGAGCAGCACGGCATTTGCGGATACCTCAGCCGACGCCACGCTGCTGGCGCGCGGCCAATATCTGGCGACCGCCGCAGATTGCGCCGCCTGCCACAGCGTTTCTGGCGACAAACCGCTGGCGGGTGGATTGCCTATCGCCTCGCCGTTTGGGCAGATCTACTCCAGCAATATCACGCCTTCCAAACAGTTCGGCATTGGTGACTACAGCGAAGCGCAGTTTGCCCGCGCGGTGCGCGAAGGCGTGAATGCCAAAGGTGAACATCTCTATCCGGCGATGCCATATCCTTCTTACGCCGGTATCAGCGACGACGATATTCACGCGCTCTACGTCTGGTTCATACAGGGCGTAAAACCGGTTGATGCCGCGCCGCCGGCGACGCAATTAGCTTTCCCGTTTAACCAGCGCTGGCTGATGTTTGGCTGGAATATGCTGTTTGCCAACGGCAAACCGCTGGTTAACGACGAGAGTAAAAGCCCGGAGTGGAATCGTGGGCGTTATCTGGTGGATGCGTTGGGGCACTGCGATGCTTGCCATACGCCACGTAATATCGCTATGGGTGAAGAGAGTGGTAAGGCGCTGGCGGGCGGCCAGGTGGGCGCATGGTATGCGCCGAACATCACCTCGGATCCGATTAGCGGCATCGGTGGTTGGTCGCATCAGGAGCTGGTGCAATACTTGCGTACCGGCGCGGTAGCCAATAAAGGTCAGGCGGCGGGCGGCATGGCGGAAGCGATTGAGAAAAGCCTGCAATATCTGACTGATGAAGACATCAGCGCCATCGCCACCTACCTGAAAGCCACGCCGCCGATTCGCAATGCGAAAGACCTCAATGCGGATTATAGCTGGGCAGGTAATGGCAAGAACTATGAGCCCGCTTTGCGCGCCAACAATCCGGGCATTGAGTATCACAAAAACCAGCCAGGCTACGCTCAGTTAACCAGCGGAGCACAGCTATACAGCGCGAATTGCGCCAGTTGCCATCAAACCAGTGGGCAAGGAACGCCAGATCACGCCTGGCCCTCTTTGGTGCACAACTCGGCAACCGGTGCTAACAACGCCAGCAATCTGGTGGCAACGATTCTCAATGGTGTGAGTATTACCACGCAAGGCAATATTCGCCTGATGCCTGCGATGGGAGATACCTTAACCGATAAGCAAATCGCGGAAATTTCGACGTTTGTGATGGGTGCGTACGGCAATCCGGAGGTGAGTGTCAGCCCTGAGCAAGTGGCGACTTTGCGTGCTGGTGGCGCCAATCCGACCAATACGCTGTATGGCATGATGGCGGGTGCAGCGGCGGTATTCGTGTTGTTGGTTGGCGGGTGGATCTTTGTGAGGCGGCGCAAGTCACGTTAATCGCAGCGATAAAAAAAGGGTTCATGTCATACATGAACCCTTTTTTATGCAGCTAAACGCGCTTATTTGAGAATAGTGAAGGCGGTAGTGACGTGCTTCACGCCGCTGACACGGCTGGCAACATCGGCCGCCGCCTGCGCTTCCTGTGGTGTCACCAGACCCAGCAGGAACACTTCGCCGTTTTCGGTGGTCACTTTCACATTCGAAGATTTCACCTGATCGCTACCCAGCAGCTGTGAGCGGATTTTGGTGGTGATCCAGGTATCAGATGACGAGGTGCCGAGGCTGACTTTCTGGCCGCTACGGATTTCGTTATACACCTCGGTGGCACCATCAACGCCCATGGCGATCTGTTTCGCACGACTCGCCAGATCTGGCGTTGGTGATTGGCCGGTCAGCAGTACTTTGCCCTGATAAGCGGTTACGACGACGCGCGCCTGGCTTTTGATTTGTTCATCTTTTGCCAGCGCGTTAGTGACGCGCAGCTCCAGCGTGCCGTCATCTACCTGAGTGCCCACGGTGCGCGGATCGGTAGCGGTTTTGGTGGCAACAGCGGCGCCGCCAGCAACGACGGCAACACAGCCTTGCAGCATCATGGCGGTGAGTAGAATGGCGACAGCGTTCAATGCTTTCATTTGAGCTCCTTCAGTCATTCCTGGTGTGGGAATAAAGTGTTATCAATCAAATCACACAGGCAATTCAGCGTCAGCATATGCATCTCCTGAATGCGCGCACTGCGATGTGATGGAATGCGAATTTCCACATCATGCGGGCCCAACAGGCCCGCCAGCTCGCCGCCGTCATGGCCGGTGAGCGCAACGATGGTCATATCGCGGGTAACCGCAGCCTCAACCGCTTTGACGATATCGCGGGTGTTGCCACGGGTGGAAATAGCCAGCAGCACATCACCGGCCTGACCAAGCGCTCGAACCTGCTTGGCATAAATTTCATCGTGCAGACGATCGTTGCCAATCGCTGTCAGCATCACGTTATCGGCACTCAGCGCCAGCGCCGGCAGGCTTGGGCGCTCGGTCTCAAAACGGTTAATCATGCTGGCGGCAAAATGTTGGGCATTGGCCGACGATGCGCCGTTACCGCAGCTGAGGATTTTGTTACCGTTCAGCAGCGATTGCACCAGCGTCATCGCGGCGCGCGAAATCGCATCTGGCAGCGCTTCGGCCGCGGCGATTTGCGTCTGAATACTTTCGGTAAAACACGCTTTAATTCTGTCCTGCACAAGACCACCTGGTTCTATCCATCGGCATTAAAGGCATCGGGTAGCCACTCCAGCTCACACCCGGTAATGGCAATGATGTCAAATCGGCAATTTACCGTATCAAAACTGCCGCCACGTGCTAACAGCCAAATTGCTGCAGCACGTAACAGCTTTTGTTGTTTCTGTCGCGTCACGCTGGCGGCGGCACCGCCAAAACGCGCATCGCGACGATAGCGCACTTCTACAAATACCCAGCAATCGGCGTCGCGCATGATCAGGTCAATCTCACCGCTGCGACAACGCACGTTGCTGGCGAACCAGTGCAGCCCGGCGCGCTCCAGATAGCGTCGCGCCAGTTGTTCCTGCTCAGCGCCGATGCGCTGGCGGTTTACTGCACTGGAACGATCTGTCCTTGACGATACTGGTTCCATGCCAACTTCCTGTTGATCACGCAATCCGCGTCGGCGTTGAGCTTGCCAGTGTTGCCATCAATGTCAAAGCCAGGCACCTGACGCATCTGGTTAAAGTGATTCGCCAGCGTCCAGGCATCAATGCCCATCGCGTAGAGGCGAACCAGTGAATAATCGTTGTTAAACGACTTCGCCGCCTGCTGCATCAAGCCCGGATTGGTGCCGGAGAGCAGCGGAATATCACTGAATTGCAGACCATCCATTTCCAGACGGAAGTCCGGGCCGGCACCGGCCTGCGCGCTGCGCGAACTGGCATACAGCGCGGTGTTGCTGCGGCTGCTGGTGCGCATCGCAATCATCGGCTTGATCAGCTGCAACTCATCCTGGCTAGCAACGATGTAAACCGAATCGACGCTGCCGCTGCTGGCATCAGCCGCTGGAGCTGGCGCGCTGGTTTGCGGCGCGGGAATCGTCAGACCGGCAATCGCCACGTTCTGCGCTTGATCCGGCGCGACATTCAGCGGCGTACCGCTCAGTGCGATACCGGCACCGCTGTTGATGCCTTGCTTCAACTCCGCAACGCCACCAAAACGCTGTTGCAGCACGGTTGAGCCGCCCAGTTTTTGCCACTCTTGCGCAAAGGCTTTGCTGATGCGATCGCCATAGCTGCTACGCGGCACCAACAATAATGGCTGGCGCTTGCCTTGATCGTAGATATGGTGCGCGGCATCGCGCGCTTCGTCTTCAGGAGAAAGCGCAAAGTAACAAATATTCGGATGGTTCTGGATCTGTTCTGGCTCGTTGAGCGCCAGCACGTTGAGCGCGGTGTTGCTGTTAGCCACCGTCTCAACATCATTCTTCAGTAACGGGCCAACCACAATGGTGGCGCCATCTTGCTGCGCTTGCTGCATCACCTGGGCAATCGGCTGGCTGCTGGTGTCATACACCTTCACCTGCGCATTGCTGTCAGCTTGTGCGGCAGCAGGTTGCGCGGTGGGCTGCGGTTGCTCAGGTTGCTGCGGCGTGTTGCCCGCAACGGCTGGACTCACCACGCTGTTGGCATCGGTGTTGGCATTGGCGTCAGCGGCGGGTTGCGCGTTGGCATCCGCTGGAGCGGCGACTGGAGCGGGTTGCGGCGCTGGTGCACTCAACACGCCGTTACGCGCATCGTTAAAACCTTTCTGAATCGCGTTGGCAAACACTTGCGCCTGGCCGTTCAGTGGCAGCAGCAGGGCGATGGTGTTGGTTGAGGCTTTGGTGAAGTTCTGCACCTGGCTGAGCTGGGTTGGCAGCGTTTTCGCGCCCGGATTCTGCGGATAGCGCGTTTGCCAATCCTGAATCGCCGCTTTCAGCATTTGTGGATCCTGACTGTTCGCGCGCCAGGTGTTCAACAGATCCAGCCAGCCTTGCAGCGTGTTTTCATCGGCATTGATCACCAGGCTATTGACCTGATCGGTGGTCATCTGCGTCAACGCTTGCCAGGTGGCATCGATATTGGTTTGGTGATCCGCGCCTTTCAGCAGCGGTTCCTGCGCAATATAGGCACGCAGCAGGGCAAGTGAAGGGCGATTCTGCGCCGCAGCGATTTGCAGTGCATAGAAGCGGACTTGCTGATCCTGCGACAGTCCGCCGGTTTTCACCTGGCCAAGTAACTGTTGCGCACCGTTGTAATCTTGCTGACCAATCTGCATCTGCGCGCGCAGCAGCAGCAGTTCTTGCTGTTGCACATCGGAGAGTTGTTGCGGCAGTTGCGAGATCTGATTTGCGGCCTGCGGATACTTTCCTTCCTTCAACAGGGCACGGATGGCAAGTAATTGCCAGTCGGTCTTGCTATCATCGCTGCTTTGCTGCACCTGTTGCAGATAATAGTCAGATCGACCCGTCGCAGGACCCTGAATATTGACGTTGGAGGTTTGTTGCGGTCCCTGACCACTACAAGCGGCTAAAATCAGCCCAGCAAGAAGAACAGGTACTAAGCGTCCTGCTTTATGACGTACGACTTTTGAAGGAAGCATACTGTATCCAGTGATGTTTTTTTCAAGATGCTCAATATTAAATCGGCAATTCGGATGAAACAATGAAACAACTCGATCGGGCAGAGATTTCTGCCAGCACGCTCTATATCGTTCCT
>NZ_JBCNNP010000061.1:0-21383 GCF_039594315.1 Pantoea sp.
TGAAGAAGCCCTGAACGCGAGTTCAGGGCTTTTTTACGTCTGAATTTCAGAGAAAAAATCTTCTAACTCACACCGTTTTCAACCACTGAACAATAAAATCAGCGATCTGTTCAGGCTGATTAATATCCAGAAGTGGTAAATCGATCTCCAGATATTCATCTGTGGCGATTGCTATCACATGCTCATCAAGCAAACCACCAACTCCTCCCTTAACACCTTGTCGCCAAAGCACAATTTTAGGCACCGATTCATCTTTAAAACCTTCTACCAATACTAAATCTAATTTTGAGCTGTCCATGCGCGAGGCCAACATCGGCAGGTCAAGTGGCTGGTCCTCCGTTTCACACATCAACGCCCAGCGCTGATTACTGGCAACAATTACCTGATCCGCACCCGCTTTTCGAAGCAAATAACTATCTTTGCCGGGCGTATCGATATCCATTTGATGATGCGTATGCTTAATAAGCCCTGTGCGTATCCCTCGATCTTTGAGTAAGGGAATAACTAACTGAAGTAAGGTGGTTTTTCCCGTTCCACTCCAGGCACTAATCGCCAGCAAAGGCAGGTTCATGGCAACCTTTCCTCATTGATGAGGTCATTCGGGGTATTGATATTACGAAAGGCCGATTCTGAGTCGGGAAATTCCACCGCATGGCCGCCATGTTCACGCAGAAACTGCATCAAACGCCGTTCGCCACGTAATAACCAGGCTTCAAGATCATCAGCCAACTCGCAATTGACCAATGCTAATGCAGGATGATCGCGCATTGAGGACTTCACCCAAACGGCTGGCGCATTGCCACGTTGCTGCCATAAACGGGCAACAAAATCGATGGGCAGCCACGGCGTATCGCAAGCGCAGAATGCCACCCAATCTGTTTCACTGTGGCGCAAACCACTCAACATACCCGCTAACGGCCCGGGATAACCTGGCATCGAATCTGTAACAACCTGACAACCACTAGCCTGATAACGATCAATGTTACGGTTAGCGCTTATCAACACAATATTGACCTGCGGACGGAATCGCCGCAAAACGTGCTGATAAAGTGGCTCGCCCTGCAACATAAGCAACCCTTTATCCTGCCCTCCCATACGGCTACCTTGCCCGCCAGCGAGGATCACGCCGGTAAATGCAGTCATCTTCGTCTCCTTGCTTCATTCTGGACGATACTTACAAAATGGCAGCGAACCACCTGTATAAAGGAATCGATAATGAAATATCACCGACTCAACGAACTGCTCGAACTCCTGCAACCCGCATGGCAGAAGGAATCTGATCTCAACTTGCTGGCATTTTTACAAAAACTGGCGCAGGAATCTGGTTTCAGTGGCCCATTAAGTGAATTAACCGATGATGTATTGATTTACCATCTCAAAATGCGTGATTCAGATAGCCAGGCTGCGATTCCTGGTTTGAAAAAGGATTATGAAGTGGACTTCAAAACCGCGCTATTACGTGCACGCGGTGTGATCAAGGATGATGAGTAATGTTATCCTTGCGCATTAATCGCAAAGGTAACACACAGGCAAAATGATGAGCGAAGCCGCCTTTAATTTCCAGACGCTAAATCCCGACGTCATTCTTGACGCACTTTGGGATGCGGGTTTGCGTGTCGAATCAGGCTTAACTGCCCTCAATAGCTATGAAAATCGTGTCTACCAATTCAGCGATGATGATAAACGCCGCTATGTGGCGAAGTTTTATCGTCCGCAGCGCTGGAGTGCGCAGCAAATTCTCGAGGAGCACCAGTTCACTCAGGATTTGTTGGCCGATGAAGTGCCGGTCGCCGCACCGCTTATCTTGCAAGGCAGTACACTGAATCATCATGCCGGATTCATGTTCGCAGTTTTCCCCAGCTTGGGAGGACGGCAATATGAAACCGACAATGAAGAGCAGATGGAATGGGTTGGACGCTTTTTAGGGCGTATTCATCAAACCGGTCGGCAACAGTCGTTCCAGCAGCGTCCAACGTTTGGGTTGGAAGAGTATATCGTTCAGCCTCGACAAGAGCTTGAGCACAGCACATTAGTGCCCGCTTCACTCAAGGATGCCTTGCTTGCCGCGGTTGATAAGTTGAGCGATACGCTGCAACAGCGCTGGCACACCCGCTGGCAGCCGCTTAGGTTGCACGGTGATTGCCATCCTGGCAATATTCTGTGGCGTGAAGGCCCGATGTTTGTCGATCTTGATGATGCTCGCACCGGTCCAGCGGTGCAGGATTTATGGATGTTGATCAACGGTGATCGACAAGAGCAGTTGATTCAATGGGATATTTTGCTGGAAGCCTATAATGAATTCGGTGATTTTGATTTACATGAATTGTCACTGATTGAGCCTTTACGCGCTATGCGCATGGTTTATTATTTGGCCTGGGTGGTTCGCCGCTGGCAGGATCCCGCTTTTCCGCGCGCCTTCCCCTGGATGACAGATGAGGATTTTTGGCGTCGGCAGATTGCATTATTTATCGAGCAGGAAAGGCTGTTACACGAACCGCCGTTGCAGCTTAGCCCGCAATATTAATGAAGTACTCAGGAGATAGTTTCACGATGAAAAAGATCATGTTTGCGCTGGTAGGTTTAATGCTGGCATTTGGCGCCTCAGCGGCACAGTTCAACGACGGCAAGCAGTTCGTTACTTTGCCAAAGCCAGTGGCGGGTGAACCGCAAGTGTTGGAGTTCTTCTCCTTCTTCTGCCCGCACTGCTACCAGTTCGAACGCGTTTACCACGTTAGCGATGCCGTGAAAAAGAACCTGCCGGCAGACACTAAAGTGACTAAGTATCACGTTGATTTCCTTGGCGGCGATTTTGGTCCAGTGGTAACTCATGCATGGGCGGTAGCAATGGCGCTGGGCGTGGAAAGTAAGGTTACTGCACCTATCTTTGATGGCATTCAGAAAACCCAGACCGTTACCGATGCAGCAAGCCTGAAAGACACCTTTATCAAAGCGGCAGGCATCTCTTCTGCAGATTATGATGCAGCGTGGAATAGCTTCGCAGTTAAAGCGTTGGTTGCACAGCAGCAGAAAGCAGCATCAGACGTTAATCTGCAAGGTGTACCTGCGATCTTTGTTAACGGTAAATACATGGTTAATAACGGTGGCTTAGATACCAGCTCAATGGACAATTTCGTTGCCGATTACGCCAACGTGGTGAAGTTCCTGGTCGAAAAGAAGTAATTTAGCCAAAAATAACGCCGGCGATGTCGGCGTTATTTTCATTTATCCTCTTGCGAAATTGATGTCTTTATTAACCCTTCACTTAATATCCACATGGACGATCATCTTTTCATTAAGATAGATTCGGTCACAGTAAGAATCCAACTAACTGATTTATATAATTTTATAACTTAAACTTAATGGCAATTAACGTAAATAACAATACGTTATGAATTTTACGCACAAACTTATCCACAATCTGATCCTTGCGATCCGTGCCGTATAACGACGAAAAAGCTCCCGACTTCTCCGCTCGCATTCAACATTCTCCTCGGGTTGTGGCATCCTTATAGCCCTCATTATCGCAACGAAGAAAATACGAACCTATGGCGCAAATTGCAGAAAATCCCCTGATTCTGGTCGACGGCTCTTCATATCTGTACCGTGCATATCATGCCTTTCCGCCGCTAACGAACAGTGCAGGCGAGCCAACTGGTGCCATGTACGGTGTGCTCAACATGCTGAAAAGCTTGTTGATGCAGTATCAACCCAGCCATGTAGCCGTAGTCTTCGATGCGAAAGGTAAAACCTTCCGCGATGAATTGTTTGAACACTATAAATCGCATCGCCCACCCATGCCGGATGATCTCAGAGCGCAGATAGAACCGCTGCATGAAATGGTTAAAGCGATGGGGTTACCGTTATTAGCGGTGTCCGGCGTTGAGGCGGATGATGTTATTGGTACGCTGGCGCAAGAAGCTGAAAAACTGGGTCGTCCGGTGCTCATTAGTACGGGTGATAAAGATATGGCGCAATTAGTGACGCCAGCCATTACGTTGATTAACACCATGACCAACACCGTGCTTGGCCCGGAAGAAGTTGAGCAAAAATACGGTGTGCCACCGTCGCTGATTATCGATTTCCTCGCCATGATGGGCGACAGCTCAGACAACATTCCAGGCGTACCGGGCGTGGGTGAAAAAACCGCGCAGGCGCTGCTGCAAGGCTTAGGCGGGATGCAGTCGATCTACGATAACCTTGATAAAGTGGCAGATCTTTCCTTCCGTGGCGCAAAAACCATGGCAGCGAAGCTGGAGCAAAACCGCGAAGTCGCCTTCCTCTCTTATCAACTGGCGACCATCAAAACCGATGTTGAGTTGGATCTGAGTTGCGATCAGCTCGCCGTTAACGAACCGGATGTTGCCGCGCTACAAACGTTGTTTAGTCGCTATGAATTCAAACGCTGGATTGCGGATCTGCAAGATGGCTCCTGGCTGCAAGGCAAGAAGAGCAATACGCAGGCACAGAAATCCCAACTGAACGAACCCGCTGCGCCAGTCGCAGAAACGACCAGCACGCTTTCTGCCGATGGCTACGTCACCATTCTTGATGAAGCAACATTCGCCGAGTGGCTGAAGAAGCTGAAAAACGCCGATTTGTTTGCTTTCGATCTTGAAACCGATTCGCTCGATACGTTGAGTGCCAACATCATCGGTATCGCCTTGGCCGTTGCGCCGGGTGAAGCGGCTTATCTACCGGTTGGCCATGATTATCTGGATGCGCCGGAGCAGCTGGATCGTAGTGAAGTACTGAAACAGCTAAAGCCATTGCTGGAAGACAGCAAAGCAGCGAAAGTGGGCCAGAACCTCAAATACGATCGCGGCGTGCTAAAGAACTACGATATTGAACTGAATGGCATCAAATTCGATACCATGCTGGAATCCTACTGCCTGAATAGTGTTGGCGGTAAACATGATATGGATAGCCTGGCCGCGCGCTGGCTGAACCATAAAACGGTGACTTTCGAAGAGATCGCCGGCAAAGGTAAAAATCAGCTCACTTTTAATCAGATTGCTATTGAGCAAGCGGGACATTATGCCGCTGAAGATGCGGACGTCACGCTGCAACTGCATCTGAAAATGTGGGCTAAGCTGGAGCCGGAAGCGGGTCCGAAAAAGGTATTTGAAGAGATTGAAATGCCGCTGTTGAAAGTGATCTCACGCATTGAACGTAACGGCGTGTTGATCGATCAAAACATCCTGGCAAAACATTCACAGGAACTCACCACGCGCGTGGCAGAGCTAGAGCTGAAAGCCCACGAACTGGCAGGCGAACCGTTTAACCTCTCTTCACCGAAACAGCTGCAAACCATTCTATTTGAAAAACAGGGCATTAAGCCGACGAAGAAAACACCGGGCGGCGCACCATCAACCAGCGAAGAAGTGCTGGCTGAACTGGCGCTGGATTATCCGCTGCCGAAAGTGATTCTGGAACATCGCGGTTTATCGAAGTTGAAATCAACCTATACCGACAAGCTGCCGCAGATGATCAATCCTATCACCGGCCGCGTCCACACGTCGTATCACCAGGCGGTTACGGCAACCGGACGACTTTCGTCGACTGATCCTAACTTGCAGAACATCCCGGTGCGCAACGATGAAGGTCGTCGTATTCGTCAGGCATTTATTGCCGGTCCGGGCAACACCATCGTAGCGGCTGACTATTCACAGATTGAACTGCGCATCATGGCGCATTTGTCGCAAGACAAAGGCCTGCTGGATGCCTTTGCACAGGGTGAAGACATTCACCGCGCCACAGCGTCAGAAGTGTTCGGCGTCGCGCTCAGCAAGGTTTCTGGCGAGCAGCGTCGCAGTGCGAAAGCCATCAACTTTGGTTTGATCTACGGAATGAGCGCCTTTGGCCTTTCGCGTCAGCTGAATATCGGCGCGGGGGAAGCCAAGAAGTACATGGATCTCTACTTCGAACGTTATCCTGGTGTACTGCGCTACATGGAAGAGACGCGTTCAAAGGCGGCAGAAAAGGGCTACGTTGAAACCTTGGATGGCCGTCGTTTGTGGCTGCCCGATATCACTTCCAGCAATGCCATTCGCCGTAAAGCAGCCGAACGCGCAGCAATCAACGCACCGATGCAAGGCACCGCCGCAGATATCATTAAGCGCGCGATGATCGCGGTCGATGGCTGGCTGCTTGAGCAAAAAGACGATGCAGTCAGAATGATCATGCAGGTACACGATGAATTGGTGTTTGAGATTCGCAACGATGCGGTGGAGAGCGCAATTAAAACGATCCGCCAACTGATGGAGAACAGCATGAAGCTGGATGTACCGTTGCAGGTTGAGGTTGGCACCGGTGATAACTGGGATCAGGCACACTGATTTCACTTAGTCGGCGGTCGAGGTGGCCGCTGACAGCATCATAAGAAAAAAGTTTACTTAATCGGTTCAGCAACTTCGGAAAGCGGTCTATTAAATGCGCGTTTTGTAACTGCTTATCGGCTAAGCATTTTTTTGGTAATTAAACTACATCGCGCAGTTGAAAGTGTGATGGAGTTAGTAAAAAAGATGGGAAATCCTGAAACTTAACAACAAAAAACCCTTTGTAGGGCGCAGAAAATCAGGTAGAGTTTATCGCGTAGGGTACAGAGGTAAGATGTTCTATCTTTCAGACCTTTTACTTCACGTAATCGGATTTGGCTGAATATTTAGCCGCCCCAGTCATTTATGACTGGGGCGTTTTTTATTGGGCTTTTTCTGTAATCCCGCTAAACGTTATTCCGCGATTTCTTCGCCATCGCCTTCTTTCGCCGGTTCCAATTCGTTGAACCAGCTATCCAGTTTTTTCCGCACCACATCAACGCCCATCTTTTTCAATGACGAGAACATTTCCACCTGTACATCACCCATGAATGACTGCGCCGCTTCGCGCACCATGGTCAGTTGAGCTTTACGTGCGCCGGACGCTAACTTGTCAGCTTTGGTCAGTAGCACCAGCACTGGGATTTGGCTCTGCACCGCCCATTCAATCATGTTCTGGTCGAGATCTTTCAGCGGATGGCGAATATCCATCAGCACCACCAGGCCTTTCAGCGCCTGACGTTTCTGCAAATATTCCGCCAGAGATTTTTGCCACTTACGCTTCATCTCTTCCGGAACCTGCGCGTAGCCATAACCGGGTAAATCGACCAGGCATTTACCTTCAACCACTTCAAACAGGTTAATCAGCTGCGTACGACCAGGCGTTTTACTGGTACGAGCCAGGCTTTTTTGATTGGTAATGGTGTTCAGCGCGCTGGATTTGCCTGCATTTGAGCGCCCGGCAAAAGCAACTTCAATGCCTACATCTGCCGGTAAATGGCGAATGTCAGGGGCGCTGAGCATGAAATGGGTCATGTGATAGTTCAAAGCAGACAAAGTAAAACTCCAGCAATATGAATCGGGCAATTGGGCTGATTATACCTGTAATGGCGCAAAAGTGCCCGATAGCGTCTAAACGCGCCATTTTGTAAGAGATCGTAGATTGTTAGTGCCAGATATTACCGCTTCATTGAATCTTAATATGAAAACTAAGTATTAAAATTCAACTAATTATGTTTATTGTAGAAAATGCCATTCAAAAATAGAGACAAGTCTCACTTGTTCATTTTACCGGTTAGTCTACATTTGTTGGCAGTGCACGGCAGCACCCATCAGGATGATGTGCTCAGGAGTGTCGGGGATGACCAAGAGCATGGCGGGAAGCGATTCAGGCACGAATCGGACAAGGACAGGGATAATCGCAGGAGCGATAGGGCGATGGAGCAACCGGGACGTTGTGAGCCGTAAAGGATTTATTCAGTGTTTCCTTCGTATGAAGGTGCGATAAAAGGCGATAGCATAGGCTATCGCCTTTTTTCTTTGCTCACTTTCTGCTAGATTTCGCCGCAATTCTATACTGAACTCACTAAGCATCGCCGAGACCGGACACCATGAAGCAACCTGCATCAGCCCCGCGTGGCAAACCTGCTGCGAAAGCCAAACGCAAATCGCGTGAAGACCTTAATCAGGAAGCGCGCGACCGTAAACGCGAGAAAAAGCACAGCGGACATAAATCGGGCAGCCGCGCTAACCCGGAAACGCAATCCGCAGGCAAAGGCCAAGGCAAAAAAGCTCAGGATCCGCGCTTGGGCAGCAAAGCACCGGTCGCATTAATCGCTGATGGTAAAACCAAGCCAGCGAAGAAGCCGGAAGCTAAGCCAAAACCTAAAGCCGAGAAAATACGTCTGACGCCTGAGGAAGAACTGGCGAAGCTGGAAAATGACGAGCGTTTAGATACGTTGCTTGATCGTCTGGAAAACGGCGAGACCTTGAGCGCTGAAGATCAGGCCTGGCTGGATCAGACTTTAGATCGCATTGACGAGCTGATGGAAAAGCTCGGCATCGCGTTGGATGATGAAGTTGAAGATGAGCAGGCCGAAGAAGATATGATGCGCCTGCTTAAAGGTAATTAAGGCCAATTTTGATCGGCGTGCGTTTTCACGCATGCCGTGCTGAACAGGTATTCACCTATGTTTTGGCTTGGATCAATTTTCGCGCTGCTGCTGACATGTTATCTGCTCTGGTTATTGTTTAAACTACGCCGCCTGTCGCGTCTGAAGTCGCGTTTACGTCGGCGTTCAGCTCATCGCTTCGTCCACTCTTCTGCCACGCGACCCTCTCTCAGACGACGTCACCGTAAGGAGTGAGCATGTCATCGCCGCAGATTGATTGGGACCAGCGCCTCATCGAAAAATACAATTACGCCGGTCCGCGTTATACCTCTTATCCCACTGCGCTGGAGTTCAGCGAGCAGTTTGTTGAAGATAATTTCCAGCAAGCCGTTAAGCGATACCCCGATCGTCCGCTGTCGCTGTATGTGCATATCCCGTTTTGCCATCGCCTGTGCTATTTCTGCGGTTGCAATAAAATCGTTACGCGCCAATTGCATAAAGCCGATCAATACCTGGATGCCTTGGAAAAGGAAATCCGCCAGCGCGCGCCGTTGTTTGCCGATCGCAGCGTCACGCAATTGCATTGGGGTGGCGGCACACCGACTTTCCTTAATCAGCAGCAGGTAAGCCGGCTGGTGGCGATTTTGCGCGATCATTTCACCCTTGCTGATGACATTGAAATGTCGATCGAAGTTGATCCACGCGAAATCGAACTGGAGATGATCGATCATCTGCGCGCCGAAGGTTTCAACCGCTTAAGTATGGGCGTGCAGGATTTCAACAAAGCGGTGCAAGAGCGTGTCAATCGCGTGCAGGATGAGGAAACTATCTTTGCTCTGGTGCAGCGTGCGCGTGATCAAGGCTTTGGATCGGTCAGTCTCGACCTGATTTATGGTCTGCCGCTGCAAACGCCGGAGAGCTTCGCCTTCACCTTACAGCGCGTGATTGCACTCAATCCCGATCGCCTTAGCGTCTTCAACTATGCGCACATGCCAACGTTGTTTGCCGCACAGCGCAAAATCAAAGATGACGAATTGCCAGGCGCGGCGCAGAAACTGCAAATCCTGCAACAAACCATCGCCACGTTAACTGGTGAAGGTTATCAGTTCATCGGCATGGATCACTTTGCACGCCCGGACGATGAACTGGCAGTCGCGCAGCGCGCCGGCGAATTGCATCGTAATTTCCAGGGTTACACCACGCAAGGCGACAGCGATCTGCTGGGATTAGGCGTGTCGGCTATTAGCATGTTGGGCGACAGCTACGCGCAAAATCACAAAGAGCTGAAAGATTATTACGCGCACGTTGAGCAACGCGGCAATGCGTTATGGCGCGGCCTGTCGCTCAATGACGATGACTGCCTGCGTCGCGATGTGATTAAGTCGCTGATCTGCAATTTCGCGCTGGATTTCGCCATAGTCGAAGCACAATGGCCGATTAACTTTGAAAGCTATTTTGCCGAGGATTTAGCGTTGCTCGCTCCGCTGGTGGCGGATGGATTGGTGGAACAGCGTGGGCGCAGCTTGCACGTAACCGGCGTCGGGCGTTTGCTGATTCGTAACATCTGCATGTGCTTTGATGTCTACATGCGGCAAAAGATGCGCATGCAGCAATTTTCGCGGGTGATATAAGTAAAAAGGGAGCTTTCGCTCCCTTTTGTTTTATTCCATTCCCAGCTCTTTCAGCTTGCGCGTCAGGGTATTACGTCCCCAGCCGAGCAAACGTGCCGCTTCCTGTTTGTGCCCTTGCGTATGGCGCAGCGCGGTGGTGAGCAAAGTGCGCTCCATCTCCGGCTGAGCTTCAGACAGCAAGTTTTGATGACCGGAACGCAACGCGCGATCGGCCCATTGTGCCAGCAGCGTGGCCCAACTGTCTGGCAACGACTGCACTGGACTATCTGGCGTGCTGGACTCAAACAGTTCTGGCGGCAGATCCTGAATCAACACTTCCTGGCCCGCCGCCATCACGGTTAACCAGCGGCAGGTGTTTTCCAACTGGCGCACGTTACCGGACCAATGCAGACGCGTCAGTGCGGTTTCGGTTTCAGGATGCAGGATCTTGGCTTCAACACCCAATTCACGCGCGGCCACTTGCAGGAAGTAACGCGCCAAACGTGGGATATCTTCACGACGTTCACGCAACGGCGGCAGATGAACGCGAATCACGTTGAGACGGTGGAACAAGTCCTCACGGAATTTGCCTTCCTGCACCCGTAACTCGAGATTCTGGTGCGTTGCCGCGATGATACGCACATCGACTTTCACTGGCGCATAGCCGCCGACGCGATAGAACTGGCCATCGGCCAATACGCGTAACAAACGGGTTTGCACGTCGAGTGGCATATCACCAATTTCATCAAGGAACAGCGTGCCGCCGTCGGCCTGCTCAAAACGTCCCTGACGAATCTGGTTTGCCCCAGTGAACGCGCCTTTCTCGTGACCAAAAAGTTCCGATTCAATCAGGTCTTTGGGAATGGCGGCCATATTCAGCGCGATGAAGGGAGATTTCGCGCGTGGACTGTGACGATGCAGCGCATGCGCCACTAACTCTTTACCCGTGCCAGATTCACCGTTGATCAGCACGCTAATGGAGGAGCGTGAAAGGCGACCAATGATGCGGAACACATCCTGCATCGCCGGCGCTTCGCCAATGATGTCGGTGGTTGGGCCGCTAACCGGCTGATTGCGCGGCTGCTGCTGTTCCTGATAATGGCTGATTGCACGCTCTACCAGCGCCACCGCTTCATCAATATCAAACGGTTTTGGCAGGTAATCGAACGCGCCTTGCTGATAAGCGCTGACTGCCGCATCCAGATCGGAGTGCGCCGTCATGATGATCACCGGCAGCATCGGATGGCGCTGTTTAATCTGCTTTAGTAGCGCAAGTCCATCCATGCCAGGCATACGAATGTCTGACAATAATACGTCTGGGGTTTTGCTTGCGAGCGCATCCAATACCTCGTTAGCGCTGTCAAAGGTTGCACAGCTCAAACCGGCTCCAGTGAGCGCCCGTTCAAGCACCCAGCGGATGGAGCTATCGTCATCGACGATCCAGACTATCCCTCGTTGCATAGAAACCTCACTGGCGAATAGGCAGGTAAACCGAGAATTCGGTGTGACCTGGCCAACTGTTAAATTCTATTTTTCCCGAATGCTGATCGATCAGGCTGCGGGCAATGGAGAGACCTAAACCGGTGCCACCTTCGCGTCCGCTCACCATCGGATAGAACAGCGTATCTTGTAGCTGGGCCGGAATCCCTGGGCCATCATCTTCAATATCAATGCGAGCAACTAAACGATATCGCGTGCCGTGCAGCGTGAGCTGGAAGGCGGTACGCGTACGAATAACGATGGTGCCGCCTTCGTCACCCAATGCTTGCAGCGCATTACGCACCACATTTAACAGCACTTGTTCAATTTGGTCGGGATCGTGTGGCAGTTCCGGCAGGCTCGGATCGTAATCTCGCACCAGCGAAACATTATCTGGCAATTCCATCGACACCAGATTCACCACGCGCTCGGCAACCTGATGAATACTTTGCGTCACATGCAAACCCGGTTGCTGCGGGCCTAACAGGCGATCAACCAGATTACGTAAGCGGTCGGCCTGCTCAATGATGATGCGCGTATATTCATGCAAAGAGGGATCGGGTAACGCGCGAGTAAGCAGTTGCGCGGCGCCACGTAATCCTCCCAGCGGGTTTTTAATTTCATGTGCCAGACCGCGCACTAAATCGCGTGCTGCCACTTGCTGAGCATGCTGAATTTGTTCCTGGCTAAGACGACGTTGATTATCCATCGGCGCCATTTCCAGCAGAATAAAACCATCCGGTAAACGCTGTGCCGTCAGCGACATAATATGCGCGCGACCATCCACCACTAACGTGACTTCGCTATCGGTAAAGCCCTGGCCAGCCCCGAGACTCTCGCTCATCACCTCAATATTCAGCGAAAAATAGCCGGTTAATTCCGGTAATGGCGTGCCGAACAATTTACGTGAGCTTTGCGCCAGTAATTGCTGCGCCGCCGGATTGGCGTAATGGATAACTAAATCGTTATCGACCAGCAAAATACTGTTGATAAGGGAGTTGAGAATCTGCCCCGCGTCGGGCAGCGTGCCAGTTGCCATACAGCGTTCCTCTGCACTAATTTAGTGCATTATAGCCTGTCAGGACGGAAATCTGTGCTTCAAACCATGAATGCGCGGAGAAAAAAGCCCATCCGGAGATGGGCTAAAGTTTCCACGGCAATATAAAAATCTTTCAGGTTATTCACGCTGCGAAAATACAGCGTGAATATGAGCTGAAATTTTTAAATTAAACGCTGTAGTACAGTTCGAACTCAACTGGGTGCGGAGTCATACGCACGCGGTCAACTTCTGGCTTACGCAGTTCGATGTACGCGTCGATAGCGTCATCAGTGAACACGCCGCCACGGGTCAGGAACTCGCGGTCTTCGTTCAGTGCGTTCAATGCTTCTTCCAGAGAACCTGCAACTTTTGGAATCTCAGCTTCTTCTTCCGGAGGCAGGTCATACAGGTTTTTGTCCATCGCATCGCCAGGGTGGATCTTGTTGATAACACCATCAAGACCAGCCATCAGCAACGCGGTGAATGCCAGGTATGGGTTAGCCGCTGGATCTGGGAAGCGCGCTTCGATACGACGTGCTTTCGGGCTAGCAACCACTGGGATACGGATAGAAGCCGAACGGTTACGCGCAGAGTAAGCCAGCATAACAGGTGCTTCGTAGCCTGGGACCAGACGCTTGTATGAGTTAGTGGTTGGGTTCGCTAGGGCGTTGATCGCTTTAGCGTGCTTGATGATACCGCCGATGTAGAACAGAGCAGTTTCAGACAGGCCGCCGTACTTGTCGCCAGAGAACAGGTTCACGCCGCCTTTTGACAGGGACATGTGGCAGTGCATACCAGAACCGTTATCGCCAAACATTGGCTTAGGCATGAAGGTTGCAGTTTTGCCGTACGCGTGAGCAACGTTGTGCACCACGTATTTGTAGATCTGAATTTCGTCAGCTTTTTTGGTCATGGTGTTGAAGCGGGTTGCCACTTCGTTCTGACCAGCAGTGGCGACTTCATGGTGATGCGCTTCAACCACCAGGCCCATTTGCTCCATGGTCAGACACATGGCTGAACGGATGTCCTGCGCTGAGTCAACCGGTGGCACTGGGAAGTAACCGCCTTTCAGACCTGGACGGTGACCTTTGTTGCCGCCTTCGTACTCTTTACCGGTGTTCCATGCTGCTTCGATATCGTCGATAGCAACGTGTGAACCTGAAGTAGAAGAACCGAAACGGATGTCATCGAACAGGAAGAACTCTGGCTCTGGTCCAAACAGCACGGTATCCGCGATGCCGGAAGAACGCAGGAACTCTTCTGCACGTTTAGCAATAGAACGTGGGTCACGATCGTAGCCCTGCAAAGTGCCTGGCTCAAGGATGTCGCAACGGATGATCAGGGTCGAGTCTTCGAAGAACGGATCCATCACCGCAGTGGTTGCATCTGGCATCAGCACCATGTCTGATTCGTTAATGCCTTTCCAGCCACCAATTGATGAGCCGTCAAACATTTTGCCTTCTTCGAAGAAGTCAGCGTTAACCTGGTGAGCAGGGATAGTAACGTGCTGTTCTTTACCTTTGGTATCGGTAAAACGCAGGTCAACAAACTTAACTTCGTGCTCGTTCATCATCGAGAGAACGTGTTCAGCAGACATACTCAACTCTCCTGGAAATGGTCATTATCGTCATGGTGAGAGAACTTCGTTGCCGGGAATGCGCCATATTGACTGGCCACCCCTAACCAAAGATCTCGGCAAGCTCTTTCAACCGTTTTATAACTGTCGTTTTCGCTTAATATAGATAAAGCGAATTCTGTGCCAACTTTATGACAACGGTGAAAATGGCGCTACAATGCGCCCTTTCGTGAGTCGAAGGCTGCACCAGGATGGATTGCATGCATCATATCGGTGCACCTTAGGTGAAATTAAGCACCACTTTGGTGCAAATTGCCATCGCAGTGCAGATTAATGCACCGATAACGGTGCTAAAAACCAGCGCTACGAGAAACTTTCGGCGAAATCTGTGATCATGTTCAGTCTTCCGCTTAATCCGTGTACAATACCGCGTTATTTCTATAATGCCTGAGGCAAAGCTGTGATCGAAAATTTGCGTAACATCGCCATCATCGCGCACGTTGACCATGGTAAGACCACCCTGGTTGATAAGCTGCTACAACAGTCCGGTACTTTTGATGCTCGTACCGAAGCGACTGAGCGCGTAATGGACTCCAACGATTTGGAGAAAGAGCGTGGGATTACCATCCTCGCAAAAAACACCGCCATCAAATGGAACGACTATCGCATCAACATCGTTGATACCCCAGGACACGCCGACTTCGGTGGTGAAGTGGAACGCGTTATGTCCATGGTTGATTCGGTGCTGCTGGTTGTAGATGCGATGGATGGCCCTATGCCGCAAACCCGCTTCGTAACCAAGAAAGCTTTTGCTCATGGTTTGAAGCCGATTGTGGTTATCAACAAAGTTGACCGTCCGGGCGCGCGTCCTGATTGGGTTGTTGATCAGGTATTCGACCTGTTCGTTAACCTGGATGCGACTGACGAGCAGCTGGACTTCCCGATCATCTTCGCTTCGGCGTTGAATGGTATCGCGGGTCTGGAACACACCGACATGGCTGACGACATGACCCCGCTGTATCAGGCGATCGTCGACCACGTTTCTCCACCTCAGGTTGAAGTTGAAGCACCACTGCAGATGCAGATCTCGCAGCTGGACTACAACAACTACCTGGGTGTAATCGGCATCGGCCGCATCAAGCGCGGTACCGTTAAGCCGAACCAGCAAGTCACTATCATTGATAGCGAAGGCAAAACCCGTAACGGTAAAGTCGGTAAAGTACTGGGCCACCTTGGTCTGGAACGTATCGAAAGCACCCTGGCGGAAGCGGGCGATATCATCGCTATCACCGGCCTGGGCGAACTGAACATCTCTGACACCATCTGCGACACGCAGAATGTGGAAGCGCTGCCAGCCCTGAGCGTCGATGAACCAACCGTAACAATGTTCTTCAACGTCAACACCTCACCGTTCTGCGGTAAAGAAGGTAAGTTCGTGACGTCGCGCCAGATTCTGGAGCGTTTGAACAAAGAACTGGTACACAACGTTGCGCTGCGCGTTGAAGAAACTGAAGATTCAGATGCGTTCCGTGTTTCTGGTCGTGGTGAGCTGCACTTGTCAGTTCTGATCGAAAACATGCGTCGTGAAGGTTTCGAGCTGGCGGTATCCCGTCCGAAAGTTATCTTCCGTGAGTTCGAAGGCCGTAAGCAAGAGCCATTCGAAAACGTTACCCTCGACATCGAAGAAACCCATCAGGGTTCTGTGATGCAAGCGATGGGTGAGCGTAAAGGCGATCTGAAAAATATGGATCCAGATGGCAAAGGCCGTGTACGTCTCGACTACATGATCCCAAGCCGTGGTCTGATCGGCTTCCGTAACGAATTCATGACCATGACTTCAGGTACGGGTCTGCTGTACTCCACCTTCAGCCACTACGACGACGTTCGTCCGGGCGAAGTGGGCCAGCGTCAGAACGGCGTACTGATCTCAAACGGCCAGGGTAAAGCGGTAGCGTTCGCCCTGTTCGGTCTGCAAGATCGCGGTAAGCTGTTCCTGGGGCACGGTGCAGAAGTTTATGAAGGCCAGATCATCGGTATTCATAGCCGTTCTAACGACCTGACTGTTAACTGCTTGACCGGTAAGAAACTGACCAACATGCGTGCGTCAGGTACTGATGAAGCCACCACTCTGGTTCCACCGCAGAAAATGACGTTGGAACAGGCTATCGAGTTCATCGATGATGACGAACTGGTAGAAGTGACTCCGCTGTCAGTACGTATTCGTAAACGTCACCTGACCGAGAACGATCGTAAGCGTTCTTCTCGTGGCAGCAAAGACTAAGCGAAACAGTCTGATATTGAGCCCCGCATTGCGGGGCTTTTTTATGCCTGCAACCCGCTGCAACGCTCGCTTAGTGAACTTTGCCCTCGCTTCCAGATCGCCGATTTCCGCGCCGCTCACCCTGTTCAGCTATACTTTTTGTCGCTAGAGTGAATGATCCAGGGAACGTAAAGGAGAGGCGTCATGCTGTACATTTTTGATTTAGGCAATGTGATTGTTGATATCGATTTTAATCGTGTGCTCGGCGTCTGGAGTGATTTAGGGCGCGTGCCGCTGGCAACGCTGCAAAGTCGTTTCCGCATGGATGAGGCGTTCGAAAAACATGAACGTGGTGAAATTAGCGATCCCGAATTCGCTGCGCGCATTTGCGACCAACTCGACATCGCGCTGAGCTACCCGCAATTCACCGCAGGCTGGCAGGCGGTCTTTGTTGGCGTGCGTCCTGAAACGCTGGCGATCATGAACCAGCTTCGCGCCAAGGGCGAGCGAGTGGTCATTCTCTCAAACACCAACCAACTGCACTTTGAATTCTGGCCAACGCAATATCCTGAAGTCCAGCAGGCGGCCGATCATGTTTATATGTCGCAGGACATCGGCATGCGTAAACCGGAAGCGCGCATCTATAACTATGTGTTGGAGCACGAAGGTTATCAGGCTGAACAAGCGGTGTTCTTCGATGATAATCAGGCCAACATTGATGCGGCGCAGGCGCTTGGTATTGAGAGCGTGCTGGTGATCGATGATAAAACCGTGCCGGATTGGTTTGCGGGTCGTCTCTGAGTGCTGAAATATCGACATCTGCGCCACTCGGCGCATGCGTTCTTTCTGTGGATTAAACTGCTGTGGCGACGCATTGACGAAGACAACATGACGACGCAGGCCGGTAACCTGGCCTACGTCTCGTTGTTGGCGTTGGTGCCGCTGATTGCCGTGGTATTCGCGCTGTTTGCCGCTTTTCCAATGTTCTCGGAAATTAGCGTGCAGTTAAAAACATTCATCTTTACCAACTTCATTCCGGCCACTGGCGATGTGATTCAGCGTTATCTCGATCAGTTTGTCGCTAACGTCAATAAGATGACGGCGGTGGGCACGGTGGGATTGATCGTCACCGCGCTGCTGTTAATGCATTCGGTGGATAGCGCGCTTAACGCCATCTGGCGCAGCGACAAGCCGCGACCGATGGTTTATTCGTTTGCGGTTTACTGGATGATCTTAACGCTGGGTCCGCTGTTAGCCGGGGCCAGTTTAGCTATCAGCTCCTATTTATTGTCGCTGCGCTGGGTCAATGTCACCGGCGTCACCAGCCTGGTCGATCAGCTGCTGCGTATCTTCCCGCTGTTTCTCTCCATCCTCGCTTTCTGGTTGCTTTACAGCATCGTGCCGACGCGGCGCGTGCCCGGACGCGATGCTTTGATTGGTGCCGTGGTGGCGGGTTTGCTGTTCGAGCTGGGGAAAAAAGGCTTTGCGCTGTATGTTACGATGTTCCCTTCGTATCAGTTAATTTACGGCGTTCTGGCGGTAATCCCGATTCTCTTCCTCTGGGTTTACTGGACGTGGTGTATTGTGTTGTTAGGCGCGGAAATCACCGTCACGCTGGATGACTATCGCCAGTTAAAACAGCAGGAACGCGAAAAAGAAAAAGAGGAAACATGATTGCTTTGATTCAGCGCGTCAGTCGCGCCAGTGTTAGCGTTGATGACGCGACAGTGGGCGAAATTGGCGCCGGTTTACTGGTGTTATTGGGTGTAGAAAAGGGCGACGATGAGCAAAAGGCGCAGCGCCTTACCGAACGCGTTTTGGGCTATCGCATCTTCGCCGATGAGAATGACAAAATGAACCTGAATGTTCAGCAGGCTGGCGGCAGCGTGCTGGTGGTATCGCAGTTCACCCTCGCCGCGGATACCAACAAAGGGATGCGTCCTTCTTTTTCTGGCGGCGCAGAACCGGCGGAAGCCGAGCGTCTCTATGATTATTTCAGCGATTGCTGCCGTACACAGGGCGTGACCACCGCAAACGGGCGCTTCGCCGCCAATATGCAGGTTTCGTTGGTTAACGATGGTCCGGTGACCTTCTGGTTACAGGTGTGAGATTTTCAGCCGAGCGGCAAGGATTTAGCCACGCAAGCTCCGAAAGAGAGAATCACTTTATGTATCATCTTCGCGTACCGCAAACGGCGGAAGAGCTGGATATGTATTACCAGTTCCGTTGGGAAATGTTACGAAAGCCGCTGCGTCAGCCGCAAGGTTCAGAACGCGATGCCTGGGATGCTTTAGCGCACCATCAAATGGTGGTGGATGAGCAAGGCAAACCGGTGGCGGTGGGCCGCTTATACATCAATGCCGAAAATGAGGCGGCGATTCGCTTCCTCGCCGTGCATCCTTCGGTGCAGGGCAAAGGTCTGGGCACGCTGGTGGCGATGACGCTGGAGTCGGTCGCACGTCAGGAAGGCGCGAAGCGCGTGACCTGTAGCGCACGTGAAGACGCAGTTGAATTCTTCGCCAAGCTCGGTTACATCAATCAAGGTGAGATCACTGCGCCGCAAACCACGCCGGTGCGTCACTTCCTGATGATCAAACCGGTGGTAACGCTCGATGATATTCTGCATCGCGCCGATTGGTGCGGACAGTTGCAGCAAGCCTGGTATGAACACATCCCGCTCAGTGAAAAAATGGGCGTGCGCATTCTGCAATATACCGGGCAGAAGTTCGTCACCACCATGCCGGAAGCCGGCAACCAGAATCCTCACCACACCTTATTTGCCGGCAGCTTGTTCTCACTTGCCACGTTAACCGGTTGGGGATTGATTTGGCTGCTGCTGCGTGAGCGCCATCTCGGTGGCACCATCATTTTGGCCGATGCGCATATTCGTTACAGCAAACCGATCAGTGGTCGTCCGGGGGCGATAGCCGATCTCGGTTCACTCAGCGGCGATCTCGATCGTCTGGCGCGCGGTCGTAAGGCTCGCGTACAGATGGAAGTTGAGTTATTTGGTGACGATGAGTTGGGCGCGGTTTTTGAAGGTGTGTATATCGTGTTACCCGCCGACTCCGACGGTTCGCTCGAAGAGGGCGGTTCCGGCGCGCGCATTAACTAGTTTTTCATTCATGCGGGGGCTGAGCTAGCCACCCGCACATTTCGTAGCGGCGCAATTTATTGCGCATCTTCCAGCAGCAGCATCATTGCTTCAAAGACGCGCGATAAATCGCGCCGCTACGATTCTCTGCGATTTTATTGAATCTGCCCACCACGCATCGTTTGTTGCATCGATCCCGCATCCGTCGTCACTGATAACGAACCATCTACGCTCGGACGCAACGGCGTGCTGGCGCTCAGCGAACCCTTCAGTTGCAACTGCAAATTGCTGTTACCGCTTAACGCCGCTGGCCAGCCCCAGTTTTGCAGCACGTTGGCCGGCACTGCTTGTCCTTTCAGATTCAACGTCAGCGGACGCTGCCCATCCTGGCCAACCGTTGCGCTACCTTCCAGTAAGCCGCTGCCGCTAAAGGCGCTGAGCTCGGTGACCTGAATCTGTTGATCATTGGCATTCAGCGCAATTGAGGGATGACGCAAGTCGGTGCGATTAAAGGTGGCTTCGGCGGCGTTAAAGCTGGCTTTGCCGGACCAAACTCCCCATTGATGCTGGCGCGCCAGCACCAGGTTATCTGCGCTGCCATCCAGTGACGTCATCTGGAACGGGAAGTCGGGATTGATATCAATGATCAAGTTCCGGTTGGCGGTGGCGCGGGTGATCAGCACGCTATCCAGCCAGCTTGGCAACGTCTGCTGCCAGCGATCGCGCCAGTTAAGCGGCAGAGTATATTCAAGACCCGCAATCGCCAACTCATCCAGCGTCAAACGTTTGTCGCTGCGCGTCCAATTGCCGCTGGCACGAATCACGCCATTAACCCAACGGGAACTGAATTGCGTTAGCGCGATACCTTGTGCAGACAGGTCAGCATTCACAATCGGATCGTTGAGTTCAAAGCCGCCGTTGATAAAGTTTCCGGCATTCATCGACAATGAACCGCCATCGCTTTGCCAATCATCGCCGCGCCAGGTGACATTTTTCAGGGTTAAATCGAGATCGGTCACCGCCCAATCCGGCCCTTGCAGGCGCGCATCGGTCATATCCAGACGATTGATGCTCACCGAAGGCACATCGCGCAGCGGATTAAGGAAATCACTCAACGTTTGATGGGTTTGCAGGCGGATATCATTGAGGCGCAGCTGATCAATCTTCCAGTTACCCTGCGCATCACGCTCGGCGTTACCGGTCATTGAACCACGCGCCAAATCAGCACCGATATTGTTAAACACCAGGCTGCGCTGTTTTATGCTGCCTTGCAGCAGCACGTTGTTGCCTGGCACCCCATCCAGCGTCAAGGTTCCGGCACTTAGTTGAAATTGCGCATCGCTGCCCAACGCATCGTTCGCCAGCGGTTTCCACGGTAGCAGGCCACCGTTCACGCGTTGAGCCGAAACCGGCAGCGAACTGTGCGGGCTTTCAATACGCATATTGTTCAATTGCAGACGATTAGCCTGCACCGGCAAAGTGGTATTGGGTGTTTGATTGGCGAGATTAATTTCACCGTCGCGCACTTCAATGCTGTTGAAATGCAGCGGATCGCTGAACTGAACCAATGCCAGACCGAGATCGACGCGTTTCGCCACCAATACCGCAGGCTGACCATCGTGACCAAAACTAAAATCATCGAGAATGATGTGCGAAGGGGATGAGAAATCGTGTTCAATCTTGCTGATGGAGAGATGCCAGTCCGTTTTATCGCTGACCCAGCGACTAAACCAACCCGCGCCCCATTGTGTTTGCAGCAACACATACAGCACAACCAGCGCCAGCAGAATTAGCAGCAGTAAGGTAAGGAAAAACTTGCCTAAAAATTTCATCGCACTCATCCATCCCGATATTTATCCGGTGAGTGGTTGTTATGCCTGAATTACCGTTACAGCTCAAC
>NZ_JBCNNP010000062.1:0-20744 GCF_039594315.1 Pantoea sp.
TATTCATATAAATGAAGCACATACGAAATTTCTCCATCATCGCTCACATTGACCACGGCAAATCAACGCTCTCTGACCGTTTGATTCAAATTTGTGGTGGCCTGAGCGATCGTGAGATGGCGGCGCAAGTTCTGGACTCAATGGATCTGGAACGTGAGCGCGGCATTACCATCAAAGCGCAGAGTGTAACGCTCGATTACAAAGCGCTGGACGGTGAAACTTACCAGCTCAATTTTATCGATACTCCCGGTCACGTTGACTTCTCCTATGAAGTATCCCGCTCTTTGGCGGCATGTGAAGGAGCATTGCTGGTGGTCGATGCAGGTCAGGGCGTTGAAGCACAGACGCTGGCTAACTGCTACACCGCAATGGAAATGGATCTGGAAGTGGTACCGGTACTGAACAAAATCGACTTGCCAGCGGCCGATCCGGAACGTGTGGCGGAAGAGATTGAAGATATCGTTGGCATCGACGCCACTGACGCGGTGCGTTGCTCGGCGAAAACCGGTGTTGGCGTACCTGACGTGCTGGAGCGCCTGGTGCGCGATATTCCGCCGCCAGAAGGCGATCCAGAAGGCCCGCTGCAAGCGCTGATCATCGATTCATGGTTCGATAACTACCTTGGCGTCGTGTCACTGATCCGTATTAAGAACGGTACGCTGCGCAAAGGCGACAAAGTTAAAGTCATGAGTTCCGGCCAAAGCTACAACGCTGACCGCTTGGGCATCTTCACGCCGAAGCGCGTGGATCGCAACGAATTGAACTGCGGTGAAGTCGGCTGGTTGGTGTGTGCTATTAAAGACATCCTCGGCGCGCCAGTGGGCGATACGCTGACCTTGCAGCGCAATCCTGCGGAGAAAGTGCTGCCGGGCTTTAAGAAAGTGAAGCCACAGGTTTACGCCGGTCTGTTCCCGATTAGCTCTGACGACTATGAAGCGTTCCGTGATGCGTTGGGCAAATTGAGCCTCAACGATGCGTCGCTGTTCTATGAGCCAGAGAGCTCAACGGCGCTGGGCTTTGGTTTCCGCATCGGCTTCCTTGGTCTGCTGCACATGGAGATCATCCAGGAACGTCTGGAGCGTGAATACGATCTCGACCTGATCACCACCGCACCAACCGTAGTGTATGAAGTGGAAACCACCGACGGAGAAACGATTTATGTCGATAGCCCGTCGAAATTGCCACCGCTGAATAACATTGCCGAACTGCGCGAACCGATCGCGGAATGTCACATGCTGCTGCCGCAGGAGTTCCTCGGCAACGTGATTACGCTGTGTATCGAAAAACGTGGTGTTCAGACCAACATGGTTTACCACGGCAAGCAAGTTGCGCTGACGTATGAAATTCCGATGGCAGAAGTGGTACTCGACTTCTTCGACCGTCTGAAATCGACTTCGCGCGGTTATGCTTCGCTGGATTATAACTTCAAGCGTTTCCAAACCTCTGACATGGTGCGTGTCGACGTAATGATTAACTCAGAACGTGTTGATGCGCTGGCGCTGATTACTCACCGTGACAACTCACAATATCGTGGCCGCGACCTGGTGGAGAAGATGAAAGATCTGATCCCACGTCAGCAGTTTGATATTGCGATTCAGGCGGCAATCGGCAACCACATTATCGCTCGCTCAACGGTGAAACAGCTGCGTAAAAACGTCCTGGCGAAATGCTATGGCGGTGACGTTAGCCGTAAGAAGAAACTGTTGCAGAAGCAGAAAGACGGTAAGAAGCGAATGAAGCAGGTCGGCAACGTTGAGCTGCCGCAGGAAGCATTCCTTGCCATTCTGCATGTCGGTAAAGACAGCAAATAAGGAATTTTAATGGCTAACATGTTCGCCCTGGTTTTAGTGATTGCAACGCTGGTAACCGGTGTTATCTGGTGTATTGATCGCTTTAAATGGGCTCCGGCGCGCCGTGCTAAGCAGGCAGCAGCACAAGCGCAGGCAGGTAATTCTCTCGACAGCAAAACGCTGGCGAAAGTGGCTGCACAACCGGGTTGGGTAGAAACCACGGCATCGGTATTCCCGGTGCTGGCGGTGGTGTTGATCGTGCGTTCATTCATCTTTGAACCGTTCCAGATTCCATCGGGTTCAATGATGCCAACGCTGCTGATCGGTGACTTTATTCTGGTAGAGAAGTTCGCTTACGGCATTAAAGATCCGATTACCCAAACCACGCTGATCCCCACCGGGCATCCGCAGCGCGGCGATGTCGCGGTATTCAAGTACCCGAAAGATCCGAGCGTTGATTACATCAAACGTGTGATTGGTCTGCCGGGCGACAAAGTGGTGTTTGATCCGTACAGCAAAACCTTGACCATTAATCCGGCTTGCAGCAGCGGCAAATGCGACACTGCGCTGCCCGTGACTTACACTAGTATCGAGCCAAGCAACTTCATTCAGACCTTCAGCGGCTTTGATGGCAATGAAACCGGCAACGGCTTCTTCCAGGCACCGCAGGGCGAAACCATGAAAGGCGGCCTGCGTTTGGGCACCCGCAAAGAGACATTGGGCAGCGTAACGCACGATATCTTGCTGGTAAACGAAGCGCAGAGTCAGGCAAGCATGTATTATCAGCAGCCGGGCCAGCCGCAATCCACCTGGATTGTGCCAGAAGGGCAGTATTTCATGATGGGCGATAACCGTGATAACAGCGCCGACAGCCGCTACTGGGGCTTTGTGCCCGAGAAGAATCTGGTCGGCAAAGCGGTGGCTATCTGGATGAGCTTCGAGAAACAAGAAGGACAGTGGCCGACCGGCGTGCGCTTTAGCCGCATTGGTGGGATTCACTAATTAGCTTCAAAAAAGGTTGGCCTTCCATTCGGGAGGCCAGTGCACACGAAACAGAACAGGTTGGAACCACAGCCCTGTTTCGTATGCAGAATGACAGACGCACAGAACAACTGGAATCGCATGAACCCCATCGTCATTAACAAGCTGCAGCGCAAACTGGGCTACACTTTTACTCATCCGGATTTATTGCAGCAGGCATTGACGCACCGTAGTGCCAGCAGCAAACACAATGAACGTCTTGAATTCCTTGGCGATTCCATTCTCAGCTATGTGATTGCTAACGCGCTTTATCACCGCTTCCCGCGCGTAGATGAAGGCGATATGAGCCGCATGCGCGCAACCCTGGTGCGCGGTAATACGCTGGCCGAGATGGCGCGTGAATTCGACCTTGGCGAATGTTTGCGTCTTGGGCCGGGCGAGCTGAAAAGCGGCGGCTTCCGTCGCGAGTCAATCCTTGCGGACACCGTTGAAGCGTTGATTGGCGGCATCTTCCTTGATAGCAGCATTCAGACAGTTGAGAAGTTGATTCTCGATTGGTATCACTCGCGACTGGAGCAGATCAGCCCAGGCGATAAGCAAAAAGATCCGAAAACGCGCCTGCAAGAGTATCTGCAAGGGCGTCATCTGCCTCTGCCATCCTATTTGGTGGTGCAGGTGCGTGGCGAAGCCCACGACCAGGAATTCACCATTCACTGTCAAGTGAGTGGCATGGCAGAACCGGTGGTGGGCATTGGCTCTAGTCGCCGTAAAGCCGAGCAAGCCGCCGCCGAACAGGCGTTAATTAAGCTTGGCCTCGAATAAATAGTCACATCGCAGCGTCGACAGCGCCGCTGCCCAAGTCAGGACTCGAATGAGCGAACTCGAAACATATAGCGGCTTTGTCGCGATTGTAGGCCGACCAAACGTCGGTAAATCCACTTTGCTGAACCAGTTATTGGGGCAGAAGGTGTCGATTACGTCACGCAAGCCGCAAACCACGCGCCACCGTATCATGGGCATCCACACTGAAGGCGCTTATCAGGCGATCTACGTGGATACGCCTGGGCTGCACATGGAAGAGAAGCGGGCGATTAACCGCCTGATGAACCGTGCTGCCAGCAGTTCAATTGGTGATGTTGAGCTGATTATTTTTGTCGTTGAAGGCACGCGTTGGACGCCAGACGATGAGATGGTGCTCAACAAACTGCGTGATAACAAAGTGCCTGTGGTACTGGCGATCAACAAGGTCGACAACATTCAGGACAAGAGCATTTTGCTGCCACATCTGCAATTCCTAAGCCAGCAGATGAACTTCCTCGAAATCGTACCGATCTCAGCTGAAAGCGGTAAAAACGTGGATGCGATTGCGGCGATTGCGCGCAAATGCTTGCCAAAATCCGAACATCATTTCCCGGAAGATTATGTCACTGATCGCTCGCAGCGTTTCATGGCCTCGGAAATCATTCGTGAAAAATTGATGCGCTTCCTCGGTGCTGAACTGCCTTATTCCGTCACGGTAGAGATTGAGCAGTTTGTCTCTAACGATCGCGGGGGTTACGACATCAACGGCTTGATCCTCGTTGAGCGTGAAGGGCAGAAGAAAATGGTGATCGGTAATAAAGGCGCCAAGATCAAAACCATCGGCATTGAAGCGCGTAAAGACATGGAAGAGATGTTTGAAGCGAAAGTGCATCTTGAACTGTGGGTTAAAGTGAAATCTGGCTGGGCGGACGATGAACGTGCGCTGCGCAGCTTAGGTTACTCCGACGAAGGTTAATTCGATGGAAGGCTGGCAACGCGCCTTTGTGCTGCATAGTCGCCCTTACAGCGAAACCAGCCTCCTTCTCGATCTATTCAGCGAAAGCGAAGGGCGCATCCGCGTCCTTGCCAAAGGCGCCCGCTCGCGCCGCTCCCAACTGAAAGGGGCATTGCAGCCCTTCACGCCTTTACTCGTGCGTTGGGGCGGACGCGGTGACGTCAAAACGCTGCGCAACGCCGAAGCGGTTTCGCTGGCATTGCCACTTAGCGGCATCACGCTCTATTGCGGTTTGTACGTTAACGAACTGCTTTCACGCGTGATGGAGCAGCAAATTCCCTTCTCCGAACTGTTCTTTGATTATCTGAATTGCATCCAAACGCTGGCGGCCGGCAACGGCTCACCGGAACCGGCGCTGCGTCGTTTTGAGCTGGCGCTACTCGGGCATCTTGGCTATGGCGTTGATTTCCTGCATTGTGCTGGCAGCGGCGAAGAGATCGCTGATGGCATGACGTACAGCTATCGTGAAGAGCGCGGCTTTATCGCCAGCTTGGTGGTCAATCAACGCAGCTTTACGGGGCGCCAACTGCGCGCGTTGTGGGAACGAGACTTCCCGGATGCCGATTGCCTGCGCGCCGCCAAACGCTTTACGCGCATGGCATTGAAGCCCTATCTTGGCGGCAAGCCGTTGAAGAGCCAGGAACTGTTTCGCCAGTTTGTGCCAAAAAAGAAACCCGATGTGGCAAACGACTAGCGCTGGTCGTACCGGCTGGTATTCTTAAGCCCGTTACACTGCAAACACACTGAATACATTTGAGGATTGTCATGGCTGAGTTGCTGTTAGGCGTCAATATTGATCACATTGCCACCGTTCGTAACGCGCGTGGCACTAACTATCCCGATCCGGTCCAGGCGGCATTTGTCGCTGAACAAGCGGGTGCGGACGGCATTACCGTGCATCTGCGCGAAGATCGTCGTCATATCACCGATCGTGACGTGCGTATTTTGCGTGACACCATTCAGACGCGCATGAACCTGGAGATGGCGGTCACCGACGAGATGATCGACATTGCCTGCGAGATCAAACCGCATTTCGTTTGTCTGGTGCCGGAAAAGCGTCAGGAAGTCACCACTGAAGGTGGATTGGATGTGGCGGGGCAGCAGGACAAAATCAACGCAGCGGTGCGCTTGCTGAGCGAAGCGGGCATTTTGGTGTCGCTGTTCATCGATGCCGATCATCGCCAGATTGAAGCGGCAGTTGCCAGCGGCGCACCTTACATCGAAATTCACACCGGGGCTTATGCCGAAGCGCCTGAAGGTTTAGAGCGTCAGGCTGAACTGTCACGCATCCGTAAAGCCGCCACCTTTGCCGCCGGTCTCGGTTTGAAGGTCAATGCCGGTCACGGTTTGACTTACCACAACGTGCAGCCGATTGCTGAGTTGCCAGAAATGCATGAGCTGAATATCGGCCACGCCATTATTGGTCGTGCACTGTTCAGCGGCCTGGCGGATGCGGTGGGCGAGATGAAGCAACTGATGCGGGAAGCGCGTCGCTAATGGCGATTCTCGGACTCGGTAGTGACATCGTAGAGATCGAGCGCATTGCTGGCGTGATTGAACGTTCAGGCGATCGTTTGGCGCGCCGCGTGTTAAGCGAAGCCGAGTGGCAGCAATATCAGGCGCACCAGCAACCGGTGCGCTTTCTTGCTAAGCGTTTCGCGGTGAAAGAGGCGGCGGCCAAAGCCTTTGGTACCGGCATTCGCGGCGGCCTGGCGTTCAATCAGTTCGAAGTGTACAACGATGCGCTGGGGAAACCGGGGTTACGTTTCTTTGAGCAGGCCAAAGTGATTGCCAGTCAACTTGGTGTGCAGCATGTGCATGTCACGTTGGCCGATGAACGTCATTACGCCTGTGCAACCGTAATTATCGAAAATTAGTGATGTAGCAAAACAAACTTATCCCACAGCGCCTCGCGGCTTTCCGGGTGCTGGGGATCGCTGATGATGGTGTTATCAATCGGGCAGACGCTTTGGCAGGTCGGCACATCATAATGGCCCACGCACTCGGTGCAGCGGTCAACATCGATCTCATAGATCGCGTCACCTAAACTGATTGCCTGGTTTGGGCATTCAGGTTCGCACATATCGCAATTGATGCATTTGGTGGTGATCAGCAGGGCCATAGTGGACGTCCAATAACAGCAGAAAAGGCGCGGGTATTATACGCGCCTCAGCTCATCAGACCAGCTTTTTCACCAACTCTTCGCTATGACGAATATGGCTGGAAGCGCGTTCCGGATCGTTTTGCACCAATGCCATAAACAGCAAATCGGTGAGCGCCAATTGTGCGCTGGTGGAGGAGATGGCTGCGCTGCGCGTGCTTTGCTCCTCGGCAACCGTATACAGGCAAATGGTGGCAACTTGTTGCAATGAGTTGGGCGTAAAGCCGGTGAATGCCAGCACATCAGCACCAATTTGCGCTGCTTCCTGCGCCGCCAGATTGATTTCACGCCGTTCGCCAGTATAGGAAATGGCCAGCAGCACATCGCCCGGCGCCATCGCTTGCACGCTGGCCAGTAGCGCATGCATGTCTTGTTCTGCGACCGCGTTGATGCCGATCTTCATCAGCTTCCAGGAAAAATCTTTCGCCACCAAACCTGAAGCACCGATGCCAACCAGCAGAATACGATTAGCATTTTTCAGCAGTTGCAGGGTTTGCAGCAGCTTTTCTTCGGTGTTGATATCCAGGGTGGCGCGGATGGCTGAAATCTTCTCGGTCAGCAGCTTTTCACCCACTACTTTCAGCGGATCGTCGCTGAGAATATGGTTATGCACGGTAATCGCATCGCGATCGGCCATCGATTCGCTCAATGCCAGTTTTAGCGCCGGGAAGCCTTTGTAGCCCAACTTCTGAGCAAACTTCACCACGCTCGACTGGCTGACGCCCGCTTCTTCGGCCAGTTTTTGTGAACTCAAATGCCGTGCCCGATCCGGCTGCGACAGCAAAAAATCCGCCAGACGACGCTCATTCAGAGCCAGTCGTGGGTAGAGCTGACGAATTCGCAGCAATGAACTCATGGTTCGATCCTTAATTCTTTCATTTGCTAGCAGCGCGTAAACCCAAAAGAATAAACTATTCAGCTGGCATTGTAGTCATTGGAATTAAAAATAGCAGCTTTCGCTGCGAGCCGTGAAGCTGGCTACACTGTAGGGCAGAAACCGCAAAGAATTGAGAAGGAGTGTTGTTTGACTAAGGGTACGCAACGACGCGTGGTGTTTTTCGATCTCGACGGCACGCTGCATCAGCAGGACATGTTTGGCACCTTTATGCGCTATTTGCTGCGACGCCAGCCTCTCAACCTGCTGCTGGTGATCCCGCTGCTTCCGGTGATTGGGCTAGGCATGTTGATTAAAGGACGTGCGGCGCGCTGGCCGATGAGTTTGCTGCTGTGGGCGATCACTTTCGGTCACAGTGAAAAGCGCCTTCGCGAGCGTGAAGCCGAGTTCGCTGAGTGGTTCCGCCAACGCGTTACGGCTTTTCCAGTGGTGCAGCAGCGTCTCACCGATTACCTCAGCAGTAACGATGCCGATGTCTGGCTGATCACCGGTTCGCCGCAATCGCTGGTGGAACAAGTCTACTTCGATTCCGCTTTTTTGCCGCGTGTGCAACTGATCGCGAGCCAGATGACGCCGGGACGCGGCGGACGTTTGTTGGCGATGCGCTGTCTCGGTCATGAAAAAGTGGCGCAGCTTGAAGAGAAAATCGGCACGCCATTGCAGTTGTATAGCGGCTACAGCGACAGCAAGCAGGACAACCCGCTATTGTTCTTCTGCCAGCATCGTTGGCGCGTAACGCCGCGCGGCGAGCTGCAACAACTGGAATAACGCTTCGATTCCGCAAGCAGCATGGCTATAATGCGCCGCCTTAAATGCCCGCAGGAGTTGTCTGGTGAACCCACAAACTGATGAATATTGGATGCGTTATGCGCTGGAACTGGCTAAATGTGCGTGGGAGCAGGGCGAAGTGCCGGTTGGCGCGGTATTGGTGCAAGGCGACAAAGTGATTGGCGAAGGTTGGAATCGGCCGATTGGTCAGCACGATCCCACGGCGCATGCCGAAATCATGGCGCTGCGTCAGGGCGGCAAAGTGTTGGAAAATTATCGTCTGCTGGACACCACGCTGTACGTTACCTTGGAACCCTGCGTGATGTGCGCCGGTGCAATGGTGCACAGCCGCATTACGCGTTTGGTGTATGGCGCGAAAGACGAGAAAACCGGTGCGGCCGGTTCTCTGCTGGATGTGATTGGTCATCCCGGTATGAATCATCAAATTCAGATTGATTGTGGTGTGCTGGCAGAAGAGTGCGCGGGGATGTTAAGTGACTTCTTCCGTATGCGTCGTGAGCAAAAGAAGGCGCTGCGTCAGGCGCAGCGCGCAGATTAATTCATCGCAATCTTTGGTTCCACCGCCGGGTAACCGGCGCCTAATTCCGCTTCCAGCGCCGATTGCTGCGCTAAGCGCTTCTCTTGCTCCTGCAAATATCCCACCAGACTGATCTGATATTTACGGATGTTCTCAACGTAGTTGTAGGCTTCGTGCCCGCGCGCGTAGCCGTAAGTGGTTTGCGCGTAGTAACGCTTCTGGCTGAGCATCGGTAGGCGCAGCTTCACATCCGCCCAACTATCCGGATTACCGCCCTGTTTTGATGTCAACTTGCGCGCGTCCAGCATGTGCGCATAACCCATGTTATAAGCCGCTAAAGCAAACCAGATACGTTCATCTTCCGGAATGGTGTCCGGCACTTTTTCCATCATACGTTTGAGGTATTCGCTGCCACCACGGATGCTTTGTTCCGGATCGAGACGATCGTCAACATCCAGGCTGTCGGCGGTATTGCGCGTCAGCATCATCATGCCGCGCACGCCGGTGGGCGACGTCGCCTGCGGATTCCAGTGCGATTCCTGGTACGAGATCGCTGCCAGCAAGCGCCAGTCCATGCTGGCTGCATATTTCTCAAACAGCGGTTTGATATCCGGCAGGGTGCTATCAATGGCACGCAGGAAGGTGCGAGTATCCACGTAATCGAAGGTGCCTACGTGGCCGAGATACTTCTCTTCCAGCCGGGCCATGGTGCCTTCTTCGCCCATTTGGCTGTAGAAGTCGAGCATCGCCGCATTCAGGCTATCGTCATCGTTACGCGGCAAATACCAGGTCACCGGCTCTTCATCCGTCACATCAAACGCCACAGCTAACTGTGGATGAATACGCTGCAACAGGCCGATGGTGACGGAATCGCCCACGGTGTAATCGAGTTTGCCGTCGGCCACCGCTTCGAGCAGCGCTTTCTGGCCTTGATCGGCGGAAATCGCCCAGTCGAGATCGGGATAGCTGTCAGCTTTGGCGGAACGTAAAGTTGACAGATATGCCGAACCGGACTGCACAATCAGGCGGCCTTTAAGATCGCCGAGGTTTTTCGGTCGAGGCTTATCAATGCGGTACACCAGCTGTTGCGACACCGAATAGTAGCTTGGGCCACTTTGGTAGTGCGCAAGGCGCTCGCTGTTATAAATCAGGCCGGCTGCCAGCAAATCGGCTTTGCCATCATCCAAGTCATCAAACAGGTCGCCGAGGTTAGGACGCACCTCCACTTCCAGTTTCACGCCAAGATAATCGGCGAAGCGCTTCGCCAGCTCATAGTCCATGCCCGCTGGTGCATTATTGATGGTGTAGTAAGTCAGCGGAGAGTTTACGGTACTGATGCGCAGCACTCCGCGTGATTTGATCTGTGATAGCGCGTCTGTTCCGCCCCCGTACCACGGGATGGATGGCCACAATGCTAGCGCAAGCAGCACGGTGATCAGACCGATAAACAGATAGTTTATTTTTAGGCGTTTCAAATAGTTATCTCGTAATGGCTCACAGGCCTCTGTCTTTTAAAGGCAGTATTTGTGTTGTTTTAACTCCCAGAGCGAGGGGCATTTTGCGCAACAAAGCGGGGCAGGGCAACTTTTATAGCAAGAATTGTGCAAAAATCAGCCAAATGCCAAGTGCCAGAATTTATGCGCAAACGGTTTCGTAACCGGTGACGTTTCTCTATAATACCGCCCGTTTTCCCCTGTTGCGCCCAATGAAGCGTCGCCCGGCACTTCAAAGACGAGAGATCTTTAATGATGGAAATTCTGCGTGGTTCGCCCGCTCTGTCGGCATTTCGTGTAAACAAACTGCTGACCCGCTTTCAGGACGCTCACCTTCCAGTGAGTGATATTTACGCCGAGTACGTCCATTTTGCCGATGTCAGTGCACCGCTCAGCGCGGATGAAAAAGCCCGCCTGCAACGTCTGCTGAAATACGGTCCTTCTCTCGCCGAGCATGCGCCACAAGGGCGTCTGTTGCTGGTAACGCCGCGTCCCGGCACCATCTCTCCCTGGTCATCGAAAGCCACCGATATCGCGCACAACTGCGATTTGCCGCAAGTGTTGCGCCTTGAGCGTGGTATGGCGTTCTATGTGCAAGCCCCTGAACTGACGGAAGCGCAGTGGCAGCAACTGGCGAGCCTGCTGCACGATCGTATGATGGAAACGGTATTTGCCGACCTCAACGATGCGCAGCAACTGTTTGCCCATCATCAGCCTCAGCCGCTGAAGAGCGTTGATGTGCTGGGTGAAGGCCGCGCGGCACTGGAGCAGGCCAACCTCACCTTGGGTCTGGCGCTGGCCGATGACGAGATCGATTACCTGCTCGACGCCTTTACTAAACTGGGCCGCAATCCAAACGATATCGAGCTCTACATGTTTGCCCAGGCAAACTCCGAGCATTGTCGTCACAAGATCTTTAACGCTGACTGGATTATCGATGGCGAAAAACAGCCGAAGTCGCTGTTTAAGATGATCAAAAACACCTTCGAACATAATCCTGAGCACGTGTTGTCGGCCTACAAAGACAACGCGGCAGTGATGGAAGGTTCTGAGGTTGGCCGCTTCTACGCTGATGCGCAGAAGGGCGAATATGAGTTCCATCAGGAAGCCGCACACATCCTGATGAAAGTAGAAACCCATAACCACCCAACCGCGATTTCACCGTGGCCGGGTGCTGCGACCGGTTCCGGTGGCGAGATCCGTGACGAAGGCGCAACCGGACGTGGTGCGAAACCAAAAGCCGGTTTGGTCGGTTTCTCGGTTTCCAACCTGCGCATTCCTGGTTTTGAACAGCCTTGGGAAGAAGATTTCGGCAAACCAGAACGCATCGTTACTGCGCTGGATATCATGACCGAAGGCCCATTGGGCGGCGCGGCGTTCAACAACGAATTTGGTCGTCCCGCACTGAACGGCTATTTCCGTACCTATGAAGAGCGCGTTAACAGCCATAACGGCGTTGAGCTGCGCGGCTATCACAAGCCAATCATGCTGGCGGGCGGCATCGGTAACATCCGTGCCGATCACGTGCAGAAAGGCGAAATTGTGGTTGGCGCCAAGCTGATCGTGCTTGGCGGCCCGGCGATGAATATCGGTTTGGGCGGCGGCGCGGCATCATCTATGGCTTCTGGCCAATCTGATGCTGACCTTGATTTTGCTTCTGTACAGCGTGACAACCCAGAGATGGAACGTCGCTGCCAGGAAGTGATTGACCGTTGCTGGCAGCTGGGCGAAGCCAACCCAATTCTGTTCATTCACGATGTGGGCGCGGGCGGCTTGTCTAACGCGATGCCAGAACTGGTGAGCGATGGCGGCCGTGGCGGTAACTTCAATCTGCGCGACATCCTCAGCGATGAGCCAGGCATGAGCCCGCTGGAAGTGTGGTGTAACGAATCACAGGAACGTTATGTGCTGGCCGTCGCGCCGGCGCAACTGGCGCTGTTCGATGAACTGTGTAAGCGTGAGCGCGCGCCGTATGCGGTTATTGGTGAAGCCACCGAAGAATTGCATCTGAACCTTGCCGACCCACATTTTGATAACAAACCTATCGATATGCCGTTGGACGTGCTGCTGGGCAAAACGCCGAAGATGACGCGTGATGTATCGCGCCAGCAAGCCAAAGGCGATGCGTTGGTACGTGATGGCATCACCGTGGCAGACGCGGTCAATCGCGTGCTGCATCTGCCGACCGTGGCAGAAAAAACCTTCTTGATCACTATTGGTGACCGTAGCGTAACCGGCATGGTGGCGCGCGATCAGATGGTCGGTCCGTGGCAGATTCCGGTGGCTAACTGCGCGGTGACTACCGCCAGCCTTGATAGCTATCATGGCGAAGCCTTCTCTCTTGGCGAACGTGCGCCAGTGGCGTTGCTCGACTTCGCGGCATCCGGTCGTTTGGCCGTCGGCGAAGCACTCACCAACATTGCTGCCACCTCGATTGGTTCACTGCAACGCATCAAGCTTTCAGCAAACTGGATGGCGGCTGCGGGGCATCCGGGCGAAGACGCTGGCCTTTACGAAGCGGTAAAAGCGGTCGGCGAAGAACTGTGCCCAGCATTGGGTATCACCATTCCAGTCGGCAAAGATTCCATGTCGATGAAAACCCGCTGGCAGAACGGCACCGAACAGCGCGAGATGACTTCGCCACTGTCGCTGGTGATCACCGCCTTTGCGCGCGTTGAAGATGTCCGTCGTACCGTGACGCCACAGCTGCAAGCTGATCAAGATAACCTGCTGCTGCTGGTGGATCTGGGTAATGGCGCGAACACCTTGGGCGCGACCGCGCTGTCACAGGTTTACCGTCAATTGGGGGATAAACCTGCAGATGTACGTGATGCCGCGCAACTGGCGGGCTTCTTCAACGCCATTCAGGCGCTGGTTGCCGAGCAGAAATTGCTGGCTTACCACGACCGTTCTGACGGCGGTCTGTTAGTGACGCTGGCAGAGATGGCCTTTACCGGCCATTGCGGTATCGAAGCAGATATCGCCGCGTTGGGCAGCGATGCATTGGCCGCGTTGTTCACCGAAGAGCTGGGGGCGGTGCTGCAAATCAACGCCAGCGATCGTGCTGCGGTTGAGAAAATCTTCGCTGATCACGGTTTAAGCAACAACGTGCATGTGATTGGTAAAGCCTTGCCGGGCGATCGCTTCGTGATTCGTTCTGGCGACAGCGCGGTGTACAGCGAAAGCCGTACCACGCTGCGTACCTGGTGGGCAGAAACCACCTGGCAGATGCAGCGCCTGCGTGATAACCCGGCTTGTGCCGATCAAGAGCACGAAGCCAAGAAAAACGACAATGACCCAGGTCTCAACGTTCATCTGACCTTCAAGCCAGAAGAGGATGTGGCCGCACCGATGATCGCTACGGGCGCGCGTCCGCGTGTTGCGGTGCTGCGTGAGCAGGGCGTTAACTCACACGTAGAAATGGCAGCCGCTTTCCATCGTGCTGGTTTCACTGCGGTTGACGTGCACATGAGCGATCTGCTGGCCGGTCGTCGCGGTCTGGAAGAGTTCCAAGCGCTGGTCGCCTGCGGTGGCTTCTCTTACGGTGACGTGCTGGGCGCGGGTGAAGGTTGGGCGAAATCCATCTTGTTCAACGGCCGTGTGCGTGACGAGTTCGAAAACTTCTTCCATCGTCCACAAACGCTGGCACTTGGCGTGTGTAACGGTTGCCAGATGATGTCGAACCTGCGTGAACTGATTCCGGGCAGCGAACTGTGGCCGCGCTTTGTGCGTAACCAGTCCGAGCGTTTCGAAGCGCGTTTCAGCCTGGTAGAAGTGGCAGCAAGCCCATCGCTGCTGCTGGACGGCATGGCCGGATCGCACATGCCAATCGCCGTTTCGCACGGTGAAGGTTTTGTTGAAGTGCGTGATGGCGCGCATCTGGCACAGCTGGAGAGCAAAGGTTTGGTCGCGCTGCGCTTCGTTGATAACTTCGGCAAAGTTACCGAAAGCTATCCTGCGAACCCGAACGGCTCACCAAACGGTATCACCGCGGTGACCAACGAAAGCGGTCGTGTGACCATCATGATGCCGCATCCAGAGCGCGTGTTCCGTACCGTGAGCAACTCGTGGCATCCGGCAGAGTGGGGCGAAGACAGCCCATGGATGCGTATCTTCCGTAACGCACGTAAGCAGTTGGGATAACCCACCTAAAAGGCCGCTAATTAGCGGCCTTTTTCTTTTTGTAGGGTCGCCATTCATGGTGACCTGAGTGATATTCAACCGATGTCGGAAATTAGCGACAATATGTCCATGAGAGTGTCGCCAAAAGGTGACATTTAAATCATTGATTTTAATGCTAAGAAAATTTGCGATCTAAACCCGTTGCTGATCAGCGACACATTTAACTGACCGTTCGGTCTGTTTTCGCCCTAAGTGCCGCTGCTATGTAGGCATTTCTATGATAATCCTCACTATTTATTTCCTGGCATGATCTTTGCTATACTTATTACGTGGCTCATTCGCCTGTTTATGATTGCCCCGCATTTGCGGCTGAGCTCATAAAATTAGAATGACGCACCAAACGGAGCCTGTCGTCCACCTCACCGATAATCGCTTGCTTTGCAACGTTATCAAGCATCGGACGCAACGTTGAGTTAGGCTCCACCTATTTTGCAAGCGATGCTGCGGCGTCGCTCTCACGGCAGACCAAAAGGTCTGCCGTTTTCATTTCTGACCTTTCTTCCCTTTTGATACTTCGCTAGCATGCCAGCAGCTCACATTTAAGGAAGCGTGGTTGTGAAGAAATGGCGTCTGTTCCCCCGATCTCTGCGGCAATTAGTCTTACTGGCGTTCTTGCTGGTGCTGCTGCCGTTGCTGGTGCTGGCGTGGCAAGCGTGGGAAAGTTTGTCAGCGCTGAGTAATCAGGCGGCGGATACCAATCGCAATACCTTTACCGATGTGCGCCGCAGCGAAGCAATGGCACGCACCGCGCTGGAGCTGGAGCGCAGCTATCGACAATATTGCGTGCTCGGCGATGCTTCACTCGCGAAGCTATATCAAACGCAGTGGGCGCGCTACGGCCAAATGCTCAACAGTCACGCCGCCAGCTTGCCCGATCTGCCTTCTTTCAAGGTGCTACAAACCACTTTGCCGCCGTTGCAACAGATTCAATGTGATAACGGCAATCCCGCTGGCCAAGCCGCCAGTGCACTGGAACGTTTTTCGGATACCAATACGCAAATGGTGCAGGAAACGCGCGAAGTGGTGTTCTCACGCGGCCTGCAACTGCAACGGGAAATCGCCGATCGCGGCCAATTTTTTGGCTGGCAGGCGCTGATTCTGTTCCTGATAAGCCTGGTGTTGGTGCTGCTGTTCACTGGCATGATCATCGGGCCAGTCAAACGTGTTGAACGCATGATCAACCGGCTGGGAGAAGGTAAAGCATTGGGCGAAAGTGGCAATTTTGGTGGCCCGCGCGAAATCCGCTCGTTGGGACAGCGCATTGTCTGGCTGAGCGAACGTCTTAGCTGGCTGGAAGAGCAGCGTCACGAATTCTTGCGCCACCTCTCACATGAACTAAAAACGCCGCTCGCCAGTTTGCGCGAAGGCACCGAGTTACTGGCCGATCAGGTTGCAGGCCCGCTCAATGCCGAACAGCAGGAAGTGGTGGCGATTCTCGATACCAGCAGCCGCCACTTGCAACGGTTGATTGAACAGTTACTGGATTACAACCGCAAGCTGGCGGATGGGCCGCTGGCGTTAAAACCGGTGGCGTTAGACGACATTATCGATTCGGTGCTTAAAGTCCATTCGTTGCCTGCGAATGCGCGTGCAATGAAAACCCACGTTGATCTGCAAGTGCATCACTGCCAGGCGGAAGCGACGCTATTGCAACGAGTTATCGATAACCTTTACTCGAACGCCGTGAACTACGGCAGCGAATCCGGTAACATCTGGCTGCACAGCCAGCAGAAGGGCAACCAGGTGTGGATTGAGGTGGCAAACACCGGCACACCGATTCCGGCTGAAGAACAGGCGATGATTTTTGAGCCCTTTTACCAGGGCAGCCAACAGCGCAAAGGGCCGGTTAAAGGCAGCGGACTGGGCCTGAGTATCGCAAAAGATTGTCTGCGCAGGATGCACGGCGATTTGCAGTTGGTGACGCGCAAGGATGCGGATGTTTGTTTTCGTATCATTTTGACTACCAGCGCCGGGAATGCCTGATCAATGAAACTAACCCCACTCAAATTTGTGACCTGCGCGTTGATGGCACTTGGCCTCAGTGCCTGCCAAACACCTTCACAAGATCGTGCCCAGCACGATGGTGCCAGCTTGCCAGAACCCGACATGCGTCTGGCGGATTATCTGGCGACCGATTGCCAAAATGTCTGGCAGATTGAAACGCCTGCCGCGCAGAACAACCCCCTTTATTGGCAGCGTGCGATTGATTGTGGCGAACGCTTATCGCCTGCTGAAGCACGCGCAGAGGCACGACGCTGGCCGGTACAAGGCTGGGCGCGCGCCTTCAAGCAAGGCATCTTGCTGGCCAATGGCAATATCACACCGGTGGAACGCCGCGATTACATCGCGACCTTAGACGGTTACAGCATGTCCTATCCGGCGGCGGTGCGGCCTTTATTACAGCTCTGGCGCAGCAATCAGGCGGCACAACTGGAACTCAGTGAAGCGCGTGGCCGTTACGCTGCGCTGCAGCAGAGCAACGATGCTGAGATGGATACGCTGCGCCAGCATCAAACTGCGCTGCGCCAATCGCTGGCTGATACTCAACGTAAGCTGGAACGTCTTACAGACATCGAACGCCAGTTATCATCGCGTAAAGCCCCCGACAGCAGTGAGACATCGCATGGTGCCAGCGATGCGCAAAGTGAGGATCAGTGACCATGAAACAGGCCGCACGCTTACTGCTGGTCGATGACGATCCGGGCTTACTCAAACTGCTTGGCATGCGCTTAAGCAGCGAAGGTTATCAGGTGGCAACCGCGGCCAGCGGACCGGAAGCCTTGAGTCATCTGCAAAAAGAGAAGGTCGATTTGGTGATCAGCGATCTGCGCATGGATGAGATGGACGGATTGGCGCTGTTCGCGGAGATCCAGAAACGGCATACCGGTTTGCCGGTGATTATTCTGACCGCGCACGGTTCCATCCCGGAAGCCGTTTCTGCCACGCAGCAAGGCGTATTCAGTTTCCTGACCAAACCGGTTGATCGTGATGCGTTGTATAAGGCGATAGATGAAGCGCTGGCACAGCGTGCACCGATCAGCGATGACGCCTGGCGCGAGGCAATTGTGACGCGCAATCCGCTGATGCTGCGCTTGCTCGAGCAGTCGCACATGGTGGCACAATCCGACGTCAGTGTGCTGATCAATGGCCAAAGCGGCACCGGTAAAGAGGTATTGGCGCAGGCGATTCATGCTGCCAGCCCGCGCGCTGCTAAACCGTTTATTGCGATTAACTGCGGCGCGTTGCCGGAGCAACTTTTAGAATCGGAGCTGTTTGGTCACGCTAAGGGCGCGTTTACCGGCGCGGTTAGCGCACGAGAAGGGCTGTTCCAGGCGGCGGAAGGCGGTACGTTATTCCTCGATGAAATCGGCGATATGCCGCAAGCGTTGCAGGTGAAACTGCTGCGTGTATTGCAGGAGCGCAAAGTGCGTCCGCTGGGCAGTAACCGCGATTTGGATATCAATGTGCGCATTATTTCGGCGACCCACCGCGATTTGCCAAAGGCGATGGAGAAGAAGAGTTTCCGCGAAGATCTCTATTATCGTCTCAACGTGGTGAACCTGAAGATCCCTGCATTGCATGAGCGCGCGGAAGATATCCCGTTATTGGCTAACCATTTATTGCGCCAGTCCGCCGATCGCCACAAACCCTTTGTGCGCAGCTTCTCGGTGGATGCGATGAAGCGTTTGGTCAGTGCCGCCTGGCCGGGCAATGTGCGGCAATTGGTCAACGTGATTGAGCAATGTGTGGCGTTGAGCACCGCGCCGGTGATTGGTGACGCGCTAGTCGAGCAGGCGCTGGCGGGTGAAAATACCGCGCTGCCGACCTTTGTTGAGGCGCGTAATCAATTTGAGCTGAATTATCTGCGCAAGCTGCTGCAAATGACCAAAGGAAATGTGACGAATGCAGCGCGTCTGGCTGGACGCAACCGTACAGAATTCTATAAGCTGCTGTCACGCCATGAGCTAGATGCCAGCGAATTTAAAGAGTAGCCTGCTGCGCCAGCGTCAGGAACACGTATACTTATAGTTATCCGTCCATCATGGAGGGAGTAAAAAAAGGATCTGTCATGAAAAAGATCGATGCAATTATCAAACCATTCAAACTCGATGATGTGCGTGAAGCGCTTGCTGAAGTCGGCATCACCGGGATGACGGTCAGTGAAGTGAAAGGCTTTGGTCGCCAAAAAGGCCACACCGAACTGTATCGCGGCGCTGAGTACATGGTCGATTTTCTGCCAAAAGTGAAAATCGAAATGGTGGTAGGTGACGATATCGTCGATACCTGCGTTGAAACCATTATGAAAACTGCGCAGACCGGCAAAATTGGTGACGGCAAAATCTTCGTCTTCGACGTTGCGCGCGTGGTGCGTATTCGTACCGGTGAAGAGGACGAAGAGGCGATTTAAGCCCCTTCGCATGTTGCCTATAAAAGCCTGCATTGCGCAGGCTTTTTTCTTTTACAGCACTTTGTGTGGGCCAAACACTTCGTAATGAATGCGATCGGCACTGACACCGGCATCAACCAACTGGCATGCGACAAACTGCATAAACACCAGCGGGCCGCACAGCCAAAACTCGCGTTCGCTCTGATTTAACGTCTCAGAAACGCTGGCTAAATCCATCAAGCCCTGCGCGTCATAATGTCCAGCATCTGCGCTAGCAGGCTGGCGATACCACACGTGGCTGGTGAAGTTCGGCAAGCGCGCGCCAAGTGCTTTTACTTCCTCTGCAAAGGCATGCTGCGCACCTGTTTCGGCGGCGTGTAACCAATTCACCGCGGCAGGATGTTGTTGCTCTGCCAGATTCGCCAGCATGGCGAGCATCGGGGTTTGGCCGACGCCCGCAGAGATCAGTGTAATCGGCGTTGTCGGTTGTGCTTGCAGGAAGAAATCTCCGGCTGGCGCGGCGCATTGCACAATATCACCCACTTGCGCGTTATCGTGCAGCCAATTGGACACGCTACCCAACTCTTCGCGTTTCACCGCAATGCGATAGGATTTGCCGTTCGGCTGGTGCGTTAAAGAGTATTGGCGATGTTGGATATGCTCGCTTGCTGCGGGTTGCAGGCTAATTGCCAAATATTGGCCGGGCAGGAATGTCGCAACAGGTTGGCCGTCGTTGGGCACCAGCTCAAAGCTTTTGATTACCGCGCTTTCCTGCTTAATGGTGCGAATGCGGAAGTCTCGCGTACCGCGCCAGCCGCCATTTTTCTCTTCGGATTCACGGTAAATTGCTTCTTCGCGCTGAATAAATACATCGGCGAGTACGCCATACGCTTTGCCCCATGCGGTCAACACTTCTTCACCCGGATGTAGCAGTTCATCAATGGTCGCCAGCAGATTTTCACCAACGATGGCATATTGCTCTGGCTGGATGCTCAGACTGGCATGTTTCTGCGCAATTTTTTCCACCGCTGGCAATAATACCGCCAGATTTTCCAGGTTGCTGCCGTACGCCACAATGGCATTGAACAGCGCTTCTCGCTGATCGCCACTGCGCTGATTATTCATGTTGAATACGTCTTTCAATTCTGGATGCTGCGTGAGTAGGCGCTGGTAAAAATGGCCGGTTAGCTGTGGGCCGATTTGGGCAATGGCGGGCAATGTTGCTTTGATGGTCGCAATGGTTTGTGCGTCAAGCATGGTGATGTCCTTAGGGGGTAAATTAAACATGTATTTTAAATGCATCTTAAGGTCATTATTTGAGGCTGTAAATCCCCCTTGATACATAAGGAATAGGCAATCAAGGCGACCACCAGCTCACAAATCTGAAATTCATGTGCTGAAAATGTGAGGAAATATCGTGATTTTTAGGCTTGCAAAAAAGCGTAAAAAACCCGTTCCAGCGCCATGCCAAACGTTTGCGCAAAAAGTGGGGGTTGGCGCTACCGTCACCTGTCAAAACCGTTTACACTGTTCGCCTTCGCCCCTTACCGGGGCCTAAACTGCCTTTAAAAAGTTAGCTGAGTCAGGAGAGTCCGGATGTTAAAGCGTGATATGAACATTGCCGATTATGATGCCGCGTTGTGGCAGGCTATGGAGCAAGAGAAAGTGCGTCAGGAAGAGCACATTGAACTGATTGCTTCTGAAAACTACACCAGCCCACGCGTAATGCAGGC
>NZ_JBCNNP010000063.1:0-19908 GCF_039594315.1 Pantoea sp.
CTGACTGAAAAGTCAGGGCTTTTTCATGCCTAAAATTTCATTGATATTGTTGATATAAAATCAATATTCTTCTGCTTATAAGCGGATTTTTCAGCAACAATAAACCTGCCAGAATGTTTCCCATCGAAACATAACGCTATACGATGAGGAAATCATGATAATACCAGCTTTTGGTTTAGGTACATTCCGTTTGCAGGACGATGTTGTAATCCATTCAGTTAAAACAGCTTTGGAACTGGGTTACCGCACAATTGATACCGCTCAAATCTATGAAAATGAAGCTGCAGTAGGGAAAGCGATTACAGAAAATGGCATCGCGCGCAGTGAGTTATTTATTACCACTAAAATCTGGATAGAAAATCTTTCGGCAGAAAAATTAATTCCAAGTTTGAAAGAGAGCCTGAAAAAACTGCGGACGGACTATGTTGATCTGACGCTGATCCACTGGCCTTCACCGGGTTCAGCAGTATCAGTCGAAGAAAGTATGCGTGCATTGATGGCAGCAAAAGAGTTGGGCCTAACACAACAGATTGGTATTTCCAACTTCCCAGTAGCCTTAATGGAAGAAGCGATTGCTGCGGTTGGTGTCGAGAACATTGCGACCAACCAAATTGAGCTGCATCCATTCCTGCAAAACCGCAAGGTTACTGAGTTTGCTAAGCAACAAGGTCTGCACATTACCTCCTATATGACGCTGGCGTATGGCGAGGCGCTTAAAGATGACGTCATTATTGCCATCGCAGAAAAGCACCAGGCTACCCCTGCTCAGGTTGTTCTGGCGTGGGCGATGCAACTAGGTTATGCCGTCATTCCATCCTCAACCAAACGTGAAAATCTCAGCAGCAATATGGCAGCAATCGAACTAAAACTGGATGAAGACGATATGGCAAAGATCGCCAGCCTGGATCGTCAGCAGCGGTTAGTTAGCCCGGAAGGCCTGGCACCAAACTGGGATTAACTTTTTCCTCAAATCAGCTCTGCATTTGCCAGGGCTGATCTTTCACCCACTCACTCAGAAAATCTATAAACGCCCTAACGCGCTGGCTTACCCCTAAATCGCTGTAATAAACGGCATTAAAAGGCATTTCAACCGGAATGCTTTGCTCAGCCAGCAACTCAATAAAAGTGCCATCTGCAATCTCTTTGTTCACCATAAAATCAGATAGACAGGCAATTCCTTGATCGCCTAAGCACAGCTGCTTCAAGGTTTCACCGCTGTTAGAGGATATTCCAGCCGTGATGTCATAAAGGTTGCCATTGTTATCGGCGATCGGCCAGCGATTTAACCGCGGCGTCTCAACGAATCCAAGGCATTGATGTTGCGCGAGATCGGCAACGGACGTTGGTATGCCAAATTCCGCCAAATAAGCCGGTGTAGCGACAAGCTTGCGATAACTGATAAACAGCAAACGTGCTCTTAAAGACGAGTCAGTTAAATTGCCGACGCGAATCGCCACGTCAACTTTGCGCTCAATCAAATTGATAAAACTCTCGGAGGAAATTAGTGAAAGCGTGACGTTAGGATAGCGTTCACGAAACGGTTTAATCATTGGTAGCAACAGATGCAAAACCACTGGCGTTGCGGCATCAATACGCAGCACACCCTGTGGCGTCATTTGCCGAGCAACTAACTCGCTCTCTGCTGTAGACATCTCTTGCATCAATTTTTGCACGCGACGAAAGTAATGTTCGCCTTCTTGTGTCAGCGCCAGCTGGCGCGTAGTGCGGGTTAATAGCGCCACGCCAAGTTTATTCTCAAGCTTCTTTACCGTACGACTTACTGCTGAATTTGCCATTTGCAACTGCTCGGCCGCACGACTAAAGCTGCCGCTCTCAACTACAGCGATAAACACTTTCAACTCATCAGACGATGCTTTCATTATCTCTCCTAAAGCAAAAGTCTATTGTCACTTTGCATCTTTTTGTCATTAAAGCATGAGGCAATACTAGCGACCATCAAAACTTTCATGGGAGTCAATCATGCCACTTGCACTTTGGGCGCTGACTATCAGCGCTTACGCGATCGGTACGACAGAATTTGTTATTGTCGGCCTCATTCCAACTATCGCTAAACAACTCAGCATCACGTTACCCTCTGCGGGGATGCTGGTATCGATTTATGCGCTCGGTGTAGCCGTTGGCGCACCGGTATTAACGGCGTTAACTGGAAAGCTCGCACGTAAGCAGCTTCTAATGGGATTGATGGTGCTGTTTACCATTGGCAATTTGGTTGCCTGGCTGGCACCGAATTATGAGACGCTCGTCATAGCCAGGTTGCTGACAGGGCTTGCACATGGCGTCTTCTTCTCGGTCGGTTCGACGATTGCAACCAGCCTGGTCAGCAAAGAAAAGGCGGCAAGTGCCATTGCAATTATGTTCGGCGGCCTAACCGTCGCGTTGGTCACAGGCGTACCGTTAGGAACGTTGATCGGGCAGCATTTTGGCTGGCGTGAAAGCTTCCTTGCGGTCTCGCTGCTGGGCGTGATTGCATTAGTGGCGAGTCAATTGCTTATCCCACGCAATATCCCTCAACCTTCTGCCACAACGTTGGCACAACAGGCGCGCGTGTTGATCAATCCGCGCCTGTTGTTGATCTATGCCATCACTGCGCTAGGTAATGGCGGCGTATTTACTGCCTTCACCTTCCTTGCGCCGATGATGCAGTCATTAGCGGGTTATTCGCCGACCGCTGTTAGCCTGATTCTACTGGGATACGGTGTTTCGGTGGCGATAGGTAATATTTGGGGCGGTAAGTTGGCGGACCGACACGGTGCGGTTCGTGCGTTGACGCTGATTTTTATGGCACTGGCAATATTGCTGATGGTATTCCAATACACCGCAAGTATGCACTTGATGTCAGTGATAACCGTCCTGCTGATGGGCATCTTCGCCTTTGCCAATGTGCCGGGGTTGCAGGTTTACGTGGTACAGAAAGCTGAACAGTCTGCGCCGGGTGCTGTTGACGTTGCATCAGGTCTAAATATTGCCGCATTTAACATTGGGATTGCGCTGGGATCCACCGTAGGTGGCTATATTGTTGAACATTATGGTCTGGCACAAACTCCGTGGGTGGGCGCCATCATCGTGTTTGCCGCATTATTGTTGGTAAGAATGAGTGGCCAACTCGATAAGCCTCGAGCTGCGATAGTGATGGAATAACACGCACAACAGCTTGCTGACTGGCTGGTTGTTGCAGCGTTATGCTGTGAGGCGAATTCCGACAATCAAGATCATCAATTGAAACCCCGCACTAAAATCCCTATAACAGTCAGGTGAAGTACGAGTCGTAAATCAGCCAGGCGGGAAAGTGCGGAAAAAAACTTATTCAATGCGTTATGTAGCGGGACAGCCAGCCGAGCGGATCTTTCCGCCGGTGGCAATGCTGCATCTTGGACAGGCATTGCCGCCTGGCGCACCTTTGCCAGCAGACCCAACGTTGCGGGTTTTGGTCTGGAACATCTTTAAGCAGCAACGTGCCGATTGGATGTCGGTGTTACAAGGTTTTGGTAAAGATGCCCATCTTGTGTTGCTGCAAGAAGCACAGGCTACCCCTGAATTGGTCAAATTCGCCACCAGCAACTATCTGGCGGCCGATCAAGTTCCCGCGTTTGTGTTACCACAACATCCTTCCGGCGTCATGACGTTGGCTTCTGCACATCCTGTCTATTGCTGCCCATTACGCGAGCGCGAACCTTTGTTGCGTTTAGCCAAATCCGCGCTAGTCACTGCTTACCCATTGCCGACCGGTGAAATGCTGATGGTGGTGAATATCCACGCGGTGAATTTCAGTTTAGGTGTGGATGTGTACAGTAAGCAATTGGGGCCGATTGGTGAGCAGATTCAGCATCATCGTGGTCCGGTGATCATGGCCGGTGATTTTAACGCCTGGAGTCGTCAGCGCATGAACGCGCTATATCGCTTTGCCAGAGAGATGTCGCTGCGTGAAGTGAACTTCACCGATGACCATCGCCGTAAAGCCTTTGGCCGGCCGCTGGATTTCGTCTTCTACCGCGATATGAAAGTCAGCGAAGCGTCGGTGCTGGTGACGCGTGCTTCCGACCACAATCCTCTGCTGGTTGAATTCAATTCTGTTTATGGCATCGGGCGCTGATATACCTAAATAGCGTTCGTTTAGCCATCTTGCTGTAACCAAAATTGTTATTCAGGATAGTCACGCGCTTGGGCTTTTAAGCCTAAAGAAGGGAAGTGCAGAATATTTAGAAAGCAGAAAATGAAAAAGGCTGACAAAAGTCAGCCTTTTCGGGGCATTAGGTATCAGGTGTTGAGCTATTATTCACAAACAGCGTGAGCTTGTCGCCCGGCTGAATGTCTTTAGCGTCACTGTTCCAGCGCATCACGTCTTTGGTATTCACACCATGACGTTTTGCGATACTGGCAAAAGAATCACCTTTACGTACACGATAGGTGATGCTGTTGCCGTTATCAGCCAACTGCGTTGCTTTGCCGCTCACGGTCAGAGTCTGACCGGTACGAACTGAAGCACTACGCAGATTGTTCTGCTGTTTCAGTGTACTGACGCTTACGCCAAGCTTGCTGGCAATACCAGACAAGGTGTCACCTTTGCGTACCGTGTAGCTGTTTCCTGCCGCGCTGACTTTCGCCATCTCGGTAGGCTGCACGGAGGCGATATCACCGGAAGCCAGTGAATCACGCAACTTAGCAACGTTGGACTTCGGCACCATAATGTAGTGCGGTCCATTTGGCGCTGTCGCACCGTTTTTATAACCGGCGTTGAATGTCTTCAGCTTGCTGAGCGACATACCGGCCATATCTGCGGCCTGCGTCAGTTCAATCTGCTGTCCCACTTCTACGCGAGCTAATGCACGGCTCTCGTTCGGTGTTGGCAGTTTGATACCGTAACGCTTGTTGTTCTTGAGAATTTCACTCAAGGCCAACATTTTAGGAACATAAACCGTGGTCTCACGTGGTAACGATAAACTCCAGAAGTCAGTCGGCTTACCGCGCGCCTTATTCTGTTTCATCGCTTTCAATACACGTCCTTCACCGCTGTTATAGGCCGCAATGGTCAGTAACCAATCGCCGTCAAACATACCGTTCAGACGCTGCATCATATCCAGCGCTACCTTGGTCGAGGCCACCACATCGCGGCGTCCGTCGTACCATTGGTTCTGTTTCAAACCATAGTTTTTGCCCGTTTGTGCAACAATCTGCCAAATGCCAGCGGCATTCGCAGAAGATGTTGCGTGTGGGTCAAAAGCGCTCTCCACTATGGGTAGCAGTACCAGTTCCATCGGCATTTTACGTTTCTGTATCTGCTCGACTATCCAGTACATGTACGGCTCTGCCCGTAATGTTACATCGTGGAGATAGCTCTTATTTTTTAAAAATTTTGTTTTTTGTTCGCGGATCCGGCTGTTTTCCGGAATCCCCATCTTCAACTCGTCACTAATGTGATTCCAGAGATCAGTATCTTCTGCGAGGCTTGTTCCATCATCCTGCCATCGCGGCGACAACAATCGATCTCCGTACTTTCCATTTTCACCTTGACCAGCTGAAGACAAGCTCTGTGCATGCTGTACGGGGATATTGGCGTCATTCCTTGATGCCTGACATCCTACCAGCAAGACCGAGGCGAGTAATATCGCTTTAGCCTTCATGTGTGTGTCAATAGTTCGCTTAAAAGACGAGCAACTATACGTGACGGTCCAACACAACACAACCTCAAATATCAAAAGCGGTCTTTCTTCTCGCGTAGATCGGCAAAAGTTTGCCATAACGCTGACGATGGAACATTAGTGCCTAAAGCCTTTTGTAAATCAGCATCTTGCGTGCGTAAAAATAAATTTATTTCTCGCTCTAATGCCAATTTTGTGGGCAAAGTAATGCCATTTTCTGCGCGTAAGTCCTTAATTTGCTGATACCTTGCCAAAATTTTAGGGTCATGAGGCAGAATAGCCGCAGCAAACTTCATATTGGATAAAGTGTACTCATGCGCGCAGCAAATGAGGGTGTCTTCAGGAAGTTGATTAAGCTTTTGAAATGAATCAAACATTTGCTCAGCGGTGCCTTCAAATAAACGTCCGCAGCCGCCAGAAAACATCGTGTCTCCACAGAAAAGATAAGGAGAACTGAAATATGAGATATGTCCTAAAGTGTGACCGGGTGTTGCGATGACACGGAAATTTAGCCCAAGAAGGGTAAATTCATCACCTTCGGCCACAATGCGCTGTGCCCCTTTATCTGCAGTTTCTTGTGGACCGAAAACCACCAAATCAGGGAAGTGCTGCAACAGCTCATTCACGCCGCCAACATGATCGTGGTGATGGTGCGTCAACAAAATCGCTACCGGTTGCCAGCGGTTTGCCTTAATTTTATCCAGTACCGGCTGGGCCTCACCGGGATCGACAATGAGACAATTATTGTCCGCGTCCGTCAGTGTCCAGATGTAGTTATCCTGCAATGCGGGAATGCTGGTAAGATTCATAAACACCTCTCAGGTCGTAGAAAAAGGAAAATGGTAGAGCATGAAGCCGGCTAAAACACGCCAAATCCTGACTGCACCGCGCTCTTGGCGTGATATGCCAATGGGAGACTATTTTCGCGACGCGCTAACCCAGCAACTGCAACCGTACCTCGGCAAGCTGTATGGCTTTCATATGCTTAAACTGGGTAGCCTCAGCGCAGAAATCAATACCAGCCAGTGTGCCATATCGCATCAAGTGAATGTGGGCAATGAGGGCGATGAGTTGCAGGTGATTGCCAACACCACGCAATTACCCTTTGAATCTAAATCGATTGATGCCTGTTTAATGGCGCACACACTGGCGTGGAGTCAGGACCCGCACCGCGTTTTGCGCGAAGTCGATCGGGTATTGATCGACGATGGCTGGATGATCATCAGCGGCTTTAACCCGTTTAGTTTACTCGGGATTAGCAAAGGCATTCCGGGATTGCACTCACGCGCGCCATGGAGCGGACGGATGTTCAGCCAGGTGCGTCTGCTCGATTGGCTTGGCTTGCTGAATTATGAAGTGGTGTATCGCACGCGTTTTCAGGTGGTGCCATGGCATCGGCAGGGCGGGAAAATCATTAGCGCGCATTTGCCGGCGTTGGGCTGCCTGAACATTGTGGTGGCACGTAAACGCACGTTCCCGTTAACGCCCACCAAAATGAAGAAGAACATGAGTCAATCGCAACTGCGCCAAACGGTGAACGTTACGCGCCAGTTCCGTGAAGTGAAGGATCAGGATTCAACCTGATAGCCGATATCATCCAATGTTGGATTGCCCGCCGCGCTGCGAGCCAGTTCGTCGCAGCGTTCGTTCTCAGGATGTCCGGCATGGCCTTTCACCCATTCCCACTTGATCTCATGCGTGCTGAGCGCTGAGTCGAGGCGTTTCCACAGATCGACATTCTTCACCGGTTTCTTATCGGCGGTTTTCCAGCCGCGCTTTTTCCAGTTATGAATCCAACTGGTGATGCCCTGGCGCACATATTGGCTGTCGGTGCTGAGCACCACTTCGCACGGCTGCTTGAGTGCTTCAAGTGCCACGATAGCCGCCATCATTTCCATGCGGTTGTTAGTGGTGAGACGATAACCGGTACTGAACACTTTTTCATGCTCGCCATAACGTAAAATGGCGCCGTAGCCGCCGGGGCCGGGATTACCGAGGCACGATCCGTCGGTGAATATTTCTACCTGTTTGCGCATCTCTGGTAGACTTCCTTCTGACAAAACGCCAAGTCTGACATAAAACAGGTCCTATGAGCACTGCAAATAACCGCCAGATCGTCCTCGATACTGAAACCACCGGCATGAACATGATCGGTGTGCATTATGAAGGACATCGCATCATTGAAATCGGTGCGGTTGAGGTGATCAACCGTCGCCTGACCGGCAACAACTTCCACATGTATCTGAAGCCCGATCGGCTGGTGGATCCGGAAGCGTTCGGTGTTCACGGTATCGCCGATGAATTCCTCGCCGACAAACCGATGTTCTCGGATATCGCCGATGAATTTCTCGAATATATTCGTGGCGCAGAGCTGGTGATCCATAACGCATCGTTCGATATCGGCTTTATGGATTACGAATTTGGCATGCTAAATCGCGGCATCGGCAAAACCGACACTTTCTGTCAGGTCACCGATAGCCTGGCGATGGCGCGTAAAATGTATCCTGGCAAGCGCAACAGCCTGGATGCCTTGTGCAACCGCTATGAAATAGACAACAGCAAACGTACGCTGCACGGCGCACTGCTCGATGCCGAGATTCTGGCTGAAGTATTTCTGATGATGACCGGCGGCCAAACTTCGCTGTCGTTTTCGCTGGACGGCGAGCAGAACAATCAGGATGGCAGCGAAATTATTCAGCGCATTGTGCGTCCCAGCTCTGGCTTGCGCGTAGTAAGCGCCAGTGATGAAGAGATTATTGCGCACGAAGGCCGTCTGGATTTAGTGCAGAAGAAGGGCGGCAGCTGCCTGTGGCGTGCCTAAAACGGCTGATTTTGCGTGTAAAATCGTCGGTGAGATGAAAAAAGCGGCAAACGAAACATTCCCACAGAAAAAGCGTTGACGCGTGATGAGGCTGCCATTAATATGCGCCTCGTTCTCGACGGGGAACAAAGCGCGGAGCGGTAGTTCAGTTGGTTAGAATACCTGCCTGTCACGCAGGGGGTCGCGGGTTCGAGCCCCGTCCGTTCCGCCAATCTATTTAAGAAGCCGATGCAGAAATGCATCGGCTTTTTGCTTTTAACGTTTCGCTCGGCCTCAGTGCTCTCGCCGGACCGCCCCTTCTCCCGCGTGCGGGAGAAGGTTGGGATGAGGGACAGCGCGTACCAATTCTGCATCCACACACATCAGTGCACACCCAACTTAATCCTTCTGCACCGCCACCGCACCGCGATAGGCCGTTGCCACTTCTTCACGATCGGCGCGTGCCAACCAGCGATAACAACCCGCACCCAATGCCACGCCGATAAACCAGCTAAAGTTCGCCACTGCATGCAGCGAAGGAATAAAGCTGATCACCAAACCAATACCCACAGACGGCAACAGCGCGGCAATCGCTTTCGGGTTGAAGCCACCGCGATACCAGTAACGACCTTTTGGTGTGTCATCAAACAGATCGTCAACGTACACTTTGCTGCGTTTAATCAGATAGAAATCAGCAATCAAAATACCGAACAACGGTCCAATAAACGCACCCAGCACATCCAGCGTGTAGTGAATCAGTTCCGGTGACTGGAATAGGTTCCACGGCGTCAACAGCACGGAACCAACCGCTGCAATCATCCCGCCAGTGCGGAAACTGATTTTCTGCGGCGAGCAGTTGGAGAAATCAAACGCGGGAGAAACGAAGTTCGCCACGATATTAATACCGATGGTGGCGATAATCATGGTCAGCAGGCCAATCGCCACCGCCACATCGTTGCCGACCATGCTCACGGTCTCAATCGGATCGGTAATCATGCGGCCGAACAGCGATTGCGTACCCGAGACGATCACCACGGTGACAATCGAGAACAGCAGGAAGTTAAACGGTAAGCCCCAGCGGTTGCCGCGACGAATTTCGCCCATGCTTTTGCCGTAACGCGAGAAGTCACCAAAGTTAAGCAGCGGGCCAGAGAAGTAGGAAACCACCAGCGCGGTGGCGGTGATCATCTGCCAGGTTTGCTCACCGGTGCTCAATTGCTTGCTAGCAAGGGTAAAGGAGATACCATCAAAACCGGTTTTGTATACAATCCAGCCCGCCAGCGCCACCATCACCACATAAACGGCCGGACCGGCGACATCGATGAAGCGTTTAATCGCGCTCATGCCGTGCCAGAACACCATCGCCTGCAACAACCACATCAAACCGAAACAGCACCAGCCCAGTTGAGATAGCCCAAGCCAACTGGTCTGCGTCATACTGCTTAATGAAGGGAAAAACTTCAGCAGCACCAGCATCAGCGCGTTAGCCGCCAGATAGGTTTGGATACCGTACCAGGCGAAGGCGATCAGGCCGCGAATAATCGCCGGGATGTTGGCACCAAACACGCCAAACGCCTGACGCGAAATCACCGCGTACGGCACGCCTGCCATCTGACTCGGTTTCGCCACTAGATTGGCGCACAGCTGCACGATGCAGATGCCGACCAACAAGCACAGCAGCACCTGCCAGCTGGCTAATCCCAACGTAAAGAAGCTGGCGGCTACCACATAGCCGCCCATGCTGTGCACGTCCGACATCCAGAAAGAGAAAATGTTGTACCACGACCAATTCTGGTCGCGCGTTGGCGCCAGATCTTCGTTGCACAGACGTGGACTGTATTGCGCGTTGGCTCCAGATGCCCCCGCAGAGGTCACTTCAGAATGATTTGGCATGAAACCTGCTCCTCTCTACAACATGGAAGAATAATCACAGCGTGAAACGGTATTGCAGGATCCAGGCCAGAATTGATTTCTTGTATACAAAAAATTAATTTCACGTATACGATGTGCAGCACACAGACACTTACCGGAGCAGGTAATGAAGAGTGAAACAGGCCAGAAAACGGCTGCTGATCTGAATGATAGAGACGAACCCATCTACCAGGCGCTGCTGACCGCCATTGTTGAGCATCAGTTGCCGCCGGGCAGTAAATTGCCGGAAGAGGCGTTATCAGAGGTGTTTGGCGTCAGTCGCACCGGCATTCGTAAAGTGCTGCAACGCCTCGCCGCGGTGCAAATGATCACCTTGTCGCCCAGACGTGGTGCACAAGTGGCAACGCCGGGCGTGGATGAAGCCCGCGATATCTTTGCCACGCGCAGTTTATTGGAGTGTGCCAACTTGCCTGTGGTGCTCAGTCATCTACAGGCACCGCATTTAGCCGCGCTCAGCAGTTTGATCGAACAAGAGCAGCAGGCGCATCAGCAACACGATGGCGCGGCAGCGATTCGTCTATCAGCTGCCTTTCATATTCAGCTGCAAGCCATCTCCGGCAATGAAGTGCTCACCGATATGGTGACGCGTCTAACGCAGCGCTCCTCGCTGGTGATTGCCGCGTATGGCGCGCCGTGGCAGCGCGGTTGCCGTTGCGATCACCACGATCGGCTGGTGGATCTGCTGCGAGACAAGGATCTGCCGGGTTTGACTGCCGCATTGCAGCATCACTTTGAACACATTGTTGCCAGCCTGCACTTTGAGCGCAGCGGCGAAACCTTACCTGATTTTTCCCGGTTATTTGCCGGTCATAAAGAGGCGGCATCATGAGCGTAATTCAGGTGATCAATCCCAACACCAGCGTGGCGATGACCGAAACTATTGGCGCTGCCGCGCGCGCGGTCGCTGCGCCTGGCACGGAGATTTTGGCGGTGTGCCCCAGCCACGGCGTGGAATCAATTGAAGGTCATTTCGATGAAGCGATTGCGGCAATTGGTGTGCTGGAGCAGGTCAAACGTGGCAAACAGCAAGGCGTTAGCGGCCACATCATTGCCTGCTTTGGCGATCCCGGCTTGCTGGCGGCGCGCGAACTGGCAAGCGGCCCGGTAATTGGTATCGCCGAAGCCGCGATGCACACCGCAACGCTGGTGGCGACGCGCTTTTCCATCGTCACCACGTTGCCGCGCACCTTGGTAATTGCGCGTCATCTGTTGCAGCAATACGGCTTCACGCACCATTGTGCTGCGCTGCATGCCATTGATCTGCCGGTGTTAGCGCTGGAAGACGGCAGCGGCGTGGCGCAAGAGAAAGTGCGTCAACGCTGTATACAAGCCAAACGTGAAGATGGCAGCGGGGCGATTGTTTTGGGCTGTGGCGGCATGGCATCGCTGGCGCAGGAGCTGACCAAAGAACTGGGTTTACCGGTGATCGACGGCGTAAGTGCCGCAGTGAAAATGGTGGAATCGCTGGTGGCGTTAGGCTTTGGTACCAGCAAACACGGCGATCTCGATTATCCATTGCAGAAACCGCTCAGCGGCGCATTTCAGCACCTAAACTAAGTGCTGGTTGAGGACTGAACACAGGAACTTGCAGAATGAATGATGTATCTGAAAAGAAAGAGTACAGCTTCAACAAAAATTATCCGCGCGATCTGATCGGTTATGCCAATCAGCCGCCGCACGCTAAATGGCCGGGCAAAGCCCGTGTAGCGGTGCAGTTTGTCCTCAACTATGAAGAGGGCGCGGAAAACAACGTGCTGCACGGCGATGCCGGTTCCGAGCAATTTCTTTCCGATATCATCGGTGCAGCCAGCTACGCCGATCGCCACATGTCGATGGATTCGCTGTACGAATACGGTTCACGCGCCGGCTTCTGGCGCATCCACAATGAGTTTCAAAAACGTGGCTTACCGCTGACGGTGTTTGGCGTCGCGATGGCGTTGGCGCGCCATCCTGAGATTGTTGCAGCGATCAAAGCCGCCGATTACGACGTGGTTAGCCACGGCTGGCGCTGGATTCACTATCAAGGGATGGACGCCAAAACCGAACGTCAGCATATGCAGCAAGCGGTGGACGTGTTGACCGACCTGTTCGGCAAAGCGCCAACCGGTTGGTACACCGGGCGCGACAGCCCAAACACGCGCCGTTTGGTGGTGGAGCAGGGCGGATTCAGCTACGACAGCGACTATTACGGCGATGATTTACCGTTCTGGACGCAAGTCACTTGTCAGGACGGCACGGTAAAACCGCACCTGATCATTCCCTACACGCTGGAGTGCAACGACATGCGCTTCGCCTCGCCGCAAGGTTTCAACACCGCGGAGCAGTTCTTTGTCTATCTGCGCGATACGTTTGATGTGTTGTACGAAGAAGGGGAAACTGCACCGAAGATGATGTCGATTGGCATGCACTGCCGTTTGTTGGGGCGTCCGGGTAAATTCCGTGGGTTGCAGCGTTTTCTCGACCATATCCAGCAGCACGAGAATGTGTGGGTGTGTACTCGCCAGCAAATCGCCGATCACTGGATGAAAACGCATCCCGCACTGAGCGTGTAATCGCTGATCCCGCGATTCTCTCCACCTAATCATCCCCTCTCCCACTGGTTTTAGCCTAATCATTCCCTCTCCCACTTGTGGGAGAGGGCTAGGGTGAGGGACAGCGCGCACTCAACTTAAAAACGCACCCAACCTAACTCATCAAACTGACCTGCGCCGCCACAATCCGCCAGCCGTACGGCAAGCGCACCCACGTCTGCTGTTGACGTCCAATTTTCTCCACGCCTGCACGCGTAAACTCGGTGCTGCACACCGCATAATCATCGCCAAAGGTCGTAATCACCGTGTTACGTAACTCACGATCCAACCCTTTCGACGGACGTGCAGCGCGAAACGCGCGGATCTCATCAATGCCATACAAATTCTCTCCGGCACCCAAACGCACGGTGCGCTTGTCATGCCAGAACAATTCATCCAGCACCGCGACATCATTGCTGACCAGCGCTTGCTCGTAGCGATAAAAGGCGGCAGTCACTTCGGCGAGAATCGCCGGGCGATCAATATGTTCAGGCGTCATATTCATGCATCCATTAAGGTGGTTTGTGGCAGTGTCAGCCCTTGCTGTTGCAGCGCCCACGCGGCGCGCAGTGCCAGATGTTCTTTAAACGGCGCAGCGATCAGCTGCAAGCCAATCGGTAAGCCGTTAGCCGTTTGCAGCGGCACGGTGCATACCGGCAAGCCAAGGAAGGAAATCGGCTGGGTCAGCATGCCCATGCTGGCGCGCGTCGGCAAATCCTGACCGTTGATATGAATGGTTTCCTGGCCGATGGTGGTCGCCGTGCACGGTGTGGCGGGGGCAATCAGCACATCGAAATGCTCAAACAGCGGCAACACTTGCTGCTGGAAATGGCGACGGAAGCGTTGCGCCTGCACGTACCACGCCGAAGGCAACATCGCGCCAGCTAATAACCGTTCGCGAGAATTAGGTTCAAATTGTTCCGGCTGGCTGCGTAGCAACGGCAAATAGTGATTGCCGCCTTCCGCCGCCGTCATGATAAATGCTGCCGAACGGGCGATTTCAGCATTCGGCATCGTCACTTCTTCAGACGCTTCCAGCGCTTTAGCCACCATCGCCACCGCCGCACGGGCTTCATCGCTACACCATGTCGAGAAGAAACCGCCCAACACCGCGCTGCGTATGCCTTGTGTGCCTCTACTCAGCTCATGGCTCACCGGCGCAATGGGCTGCGCAGCCTGAAAAGCATCGCCGGCATCGGCACCTTGCAAGGTGTCATACACCAGGCTCAAATCCTCCACCGAGCGGGCAAATGGGCCGATGTGATCGAGGCTGGCGACAAACGGATGGCTGCCGCTGCGTGATAGACGGCCAAAGGTCGGTTTTAAACCAAAGATGCCGCACAACGAAGCGGGCACGCGGATCGAACCATTGGTGTCGGTGCCAAGGGAAAAATGCACCAAACCCGCCGCCACCGCAGCGGCTGAACCGCCAGACGATCCACCTGCCACACGGCTCAAGTCGCGTGGATTATGTGTGGCGCCGTAATGGGTATTTTCAGTGGTGAAGCCGTATGCGTAGGCATCCATATTCAGCATGCCGGAAAGCAATGCGCCGGACTGACGCAATTTGCTCACCGCCCACGCATCTTCGCGCGCCACGGCGCGTTCGCTGAACAAACTGGCACCGGCCAGCGTACTGTGCCCGGCGACATCAAACAGATTTTTTACCGCGTAAGGAATACCGGCCAGCGGCGGCAAGCTTTCACCGCGCTGGCGCTGCTGATCGATCTGTTCGGCTTCGCGCAGCATGCGTTGCCCGGTGACTTCGGTCCAGGCATTGATCGCCGGATTATGCTGCTCAATCGCCGTTAATGTTGATTGCGCGATATCGCGCGCGCTGATCTCGCCCTGGCTCAGCGCTTGCTGAAGTTGCGTAATGGATAATGGAGACAGTTTCATGGCTGGAACACTCCCGCCACTTCCAGACGATCGTCGAGCGGCAGCGCCATCAGCGGCTCTGCCATCGCCGCAATGCGGTTGAATTGCGTCAGCAATTCGGCTCGGCGTGCATCATCCAGTTCCAGCGCCAGAATCTGTTCCATTTGGGCGATGTAGGTGGCCCAATCGACGTGTTTATTCATTGTCACTCTCCATTAGAAACCGGCGGCGCTGCCGTTGCTGCGCGGATCAAATGCGCCTTCCAGCATGCCGTTGTTGTGTCTGACGATTGCCCCCGCATGGCCGACCACTTCGCTGAAATCAGGCAGCAGCTCAACCTCGTGGCCGAGCGCGCGCAGTTGCTGCACGGTTTCCGGCGCAATACGGGCTTCGAGTTTGAGCGAGTCGGAGGATTGTCCCCAGGTGCGGCCGAGCAGCCAACGCGGCGCGCTCACCGCTTGTTGCAGCGACATGCCTTGTATCACGTGGCGGGTGAAAATCGCCGCCTGGGTTTGCGGCTGGCCGTCGCCGCCCATCGATCCATATACCATGGTGCGCCCATCTTTCAGGCGTGCAGCGGCGGGATTGAGCGTATGGAACGGCTGTTTGCCCGGTTGCAGCGCCAGTAAATGATCGGGTTGCAGGCTGAATGCCGCGCCACGGTTTTGCCAGGTAATGCCGGTGCCGGGCAGCACCACGCCGCTGCCGAATTCGTGATAAATGCTTTGAATGAACGACACCGCTAAACCGCTGCTGTCCATCACGCCCATCCACACCGTATCGCCTGGCCCACGTCCAGTACCCCACGGCGCGGCCTGCTGATCGTCGATTTTTGCCGCCAGCGAACCGAGGTGATCGGCATCCAACAGGCTTTGCACGTCAATATCGATATGGCGCGGATCGGTGATGTGTTTATCGCGCAGCGCGAAGGCTTTTTTAGTGGCCTCAACGATGCGGTGCACGGTTTGCGCTTCATCGGCGGCGGCCATATTCAGGCGGTCGGTAATGCCGAGGATCGCCAATGACACCAAACCTTGCGTCGGCGGCGTCATGTTCCAGATATCGCCTTCACTGTGCGCCAGGTGCAGAGGCGTGCAGCGGCGTGCACGCTGGTTCTGCAAATCTTCCAGCGTGATCGGCATACCCAGCGCGGTCATTTCACGCGCCAAATGGTGCGCCAGTTCGCCGCGATAGAAACTCTCTAAACCTTGATCGCACAACAGGCTGAGCGTATTTGCCAGCGCCGGTTGGGTGAAACGGCTGCCCGCTGCGGGCACATTGCCATCCGGCAAATAGGTGGCGGCAAAGCCAGGCTGATGCTGCAACTCGTGCTGCTTGGCGGCAGTGGCGGCGGCTTGCGAGGCGGTGACCGGAATGCCGTCGGCGGCATAGCGAATCGCATCCCGCAGCAGACACGCCAGCGGCAGCGGTGCGGCACCCAGTTCCTGCGCCAGCGTTAGCGCTTCCTGCCAACCGCTGACGGTGCCCGCCACGGTTAACGCGGCTTTGGGACCGCGATGCGGAATATGTGTTTCGCCGTGATAGAAATCGAGGTGCGCCAGCGAACCGGCGGCACCGCTGGCATCAATGGCAATCGGATCGCCATTCGGTGGCACCACCAACCAAAAACCGTCGCCGCCTAAACCGTTCATGTGCGGATAAACCACGGCGATAGTGGCCGCAGCGGCCACCATGGCTTCAATCGCATTGCCGCCTTCGCGTAACACCGCTAAAGCGCTTTCACTGGCAAGATGATGCGGCGCGACGGCCATGCCTAATGGCGCCATATTGCTCTGGATCATAGGGAACTCTTTTTCTGGGTACGTGGTTAAGTGAAAGCAAGAGCTGTTCCAGTTTTGGTCCCGGACCAATCTGGATCGATTTATGCTAGCTTATGGTGAAACGAAAGTTACAGGACCGATAATGAAACAGCTTGATGAACGCCTTCGTAGTCACTATCCGCAGCTGTCGCCGCAGGAGCAGCGTATTGCCGACTTCGTGTTTGACCATTTTGATGACCTGATCAGCTACAACAGCGCCGAGTTAGCGCGGCTGAGCGGCGTCTCGAAGGCCACGGTCAGCCGGTTGTTCAAGCGCCTCGGTTACGAGAAATACAAAGACATGCGCGATGAACTGCGCGTGCTGCGCCAAAGCGGTATGCCGCTCACCGATAACCGTGACGCGGTACAAGGTAACACCTTGTTATCGCGACACTATAAGCAAGAAATGGCGAACTTAACGCAATGGGTAAACAGCATCGATCCACAGCAATTTGGTGAAGTGATTGCGGCGATTGGCACGGCAAAGCGGGTATTTATTATCGGCATGCGCAACGCCTATCCGGTGGCGCTGCACCTGCGCCAACAGCTGATGCAGGCGCGTGCGCAGGTGCATGTGCTACCGCAGCCAGGCCAGACGCTGGGCGAAGAGCTGGTGGATATCACGCCCGAAGATATTGTGGTGGTGATGGCGTTTCGTCGCCGTCCACGCATTATTCGTCCGCTGATGCAGCAACTGCAACACAGCAACATTCCAGTGCTGGCGCTGTGCGAGCCGCAGGCCCAGGGCATCATCACCTTAGCGCGCTGGCAGCTGTGCGCGCCGCTGGACAGCGTTTCTGCCTTTGATAGCTACGCGTCGGCCATGAGTTTGGTTAACTTGCTGGCCAACGCTCTCCTACACGAAATGTTGTCGCAGGGCCGTCAACGCATCCACCAAATCGCCGATCTTTATCAGCATCTCGACGAGCTGGAACACCGCTAACGGGCGCCATTATGGTGCGTTGCACCGTTATTGATCGTTAACTGCAACGGGCGCAATGCCCGTTTTTTCTGCCTGAAACCTCATAAATCATCGTTTTTTATCCTTTCTCTCCTCGCTACTGCGGTTGGCACATTAGTTGCAAATCGATTCATCAAGAATCTTTCGTTTCATGTTTAACTCACCGGGGTGCATAATGAAAAAAGTTTTATTGGCGGTAGCAGGCGCGGCATTGATGATGGCGCAGGTTGGTAGCGCGATGGCCGATCAGTTGCAGGATATCCAGAAACGCGGCGTGATCCGGGTTGCTGTGCCGCAAGACTTCCCACCGTTTGGTTCAGTGGGCACCGATTTACAGCCGCAGGGCTACGACATCGACATGGCGAAGTATCTGGCAAAACAGATGAAACTGAAGTTGCAGCTGGTGCCGGTTTCCAGTGCCAACCGCGTGCCGTATCTGCAAACCGATAAAGTCGATCTGGTGATCTCCAGCATGGGCAAAAATGCTGAACGCGAGAAAGTGATCGACTTCAGCCAGGCTTACGCACCGTTCTTCCTCGGCGTATTTGGCCCGAAAGGCGAAACGTTAAAAGATGCTGCCGCGTTGAGCGGTAAATCCATCGGCGTAACGCGCGGTGCAGTTGAAGACATGGTGTTGAGCGATATCGCACCGAAAGACGCGCAGGTGAAACGTTATGAAGATAACAACACCACGCTGTCAGCTTATCTGTCAGGACAAGTGCAATATGTTGCCACTGGTAACTTAGTGGTTGCCGCGATTGCGCGCCAGAACGCGGAAAAAGCGCCGGTTGCGCAGTTTATGCTGAAAGATTCACCGTGCTACATCGGCTTGAAAAAAGACGAACCGGCGCTGAAAGACAAAGTGAATGCGTTGATTGAGCAAGGCACCAAAGATGGCACGCTGAACAAGCTGTCGGAAGAGTGGTTGAAAGCGCCACTGCCAGCTAACCTCGGCGCATAACATCATGATTGGGCAACTAAACTTTGCAGATCTCTGGCCGCATTGGCCAGAGTTGCTAGCCGGGTTGTGGGTGACGATTCAGATCACCGTGCTCGCCACGGTGGGCGGCGTCAGCCTGGGCATTCTGGGCGCGGCGCTGCGCAGCGGCAAACCCAGTTGGGCCAGCCGCATTTGGGGCGTCTACGTTGAGCTGATCCGTAACACGCCGTTTGTGGTGCAGCTGTTTTTCATCGTCTTTGGTTTGCCCAATCTTGGTCTGAAACTGACGGCGGGCGAAGCAGCGCTGCTGGCGATGTTGATTAACCTTGGCGCGTACAGCACCGAAATTATTCGCGCCGGGATTCAGGTGACGCCGCGCGGCCAATGGGAAGCGGGGCGCGTGCTGGGATTAACCCGTGCGCAGACCTTTATCCGCGTGGTGCTGCCGCCGTCGCTGCAACGGATTTATCCGGCGCTGGTCAGCCAATGCATCATCGTGATGCTCGGCTCTTCGGTGGTGTCGCAGGTCTCATACGAAGAGTTGACCTTCGCCGCCAACCTGATTCAGTCGCGTACCTTTTTGAGTTTTGAAGTCTATCTGGTGACCACGTTGATCTATCTGGCGTTGTCGATTGCCATGCGTCAGTTATTGCTGGCGTTGGGACGTAAATGGTTGGGAGCGCAACCGGCATGATGACGCAATTTACCGATTGGGACATCCTGCGCAACCTGCTACTGGCAGCGCGCTGGACCATTTTACTCTCGCTGGTGGCGTTCTTTGGCGGCACGCTGGTGACCTTGCCGCTGCTGTTTATGCGCCTGCTGAAACGCAAATGGCTGATGCGCTTTGTGCGCGCTTACACCGAACTGTTTCAGGGCACGCCATTGTTGATGCAGCTGTTCCTCGCCTTCTTCGGTGTCGGTCTGTTCGGCATTGATGTCGCGCCCTGGACTGCGGCTTCGCTGGCCTTGACGCTCTACACCAGCGCGTTTTTGGTGGATATCTGGTACGGCAGCATTCGCGCCTTGCCCAAAGGCCAATGGGAAGCCTCACGTTGCCTTGGTTTGAACTTTGGTCAAACGCTGTTTCGCGTGGTGGCACCGCAGGCGATTCGTATTGCTATCGCGCCAACCGTGGGCTTTGCCGTGCAGGTGATTAAAGGCACTGCGCTGGCATCGATTATCGGCTTCATCGAGCTGACTAAAGCCGGCACCATTTTGAATAACGTAACCTACGAGCCGTTCAAGGTGTTTGGCCTGGTGGCGCTCGGTTACTTCCTGATGTGTTATCCGCTGTCGCGTTACAGCCAGTACCTGGAGAAAAAATTCAATGCCGCTCATCACCATTAA
>NZ_JBCNNP010000064.1:0-19877 GCF_039594315.1 Pantoea sp.
TAAAGCTGGGATCGCCAATCAGACCGGTGGCACCACCCACCAGCGCGACCGGCTTGTGTCCGGCATCCTGAAAACGTTTCAGGCAGAGCAGCGGCACCAGATGGCCCAAATGCAAGCTATCAGCGGTCGGATCGAAGCCGCAATAGAGTGCAATTGGCCCTTGCGCCAGTCGCTCTGCTAACGCTTCTTCATCCGTTACCTGGGCGACTAAGCCCCTTTCTTGCAATTGTTGTATCAGGTTACTGCTGGTCATCACTGACTCCAAATTGATCAGACTGCACCTAGGCTGGTACACAGCTTTCCGCTGACGTGCGGAGACGAAAAAAAAGAGGGCTATAGCATAAAGCGCTGACGCCAACTGCGCCAGCGTTGAAAGGGGATAAAACGCAGTTTTACGGGGCTAAACGGTCAATCGTCCAGCCGTTATCCGCGCGCTGGTAGAGGAAGCGATCGTGTAAGCGATGTTCGCCGCCCTGCCAGAACTCGACAGTATGGAATTTAACGCGATAACCGCCCCAAAAACTCGGCAGCGGCACTTCGCCTTGCTGGAATTTCTGTTTAAGTTCAAGGAACTTGCCTTCCAGCACGCCGCGCGCTGAGATCCGGCTCGATTGCTTCGACACCCACGCGCCAATTTGGCTGTCACGCGGACGGCTGCTGAAGTATTTCAGCACTTCCAGCGGCGAGAGTTTTTCCACTTCACCCAGCAACATCACCTGGCGCTCAAGGAAGTGCCATGGGAAATGCAGCGAAATACGCGGATTATCGGCCAACTGAAGCGCTTTGCGGCTGCCAAGGTTGGTGTAAAACACCATGCCTTGCTCGTCGTAGTGCTTAAGCAGCACGATGCGCTGATAGGGTTGACCGTTGCTGTCCACCGTCGCGACCGTCATGGCGGTAGGATCGGGCAGTTGCGCTGCACAAGCCTGTTGTAACCACTGCTCAAACAGCGCTAAAGGATTATCCGGCAAATCTTTACGTCGCAGCCCGCCGCGGGTGTATTCACGACGCAGATGGGCAATATTTTGCAAGCTTTCACTGTCGCTCATGTTGTTTCTCTTTCTCACCGTCTACTGCGCGGAAGCATCCGCGTTTTGCAATTCACAGTCATTTATCACGATTTTCTCGTTACGTTCAACAAAGGCACTGTTACCTTTTGACCAGAACACGTAAGTACCATCGCTGTAACGGGCACCGGATGCCGCGACCGTTTGCGTCAGCGTCAGCGGTTTACCATCCAAAATGAAGCTCACTTGCTGTTTGGCATTGTCCTGCGTGACAGTTAACGGCAAGGTGCCGCATTGATAGCGCAGCTGTTGTGGCGTTGGCGTTGCTTTATGCAACATACCGCAGCCGCTCAATAGTGCGACGCTACCAAGCAAAATGATCATCTTCTTCATATTCACCTCTTAATGCGTAAGTCGCGCATTGGCGGGATAAATCGCACCCAATACACTCATTTCTGTAGCGCCAGTAACCGCCGGCAAATTGCCCGGTAAACCGTTCAGCGTGCGGAACGCCAGCCAGGCAAAGGCTAATGCTTCCATATCATCACCGCTGATGCCGGCCTCATCGGTGGTGGTGACTTCGGTACCGGCTAAATGTGTTGCCAGACGCGCCATCAACAGCGGATTACGGCTGCCACCGCCACAAACCAGCAAGCGATCACAACCGTCGTTCAGCTGCACCTGCTGCGCAATGGTCAACGCGGTTAACTCACACAGCGTGGCCTGCACATCTTGCGGGGCCAGCGCCGGGAAACGCTGCAACTGTTGCTCAATCCAACTGAGATTGAAATATTCGCGTCCAGTACTTTTCGGTGGCGGCAGGGCAAACCACGGATCGCTCAACATGAGCTCCAGCAACGCCGGAACCACCTGGCCGCTGCGCGCCCATGCGGCATCTTTGTCGTACGGCAAGGCTTTATTGCGCCAAATCCAGCTATCGATCAGCATGTTGCCTGGACCGGTATCAAATCCGCGCACCGGTTGGCCTGGAATTAATAATGACAAATTAGCGATGCCGCCAATATTCAGCACCATGCGGCGCTCAACGCTGTCCATTAATAGCGCCTGATGGAAAGCGGGCACCAGCGGTGCGCCCTGTCCGCCCAACGCCATATCACGGCGACGGAAATCGCCAATCACCGTGACGCCAGTAGCGGCGGCAATTTGGTTGTTATCGCCAATTTGCAGCGTGTTCGGCGCATCACTTTTCGGTTCGTGCCACACGGTTTGTCCATGGCAACCAATCGCCACAATATCGCTGGCCTCCAGCGATTGCTGATGCATCAACGCCAATACCGCTTCGGCAAACAGTTTGCCGAGGCGAGTATCCAGTTGCCCTAGCTGCGACAGCGTCAAGGATTGCCCCTGACAGATCGCCAGTACCTGTTGGCGCAACTCCTGCGGAATGGGGTGGCAATAACTGGCCTGCTGCGCCACCATTTGCCCATCAATCGCCGCCAGCACTACGTCTACACCATCAAGGCTGGTGCCCGACATCACGCCAATATAGCGTCCTGATTTCATCGCGATTCACTCCCTTAACATCATCTGGCATAAGCCTGGCAAATTACCGAGGCTAATTCTATGATAAAATTCCGCTTTTCAGCGTCGCTGCGCAGTCCATTCCAGCACGAAAATATTTTCGTTGCGTAATTGAATTTTTGTTGAGGGGTGATGGTCTATGCTTCGCCTCAGCCGCGTTTTATACGGACTTAGAGTCAATTGCCAGTTTTCTGTCTTATACTCTGTGCAGTAGAGGATGAAAACATGGCGTTTTTTTGCATTAAGGAGCGTTCTGATGATTAAGCGTTTTGTAGCCGTGGCGTTGACCGGCTTAACTCTGGCAGGCTGTGCCAATACCGACACCCTTTCCGGTGACGTTTACAGCGCCAACGAAGCTAAACAAGTACAAAGTGTTTCTTACGGTACGCTGGTATCGGTTCGTCCGGTCAAAATCCAGGGTGGCGATGAAAATAACGTGATTGGCGCGATTGGTGGTGCAGTGCTGGGTGGTTTCCTCGGTAACACTATTGGCGGCGGTACTGGACGTAGCCTGGCGACTGCCGGTGGCGCAGTGCTCGGTGGCGTAGCGGGTCAAGGCGTTCAGGGCGCGGTCAATAAGTCTGACGGCGTTGAGCTGGAAATCCGTAAGGACGATGGTAACACCATCATGGTGGTGCAGAAGCAAGCGGCCAGCCGCTACTCTGTGGGACAACGTGTGGTTATGGCGTCAAACGGCAGCCAGGTAACCGTTTCTCCACGCTAAGCGCATAGCCTAGATAAGAAAAAACCGACGCTGGGCGTCGGTTTTTTTATTTCTCGCGATTGTGAAACTCGAGAATATTTTTTTCTAATCGCGCAATCAGCGTGACCATCTGGTTGATCTCTTCCAGACTGATGCCGGAAAGAATGTCATCGCGCGTTGCATCAATCACATTTTCAACCTGCTCGATGATCGGTTCCGCCTGCTTCGTCAGCTTGATGCGCTTTGCACGGCGATCGTTAGCGCAGGTGGCGCGGGTAATCAATCCCTTCTCTTCCAGCTGATCCAGCGTGCGTACCAGCGAAGGTTGTTCAATGCCAATCGCCTTTGCCAGCTGAATTTGTGACTGTTCAGGCGGGAGTTGATGAATGTTATGTAACGTCACCCAGTGTGTTTGTGTCAGTTCAAGCGGTTTTAAACGCTGATCGATTAACGCGCGCCAAATGCGCACTAAGCGAGACAGATCGGTTCCCAAGGGCGTATCCATTGCATCTCCTTATAATTAGCTTGCTAGCTATTAAGCCAGATTTTACACTATTCTGCGAGTTTACCTGGTAAATTACAATTCCAAAGCCAGGCGATGCGCTTGCCGTCTAGACTCTATTTAGATGATTCCCGGTCAAAAAGGATGATGACACGTGTTCCACACCACTTTTTCCACCACCGCACCGCTTAGCGATTTGGTCTTCGGTGCCTCGCTGTTTTTCCCACCGCTGTTCAAAGCGGTACTGCTCGGCTTCTTCTTCTGGCTACTGATCCATCCGCTGTTACGCGGCTGGATGTACTCCGGCGATGTCTGGCATCCCACATTAATGGACCTTTCCCTGTTTGTACTTTGCGTCGCTGGCGCATTGTGGTTACTGAGCCTCGGATAAATCACTATGAAATTCAACCCTTTTAAATACTTTTCGACCGTAGTGATTTTTGCGCTGGCCCTGCTTGCAGGATGGTGGATGTGGAATTACTACATGCAATCGCCCTGGACGCGTGATGGGAAAGTGCGCGCAGAGCTGGTGGACATCACGCCAGAAGTATCAGGCCGCATTATCGAACTCAAGGTGCGCGACAATCAGTTCGTGCATAAAGGTGACACGCTGCTCAAGCTCGATCCGGTGCCGTGGCAAATCGCCGAGGCCAATGCCGAAGCGCAGTTAGCTAAAGCGCAGGCCGATCTGGCTAAAGCGCAGCATGAAGCCAATCGCCGCGCCAGTTTGCCGCGCAATGTGATTTCCGCAGAAGATATGGATGCTGCGCGTTTAAGCGCTAATGCCGCCGCCGCCACCGCTAAAGCCGCACAGGCCAGCCTTGATCAAGCACGCTGGAATCTCGATCAGACCACAGTGACCGCCCCAACCGACGGCTGGATCAGCAATCTCACGCTGCGCACCGGCAACTATGCTACAGCTGGCACGCCGTTGTTCGCCTTAGTCGATAGCCACTCTTATTACGTAATGGGCTATTTCGAAGAGACCAAGTTGCGTCACATCCAACCCGGTGCGGAGGCGCAGATTGTGTTGTACAGCAACGGCGCGCGCTTGCAGGGGAAAGTAGAAAGTATTGGCCGGGCGATTTACGACCAAAGTGTCGCCACCGATGGCGGATTAGTGCCGGATATCAAACCGAACGTGCCGTGGGTGCGCCTGGCACAACGCGTACCGGTGCGTATTCACATCGATGCGCTGCCCGATGGTACGCCATTAGTCGCAGGCACCACGTGCACTATTTCTATCGCGCACTAACGCCATGATGAATTTTCAGTGGCTGGCCTGGCAAAATTTGCCGTGGATAAAAGCAACCGGCGGCGAGTGGCGCTACGCGTTACGCAATGCGATTGCCATGTGTCTGGCGTTAACCATCGCCTATGCGCTGCAACTCGACCAACCTTATTGGGCCATGACGTCCGCCGCCGTGGTGAGTTTTCCCACCGTTGGTGGTGCGATCAGTAAAAGTCTTGGACGCATTGTCGGCAGCTTATTGGGGGCCAGCGCGGCGTTGCTGATTGCCGGTCACACCTTAAATGAACCCTGGCTGTTTGCTTTCTTTATGGCGGGTTGGTTGGCGTTTTGTACCTGGATCGCCAATCACTACCAAAACAATGTCGCCTACGCCTTTTCGCTGGCGGGTTACACCGCCGCCATCATCGCTTTCAGCAGCGTCAATATTACTGATGTCACGCAATTATGGGACATCGCGCAAGCGCGCGTTTGCGAAGTGATATCCGGCATTCTTTGCGCCGGTTTAATGATGATGATTCTGCCCAGCACCTCAGACGGCAATGCGCTGATGGGTTCGCTGCGCCAGATGCATGCACGTTTGCTCGATCATGCGGTGTTGCTGCTGCAACAAAGTAGCACCGACAATGTGCGTACCGCGCATGAAAATGTGATTAGCCAGATTCTCACCATGAACCTGCTGCGTATTCAGGCTTTCTGGAGCCATTATCGCTTTCGTCGCCAAAACAACGTGTTGAACTATGTGCTGCATCAGCAACTGCGCCTGACCAGCGTGCTGTCCAGCCTGCGTCGTATGCTACTGAACTGGCCGGATGCGCCACCGCAATTGTATGACGCCATCACGCAACTGCTGCACGAATTAGCCGCGCCGCAGTGCGACAAATATCGCCTGGCGCTGATTCTGCGTGGTATCCCCCCCTCGGCAACCGGTGATTATCGCCAACGCGCCTTTGTGCAACGCTTGCGCTATTTCTGCTGGGTGTATCTCAACGTTAATCGCTGGATTCGCCTGATTGAACGCGCGGATGCAGATACCCGTTTTCAACCGCCGTATTCGCCTTCACTGGCAAGGGAAAGCGATAGCGCTGAAGCAGGCTGGAGCGCGCTGCGCACCTTTAGTGTGATCATCCTCGGCTGTGCCTTTTGGATCACCACGCAATGGGATTCCGGCGCCGCCGCACTAACGCTAACGGCGATTGCCTGCGTACTTTACTCTTCCGCACCGTCACCGAGTGGCAGCGTGTCACTTTTGCTGAAAACTTTGTTGTGGCTGTCGGTGTTTAGCTTTGTGTTGCAGTTCGGTTTGATGGTGCAAATCAGCGCGCTGTGGCAATTCTTACTGGTGCTGTTCCCGCTGCTGATTACTTTGCAGTTGTTCAAATTGCAGCAGAAAAAACGCGCGGGCATGTGGGGACAATTCATTGTCTTTATGGGATCGTTTATCGCCGTCACCAATCCGCCTGACTGGGATTTTGCCAGCTTTATCAATGATAACCTGGCGAAAGTTTGCGGTGTTTTGCTGGCCTGGCTGGCGTTCCAGGTATTGCGCCCGAGTTCCGATGCGCGCCGCAGCCGTCGCCATATTCGTGCCCTGCGCCATGCATTTCTCGATCAGTTGCGCCGCCATCCGCGACTCAGCGAAAGCCACTTTGAATCGCAGATTTACCATCACATTAGTCAACTGAGTAATAGCCGCGACGAGCAAGCGCGCGTTTGGCTGTTGCGCTGGGGCGTGGTGCTGCTGAACTGTTCGCATATTGTCTGGCAACTGCGTGAGTGGCAGCCCGCGTCCGCGACGCTGGCGCAGATACGCGACTCTAGCCAACGCGATTTACAGCGGATTATGAGTTTGCGTGGCGTGCATCACAGCGCCTTGCAGGCCACGTTAAGTGAGCTGGAAAATACCATTGATCAATTGCAGCAACAGCCAGAAAGCGAAGCGAATACGCTGGCTGGGATTTTGTGGCGCTTGCGCTGTTCCCTGGCACAGTTAGCACAAGCGGTACCGGATTGATTACTGGCAATATTGGGTGTTTTGGCGATTAAAATCATCATGCAATTGCTGCAAGGTTTTCTGTCCTTCAAAACGGGTTTTATCCTGATCGGACATCGGTTCAATCACCAACGCCTTCTCTTCGGAGGAGTAAATAAAGCGCCGATTCAAGGTAGTGCCGGTAAAGCTTTTGCCTTGAATACCGCCGCACACCACCGTCATCGCGTGGCGATAAGTTTCGCTGTGAGTGAAGTTGGTTTCCGTGGCGCTGCGTAACACATTTTGGCAGCCTTTGGCTTCTAACTGATCGATGGTGCGTTGGGTGAGCCATTCACGCCCACGCGCAATGTTCTCACAGACGTTGCGCAGCGGATTGGTATCAATGGTGCGTTGCAATTGCCGGCTGGCATCGAGGCGCAGTTGCGTGTCATTCGGTTGATCACATCCCGCCAACAATAAACATAACAACATTACTGCACGCGTTTTCATTCCTGCCCCTGAGCCTTTTATTCCGGAATCAACATCATAGGATGGAAAATCCGCCGAGAGTAGCAAGAAATTGGGTCAGTATTTTTCACAATAAGGAAATTGGGCGACAGGTGAGTGCCGCCCATGAAGTTAGATCACACCACAGGCAAAACGTGCCCCACCGCCGCCAAGCGGTTGAGGATGGTCGGCATGGTTATCACCGCCGACATGAACCATTAGGGCTTTACCTTTGATCTCATCGAGGGATTTAATGCGTGGTGCAACGACAGGATAATCTGACTTACCATCTTCTGTTACAAATAGTGCAGGCAGATCGCCAAGATGACCATCACCATACGGCCCAAGATGCTTGCCGCTATTTTGAGGGTCAAAATGTCCTCCAGCCGCACCGGCAGCTACCGTTTTGCCCTCTGATAGACTTGTCTCGCAACTTCCTTTCGCATGCACATGGAAACCATGAATGCCCGGTTTCAAGCCGGTCAACGCTGGCGTGAATTGCACGCCATACGGTGTTTCACTGAGGGTAACTTTCCCAATCTCCGTGCCGATTCCTTGCGCCGTAGCTTCATACAACGTGACATCTTGTGTCGCAGCCTGCGCGTTAGCGACGCAGACCAGAGCCAGCACAGCAATGAGTTTTGTTTTCATAACGTCTCCTTACGGTTAAATTCCCTGAAAGCTTGAACTACTTACATCCAAACTACCGTAAGTTTGACGCAACTTTACGCTTAAGGCACATCGTAACCAATAGCCGCTTTACGGATGCGGAACCATTGCTGGCGATTCAACGTTAATTGGCACGCCGCCACCGCTTCGGTGACACGATCCATTTTGCCGGAACCGATAATCGGCAATGGGCGGCTAGGCAACATCATCACCCACGCGTACACCACTTGCTCGATATTGCTGGCGCCAATTTCTTGCTTTACCAGCTCAAGTTCGTCGCGCAGCGGCTGGTAATGCGGATCGTTGAACAGTCGTCCGCCACCGAGGCATGACCACGCCATCGGACGGATACGCTGCTGCTGACACTGATCGAGCGAGCCATCCAGCAATGCGGTTTGCTCCAGCGGGGAGATCTCCAACTGATTGGTCACCAGGCTAAACGGCAAGCGTGATTGCAGCAGTGAGAATTGCGAAGCCGTGAAATTAGATACGCCAAAATGGCGCACTTTGCCGCTTTGATGCAGTTCAATAAACGCCTGGGCGATTTCATCGGCATCCATCAACGGATCAGGGCGGTGAATCAGTAATAAATCGAGATAATCGGTGTTGAAATGACGCAGTGAATTTTCCGCGCTGTGCAGTATATGGCTGGCTTCAGTAATGTAGTGACCAATGCGATGTTCCGGCTTAGCGCGTGTAGCAATGCCGCATTTGGTGACGATCTGCAATTTCTCACGTAATCCCGGCGCCAAACGCAATGCGGCTCCGAACGCCGCTTCACATTGGTAATCACCGTAAATATCAGCGTGATCGACGGTAGTGATGCCCAACGAAAGGTGATGCTCAATAAACTGCACCACTTGCTGTGGCGACATGCCCCACTCCATCAAACGCCAATAACCGGCAATCAGCGGTGAAAAGGATGGTCCCTGCGGTGCAATAGCTTGCGGTTGTAACATGGTTAAACTCCCTCAAACACGAATCCAGATATCAGTGGCGGGAGTATAACGGAAAGCCAAATCAACATTTTCTTAAAACAGTTCGGGTTGTTGCGGATCATGATCTTCGTCCACTTTCTGCTGCCGTTGCAGGCGCATCCAGCGTTGGCGACACAAACGCAGCACATCGCGCTTTTGCGCATCCGTGAATTTCATCCAGTTAAAGCGCTCATCCCGACTGCGCAAACAGCCGCGACAATAGCCGCGCGAGTCACTCTGGCAAATGCCGCGACAGGGGCTGGGAACGGGAAAGAATTCTAATTGCTCGGCCACATCAACTCCGGAATTAACATCCTGCTTCATAGTGATAACAGCTTAATGACATTGTATAAAGAGTAAACGCCAATTGCTCACAATCAATACGTTGCGGTTTTTCTTACCACTGATTACCAAAAAGTTCCGTTAAAAATCGCTTAGATTGCTTACGTTTAACTTTCGTTAAGGTTTTCCTCATCTAGTGTTCATACGATTGTCATATTCCCTATTTCCGTTGAGTTTTCATGAACGTTCCGATCACCCTTCAGTGCCGCACCAGCGGATTTAATCTGATTGCCGCGCTGTTTTTCACCTTTGTGTTAAACGCCATATTCTTGCTGCGCGCATGGGAAATCATTCCTTATTTACATCTGCACGACTATCTGTTTGCCGCCAGTATTCCGCTGGTGCTGGCTAGCGCTTTTTATCTGATTTTTTCGCTGCTTGCCTGGCCTTATCTGCGCAAACCCTTATTAATCGTTCTGGTGTTAATCAGCGCTGCTGCCAACTATTTCATGCACAGTTTCGGCACGGTAATTGACACCAATATGATTCAAAACGTGTTTGAATCTGACCCGCAAGAAGCCAGCGCATTAATCAGCAGTCGCTACGTGATGTGGATGCTGCTGATGGGGATTTTGCCGGTGGTGCTGCTGTGCCTGGTGCGGATTCGTAGCGGTCAACGTTGGTGGTGGAACATCCTGGAACGTCTGGCGGGCGCATTGGGCGCAGTGATGTTAATCCTGTTGATGGCGGTGTTGTTTTACAAGGATTACGCCTCATTAATCCGCAACAACAAGGGATTAGTGAAGATGATCACTCCGGCTAACGTGGTGAGCGGAACCGGACGTTACGTCGATCTGCGTTATCTGCAAGGGAGCCAGGAGTTAGTCAAAATCGGCGAGGATGCGCATAAAGGTCCGCTGATTAGCGCGGAAAATAAGAAAACGCTGGTGATATTAGTGGTGGGCGAAACGGCACGCGCCGAGAATTTCTCGCTCGGTGGTTATGGACGAGAAACCAACCCGCAACTGAAAAATCAGCAGGTTATCTATTATCCCAACGCGACATCTTGCGGTACCGAAACCGCCATTTCCGTGCCGTGTATGTTCTCGAATATGCCACGCGTGCACTATGACGCCAGTTTGGCACGCCATCAGGAAGGTTTGCTCGATGTTCTGGCACACGCGGGCGTCAGCGTGTTGTGGCGCGAAAACGATGGCGGCTGTAAAGGTGCTTGTAGTCGAGTGCCACACACCGATATGACGCAGTGGCAACTGCCGCAATATTGCCACGATGGATTTTGCCAGGATGATGTGTTGCTGCATCGCCTTGATAATTATATTGATAGTTTGCACAACGATGGCGTGATTGTATTGCATCAGATGGGCAGCCACGGTCCAGCCTATTATCAACGTTATCCGGCACAGTTCCGCCGCTTCACCCCAACCTGCGATAGCAACCAAATCCAGGATTGCGATCATCAGGCACTGGTGAACACCTACGACAATTCATTGCTGTATAGCGACGACATGATTAGCCGCACCATTGATAAGCTGAAAACTTTAAGCGATCGCTTTAATGTGGCGCTGGTTTATCTTTCCGATCATGGCGAATCGCTGGGTGAAAGCGGCATGTACTTGCATGGCGCACCGTATTTATTCGCCCCTTCACAGCAAACACATATTCCAGTGTTGCTGTGGATGTCGCCAGGCTATGCCGCTGCTTATCACCTCGATGAAAATTGTTTGCGCCAGCAAGCGCCCACGGAAAAAGTGTCGCAAGACCATCTTTTCCATACGCTTTTGGGGATGTTTAATATCCAAACAAAAGCCTATCAGCCGCAACTGGACATGATCAGATCGTGCCAAACTGCGTCTTGAGGGTTGCACTAGACTGACCGGTCTAATAACCTGCCCCGCATGAACAAGACTCAACAACGCAACGATACCCGTGAACATCTGCTCGCTACCGGCGAGCAGGTTTGCCTGCAACGCGGTTTCACCGGTATGGGCCTCAGCGAAATGCTCACGCTGGCGGAAGTGCCAAAAGGTTCGTTTTATCACTACTTCCGCTCGAAAGAAGCGTTCGGCGTGGCGTTGTTGGAGCGCTATTTTATTAACTTTTTGCAGCAAGTTGAGCAGCAGTTAAATGCGCCAGATTTAGTGCCGCGCGAGCGTTTTTTGCAGCATTTTCACTATGCGGAAACCTTGTTTATTGAGCAAGGCCATATCGTCGGATGTCTTGGCGTTAAGTTATCGGCAGAAGTGTGCGATCTCTCTGAACCGATGCGCGATGCGTTACAGCGTGGCGCGAGCGCCGTCATTGCCGCTTATGCGCGCTGTTTAACGGAAGTGGCAGCTGAACAACTGCTGCCATTCGCACAATCACCCGAACAATTAGCGCAACGTTGTTACCTGTTGTGGTTGGGCGCGAGTTTGCAAAGCAAAATTTCACGAGAATCAGGCCCGATTAGCCTGGCGCTCGAAACCATCGAGCAGTGGCTAAACGGCCACTGATTTATTTAAAACCGCAGTTTCTAGACGACCGGTCTACTTACAGGAGTCATTATGGCGAGTAAACAGCTGTTCTCCCCACTTAAAGTGGGCGCGATTACCGTACCCAATCGCATCTTTATGGCACCACTGACGCGTCTGCGTAGTATCGAACCGGGCGATATCCCTACGCCGCTAATGGCAGAATATTACCAGCAGCGCGCCAGTGCCGGTTTAATCATTACTGAAGCCACGCAAATCTCTTTCCAGGCGAAAGGCTATGCCGGAGCGCCGGGTCTGCATACTCAGCAGCAAATTGCCGCGTGGAAAGTGATTAACGAAGATATTCATGCCGCGCACGGTCATAGCGCAGTGCAGTTGTGGCACACCGGACGTATTTCTCACAACAGTGTCCAGCCGGAAGGCAAAGCCCCGGTAGCGCCAACGGCGCTGGCCGCCGGTACGCGTACCTCCCTGCGTGCCGCTGATGGCAGCGTATATCGTGAAGATACCTCTGTGCCGCGTGAACTGAGCGTGGCGGAAATTCAGCAAATCGTAAAAGATTTTGGTCAGGCGGCGGCAAATGCGCGCGAAGCCGATTTCGATCTGCTGGAACTGCACTCGGCGCACGGCTACCTAATGCATCAGTTCCTGGCGCCTGGCTCGAACCAGCGCAGCGATGAATACGGCGGTTCCATTGAAAAACGCGGCCGTTTCGCGCTGGAAGTGGTTGATGCTGCCATTGCTAATTGGTCAGCCGATCGTATTGGTATCCGCGTGTCGCCAATCGGCGCTTTCCAGAACCTGGAAAATGGTCCGGATGAGGAAGAAGCGGCGCTGTGGTACATCAGTGAACTGGGCAAACGTGGTCTGGCGTATCTGCACATGTCCGAGCCAGATTGGGCTGGCGGCCAACCTTATAGCGATGACTTCCGTAAGAAAGTCCGTGCCGCCTTCCCTGGCGTGATTATTGGCGCCGGTGCTTACAGCGTTGAGAAAGCCGATGATTTGATCGCGCGTGGTTTGATCGATGCCGTGGCCTTTGGTCGCGACTTCATCGCCAACCCGGATTTGGTGGCGCGTTTGCAGCAAGATGCACCGCTCAACCCGCAGCGCCCAGAAAGCTTCTATGGTGGCGGTGCAGAAGGCTATACCGATTATCCAGCACTGTAAGATTTTCGCTGCCGCAGCGGATGTGCGGCAGCGTTGTTTCATCAGAGAATTAACTCGCTATACTTAGCTGTTTGTCACTTCCTGATGACGTTTGAAAAAAGAGGATGTTATGCGTTTACTTCACACCATGTTACGCGTTGGCGATTTGCAACGTTCCATCGATTTTTACACCCGCGTGCTGGGCATGCGCGTGCTGCGTCAGAGCGAAAACACCGAATACAAATACACCCTGGCCTTTGTTGGTTACACCGAAGAGAGCGAAGGTGCGGTGATTGAGTTGACCTACAACTGGGGCGTAGACAAATACGACCTCGGCAACGCATACGGTCACATCGCATTAGGCGTGGATAACGTCGCAGAAACCTGCGATCGCATTCGCAGCGCGGGTGGAAACGTCACTCGTGAAGCGGGCCCGGTCAAAGGCGGCTCGACGATTATTGCGTTTGTTGAAGATCCAGATGGCTACAAGATCGAGCTGATCGAAAACAAACACGCCGGTCACGGCCTCGGCAACTAATGCCGCTTGTCAGCCTGCTAATTTGCAGGCTGATTCCCCTCTCCTGCTGCACCCTCCTGCAATTTTTGCCATAATGCGCGCTGCCCTATTTATTGCCATGAGATCCTGATGTCTGAATCGAACGCTTTAAACGCTCTCAACCAACGCTTCCGCGGTTTTTATCCTGTCGTGATTGATGTCGAAACAGCCGGCTTTAACGCTCAAACCGATGCGTTGCTGGAAATTGCTGCCACCACACTGAAAATGGATGAAGAAGGTTGGTTACACCGTGATGAAACGCTGCATTTCCACGTAGAACCGTTTGAAGGGGCCATTCTTAATCCTGCGGCACTGGCGTTTACCGGTATTGATCCGACTAATCCATTGCGCGGCGCAGTGAGTGAATACGAAGCGCTGCATGCGATTTTTAAAATGGTGCGCAAAGGCACCAAAGATAGTGGCTGCAATCGCGCCATTATCGTGGCGCACAACGCGACTTTCGATCTTAACTTCGTAATGGCTGCCGCCGAGCGTGCCAGCCTGAAGCGCAATCCGTTTCATCCCTTTGCCACCTTCGATACTGCGGCATTAAGCGGTTTGGTGCTGGGGCAAACGGTGTTAGCTAAAGCCTGTAAAGCGGCAGGAATGGAGTTTGATAGTACGCAGGCGCATTCAGCGTTATATGACACCGAGCAAACGGCCACGCTGTTTTGTGAGTTGGTGAATCGCTGGAAACGCCTTGGCGGCTGGCCATTGGCAATCGGTGAAGAATCAACAGACGATGCATCCGTCGAAGAGTAGATAAAGAAAAGGCCGACATTTGTCGGCCTTCTGCATTATTCCGCTTCTTTATACTTCTCAGCGGTTTCTTTCAGTAACGGCTGAAGTTCGCCGCGCTGAAACATCTCAACGATGATGTCGCAGCCGCCGACCAGTTCACCATCTACCCACAGTTGCGGGAAAGTCGGCCAGTTGGCGTATTTTGGCATTTCAGCGCGGATATCCGGGTTCTGCAAAATGTCTACATAGGCGAAGCGCTCGCCACAGGCTGAAAGAGCCTGCACCGCTTGCGCAGAGAAGCCGCAGCTTGGCAGTTTTGGCGAGCCTTTCATGTATAACAGAATCGGGTTTTCTGCGATCTGGCGCTGAATTTTTTCAACAGTACTCATTATTGCCTTCCTTAATCCTTCACTTCGTGTTTGTTTATTGTAGCGATTTAGCCCGCCTACTGAAAACGGGATTTTGCATTAGCGTCATGCTAATCGCCATGTTTGTTAAATCAACATCTGACAAATAACATTTTCGTATCATTAATAAGCATTAATAAATTAATAATTAGCAATGATTTCGCTGGGTTAAGCAGCTGAAATAGCTCATTTTTGCTACAGAATCAATCTGGTAACATATTAATAGAAAAAGGCCTTACCTTTTGGAAAAAAAGTGGATTAGAATTGCCTCGGCGCTGGTCGTTTGATCAGATTTCTCTCACTTTGTCGCAGTCTGTTTCCAATCAGCCTGCTTAACCTGTAACCGGATTATGCGTCTACTAATTACGCTTTTCATACTGGCTTTTGCCCAACTGTTTTTTAATGTGGCCGCGGCTTCTCCGCATGCGCCCGTTAATGCCAGTTCGCCAAAAGCAGAGAAAAAGAGCGCACGTGAAGACGAGCGCCGCAAGCGACGCCCGGTGAAAACCACTACCAAAAAATCGCGCCTGACGTCAGTCCAAAAATTCAAACTCAAAAAACAGACCAAGTCCGAAACTGCGCTGCACCATACCACCAGCAAAAAATCCCAGCTTAAACTCTCCGGTAAGAAATACGGGCATCAACGCCTGGCGAAAAAATCCTCCGAGATTGAAGTCGATGACGAAGCGCTAGCGCTGACCGGCATCAAAATGAGCAAGGCGCACCGCCAGCGCTATCAAAAAGCGCGTGAAACGGCGATGACCAAATTAATGGGCCAGCTCGGCAAGCCTTATCAATGGGGTGGCACGTCGCCACATACCGGTTTCGATTGCAGCGGCCTGGTGTGGTACGCCTATAAAGATCTGGTGAAATTCAAATTCCCTCGCACCGCCAATGAAATGTATCACCTGCGCGATGCAGCACCGATTAAGCGTGAAATGCTGGAGAAAGGCGATCTGGTGTTCTTCCGCATCAATAATCGCGGTACTGCCGATCATGTTGGCGTTTACCTGGGTAACGGAAAATTTATTCAGTCACCGCGTACCGGCAAAGATATTCAGATTAGCGCATTGGGCGAGGATTACTGGCAGAAACACTACGTGGGTGCGCGCCGCATGATGACGCCTAAAACCATTCGCTAGCGGTTGCGCAACACAGATAAAAAAGCCGGATGCTGTTATCAGCTCCGGCTTTTTTATTAATGCATAATAGCGGTAAAACTGAATGCGATAATCATCAACAGCGCGCCAACAGTGGTCATTAGCGCTAATTTCAAATCAGTACTCATCACAGCTCCTTAGTCACACATTCTTTATGGTTATGACGATTTTGGCATAGCAACCGGCAAAAATCTCGTCTTATCGGCGCGGGCTTGCTAGAATCGCCGCCTTTCGTTGCGCAACCGATTAAGCACGTGCTGGAATAGGTGCGCAATGACGTGATTTTGCCTGCTGAAAAATCCCATTTTGCCCGCTGTTTTGGGCCGTAAAAGCATTAGCAGACGCAAACGTTTAACAATATACTTATCAGTAAGTTGCGATAAGCCAGGAGTACCTTTTTCATGGCAACAATTAAAGATGTCGCGAAACGCGCTGGTGTCTCAACCACCACGGTTTCGCATGTCATCAACAAAACGCGCTTCGTTGCGGAAGAGACGCGTAACGCCGTATGGGCAGCGATCAAAGAATTACACTACTCGCCGAGTGCTGTGGCGCGTAGCCTAAAGGTCAATAACACCAAAACATTGGGTTTGCTGGCGACGTCCAGTGAAGCGCCCTACTTCGCCGAAATTATTGAAGCGGTAGAGCATCACTGCTTTGAGCGCGGATATACGCTAATCCTCGGCAATGCGCATAACGATTTGCAGAAGCAGCGAGCTTATCTGTCGATGATGGCGCAGAAGCGCGTCGATGGCTTGCTGGTGATGTGTTCCGAATATCCAGACGATTTACTGCAAATGCTGGAAGAGAACCGCAATATACCGATGGTGGTGATGGATTGGGGTGCTTCGCGTGGTGACTTTACCGATACAGTGCAGGACAACGCCTTCCAGGGTGGCTACCTTGCCGGTCGCTATCTGGTCGAACGCGGACATCGTGACATTGGCGCTATTCCCGGTCAGATGGAACGTAATACCGGCGGCGGTCGTCATGCCGGTTTCCTGCAAGCGATGAGCGAAGCGGGCATTACGGTGCGTCCAGAATGGATCGTTCAGGGCGACTTTGAGCCAGAATCGGGTTATCAGGCGATGCAGCAAATCCTTAATCAGAAACAGCGACCAACCGCGGTATTCTGCGGTGGGGACATCATGGCAATGGGCGCGATTTGTGCTGCTGATGAGATGGGCTTGCGTGTGCCGCAGGATATTTCGGTGATTGGCTATGATAACGTGCGCAACGCGCGTTACTTCACGCCAGCGCTGACCACGGTGCATCAGCCAAAAGCCGAATTAGGTGAAAAAGCGCTGGAAATGCTGTTGGATCGCATCACCAGCAAGCGTGAAGATCCGCAAACCATTGAGGTTCAACCGACGCTGATTGAGCGTCGTTCGGTGGCGTACGGCCCGTTCCGCGACTATCGCCGTTAAGCCGAGGTTTCGCTGAGCCATTCGTGGTTCAGCGTTTCAGCATCGCCAAGATAAGCCAGTAACCAATCCATCGCTGGCGACGCACGCTGTTCTGACCAACTGACGCAGCAGGGGCTATCAGGAAACGCCTGCGGCAATGTCAGTTCCACTAGCGCGTGGCGATCCAGCAACGGACGCGCTAAATGTCCCGGCACCATGCCGACGCACAATCCAGCCTGCAAACACTCCAAACCGGTTTCCCATTCCGGCACCACCAAACGTCGCTGATTATCCAGTGTCCATGTCATGCGACGCGGCAATGCACGCGAGGTATCTTCCAGCACCAGCGAAGGCCAGGCGCGCAGCGTTTCATCATTTAATTCAGCTGCATTGACCAACGGATGATCGGGACTGACGACGCAGCGCCAGTTAAGTGCGCCCATATCCTGGAAAGCGAAGCGCCCACCGACTGGAATCGCCTGGGTTGCGCCAATCGCTACCTCGACCCGCCCATCCGCCAATGCATCCCACACGCCGTTGAACACTTCGTAGCTGATGATCAACTCCATATCGGGGAAATGGCGATAGAAATCTTTCACCAGTTGGCGCGTACGTTGGGGTTTCACTATGCAATCCACGGCAATGCTAAGTTCACCGCGCCAGCCGTTTGCCAATTGCTGACATTGCCTACGCGTTGCGAGCATTTTTTTGATAACAGAACGGCCTTCACGGACAAAATGTTCACCGGCGGGCGTCATCACCACTTCACGATGATGTCTTTCAAACAACGGCACCGCCAGCCAGCTCTCCAACTGGCGCACGGTGTAGCTGACGGCAGAAGGCACGCGATGTAATTCTTGCGCCGCCGCACTAAAGCTGCCGGTGCGCGCCACCGCATCCACCACTTCCAACGCATATTCAGACCACATATTCTTGCCTTCAAAAAATTTAACAGCACTTCGCAAATATTAGCGTTTCACAAAATAGGTTGCACCCTTTTACACTCCCCGCCGTTCAACCTGCCTAATTAGAGAAGCATCATGTTGTCGTCCAAAGCTTTTATGCCTTACCTCGCCGTGCTGAGCATGCTCGGCTTTCTCGCCACGGATATGTATTTACCGGCTTTTGGCGATATGCAGCGTGATTTTGCCACCGCGCCCGGCACCATTAGCGCGAGCCTAAGCTTGTTTCTTGGCGGCTTTGCTTGTGCACAAGTTTTTTGGGGGCCGTTGTCGGATCGTTATGGCCGCAAACCTATTTTGCTGGCTGGCTTAGCCATTTTTGCCCTTGGCTGCCTGGGCATGCTGTGGGTGACCGATGTCTACATGATGCTAGCGTTGCGTTTTGTGCAGGCGATTGGTGTGTGTGCTGCGGCAGTGAGTTGGCAAGCGCTGGTGGTTGATCGCTATCCAAAAGCGCAAGCGAATAAGGTTTTTGCCACCATTATGCCGCTGGTGGCGCTTTCACCTGCGCTAGCGCCGTTGTTGGGCGCGTGGCTGATTGGCCATTTCCACTGGCGTAGTATTTTTATCACTCTGACGTTAATTGCTATCGTGTTGCTGATTGGCACGTTGCGCTTACCCGCTGTAAAACGTGCAACTGCTGATACAGGTAAGCAGCCCGGTTGGTTAAGCTTGCTGAACACCCGAGTTTATAGCGGCAACGTGTTAATTTATTCAGCTTGTTCAGCCAGCTTTTTCGCCTGGTTGACCGGATCGCCGTTCATCCTCGCCGCCGCAGGCTTAACCCCAGCAGATATTGGTCTGAGTTACATTCCGCAGACCATTGCGTTTCTGATTGGCGGATTTGGTTGCCGCGCGCTGCTCAATCGTTATCAAGGCGCGCAGTTATTGCCTTGGTTGCTGGTGCTGTATAGCCTGAGCATTCTGAGTCTGTTTGTGGTGGCGTTGATGCCGTCAACTTCGCTGTTTGTGCTGCTAATGCCGTTCTGCGGCATGGCGCTGGCGAATGGTGCAATCTATCCCATCGTGGTTGCCAGCGCGCTTGCGCCTTTCCCACACGCCACCGGCAAAGCCGCCGGTTTGCAGAATCTGTTCCAGTTAGGCTTGTGTTTTGCCGCCAGTTTGTTGGTTTCAACCGGACTGGAACGCGCGCTCTACAACACCACTTTAGTGATGGTCGCCACCGTGGTATTGGCATGGGCTGGCTTTGTTTGCCAACGCGGCTTAAGCGCACAAAGTGATAATGCCCTCACTTCCCGTCCCTGCGAAGATAATCAGTAAGGCAACGATTATCGTTAGCAAACTAACGATAACCCGTTGAATATTGACCCACGTGAGCATATACTCGGTGGGTCAGTAATTCTGCTACAAATCAATAATATAAATGTAACACCTTTGCGACCCTGTCGCGGGATGGCGTCTGCACGATAACCAGTGCGATGACCCACTTTGCTGCTCAAATACATACCTCTGTAAAACGTCGGATTTCTGGCGCACGGATTTTCCGTGAGTTCTCTCACAGGTCTTGGGAAATTGGCTATTCTTTTTCTCAGGTTCAGATCGGAAGGTGATGGAGAAGCTATGAGTTCATCTG
>NZ_JBCNNP010000065.1:0-19662 GCF_039594315.1 Pantoea sp.
CTCAGACTCCGACCATTACCCAACTGCTGCCGTTACCGCCAGCGGAAGGTGAAGAAGAGATGAAGGCGAAGACCTGGGATTACCTGTACGAACCCGATCCGAAAGCGCTGCTGGATACCCTGCTGCGCCGTTATGTCGAATCGCAGGTTTATCAGGGTGTGGTGGAAAACCTGGCCAGTGAACAGGCCGCTCGTATGGTTGCAATGAAAGCAGCAACCGATAACGGCGGAAACCTGATCAAAGAGCTGCAGTTGGTTTACAACAAAGCTCGTCAGGCCAGCATCACCCAGGAACTTACCGAGATCGTCTCGGGAGCCTCCGCGGTTTAACCAGGCATATATCTTGTCGCGTGAGCGCGGCGGGGTATTTTCGTATTAGGTAGAGGATTCAAGATGGCAGCTGGAAAGATTGTCCAGATTATCGGCGCCGTAGTTGACGTCGAATTCCCTCAGGACGCGGTACCGCAGGTATACAGCGCTCTCGAGGTGAACAATGGTGATGCTCGTCTGGTGCTGGAAGTTCAGCAGCAGCTGGGTGGTGGCGTGGTTCGTACCATCGCCATGGGTACTTCTGATGGCCTGAAACGCGGCCTGGAAGTTACCGACCTTAAAAAACCTATCCAGGTACCGGTTGGTAAAGCAACCCTCGGCCGTATCATGAACGTATTGGGTGAACCAATCGACATGAAAGGCGACCTGCAGAATGAAGATGGCACCACAGTAGAGGTTTCCTCTATTCACCGTGCAGCACCTTCTTATGAAGATCAGTCTAACTCGCAGGAACTGCTGGAGACCGGCATCAAGGTTATCGACCTGATGTGTCCGTTCGCTAAGGGCGGTAAAGTGGGTCTGTTCGGTGGTGCGGGTGTAGGTAAAACTGTAAACATGATGGAGCTGATCCGTAACATCGCGGCTGAGCACTCAGGTTATTCAGTATTTGCTGGTGTAGGTGAGCGTACTCGTGAGGGTAACGACTTCTACCACGAAATGACTGACTCCAACGTTATCGATAAAGTAGCGCTGGTGTATGGTCAGATGAACGAGCCGCCGGGTAACCGTCTGCGCGTAGCACTGACTGGCTTGACCATGGCGGAAAAATTCCGTGATGAAGGCCGTGACGTTCTGCTGTTCATCGATAACATCTATCGTTACACCCTGGCCGGTACTGAAGTATCAGCACTGCTGGGTCGTATGCCATCTGCGGTAGGTTATCAGCCAACGCTGGCAGAAGAGATGGGTGTGTTGCAGGAGCGTATTACCTCCACCAAGACCGGTTCAATCACCTCTGTACAGGCCGTTTACGTTCCTGCGGATGACTTGACTGACCCATCACCAGCAACCACCTTTGCTCACTTGGACTCAACCGTTACGCTGAGCCGTCAGATCGCCTCTCTGGGTATCTACCCAGCTGTTGACCCGCTGGATTCTACCAGCCGTCAGCTGGATCCACTGATCGTGGGTCAGGAGCACTATGACGTTGCGCGTGGCGTGCAGTCTCTGCTGCAGCGTTACCAGGAACTGAAAGACATCATCGCCATCCTTGGTATGGACGAGCTGTCTGAAGAAGACAAACTGTTGGTGGCACGTGCGCGTAAGATTCAGCGCTTCCTGTCTCAGCCGTTCTTCGTTGCTGAAGTCTTCACCGGTTCTCCAGGTAAATACGTGACCCTGAAAGACACCATCCGTGGCTTCAAAGGCATCATGGAAGGCGAATTCGACCACCTGCCAGAGCAGGCGTTCTACATGGTCGGCGCTATCGAAGAAGCCGTAGAAAAAGCGAAGAAACTGTAATAACGGTTTCCCAGGAGGAATGGTATGGCTATGACTTATCATCTGGACGTGGTCAGCGCAGAGCAACAAATGTTCTCTGGTCTGGTGGAGCGTATCCAGGTGTCAGGTAGTGAAGGTGAGCTGGGTATTCGTCCTGGTCACGCCCCACTGCTGACAGCCATCAAGCCTGGTATGATTCATATCGTTAAACAGCACGGCGAAGAGGAGTTTATTTACCTCTCTGGCGGCGTGCTGGAAGTTCAGCCTGGCAGCACGACTGTTCTGGCCGACACCGCGATTCGCGGCGAAGACCTGGATGAAGCGCGCGCGCTGGAAGCGAAACGTAAAGCAGAAGAGCACATGAACAGCAGCCACGGCGACGTGGACTATGCTCAGGCTTCTGCGGAACTGGCGAAAGCTATCGCGAAACTGCGTGTAATCGAGCTGACCAAAAAAGCGATGTAATCAGGCTTTATGCGTCACGAAATGCCAGCCCATTGGGCTGGCATTTTTTTTGCCTCAGACCCGCCCCGTTTTTTGTAGGGTCGCCATTTATGGTGACCGCCTTATCCCATCCAACCATCCCGCTAATTTCGATTCGAGAAAAATGTAGTAATCTCAGGGCTAAACCTTACACTTTCGAAAGTTAAATTGAGTCTGGATAGTTATGTCTACAAACGCGATGAGTGTGGTGATCCTGGCCGCTGGCAAAGGCACCCGAATGTATTCTGAACTGCCCAAAGTTCTGCACACCCTTGCAGGTAAGCCGATGGTTCAGCATGTGATTGATGCCGCAACGGGCTTGGGCGCCCAGCAAACCCACCTGGTTTATGGTCACGGCGGCGATTTACTGAAATCGACGTTGGCGAATAACGCACTTAATTGGGTTTTACAGGCAGAACAGCTTGGAACTGGTCACGCGATGCAGCAGGCAGCCCCTTTCTTTGCCGATGACGAAGATATTCTGATGCTGTACGGCGATGTGCCGCTGATCTCGCAAGACAGCTTACAGCGTCTGCGCACAGCCAAACCGGCGGGCGGCATTGGTTTGCTCACCGTGGTACTGGAAAACCCAACCGGTTATGGCCGCATTGTGCGGGAAAACGGCACTGTGACCGGCATTGTCGAGCAGAAAGATGCCTCAGCAGAGCAGCTAAAAATCCCAGAAATTAATACCGGCATCCTGGTGGCTAACGGCGGCGATCTCAAACGCTGGCTGGCACAGCTCAATAACAATAATGCCCAAGGCGAATTCTATATCACCGACATCATCGCGATGGCGCACCATGAAGGCCGCGTGATCAATGCGGTGCATCCAGCACGCATCAGCGAAACCGATGGCGTCAACAATCGCCTGCAACTGGCGACACTTGAGCGCGTCTACCAAAGCGAGCAGGCAGAAAAGCTGCTATTGGCGGGCGTGATGCTGCGCGATCCAGCGCGTTTCGATCTGCGTGGCAGCTTGCAACATGGCCGTGATGTTGAGATCGATACCAACGTGATCATTGAAGGCAATGTTACGCTCGGTAACCGCGTGAAAATCGGTGCTGGCTGCATCATCAAAAATAGTGTGATTGGCGATGACTGCGAAATTAGCCCCTATTCGGTGATTGAAGATGCCAGCTTAGCGGCTGCATGTACCGTTGGGCCATTTGCTCGCTTACGTCCGGGCAGCGAGTTGGCGGAAGAAGCGCACGTGGGCAATTTTGTCGAAATGAAGAAGGCCACGCTCGGCAAAGGTTCGAAAGCCGGCCATCTCTCTTATCTTGGCGATGCGGAAATTGGCGCGGGCGTAAATATCGGCGCAGGCACTATTACCTGCAACTACGATGGTGCCAACAAATTCAAAACCATCATCGGCGACAACGTGTTTGTCGGCTCCGATACGCAATTGGTCGCGCCTGTAACCGTAGCAAGTGGCGCCACCATCGCCGCAGGCACCACGGTGATGAAAGATGTCACCGCCGCCGATTTGGTCTACAACCGCAAAGAACAGAACCAAAAATCTGGCTGGCAGCGCCCAACCAAGAAAAAATAAATTTTAAGGGCTGACAAAGATCGGCCCGTTAGCAGTGCCATAAGAAAATATCCCCACTCTCTACAAGGCTCGGGGAAAAATCAGGTCAGATGACAACGCAATGGCCGAAAGCCATGAAGTCAGGAAATTACTATGTGTGGAATTGTTGGTGCAGTAGCGCAGCGTGACATCGCAGAGATTCTGCTGGAAGGTCTGCGTCGTCTGGAATATCGCGGTTATGACTCAGCGGGATTAGCCGTTGTTGACCGCCAGGGCCACATGACGCGTTTGCGTCGTCTGGGCAAAGTGCAAAATCTGGCGGAAGCCGCAGAACAGCAGCCGCTGATTGGCGGCACCGGTATCGCACATACGCGCTGGGCAACGCACGGCGAACCGTCAGAGGCCAATGCGCATCCGCATATCTCTGAGCACATCATCATCGTGCACAACGGCATTATTGAGAATCACGAACCCCTGCGCGCGCAGCTAATTGAGCGCGGCTACCAGTTTGCCTCTGAAACTGACACCGAAGTGGTGGCGCATTTAGTGCATTGGGAGCAGAAGCAGGGCGGCACGCTGCGGGAAGTGGTGCTGCGCGTGATTCCACAACTGCGTGGCGCGTACGGCATGGTGATCATGGACAGCCGCGATCCGTCGCTGCTGGTAGCGGCACGTTCGGGCAGCCCGTTGGTGATAGGTCGTGGCGTGGGTGAAAACTTTATTGCCTCCGATCAGCTGGCGTTGCTGCCGGTTACGCGCCGCTTCGTTTATCTGGAAGAGGGCGATATTGCCGAAATCACCCGCCGCGAAATCACCATCATCGATCGCGATGGCAAGACCGTGAAGCGCGCTGAAATCGAATCCACCGCGCAATATGATGCGGGCGACAAAGGCATCTATCGCCATTACATGCAGAAAGAGATCTATGAGCAGCCGAACGCGATCAAAAACACCCTAACCGGGCGTTTTAATCATGGCGAAGTCGATCTCAGCGAACTGGGTCCGGATGCGGAGAAGCTGCTGAGCCAGGTTGAACACATTCAGATCATTGCCTGCGGCACCTCGTACAATTCTGGCATGGTGTCGCGCTACTGGTTTGAGTCGCTGGCGAACTTGCCTTGCGACGTTGAGATTGCGTCTGAATTCCGCTATCGCAAATCGGCGGTGCGTAAAAATAGCCTGCTGATCACCTTGTCGCAGTCAGGTGAAACCGCCGATACGCTGGCGGCGCTACGTTTGTCGAAAGAGCTGGGCTATCTCGGTTCGCTGGCAATTTGTAACGTGGCCGGTTCATCGCTGGTGCGTGAATCTGATTTGGCGTTGATGACCAAAGCGGGCACCGAAATCGGTGTGGCTTCGACCAAAGCCTTTACCACGCAGTTAACCGTGTTGCTGATGCTGGTGGCGAAATTGGGTCGTCTGCATGGCATGAAGCCGGAAACCGAGCACGAAATCGTGCATGCGTTACAGGCGCTGCCAAGCCGTATTGAGCAGATGCTGGCGCAGGATAAAGTGATCGAAAACCTGGCGGAAGGTTTCTCCGACAAGCATCATGCATTGTTCCTCGGCCGTGGCGATCAGTATCCGATTGCGATGGAAGGCGCGCTGAAGCTGAAAGAGATCTCCTACATTCATGCCGAAGCCTATGCGGCAGGCGAGCTGAAGCATGGCCCGCTGGCGTTGATCGACGCCGATATGCCGGTGATTGTGGTAGCGCCTAACAATGAACTGCTGGAGAAGTTGAAATCCAATATCGAAGAAGTGCGCGCGCGCGGAGGATTGCTGTACGTGTTTGCCGATCAGGATGCCGGTTTCAGCGACAGCGATGGCATGAAAATCATCTCATTGCCGCATGTAGAAGAGGTGATCGCGCCAATTTTCTACACCGTACCGCTGCAATTACTCTCGTATCATGTGGCTCTAATCAAAGGTACAGATGTTGACCAGCCGCGTAACCTGGCAAAATCGGTAACCGTTGAATAAACTGCTAAAAGAGTGGGCTCGCAATGAGCCCGCTTCATTTCTGTACGCTGTCATATAAATGTAATATTTCGTACATTTGACTGTCATCAAACTGTCCTATTTTCCCTCCAGCAGCAATCACTGACTCCTACTAAAATGGCATTGAGCCTGATTTTTTAAATCCCCTGGAGGGAACATGACACTGATGCGTAGCACCGTAGCCCGAATCCTTGCCGCCACCTTCGCAGTAAGCGCGGTATCTGCTTTTGCAGCAACCGATCTGACTGGTGCGGGCGGTACATTCCCGGCACCGGTTTATGCCAAGTGGGCAGCAGAGTACCAGCAAGCCACCGGTAGCAAAATTAACTATCAGGGTATTGGTTCTTCAGGCGGCGTGAAGCAAATCATCGCTAAAACCGTCGATTTCGGTGCGTCAGATGCGCCAATGAAAGATGAAGATCTGGAGAAAAACGGTCTGTTCCAGTTCCCTACCGTAATCGGTGGCGTGGTACTGGCTGTTAACATCCCAGGCGTGAAATCAGGTGAATTGACACTCGACGGCAAAACCGTAGGTGACATCTACCTGGGTACCATCAAAAAGTGGAACGACCCGGCGATCACTAAACTGAACCCAGGCATGAAACTGCCAGACACCAACATCAACGTGGTTCGCCGCGCTGACGGTTCCGGTACTTCATTCGTCTTCACCAGCTACCTGGCGAAAGTGAACGAAGAGTGGAACAGCAAAATCGGTAAAGGTAACACCGTTAACTGGCCAACCGGTCTGGGCGGTAAAGGTAACGACGGCGTAGCCGCATTCGTACAGCGTCTGCCAGGTTCAATTGGTTATGTTGAATACGCATACGCCAAGCAGAACAACCTGACCTACACCAAACTGGTTGATGCCGATGGCAAAGCCGTTGCACCAAGCGAAGCCAGCTTTGCTAACGCCGCGAAAGGCGCAGACTGGAGCAAATCTTTTGCACAGGATCTGACCTTCCAGAAAGGCAACGATGCATGGCCAATCACTTCAACCACCTTCATCCTTGTTTACAAAGAGCAAGCTGATGCAGCGAAAGGTAGCGAAGTGCTGAAATTCTTCGATTGGGCTTACAAAGGCGGCAGCAAAACTGCAATGGCTCTGGATTACGCCGCTCTGCCACAGAGCGTAGCTGACCAGATTCGTGCAGCCTGGAAAGCGAACATCAAAGATAGCTCCGGTAAAGCGCTGTACAAGTAATTGAACGACCCGGCCAGCCAACACGGCTGGCCAACCCAATGGGCGGCATCATTGCCGCCCTGACATCCTCCTGAGAACAGAGAATTCTATGGCTGCCACTAAGCCGACGTTCAAAGCCCCCGGTAAACAAGGCGACATGATTTTCGGCGCGTTGGTCAAGCTATCCGCGCTTATCGTGTTGTTGTTGATGGGCGGCATTATCGTCTCCCTGATTTTCTCCTCCTGGCCAAGCATCCAAAAATTTGGTTTTTCCTTCTTGTGGAATAAAACCTGGGATGCGCCGAACGAACAATTTGGTGCGCTGGTCCCGATTTACGGCACCCTCGTAACCTCGATTATTGCGCTGATCATCGCTGTGCCGGTGAGCTTCGGCATTGCGCTGTTCCTGACTGAACTTTCACCGAGCTGGCTGCGTCGCCCACTGGGCACCGCGATTGAATTGCTGGCGGCAATTCCAAGTATTGTGTACGGCATGTGGGGCTTGTTCATCTTTGCGCCGCTGTTCGCCCAATACTTCCAGACGCCAGTTGGTGAAGTGTTATCGACTATCCCGTTTGTTGGCGCGCTGTTCTCTGGCCCGGCCTTTGGTATCGGTATTCTTGCTGCTGGCGTAATCCTCGCCATCATGATCATTCCTTACATCGCTTCGGTAATGCGTGATGTGTTTGAGCAGACGCCGGTGATGATGAAAGAGTCCGCATACGGCATTGGCTGCACCACGTGGGAAGTGATCTGGCGCATCGTGCTGCCGTTCACCAAAAACGGCGTAATCGGTGGCGTGATGCTCGGTTTAGGCCGCGCGTTAGGTGAAACCATGGCGGTGACCTTTATCATCGGTAACACTTACCAACTCGATAGCGCATCGCTGTTTATGCCGGGCAACAGTATTACTTCTGCGCTGGCCAACGAATTCGCCGAAGCGGAATCTGGCGTGCACGTTGCTGCGCTGATGGAGCTGGGTCTGATTCTGTTCGTGATTACCTTTATCGTGCTGGCGATCTCTAAATTGATGATCCTGCGCCTGGCGAAGAGTGAAGGAGCCCGTTCATGACCGCTATTGAAGTTCAGGCTCGCGCTGAGCTGGAAGCCTCCCGCCGCAAAATGCAGGCGTGGCGCAGTACTAAAAACAAAATTGCTCTGACGTTATCGCTGATGACCATGGCGTTCGGCCTGTTCTGGTTGGTGTGGATTCTGTTCACCACCGTAACGCGCGGGGTTGATGGTTTAAGCTGGTCGCTGTTTACCGAATCGACGCCGCCGCCGAACACCGCGGGTGGTGGTTTAGCTAACGCCCTGGTCGGCAGCGGCTTACTGATTTTCTGGTCAACGATCATCGGAACGCCGTTGGGCATCATGGCCGGTATTTATCTCGCCGAATATGGCCGTAAACATTGGCTGGCGGAAGTGATTCGCTTCATCAACGACATTCTGCTGTCAGCACCTTCGATTGTGGTGGGCTTGTTCGTCTACACCATCGTGGTCTCGCAGATGCAGCACTTCTCCGGTTGGGCAGGCGTAGTGGCGCTGGCGCTGCTGCAAATCCCGATTGTGATTCGTACCTCTGAAAACATGCTGCGTCTGGTGCCAGACAGCATGCGTGAAGCGGCATACGCATTGGGTACACCGAAGTGGAAGATGATCTCAGCGATTACGCTGAAAGCCTCAGTTTCCGGCATCATCACCGGTGTGTTGTTGGCCGTGGCGCGTATTGCCGGTGAAACTGCACCGCTGCTGTTTACTGCATTGTCGAACCAGTTCTGGAGCACCGACATGATGCAGCCAATCGCCAACTTGCCGGTCACCATCTTTAAGTTCGCCATGAGTCCATTTGCCGAGTGGCAAAGTCTGGCTTGGGCGGGCGTGCTGATTATTACTATGTGCGTGCTGTTGCTGAACATTGTTGCGCGTGTGATTTTCGCCAAGAGCAAACATTAATTTCCCGGCGCGGCTTCGGCGGCGCTGCACATGAGAGACGAGAATGAGTAACGTGACTTCAACAGCCGGTAAAATTCAGGTCCGTAATCTGAACTTCTATTACGGTAAGTTTCACGCGCTAAAAAACATCAACCTGGATATCACTAAAAACCAGGTAACGGCGTTTATCGGGCCATCAGGCTGCGGTAAATCCACTTTGTTGCGTACCTTCAACAAGATGTACTCGCTCTATCCTGAGCAGCGTGCAGAAGGTGACATCCTGCTGGATGGCGACAACATTCTGGCATCGCATCAGGATATCGCCCTGCTGCGTGCTCGCGTTGGCATGGTATTCCAGAAGCCAACGCCATTCCCGATGTCGATTTACGACAACATCGCGTTTGGTGTGCGCCTGTTTGAGAAATTGTCGCGTGCCGATATGGACGAGCGCGTGCAGTGGGCGCTGACCAAAGCCGCGCTGTGGAATGAAACCAAAGACAAGCTGCATCAGAGCGGTTACAGTCTTTCTGGCGGCCAGCAGCAGCGTTTGTGCATCGCGCGCGGCATCGCCATTCGCCCGGAAGTGTTGTTGCTGGATGAGCCGTGTTCAGCACTCGACCCAATCTCCACCGGTCGTATCGAAGAGCTGATCACCGAGCTGAAGCAGGATTACACCGTGGTTATCGTGACGCACAACATGCAGCAGGCTGCGCGTTGTTCCGATCACACCGCTTTCATGTATCTGGGCGAACTGATTGAGTTCAGCGATACCGATACGTTGTTCACTAAGCCCGCACAGAAGCAGACCGAAGATTACATCACCGGTCGTTACGGCTGATTCAGGAGACGCACATGGATAATTTAAATCTGAACAAACACATCTCCGGTCAGTTTAATGCGGAGCTGGAGCACATTCGCACCCAAGTGATGATCATGGGCGGCATGGTTGAGAAGCAGCTGATGGACGCCATCACTGCGATGCACAATCAGGATGGTGAACTGGCGCGTCACGTCATTGATGGCGACCAGAAGGTCAACATGATGGAAGTGGAGATTGATGAAGCCTGCGTGCGCATCATCGCCAAGCGTCAGCCAACCGCCAGCGACTTGCGCCTGGTGATGGCGATCATCAAGACCATCTCTGAGCTGGAACGTATTGGTGACGTCGCGGAGAAAATCAGCCGCACCGCGCTGGAGAAGTTCAGCCAACAGCATTTGCCGCTGCTGGTAAGCCTTGAAGCGCTGGGTCATCACACCGTACAAATGCTGCATGACGTGCTGGATGCGTTTGCGCGCATGGATCTTAACGAAGCCATCAAAATTTACCGTGAAGACAAGAAGGTAGATAAAGAGTACGAAGGCATCGTGCGTCAGTTGATGACCTATATGATGGAAGATCCGCGTACCATTCCAAGCGTGTTGACTGCGCTATTCTGCGCGCGCGCCATCGAGCGTATCGGCGATCGCTGCCAGAACATCTGCGAAATTATCTTCTATTTCGTAAAAGGTCAGGATTTCCGCCATGTGGGTGGCGACAAGCTGGATGAACTGCTGTCGGGCGACGACGGTAGCAATAAACCCTCTTGATTGACGCTTTGACTGCCTGTTGCCGCTGAGGTTAACAGGCAGTCTGTTCAAATTCTGCCTGTTCTCCGCGCGACCCTCTCTTTATACTTGGCGCACTTTTTTCTGCCAGGTGCTGTTACATGTCTTCCCCAATACCTAAAAAACAAGCCATAACGCCCGCGAAAGCCATGGTTGCTGCCATCAGCGGCTACGCGATGGACGGATTTGATCTGCTGATTCTCGGCTTTATGCTGCCAGCGATCAGCGTCTCCTTAGCGCTCGATCCTTCTCAAGCCGGTTCGTTGGTCACCTGGACGCTGATTGGCGCGGTGATTGGCGGCATCGTATTTGGTCACCTTAGCGATCGTTATGGCCGCATCCGTATTTTGACTGTCACCATTTTGATGTTCTCGGTGTTCACCGGTTTGTGTGCGGTGGCGCAAGGTTATTGGGATCTGCTGGCGTATCGCACGCTGGCGGGCGTAGGTTTAGGCGGCGAGTTCGGCATTGGCATGGCGCTGATCGCCGAAGCCTGGCCGAAAGAGAAGCGTAACCGCGCCTCGGCGTGGGTGGGGATCGGTTGGCAGTTAGGTGTGTTGCTGGCGGCCTTTATCACACCACCACTGCTAAGCGTGATTGGCTGGCGCGGCATGTTCCTGGTCGGTTTGCTGCCCGCGCTGGTGTCATTTGTGATTCGTCGCAGCATGGGCGAGCCGAAAGAGTTTACCCGCCACGTTGATAAAACCCCGCATCTCTCCTTCACCGCACGCTTGAAAATGCTGTTTGCCGATCGCGCCACCAGCAAAGCCAGCCTGGGTATTTTGATTCTTTGTTCGGTGCAGAACTTCGGTTACTACGGCTTAATGATCTGGATGCCGAGCTATCTGTCATCCAACTTCGGCTTCAGCCTGACTAAATCAGGCTTGTGGACCGCGGTAACGGTGGTCGGCATGACGTTCGGCATCTGGCTGTTTGGCGTGTTGGCCGATCGCTTCGCGCGCTGGAAAATCTTCCTGCTATATCAGTTTGGCGCGGTGGCGATGGTGGTGGTTTATGCACAACTGCGCGATCCTACCGTGATGCTGTTTACCGGCGCGATCATGGGCATGTTCGTCAATGGCATGATTGGTGGCTACGGCGCGCTGATTTCCGACACTTTCCCGCCGCAGGCACGCGCCACGGCACAGAACGTGTTGTTCAACTTAGGACGCGGCGTAGGCGGGTTTGGCCCATTAGTGATTGGCTTACTGGCGACCAACATCTCGTTCACTGCGGCGATTACGCTGCTGGCGCTGATTTACCTGCTGGATATCGTTGCGACGCTATTCCTGCTGCCGAAGAAGCAGAGCAACGAAGATTCGCTGGGTGCGATTGGTTAATTGATGTTGTTACGTCCGAGCTGGATCGGCCCCTTCTCCCGCGTGCGGGAGAAGGTTGGGATGAGGGACAGCGCGCACCTTACTACTTAACCAAATCCCAGCCGCGCGCCCGCCATAACTCCGGCAACTGCGCCATATCCTCAAAACGCGTCACCAACGGATGATCTAACTCGGGATTATGCGCATCAGCGCAGTAGTAAAACACGGGAATCCCTGCCGCAATCCCCGCTCGCGCACCCGCTTCGGAATCATCCACCAAAATGCACTTCTCAATCGGCACCTGCATCTGCTCGGCTGCGTGATACATCAACTCAGGATCCGGCTTCCAATGGTTGATGTCATAACCGCTATACAACTTCCCGTCGAGATACGGCAACATGCCAGTTAATCCCAGCGAATGCTGCATCTTCTTCACCGTGCCGTTAGAGACCACGCACATCGGCGCTTTAACACTCTCAACCAACGCTTTGGCACCGGCAATCGGCTGCAAATCGAGATCAAACAGACGCGCCACTTCTGCGCGGTAGGCGGTTTCTACTTCTTCCAGTGGCAACTCAAGCTGATGCTCAGCCAGTACGTCACGCACGATGTCGTAAAGCTTCACCCCTTTGTACTTTTCAAACATTTGCTGCAAAGAGAGTTCAATACCGTAACGGGCAAAGGTGTTGACGTAGGACTGCGTACAGATCACTTCGCTGTCGACCAGCGTGCCATCGCAATCAAAAAAAATACATTCAACCGACATCGCACATCATCCTTTTGTTAAACAATAAGCTGACACTCTAGCGCACTGAGCGCAGAAAGCGACCCCGGGCAATCGGTTGCCAAAAATCAGTGTTTTGCGCAGCTAAAGCCTATAGGATACGCGGCGATAAATTTTTATATCGGAACAGCGAAATGAATAATCAGGGCCTATTGCAGCGCGTTTTCAAGTTGCAAGAACACGGAACCACGGTGCGTACCGAAGTAATTGCTGGTTGCACCACTTTCCTGACGATGGTCTACATCGTCTTCGTTAACCCGCAAATTCTCGGCGTGGCGGGCATGGATACCCAAGCGGTGTTTGTCACCACTTGCTTGATCGCCGCATTTGGCAGCATCTTGATGGGGCTGGTGGCGAATCTGCCAGTGGCGCTGGCTCCGGCGATGGGCTTGAACGCCTTCTTCGCATTTGTGGTGGTTGGTGCGATGGGCTATTCGTGGCAGATCGGCATGGGCGCGATCTTCTGGGGCGCTTTAGGTTTGCTGATCCTCACGCTGCTGCGCGTGCGCTACTGGATGATTGCCAATATCCCGCTCAGTCTGCGCGTTGGCATCACCGCCGGCATCGGCCTGTTCATTGCCATGATGGGACTGAAAAACGCCGGTATCATCGTGCCGAATCCCGACACCATCGTGGCGGTGGGCAATCTGACTTCGCACAGCGTGTTGTTGGGCGCGCTCGGCTTCTTCATCATCGCTATTCTGGCTTCGCGTAACATTCACGCGGCGGTGCTGGTGTCGATTGTGGTCACCACCGTGTTGGGGCTGATTATCGGCGACGTGAAATTCAGCGGCGTGTTCGCGGCGCCGCCTGCGATCACTTCCGTTGTCGGCCAAGTGGATATCAAAGGCGCGTTTAACATCGGCATGGCCGGTGTGATCTTCTCCTTTATGCTGGTCAACTTATTCGATTCGTCCGGCACGCTGATTGGTGTGACCGATAAAGCCGGATTAACCGACGAGAAAGGCACATTCCCGCGCATGAAGCAGGCGCTGTACGTCGACAGCATCAGTTCGGTCACTGGCTCGCTTATCGGCACCTCTTCCGTTACCGCCTACATAGAAAGCTCGTCAGGCGTTTCGATTGGTGGCCGCACCGGTTTGATGGCGGTGATTACCGGCGTCCTGTTCCTGCTGGTGATGTTCCTGTCACCGCTGGCCGCGATGGTGCCGTCGTATGCGGCGGCGGGCGCGTTGATTTATGTCGGCGTCCTAATGACAGCATCGCTGTCACGTGTGCAATGGGACGATCTCACCGAAGCGGTTCCGGCGTTTGTTACCGCGGCGATGATGCCATTTAGCTTCTCGATCACCGAAGGTATCGCGCTGGGCTTTATTTCGTACTGCGTGATGAAGTTGGGAACTGGCCGTTGGCGTGAAATCAGCCCGTGCGTGGTGGTAGTGGCGCTGCTGTTTGTGCTGAAAATCGTCTTTATCGACGCACACTAAATGAATCAGGCCGCGATTGCGGCCTGTTTTATTATGGATGTCCGATTTCCTGCGGCGCGACCAAACTGGTCAGGCGCAAGGTACGCGGCCCAATATTCGGTTTGCTCATCTCAATATCGCGCAGCGCTTGCCACTGTTGCGCGCCATCAATCTCCCACAAACGTAAGCGTTCGGTGCCTGGCGACAACGCGCAAGACCACACCAAGGTTGGCTCAGCGTCGCAAACTGCCTGAATATCCGGAAACACGCTGGATCGCAGCCGCCCGGCCGCGGGATGCAAGCGCAAGGAATCGATGCCGCTGTCGCTTTCGCCGGTAAGTTTGAGAATGCTTTGGCGTAACGTCCAGATTTGCGTCAGCGCTTCCATAAAATCTTGCTGCGCGTTGATCCACGCTTTCTCGCCGGAAGAGAGATCCTGCGTCAGCATATCCTGCGTTTGACGGCTGTGCGCGCGCACAATCTCCATATCCAATCCCGCTCGTCCGCCTTCTTCCGCCAGCAAAACGCCAATGGTATTCCCCGCATAGGAAATACTGAAATCAGGCAGATTAGGATCGGCAAAACAAGGTCGCCCGCTGCTAGTGGTCACCAGCGCGGGAAGTTCGCGAATGCCATAGACGCGCAGCATCAGTTGCGCCAGCAATTCGCGGGCCGCCAGAAAGCGTCCGCGACGCTTGTCGGGAAAGCGATCGGCACTCTGAATCACATCCTGCGGGATGCGCGGATTCTCGGATGAGAAGGTCGGATTACCTATCCAACGAACAAAATGACTAGCCATCTGTCGCTCCGTGAAAATGGTCGAATAATCATCAATTGCTATTGTAAGAATTTTCTCATGGGTTTGCATCCGGCTTAAGATGGAATAGCCGAAATTCAGATAAGGACGAAGTGAATTGACAATCCCAGTTCGCGGCTTTGCTTAGAACGCTTTTGCAGTTTAACGTTGGATTGAGTGCCTAACTGTGTGATGTGGTGTAGGATTTGGGCAGTAAAAAGGCACATCGAAGTGCGCTAACTATTCATTCATCTGCCAATCGTGCGCATTGCAACATCAGGCACGTCGGAGTTTTCTTATGTCGGATACTGCTATTTCTCGCCAGGAATCGATCTCGCTTGATGAGTTTCGTCACGGCATGCGCCGCTTAACCGCGGGCGTTTCTCTGGTTACTACCGAATTTCAGGGCGAAAAACTGGGGCTGATTGCCACTTCAGTTAGCTCACTGGCGGCTGAACCGCCAAGTTTGCTGGTGTGCGTCAATCGTAGCGCTTCCAGTCACGATGCTTTTGTTGCCGCTGGGCAGTTTGCCGTCAACGTGCTGCGCGAACAGCACAGCGATTTATGTGCGCAGTTCAGCCAATCCTCTCGCCGCGACGAGCGTTTTCAAACCGGCACATGGCAGACGCTAAATACCGGCGCGCCGGTGTTGGCTGATGCGCTGGTGAGCTTCGATTGCCAGCTGGATAAAGTAGTGGAGTGGAACACGCACAGCGTGCTGCTGGCGCGCATTGTGGGGATTGCTCTGCCAGGTGAAGCGGCAGAGCCGATGATCTACTTCAACAGCGGTTTTCATTCGCTGGGATAACCGCGTAAAAACAGGCGTCGCGCGTGAGTCCGACGCCTGTTTTTAATCAATCAAGCAAAGGTGCTGGCTTCATCAAAGCCCAGACGCGGCAAACGCGCATGCAGTTTGCTGGCTTCGCCATAACCGAGATTGATCAATAAGTTAACCTGCCATTTGTTCTCGCTGAAGAACGCTTCATTCACTTTCGATGGATCAAAACCGGACATCGGGCCAGCATCCAATCCCAACGAACGCGCCGCCAGGATCAAGTAACCTGCTTGTAAGCTGCTATTGCGGAAGGCGGTTTCTTTGGCCAGATCCGGGCTGCTGGTGAACCAGCTACGCGCATCGCCGTGCGGGAACAGCTTCGGCAGCGCTTCGTAGAATTCAGGATCCCACGCCACAATCACCGTTACCGGTGCAGCCATGGTTTTATCGACGTTGCCAGAAGAGAGCGCGGGCTTGAGCTTCTCTTTGCCTTCTTTTGACGTGACAAACACGAAACGCCCCGGCGAGCAGTTAGCCGAGGTTGGGCCCAGCGCGGTCAGATTGTAGAGCTGCTTCAACACATCCTGCGAAACCGGTTTGTCCTGCCAATAGCTGTGGGTGCGGGCTTCATTGAACAGCGCGTTCAGCGCCACGCTGTCGAGCGTTGTACTCATGTTTCTCTCCTGTTCAGGCGGCAAATGCGCGCCGAATGTTTGGCATGAATAAAAATGTACCCGGACACCGATGCGCTTTTAGCCGGGCACCGATCGTTATACTGCAAAGCGCAAGGGCAGCCAAATAACAAACATGCATGATTGGCTACACGCTATAACCGGTAAAACGATGTTTACCGGTTATAGCGTGTAAAAGGTGATGAGATTACTTACCAATACAGAAACTAGAGAAGATCCTGCCCAGCAAATCGTCGGAGGTGAACTCGCCGGTGATTTCGCTCAGCGCCTGCTGCGCCAAACGTAACTCTTCGGCCAGTAATTCTCCGGCCCACGCGCCAAGCAGCTGGTGTTTGCCCTGTTGCAAGTGAGTGGCTGCTAACTCCAACGCTTGCAGATGGCGGCGACGTGCGAGGAATCCACCTTCCATATTGCCGGAGAAACCCATGCTCTGTTTCAAGTGATCGCGCAGGGCATCAACACCTTCGCCGGTGCGCGCCGAGAGGCGAATCAGTGAGTGGCCATTCACTTCGGTTAGGCCCAGCACTTCTCCCGTCATATCTGCTTTGTTGCGTACCACGGTAATCGGCAGCGCATCGGGCAAACGCGCCACGAAATCCGGCCAAATGGCGGCGGCTTCGGTGGCATCAGTGGTGGTGCCGTCAACCATGAACAGCACGCGATCCGCTTGCTCAATTTCCTGCCACGCACGTTCAATACCAATGCGTTCCACTTCATCGCTGGCTTCACGCAGGCCAGCGGTATCAATGATGTGCAGCGGCATGCCGTCAATGTGGATATGCTCGCGCAACACGTCGCGCGTGGTGCCCGCGATGTCGGTAACAATCGCCGCTTCGCGACCGGCTAACGCATTCAACAAGCTGGATTTACCGGCATTTGGGCGTCCAGCAATCACCACTTTCATGCCTTCACGCAACAGGCTGCCCTGACGCGCTTCGGCGCGCACGCCGTCGAGATCGCCGATCACCACATTCAATTGCGCTTCGATTTTGCCGTCAGAAAGGAAATCGATCTCTTCATCCGGGAAGTCGATAGCTGCTTCCACATAGATGCGCAGGTGAGTAAGTGCTTCCACAAGCGCATTAATGCGCAGCGAAAATGCGCCTTGCAGCGAATTGACTGCCGAGCGTGCGGCTTGTTCTGAACTGGCATCGATCAGATCGGCAATCGCTTCAGCTTGTGCCAAATCGAGTTTGTCGTTGAGGAAAGCGCGTTCAGAGAATTCACCCGGCTGCGCGATACGCAAACCTGGCAGAGCGACGATGCGTTTCAGTAGCAGATCGAGAATTACTGGCCCGCCGTGTCCTTGCAGCTCCAGTACATCTTCACCGGTAAAAGAGTTCGGACCTGGAAACCACAGCGCGATGCCCTGATCGAGCACGCTTCCATCGGCATCGGTAAACGGCAGATAATCGGCATAGCGTGGCTTCGGCAGCTTGCCCAGCACCGCTTGCGCGACATCAGCCGCTTTGGCACCGGAGATACGCAAAATGCCGACGCCGCCTCGGCCGGGAGGCGTAGCTTGGGCAACGATGGTGTCGCTGTGGCTCATAATTCACCTTTTCTCAAAACAAAAAAACAGGGCGACATAAATGCCGCCCCTTGAGTATACGCTGCTGCTGGTGCAGTCAGACGTTACGCTTTCTTCTTGTCGCGGCTATGCAAGCCACGTTTTTCCAGGCCGCGATAAATCAGCTGCTGCTGGAGAATGGTAACCAGGTTGCTGACGATGTAGTACAGCACCAGACCTGATGGGAACCACAGGAAGAACACGGTAAAGATAACCGGCATGTAAGTCATGATCTTCTGCTGCATCGGATCGGTCACGGTGGTCGGTGACATCTTCTGAATGAAGAACATGGTGATACCCATGACAATCGGCAGAATGTAGAACGGATCCTGCGCAGACAAGTCGTGAATCCACAGTACAAACGGTGCATGACGCAGCTCAACCGAGCCAGACAGCATGTAGTACAAGGCGAGGAAGATTGGCATCTGGATAACCAGTGGCAAGCAGCCGCCCAGCGGGTTCACTTTCTCAGCTTTATACAGCGCCATCATTTCCTGGCTCTGCTTCTGCTTGTCATCGCCTAAACGTTCACGCATCGCCTGAATTTTCGGCTGCAGCATACGCATCTTCGCCATCGAGGTGTACTGCGCTTTAGTCAGCGGATACATGATGCCACGCACGATGAAGGTGATAACGATAATGGAGAAGCCCCAGTTACCGATGAAGCTGTGCAGGAATTTCAGCAGTTTGAACAGTGGCTGCGAGATGAACCACAACCAACCGTAATCCACGGTCAAATCCAGGTGAGGCGCGATGGCCGCCATTTTGTCCTGAATTTCCGGGCCAACCCACAGCGTTGCGCCAAGTTCTTGCTGTGCGCCCGCGCCAACGGTCACTGGGGCAGATTTATAACCAATTGCCGCAACGCCGTTGCCGAGGTTGCTGGTATACAGCTGATTGTTACCCTGAGTGCGCGGCACCCAAGCGGTCGCAAAATACTGTTGCAGCATTGCCACCCATCCGTTGCCGGTAGTGGTGTTCAGGTTCTCGTTATCCGCGATGGTATCGAATTTGTATTTTTCGTATTTCGCATCGCTTGTGGAGTACGCTGCACCACGGAAGGTATGCAGAGCAAAGTTGTTGCTGCCGGTATCGCGGTGCTTAGGCACTTCGATGGTCTGCTTCAACTGACCAAACATCGCCACTTCCAGCGGCTGCTGGGTGGTGTTGTTGATGTTGTAGTCGACGTTTACCGCGTATTCGCCACGCTTGAAGACGAAGGTTTTGGTGTAAACCACGCCATTTTCACCGGTCCAGGTCAGCGGCACACGCAGTTCGCTCTGGCCATCAGCCATGGTGAAGCTGTCTTGTGCGGTGGTGTACAGCGGACGTGCGCCATTGTTCGGGTTATCCGGGCCATTACGACCGGTTAGGCCGCTCTGCGCCTGGTAAACGAAAGCTGGAGTGGTTTCAAGCAGTTGGAAAGGTGCATCTGAACCCAGTTTGTCTGGGTAAGTCAGCAACTCAGCCTGCTCAATATCGCCACCGCGTGTATTGATGTTGAGTGACAGGACATCAGTCTTAACGGTGATCGTTTTACCCTGTCCGCTAGCCGGCACGCCGGAAGTGGCGGCATCACCCGCTGCGCTACTCGTGTTTTGCGTGGTCTGGGTCTGCTGTGGCTGCGGAGCGTGGTCCGTCTGCCATGCTTGCCAGATCATAAACGACACGAACAGAAAAGCGATGAGAAAGAGATTGCGTTGCGAATCCATCGTTAATGTTCTCTGGTATCAAAGGTTTTTGGCGGCACAGGATCGTCACCACCCGGGTTCAAAGGGTGGCATTTTAATAC
>NZ_JBCNNP010000066.1:0-19384 GCF_039594315.1 Pantoea sp.
TGCGCCAGTGTTAATCCTTGTCTGTCCGCGTTGCCGTTAGGCGCTGAGATAAATGACAGGTATGATAATGCAATTTTCAGCCGCAAGCATGGCGAATTGAGGAGTTTATGCGCTACTGGGGAAAAGTTATTGGTCTGATGCTCGGCATATTTTCCGGGGCAGGCTTTTGGGGCATTGTACTGGGTCTGATCATTGGTCACATGTTTGACAAAGTACGTAGCGTGAAAGGACAGGGTTATTTTGCCAATAACCAGGCGCGTCAAACGCTGTTCTTCAGCACCACTTTCCAGGTGATGGGCCATTTGACCAAGTCAAAAGGGCGCGTTACTGAAGCTGATATTCAGATTGCTTCCTTATTTATGGATCGCATGCAGTTGCACGGTGATGCGCGTACCGCTGCACAACGCGCGTTTCGTGAAGGCAAGCAGAGCGACTATCCGCTGCGCAATAAACTGCGTGAGCTGCGCAGCGCCTGCTTTGGTCGTTTCGATTTGATTCGGATGTTTCTGGAAATTCAGATTCAGGCAGCGTTTGCCGATGGTTCGCTGCATCCCAACGAGCGTCAGGTGTTGTATGTGATTGCTGAAGAGCTCGGTATTTCCCGCGCGCAGTTCGATCAGTTCCTGCGCATGATGGAAGGCGGCCAGCAATTTGGCGGCGGCGGTTCATCGTATGGCGGCGGCGCGTATCAGCAGGCCAAACGTGGTCCAACGTTGGAGGATGCGTGCAGCGTGCTCGGCGTGAAAAGCAGTGATGATGGCACCACCATCAAGCGTGCCTACCGCAAGTTAATGAGCGAGCATCATCCCGATAAGTTGGTGGCAAAAGGTTTACCGCCGGAAATGATGGAGATGGCGAAACAGAAAGCGCAGGAAATTCAGGCGGCTTACGATTTGATTCGTAAGGAGAAGGGATTTAAATAGAGCGCGTTTCCCCTCACCCTAACCCTCTCCCGCCTGCGGGAGAAGGTTGGGATGAGGGACAGCACACTCCAACCCTAAAAATCTGCCGGCTGACGAAACGTCATGCTGTTGCCGAACACCGGATGGGTAATCGTTAGCGACTCGGCATGCAGTTGCAAACGCGGTGCCATCGCCAACGCCTCTTCATGCGCATAAAAGCGGTCGCCGAGAATTGGGTGGCCCAGCGCCAGCAAATGCACGCGCAACTGATGCGAACGACCGGTAATCGGCTTCAGCTGCACGCGTGCGCTGTTGCTGGCCTCGAACTCCAAAACCTGATACTCCGTTTGCGCCGCTTTGCCGTTCTCGAAACACACCATCTGCTTCGGCCGGTTCGGCCAATCGCAAATCAGCGGCAAATCAATTAACCCTTTTTCTGCCGCTGGATGTCCATAAACGCGCGCCACATAGTATTTCGATGGCTCGCGCTCACGAAACTGCCGCTTCAACTCACGTTCTGCCACCTTGTTCAACGCCACAACAATCACGCCGCTGGTGGCCATATCCAGCCGATGCACCGATTCCGCCTGCGGGAAGTCACGCTGAATGCGCGTCATCACGCTATCTTTGTGCTCCTCGAGGCGGCCCGGCACCGACAGCAACCCGCTCGGTTTATTCACCACTATAATGTGCTCGTCCTGATACAAAATATGCAGCCAGGGTTCGAGCGGCGGGTTGTAAGGTTCCATCAGCATGTTGTCGTGGTCCAGAACATTATTGGTGCGTCACAACGATCAGGCGCAGCGCATCCAGGCGCCAGCCGGCATCGCCGAGGCTGTCCAGTACCTGTTCGCGATTGCTTTCCAGCGCTTCAACTTCATCATCACGGATGTTGGGGTTGACCGCTTTCAGCGCTTCGAGACGCGACAGTTCAGCGCCAAGTTTCTCTTCGGCTTCCACTTTCGCCGCCGCGATAATCGCCTGCGCTTCCGGCACAATCACTTTTTCCGCCTGCGTCAGAATCTCGTGCACATCTTGCTGCACCGCATTCACCAGCTTGCTGCCGGTATGACGATTTACCGCATTCAGCTGGCGGTTAAAGCTTTCAAACTCGACTTTGCCCGCCAGGTTATTGCCCGCGCGATCCATCAACAAACGAACTGGCGTTGGCGGCAGGAAGCGGGTGAGTTGCAGGCTTTTCGGTGCTTGCGCTTCAACCACATAAATCATCTCGACCAGCAGTGTACCGACCGGCAGCGCCTTGTTCTTCAGCAGCGACAGCGCACAACTGCCGGTATCGCCAGAAAGAATCAGGTCAAGACCGTTAAGGATCAGCGGATGCTCCCAGGTAATGAACTGGGTATCTTCGCGTGACAGCGCCTGATTACGGTTGAAGGTGACGGTGCAGCCATCTTCCGGCAAGCCAGGGAAATCAGGTACCAACATGTGATCGGATGGCGTCAGCACGATCAAACTATCGCTACGATCTTCCTGATTGATACCGACGATATCGAACAGGTTCAGCGCAAAGTTCACCAGATCGGTGTCGTTGTCCTGCTCGCCAATGGCATTCGCTAGCGCTTGTGCCGCTTCGCCGCCGTTGGAGTTGAGTTCCAGCAGGCGATCGCGGCCCTGTTCCAGTTGGGACTTCAGCGCATCATGCTGTTTGCGGCTCTCGGCGATGAACTCATCCAAACCTTGCGGATTTTCCGGTGCGGCGAGGTACTCAATTAACTGGCTGTACTCTTTGTCATAAATCGCGCGGCCAGTTGGGCAAGTATGTTCAAACGCGTCCAGCCCTTCGTTATACCAACGCAGCAATACTGCCTGGGCGGTTTTTTCCAGCCACGGCACCAGAATCTGAATGTCATGCATCTGGCCGATACGATCAAGACGACCAATACGCTGTTCCAGCAGATCCGGGTTAAACGGCAGATCGAACATCACTAAACGGCTGGCGAACTGGAAGTTACGGCCTTCAGAACCGATTTCCGAGCACAGCAGCACTTGTGCGCCATCTTCTTCAGACGCGAAGAAGGCCGCGGCGCGGTCGCGTTCAATAATCGACAAACCTTCGTGGAACACCGCCGCACGAATACCTTCGCGTTCACGCAGCACTTGTTCCAGTTGCAACGCGGTGGCGGCTTGCGCGCAAATCACCAGCACTTTCTCTTTGCGGTTGCTGGTGAGATAACCCATCAACCATTCAACGCGCGGATCGAAGTTCCACCACGTGCCGCTGTCGCCTTCAAATTCCTGATAAATTTTCTCGGGGTACAGCATGTCGCGCGCGCGTTCTTCGGCACTTTTACGCGTACCCATGATGCCAGAGACTTTGATGGCGGTTTGATACTGCGCCGGGAGAGGCAAGCGGATCTGATGCAGTTCGCGTTTCGGGAAGCCCTTCACGCCGTTGCGGGTGTTACGGAACAACACGCGGCTGGTGCCGTGGCGATCCATCAACATTGAAACCAGTTCTTTGCGCGCATCTTCTTTGCCGTCGCGATCGCTATTGGCGACTTGCAGCAGCGGCTCGATATCTTGTTCACCGATCAAATCATTGATCAGGTTCATTTCGTCTTTGCTGATGGCGTGATCGGCCAGCAAGGAACTCACCGCATCGGCCACCGGACGAAAATTCTGCTGCTCTTCAACAAACACGCTGAAATCGTGGAAACGATTCGGATCAAGCAGGCGTAGACGGGCAAAATGGCTCTCTAAACCGAGCTGTTCTGGTGTGGCGGTCAGCAGTAATACGCCCGGCGTTTTTTCTGCCAGTTGCTCGATGACCTGATATTCGCGACTTGGTGCTTCTTCGCTCCATGCGAGGTGATGCGCTTCATCGACCACCAGCAGATCCCAATCAGCGTCGGCCAGCAATTCCAAACGCTGCTTGTTACGACGCACGAAATCCAGCGAGCAAATAATCAACTGCTCGGTTTCGAAGGCGTTATCGCTGTCGTGCTGCGCTTCGGTAAAACGGTCGTCATCAAACAGCGCAAAGCGCAGGTTGAAGCGACGCAGCATCTCCACCAGCCACTGATGTTGCAGGGTTTCCGGCACCACGATCAGTACGCGCTCGGCACGACCAGCCAGCAACTGTTGCTGGATGATCATCCCGGCTTCGATGGTTTTACCCAAACCGACTTCATCGGCCAGCAATACGCGCGGCGCATGACGACGACCGACGTCGTGGGCGATATGTAATTGGTGTGGAATCAGGTTGGTTCGCATGCCGCGCAGTCCACTGATCGGCAGGCGATATTGTTCACTGTGATATTTGCGCGCGCGGAAACGCAGCGCAAAGCGGTCCATGCGGTCGAGCTGACCGGCGAACAGGCGATCCTGCGGCTTGCTGAACACCAGCTTGCTGTCCAGCATGGTTTCACGCATGGTCACGCCAGTTTCTGCGGTATCCAGACGTGTGCCGATGTAAGTCATTAATTCGTTATCGTTGCGGACTTCATCAACGCACATCTGCCAGCCTTCGTGGCTGGTGATGGTGTCGCCCGGATTGAAAATCACACGTGTGACGGGAGAATCATTTCGGGCGTACAGGCGATTTTCGCCGGTTGCCGGAAAAAGCATGGTGATCATGCGCGTATCGATCGCCACAACCGTGCCTAATCCCAGTTCACTTTCCGTATCACTAATCCAGCGCTGACCCAGTGTAAAAACCATATATTTTTAGCTCGACTCTCTGACATGCCATAAAGAAGTTCACCTGTACTCAGGCAATACCCAACCGCCAAACGGGAGTTTGGTCAGATTGTGTGTGCGGTGAGAATCAGGAAGGGCGCTATGGTACTGGATGACAAGGCATTCGTCACCTGTCAAAAAAGCCCCAACTGCCCAGTGATCAGTGTAGCAAAGTCATCACCAACGAACGGTAAAATGCCATCAGCCACCGGTTGCAGCTGTTTGCTGACGTAATGATCGTAGTCGAGCGGGGTGATGCGCGCCTCAAGCGGTTCTGGTCCACCGGTCGCCATCACATAGCGAATCGAACCGCCATTTTGATACTGCAACGGGCGCTGTAACTTGCGGTTTTGCTCATCGGCAAGGCGCGCGGCGCGTACGTGCGGCGGCACATTGCGTTCGTAATCTTTCAACGCACGACGCAGCCGTTTTTTGTAAATCAGATGATCGTCTAATTCGCCCGCCAGTAATTTTGCCACGGTTTCACGGATGTAATCTTGCCACGGCTCACCACGGAAAATGCGGCCATACAGATTTTGCTGGAACTGCTGCGCCAGCGGCGTCCAATCCGTTCTTACCGATTCCAGCCCTTTAAACACCAAACGTTCGCTGCTATCGCTGCGAATCATCCCGGCATAACGCTTTTTGCTGCCTTGCTCGGCACCGCGGATAGTTGGCATCAGGAAACGGCAAAAGTGGGTTTCGTACTCCAGCTCCAGCGCACTGCTTAAACCATAGGTTTGTTGCAGATGCTGTTGCCACCAATCGTTCACCTGTTGCGCCAGACGCCGACCAATCGCCGCCGCATCTTCTTCACTGTGTGCGCTTTTTAGCCAGACGAACGTCGAATCGGTGTCGCCATAAATGACATCAAATCCTTCGGCTTCAATCAATTCTCGCGTCTGCTGCATGATGGCGTGGCCGCGCAGGGTGATTGATGAAGCCAGACGCGGATCGAAGAAACGGCAAGCGCTGGTGCCTAACACGCCGTAAAAGGCGTTCATGATGATCTTCAACGCCTGCGACAGCGGTTTGTTGCCGTCGCGTTTGGCCGCTTCACGTCCTTGCCAGATTTGCTCGACGATAGCGGGTAAACAGTGCGTTTCACGCGAGAAACGCGCGTTGCGGAAGCCGGGTACCGAATCGGTATCATCGGGATGCGCCAGACCTTCGACCAGGCCAACCGGATCAATCAGGAAGGTGCGAATAATTGAGGGATAGAGGCTTTTATAATCCAGCACTAGCACCGAATCGTACAAACCGGGCCGCGAATCCATCACGTAGCCGCCGGGGCTGGCTTCGGGTGCCACTTCGCCCAGATTGGGCGCGACAAATCCGGCGCGATGCATGCGCGGAATATACAGATGGCCAAAAGCCGCCACCGATCCGCCGTGGCGATCCACCGCTAAACCGTTGACCGTGGCGCGCTCCAGCAGGAACGGCATGATGGCGGTATGCTGGAAAATGCGTGTCACCAGCTCGCAATCCTTGAGATTGTATTTCGCCAGCGCCGGTTTATCGTGGGCAAAGCGCCAGTTGATCTCTTCCATGCGATCCCATGGATTGTCGATGGCTTTGCCTTCGCCGAGTAACTGGCGCGATACTGCTTCAAGGCTGAATGAGGGGAAATCCCAGAACGCGGATTTCAGCGCGTCGATACCATCAATGATCAAGCGGCCGTTAGCCTGCGCGAAGAACACGCCAGGTTTGAAACCGTGTTCGCGCCACTCCAGCGCCTGATTTTGCCGCCCCAAACGCAACGGAATCCCATAGCGATCGGCGTGTTTCTGCAACACGCGCAGATCGAATTGCACCACATTCCAGCCAATGATCACATCCGGTTCGTTGCGCGCAAACCACGCGTTAAGCTGCTCCAGCAACTGTGGACGGCTATCGACATAGATCAGCTCGAAATCCAGCGCGCTGGCATCGCCGTTTGGCGGACCCAGCATGTAAACCTGGCGCTGGCCGCAGCCCTCTAAGCCGATACAATACAGCTCGCCGTGCTGGGTAGTTTCAATATCCAGTGAAACCCATTTCAACTGCGGACGGTAATCAGGATGCGGCTTGAGACGCGCATTCACCACGCTGTCGCCGCGCACATCGCCACTAAACCACACTGGCGCGGTGATAAAGCGCTCCATCAAATAACGTTCGGGTGGACGAATATCGGCTTCGTAGACAGGAATACCGCTTTCGCGCAGGCGTTTTTCCAGATTTTGCAGTTGGCGATTGCTGTGGCAATAGAGGCCAAACACCGGACGGCGGCGAAAATCCCTGAGCTCAAGCGCTTGAACTCGCGTGTGGCGTTCATCTTTTATTAGTGCTTCGGTTTGCTCACGAAACTCCTGCGGAATAAACGCCACCGATTCCTGCGCCGGCAGCACCAGCCGCTGCGGGCCGTCGTCGGTCGCCAGCCACAGCACCACTTCGCTGCCAGTTGGCGTGTCTCGCCAGTGTCGGGTAAGCAGAAAACCTGCGCGCGGATCGGTCACGGGAACTCCAGGAAATGAATTAGTGAAAGTATATCATGGATGTTTATACAGTGCATTTGGCTGGTGAAATTGTCAGCACAATGTCAACATCCTCCTACAATTCTTGCCTTGACGGTGAGAGGCTGGCTCTGGACAATCCAGCCTCTATATTCCGCAGAGGATATTTATGGAAGCCTGGATTCAACACCTGTTTTCGCAATCGCTGGAGTACGCGCTGATCGCCGTAGCGCTAGTGACTTTCCTTGAGTCGCTGGCCTTCGTGGGATTGCTGTTGCCGGGCACGGTTTTAATGGCCAGCCTTGGGGCGCTGGTCGGCAGTGGACAAATTGGGCTTTATCCGGCGTGGGCGGCGGGCTTTGCTGGCTGCTTGATCGGTGATTGGGTTTCCTATGGCATCGGCTGGAAGTTTCAGGGGCCGCTGCATCGCTGGAAATACATTCAAAAATACAAAGGTTTGCTCGATAAAACCGAGCACGCGCTGCACGAACACAGCATGTTCACCATTCTGGTCGGCCGCTTTGTTGGACCGACGCGCCCGCTGATCCCGCTAGCCGCGGGGATGCTGGAGTTGCCGGTACGCAAGTTTCTGCCGCCAAATCTCATCGGCTGTATTCTTTGGCCGCCCGCCTATTTGATGCCGGGCATTCTGGCTGGCGTGGCGATCGATGTGCCGCAGGCCGCGCAGGGCGGCAGTTTTAAATGGCTGTTGTTGCTGGTGGCGCTGCTGGTGTGGATGGGCGGTTGGTTGATGTGGCGCTGGTGGCGCAGCGGCAAAACCCAGGATTGGGCAACCAAATATCTGCCGCTTGCGCGTCTGCGCTGGCTGGCGCCGCTGGCAGCAGCGATCGGTGTCGGCGCATTTGTCGCCATTCAGTTCCATCCGATGATGCCGATCTTCCGCCAATTGCTGTGGAAAGTGTTCTTCGCTTAACGCGCCTGCACGCCAAGGATGGCGGCGGCTGGACCTTCACCGCGCAGCAAACTCTCGGTTCTTCCATCCCAATAAATACGCCCATCGACGATCACCAAACTGCGCGCTGCGATTTGCTGCGCATCTTCCAGGCTGTGCGACACCATCAACAACGTGATATTGCGGCTTTTGCATACGGAACGCACCAGTTGCAACATCTCGCCACGTAACGCCGGATCGAGTGCCGAGAACGGTTCATCCAGCAACAAGATCGGCTGATTGCGCAGCAGGCAACGCGCCAAGGCCACGCGCTGACGTTGACCGCCTGAAAGCTGGCCCGGCAAGCGCGCCAGTAATTCCTGCAAGCCGGTTTGCTCAGCAATCTCAGCGATTTGTTGCTGCTGTTCGCCGGTTAATTTCAGACCCGGATGCAAACCCAATCCCATATTTTGTTGCACGGTAAGATGCGGGAACAGGTTGTTCTCCTGAAACAGCATCGACACCGGACGCACCGCCGGCACGCTGTGCGTGTGATCGGTGCCGTTCATGATTAGCGCACCTTGGTTGATCGGCAAAAAGCCACCGATCAGACTAAGCAGCGTACTTTTACCTGCGCCGCTTGGCCCAAGGATGGCAATGCGTTCTCCTGCCTGCGCGGCGAAACTGAAGCGCATCGGCAGATGCTGATAAAGATAGGTGAGGTTATTCAGTGTCAGCATGGCGACCCGGTAATTTTTCCATCAAGGTGAACAGCAATAAGCACAGCAGCAGCAGCAGTAGCGCGGTGACGGCACCGTCAGCGCCACGATAGGCGCCAATTTGCTGGAATAAGTAGAACGGCAGAGTACGGAAATCTGCGCTGCCAAACAGCGCCACCACGCCAAAATCGCCAATCGACAATACACAAGCGAATGCCAGCGCCTGTGCAATCGGACGTTTCAGTGCGCGCAGTTCAATTAAGCGCAAACGATTAAAGCCAATGATCCCCAGCGAAGCGCAAAGTTGGCTGTAGCGAGCGCTCACATCGCGCATTGGGTTCTCCAGTACTTTCATCGCGTAGGGAATAGCAATCAGCGCGTTGGTGAAGATCACTAAACCATCGGCGCGCTGCGGCAGGCCAACGGTGGCGTTGAATAGCAGGAAGAAGCCGCTTGCCAACACAATCCCTGGCATCGCCAGAATCAACATGCCGCTGAGTTCCATCGTTTGTGCGGCAATGCTGCGCTGGCGTTGACGCAGCTCACGACTGCTCCACAGCAGCATCATGGTCAACACCACGCAAAGCACACCGGCTCCGATGGCAATACGCAGTGAGGTCAATGTGGCTTGCCACAGCGCCGCTTGTTGTAGCGCACCGGCCACACCACCGCGCAGGCCATCAACCATCACGGCGAATAACGGCGGCAACAGCAGCAGCAACGCGAAGCCAATCAATAAAATATCGCTGATGCGTGCAGTCCACGAATCTTGCGGATCGCGCCAGCCGCGAATACTTTGGCTACCAGTGGGAATGGCTTTGCTAAAGCGCTGACTCAAAAGCACCAGCAGCAAACAGCAGCCGAGTTGCAACAGCGCCAGCAAGGCAGCGCGGCCCGGATCGTAATCGAAATTCAGTGCCTGATAAATGGCCAGCTCCAGCGTTGTCGCCTGCGGGCCGCCGCCTAAGGCCAGCACCGTGGCGAAGCTGGCGAAGCACAGCATAAATATCAGCGCGGCGGTTGGCAGAATCTGTCGGCGCAGCCACGGCCACTCCAGCCAGCGAAACAGATTCCAGCCGCGCAAACCAAGCTGTGCGGCTAGCTGGCGTTGTTCACCGGGAATGCTTTCCAGTGCTTGCAACAGCATGCGCGTTGCCAGCGGCAGGTTGAAAAACACGTGTGCCAGCAGAATCCCTTGCAGGCCGTACGGCGAGAAGTGGTAGTCGAATCCCAACAGAGCAAGCAGTTGCGCTAACCAGCCGCTGCGGCCATACACGCTCAGCAAGCCAAACACCGCCACCAACACCGGCAGCACCAGCGTCATAGCGCACAGACGTAGTAGCAAATTACGGCCCGGAAAACGGCGGCGATACAAGGCGCGCGCCAGCAAAATCGCGGGCAGCACTGATAACAGCGCCGACAGTAAAGCCTGCTCAAAAGAGAACACCAACACATGATGCAGATAACTGTCAGCGAGCAAGGCGCGCCAATCCGTAACCGGCGCCACCATCACTAAAGCACCAAACGCCAGCAGCGCCACCGCGCTGAGTAACAGCGCTACGACGCTACCAGGAATTAACCAACCCGGCATTAGCGACTAACGGCTTGTTGCCAGGCGCTAATCCACGCGGCACGGTGATCGGCAACTTCAGCAGGCGTATATTGCAGCGCATTGGCCGGAACCGGCAGTGATTGATAGCCAGTAGGCAGATCGCTGGCGATCACCGGATACATCCAGTTGCCAGTAGGAATGGTCTGTTGGAAGGCCGGTGACACCATAAACTGCATGAACTGCTGCGCCAATTTTGGCTGCTTGCTGCTGGCGAGTTGGGCGGCAACTTCCACTTGCAAATAGTGGCCTTCGCTAAAGGTTGCGGCCGCGTAGTTGTCTTTTTTTTCTTCGATGATGTGATAAGCCGGAGAAGTGGTGTAACTCAACACCAGATCGCCTTCGCCTTTGAGGAACAGGCCGTAGGCTTCGCTCCAGCCTTTAGTCACGGTGACGGTTTTGTTTGCCAGTTTCTGCCACGCTGCGGGCGCGTTGTCACCATAGACTTTCTGCATCCACAGCAGCAAGCCGAGGCCAGGCGTGCTGGTACGCGGATCTTCGTAGATCACGCGCCATTTTTCTGGGCTTTCGACCAACTCTTTCAGGCTTTTCGGTGGATTTTTCAGTTTGTTTTTATCGTAGACGAAGGCGAAGTAGCCGTAATCGAACGGCACGAAGGTATCGTTATGCCAGCCATCCGGCAGTTTCAAGTTGCTGGTATCGACGCTGCTTTTGGCAAACAAACCGGTTTTCTCCGCGGCTTGTACCAGATTGTTATCGAGGCCGAGCACCACATCGGCTTTGCTGTTTTTACCTTCCATACGCACACGATTGAGCAGAGAAACGCCATCTTCCAGCGCCACATATTTCAGTTCGCAGCCACATTGCGCTTCAAAAGCTTTTTTCACCGCCGGGCCTGGGCCCCAATCGGCAGAAAACGAGTCGTAGGTGTAAACGGTGAGAACCGGTTTGGCAGCAAAAGCCGGTGCAGCAACCAGCAGCAACACAGGCAGAACTTTGTTTAACACTTTGCGCTCCTTGAGGAGAAGATAAGGTTGAGTCGCAAAGGATCTGAGGAGAAAGACATCTCAAATCCCTACGCCGGTATTAACCGGATCAGGTTCGACGGGTTTATCTCAGCCCAAAAAATCTGGGCACCCCGTTGAGAACGGCTCATTCTAGACATTTATATGACAGCGCGAAAGGATCACAGCTCCGGTGGCGCGAACCAGGCGGATTTAAAGTCAAACCAACCCAAAGTATTGAGGCGCACGCCGCGCATGCTGCGTTGACCTTCCAGCAGCAGCCAATGATGGAATAGCGGATGTAAATAATCGCTGTCGATCAGTTGCTTGCTCCACTCTGCCAGCGGCAAGTTTTTTTGTCGCCAGCGCGTGGCATCGGCTTGCCAGTCAATCGGGATGCAGTGATGCATCAGCGGTAATTCAAACAGTTGGGCGAACAGTGCGTACTCCAACGGCAAGGTAAAATTGACGCTACCGAGCCAAATATCGCTTTCACCCTGGCCTTCGAACCACTCTTCGTAACTCACTTCGCGGGTAATCAGCTCAACACCTTGCTGCGCCAGCAACGGGCGTAACGCGTTGGCAATACCTTCATGCTCAACGTGATGGCTGTACCAGCTGATGGTCAGTTGGGTTAATCCTGCTGGCTTTTGCACAGCGGTAATATCGCGCCGGTGATGCCAGCGCGGCAGCAGGCCATAAGCCGGGAACCAGTAACGTTGATAGCCAACGCCTGCATGATTGAGCAGGGCGATCGGGTTAAACAGATAGCTCACCCAGCGGCGAAAATGCGCATCGCGGCCATGTTCAGAACGCTGATCGTACAGCAAGAAATAGCAGCCTTCTTCCAGGCGGCTCTCTTCCGATTTCTCATCAGCGGTTTCGCCCTGAAGTTTCACTCCGGCATACACCAGTTCATCGCTGATCTCTGGCAATACCCAAATCGCCACATCATCAATCAGCGCGCGATAGCCAAAATAATCATCAAAAGCGGCAATTTTTAGCTGCGTTTGCTGATTGCGCACTACGCTGTACGGGCCGGTGCCAATCGGCTGGCGGGCGAACTGGCGCAGCGTTGGCCATTCGCGCGGCAGGATCATCGCACTGACGCTGGCCAGCAGCCACGGCAACCAATCGTCGGGTTGGCTGAGGTGAATGTCTAACGTCCACGGCGCGGGAGAGTGTAGTTTTTCAATGTGTGAAAACAGCGGTTGGCTACGCATGCGTTCCAGCGAGGCAATCACATCATCCATTTCCAATTCGCGACCATGATGGAAACGAATCGCCGGACGTAGGAAGAAACGCCAGTGCAGCGGCGAGGTTTGCTGCCAGTGATGTGCGATATCGGGTTCGATTTCCCCCTTTTCCTCATTTATACGCATCAGGCCATTGAAAATTTGCCGTGCAAGATGGGTTTCTGAGCGGCGCAACGGCGAGCCGGGCAGCAAATTGGGTAGCGGACGATAATAGAGCAGGCGCAGGATGTGTTTACCCTGGCGAAAACTGCGGCCTAAATGCGCGGCAATCATTTGCCGTACCTGATTCTTATCGCCGACTAGCTGGACTAACTGTTCGATGCGATCCTGATCGAGCAGATCCTCCGCTCGCTGCTGCTGTAGCGCCAGTCCGGTGTAGCAGAAACTCAGCGTCGAGCGCTTGCCGCGCCCGGCTTCCGCCTGCCAAATCAACCATCCCTCATACTGCATCGCATTAAGCAGGTTACGCATGTGACGACGCGAACAATGCAGCAGATCGGCCAGATCATTTAAGGTGGTTTCCTGATCCTGACCCTGACAGCTTTGCCATAAGCGGATGAATTGCTGCTGCAAACGTGAAGAGGACATAAAAGGGGAACTCCTTCTCAGAATCGCTCAGTTTTTCCTGCCTCATATTAAAGGCATACTGGCTGGCAATGGAAGAGCGGGAGGCATTCAGCAATGAATGGCGCTCTGCCAGCGGTTCCGCTCGCGTGGGACCTCTTTCTGAGTAGGGTGCATTTTCACCGCCAGCAGTGCTTTATCTGCTGGCTTTTTTCGTTTTGCTGTAGAATCTTCTACCCTCATTTCTCGGCCCCATTTTTATCCGCAAAGGGATTTCGCATGAAATCGCTGTTGATGCGCAAGCGTCGCCCCAATCCGGTTTATCTCTCATTTATGGCCGTGTCGTTTATGACTGGCGTGGCCGGTGCGCTGCAAGCACCAACGCTGAGTCTGTTTCTGACACGTGAAGTGCAGGTCAGCCCTTTTTGGGTGGGTTTGTTCTTTACCATCAATGCCATCGCCGGCATCGTCATTAGCTTGTTGATGGCCAAACGTTCTGATAATCAGGGCGATCGCCGCAACCTGATCCTTTTCTGCTGCCTGATGGCGACCATCAATGCGCTGCTGTTTGCCTTTAATCGCCATTATTTAACCTTGGTGACGTTGGGCGTGTTTTTGTCTGCGCTGGCGAGCGTGTCGATTCCGCAGGTATTTGCGCTCGCACGCGAATATGCCGATCAGTCGTCGCGCGAAGTGGTGATGTTCAGTTCGGTGATGCGTGCGCAACTGTCGCTGGCGTGGGTGATTGGGCCGCCGCTCTCTTTTGCACTGGCGCTCAATTACGGCTTTGTCACGCTGTTCTGTGTGGCGGCGGCAATCTTCCTGCTGAGTATGTTGCTGATATGGCGCACTTTACCGTCGGTGCCGCGCGTAGTGGCCTCGCCGGAGCAAGTGCTCACACAACTAAGCCCATGGAAGGATAGCCAGGTGCGCTTGCTGTTTATCGCATCTGTGACGATGTGGGCATGCAACACCATGTATATCATTGATATGCCGCTGTATATCAGCACCACGCTCGGCTTGCCGGAAAAGCTGGCGGGTTTGCTGATGGGAACGGCGGCCGGATTAGAAATCCCGATCATGCTGCTGGCGGGTCATTACGCGCGCCGCTTTGGTAAACGTAAATTGATGCTGCTGGCGCTGGTGGCGGCGATTGTGTTTTATTTCGGCCTGGTGATGTTCCAGTCGCGCACTGCGTTGATGGTGCTGCAACTGTTTAACGCGGCCTTTATTGGCATCATCGCCGGGATTGGCATGTTGTGGTTCCAGGATCTGATGCCGGGACGTGCAGGTGCAGCAACCACATTGTTCACCACTTCAATTTCCACCGGCATGATCATCGCGGGCATTATTCAGGGCACCATGAGTGAGCGCTTTGGTCATGAATCAGTCTATTGGCTGGCGTTGGGATTAGCGGTGTTGGCGTTGGGATTGGCGTCACGCGTGCGCGATGTGCGGGAGAGTTAGAAAAGAGAAGGGCGACATGATGTCGCCCTTTTTGCCTAGCGTAAGAACGCTGGCTGGTTGCTCTCGTAGCTGGAAATTGACGCTTCGTGTTGCAGCGTCAAGCCAATGCTGTCGAGGCCGTTGATCATGCAATGACGGCGGAAGCTGTCGATTTCAAAACTGTAAGTTTTGTCACCGGCTGTCACGGTTTGCGCTTCCAAATCCACGGTGAAGCTGATGCCCGGTTGCGCGGCCACCAGTTTGAACATCTCATCCACTTCTGAGTCGCTGAGTTTTACCGGCAGCAGCTGGTTGTTGAAGCTGTTGCCGTAAAAGATGTCGGCGAAGCTTGGCGCGATTACCACGTGGAAGCCGAAGTCAGTCAGCGCCCAAGGTGCGTGCTCACGCGATGAGCCGCAACCGAAGTTCTCACGCGCCAGCAAAATGCTGGTGCCTTTGAATTCAGGTTTGTTCAGTACAAAGCTGGCGGTTGGTTTGGTGCCGGCATCGTCATCGAAACGCCAGTCGTGGAACAGGTGCGCACCAAAACCGGTACGCGTCACTTTCTGTAAAAACTGCTTTGGAATAATCGCATCGGTATCAACGTTAGCCGCATCCAATGGCGCCACGATGCCGCTGTGTTGAGTAAATTTGTTCGCCATGGTTTACGCTCCCTGAGTCAATTCACGAATGTCGGCAAAACGACCAGTTACTGCCGCAGCGGCGGCCATTGCTGGGCTGACGAGGTGAGTACGTCCACCACGGCCCTGACGACCTTCAAAGTTACGGTTGCTGGTGGAGGCGCAACGCTCGCCCGGATTCAAGCGATCGTTGTTCATCGCAAGGCACATTGAGCAACCCGGCAAACGCCATTCGAAGCCTGCTTCGAGGAAGATTTTATCCAGACCTTCCGCTTCCGCTTGCGCTTTCACCGGACCTGAACCCGGCACCACCATCGCTACCACGCCTGGCGCAACTTTGCGGCCTTTAGCGATGGCCGCGGCAGCGCGCAGATCTTCGATACGTGAGTTGGTGCAAGAACCGATAAACACTTTATCGATCGCCACGTCAGTCAACTTGATGCCCGGCTGCAAATCCATATACGCCAGCGCTTTTTCCGCCGAGGCACGTTCAACCGGGTCGGCAAACGATTGTGGATTCGGGATAGCTTGATCCACCGCCATCACCTGGCCTGGATTGGTGCCCCAAGTCACTTGTGGCGCGATATCCGCAGCATTCAAGGTCACGATGGTATCGAACTTAGCATCGCTGTCGGATTTCATGGTGCGCCAGTAAGCCACCGCTTGATCCCATTGCTCGCCCTTCGGCGCGAATTGCTTGTCTTTCAGGTATGCGAAGGTGATGTCATCTGGCGCAACCAAGCCCGCTTTTGCACCCATTTCAATCGCCATGTTGCACAGCGTCATACGGCCTTCCATGCTCAGTGCTTCAATCGCTGGGCCACAGAATTCAACCACGTGCCCAGTCCCGCCTGCACTGCCGGTTTTACCGATGATCGCCAACACGATGTCTTTGGCAGTGATGCCCGGCGCAGCTTCGCCCAGCACTTCAATCTTCATGGTTTTCGCGCGGCCCTGCTTCAGGGTCTGCGTGGCAAACACATGCTCAACTTCAGAAGTACCGATACCGAACGCCAGTGAACCAAACGCACCGTGCGTGGCGGTGTGGGAATCGCCGCAGACGATGGTCATGCCCGGCAACGTCATGCCTTGCTCTGGCCCAATCACGTGCACGATGCCCTGGAACGGGTGATTCAGGTCATACAGCTGAATGCCAAACTCTTCACAGTTCTTCATCAGCTCTTGCATCTGAATGCGCGCCATTTCGCCCGACGCATTGATATCTTTGGTCTGGGTCGAAACGTTGTGGTCCATGGTGGCAAACGTCTTCGACGGCTGGCGCACCTGGCGACCGTGGGCACGCAGACCATCAAAGGCCTGAGGCGAGGTCACTTCATGGATCAAGTGGCGATCGATATACAGTAACGGCGTTTCGTTAGGTGCTTCGTGGACGACATGTGCATCAAATAACTTCTGGTATAAGCTTTTCATTTTATTATTTTTCCTCAGCGATGAATCCGGCAATGATGCTGCCCATCTCATCGGTGCTAACGGCTTTGCCGCCACCGGCCAAATCACGGGTACGATATCCCGCTTCCAGCGCACGGCTCACGGCGCGTTCAATGCTCGCGGCTGCATCATCTGCATTCAGGCTGTAACGCAGTAACAGTGACAGCGACAGAATCTGCGCAATTGGGTTGGCAATGTTCTGACCGGCGATATCTGGCGCGGAGCCGCCTGCTGGTTCAAACAAACCAAAACCTTCTTCATTCAGGCTAGCAGAAGGCAACAAGCCCATTGAACCGGTGATCATCGCGCATTCATCCGACAGGATGTCGCCAAACAGATTAGAACAGAGTAAGACGTCAAATTGAGACGGATCTTTAATCAGCTGCATAGTGGCGTTATCGATGTACATGTGGCTCAACTGCACATCCGGATAATCTTTTGCTACTTCGTTGACGATTTCGCGCCACATCACGGAAGTCTGCAATACGTTAGCTTTATCAATTGAGGTCACGATGTTGCGACGTTTACGCGCTGATTCGAAGGCAATGCGCGCAATGCGTTCGATTTCGAAACGGTGATATACCTCGGTATCGAAAGCACGTTCGTGTGGGCCGCTGCCTTCACGACCTTTCGGTTGGCCGAAGTAGATACCGCCAGTCAGTTCACGTACGCACAGGATGTCGAAGCCACGCTCGGCGATATCGCTGCGCAACGGGCAGAAAGCTTCCAAACCTTTATACAGCGCAGCAGGGCGCAGGTTGCTGAACAGCTTGAAGTGCTTACGCAGCGGCAACAACGCGCCACGCTCTGGCTGTTGTGCCGGTGGCAGATGTTCCCATTTTGGACCGCCTACCGAGCCAAACAGAATCGCATCCGCTTGCTCTGCACCTGCAACGGTGGCTGGCGGCAGCGGTTCACCATGACGATCGATGGCGATACCGCCAACATCATATTCGCTGGTGGTAATACGCATATCGAAACGCGTACGAATGGCGTCGAGAACTTTCATGGCCTGCGCCATCACTTCTGGGCCAATTCCGTCGCCTGGCAATACCGCGATATGAGAAGACTTAGACATAGTTACACCGTTTCCTTCTGATCTTTAAATTTACGCTGCAATTCTTTTTCGACCTGCTTGGCGCGCCAAATGTTGTTCAGGGCGTTAACCATCGCCTTCGCAGAGGATTCAACGATATCGGTCGCCAGACCAACGCCGTGGAACTTACGGCCGTTGTAGTTGACCACGATATCCACCTGACCCAGCGCATTCTCGCCGTGGCCTTTGGCGGTCAATTTGTAATTCACCAGCTCGGCTTCAAAGCCGGTAATGCGGTTGATGGCTTGATAAACCGCGTCGACCGGGCCGTTGCCGGTTGCTGCATCGGCTTTGGTCTCTTCACCACAGCCTAATTGCACCGATGCGGTGGCCGTAACGCTGGAACCGGTCTGCACGTTGAATTCGTTCAGCTGGAAATATTCCGGCTCTTCATTCTGTTTGTTGATGAAGGCCAACGCTTCCAGATCGTAATCGAACACCTGGCCTTTTTTGTCAGCCAGTTTCAGGAATGCGTCGTACAAGGTATCCAGGTTGTAGTCGGTTTCTTTGTAGCCCATCTCTTCCATGCGGTGTTTTACCGCTGCACGGCCTGAGCGTGACGTCAGGTTCAGCTGGATTTTGTGCAGGCCGATCGATTCTGGCGTCAGGATTTCGTAGTTTTCGCGATTTTTTAACACGCCATCCTGATGGATACCGGATGAGTGAGCGAAGGCGTTGGAACCCACCACTGCTTTGTTGGCTGGAATCGGCATATTGCAGATTTGGCTAACGGTTTGGCTGGTGCGGTAGATTTCCTGATGATTGATATTGGTGTGGACGTTCATGATTTGTTGGCGAGTTTTAATCGCCATAATCACTTCTTCCAACGCACAGTTACCGGCGCGCTCACCCAAACCATTCAATGTACCTTCAACCTGACGCGCACCGGCCAAAACTGCCGCGATAGCGTTGCCGGTCGCCATGCCCAAATCGTCGTGGGTATGAACAGACAAAATGGCTTTATCGATATTTGGCACGCGCGCCACCAATTGGCCGATGATATTGGCGTATTCGCCCGGCAAGGTGTAACCCACGGTGTCTGGAATATTAATGGTGGTGGCGCCAGCATTGATGGCGGCTTCAACCATGCGGCACAGATCGTCGATTGGCGTACGGCCACCATCTTCGCAAGAGAATTCAACATCATCAGTGTAATTGCGAGCGCGTTTAATCATGTGCACCGCGCGCTCAATCACTTCTGGCAACGTACTGCGCAATTTGGTCGCAATGTGCATGGGTGACGTGGCGATGAAGGTATGGATACGGAAGGCTTCAGCAACACGCAGTGATTCGTAAGCGGCGTCAATGTCCTTCTCAACGCAACGCGCCAGTCCGCAGACTCGGCTGTTTTTAATGGTACGAGCGATGGTTTGTACGGATTCAAAATCGCCTGGAGAGGAAACGGGGAAGCCCACTTCCATCACATCCACGCCCATACGTTCCAACGCCAGAGCGATTTGCAGTTTTTCTTTAACACTCAGGCTGGCCTGTAATGCCTGTTCGCCATCACGCAGAGTGGTATCGAAAATAATAACTTGCTGGCTCATCGTAATCTTCCTTATGCATTAACTTTGCCGGTGCTACGAGCATAAAAAAACCCGCGCATTGGCGCGGGTTTCTTAAACTTCAGCAGGTTCGAATCAGTTGTTGATTC
>NZ_JBCNNP010000067.1:0-19298 GCF_039594315.1 Pantoea sp.
AAATCGCGCACCATTCGCCGCATCCAGTCAATCCACTATCTGGATCGCAAAGACGCGGCGCTGCATCAATTTATCCTGTAATCGCCTGCTTGCCGCTCTCCGGATGACGTGAGAGCGGCCACCAGCACAGTAACATCACCAGCGAAGTAACAAACATCAGCATGCCCAGGCTGGATTGATCATGCTGCGGCAACAGCGCAGATAGCCACGCCACCACGCCCGAACCGAGATTCTGCAAACCACCAATCAGCGCACCGGCGCTACCGGCCAGCCACGCATACGGCTCCATCGCGCCAGACGTTGCCAGCGGGAACAACATGCCTGCGCCGAAGAAGAACAGCGCGGCGGGCACCAGCAAAGTCCAGATGTTCATCACACCAAACCACGCCGGAACCCACATCAACAATCCCGCCAGCAAGCAACTGTTCACGCCGTACCACATCAGCGTATGCCAGGATTTCTGCTCGCGTCCGGCAAACCACGCGCCAAAGAACGCCGCCGGAATCGGCAAGATGAATAGGACGCTGACGGTCAAACCATCGAGGCCCAATACGCCGCCCATCAGCACGCCGCAGCTGGCTTCGAATACCGCAATGCCCGCCAGCGCGCCAATCAGCAGCAGCAGGTAACGCACGAAATTGCCATCGCTTAGCAAAGTGGCGTAACGACGCAAAAACGGCGTGGCGGGCGTATCGATTGGGCGGGTTTCTGGCAGCCAGCGCGCCATTGAGGCAGTGACACCCACACACAGCAGCAGCAAGAAGGCGAAACAGGCGTGCCAGCCAAACAGATGCGTCAGCAGCGCGCCAATCACCGGCGCCAAAAGCGGGCTGACCAAAATGCCCATGTTGAGCAAACTGTTGGCCTGGCGCAGTGCAATGCCGGAATAGAGATCGCGCGGCATGGTGCGCGCCATTACGCCCGCCACGCCAGTGCCTAAACCTTGAACCGCGCTGCCGAGCACCAATATATCCAGCGATGGCGCGAACATGGCGATCAACGCGCCAACAGCAAAGATCGTCATGCCGATAAGGATCACCGGACGACGGCCAAAGCTGTCCGAAAGCGGGCCGTAGATCAGCTGCGATCCGCCGTAAGTCATCAGATACGCCGCCATTACCTGCTGGATCGCGCCGCTGCGCACGTTGAGCGTTTCCGCCATGTTGGCCATCGCCGGGACGTAGATGGTTTGCGCCATCTGCCCGACAGCCACCAGCACGATCAGCATGAATAACAGAAAGCGGTTTTGCGTTTTACTTATCAACATGGAACAAAATGTCTGCCTGAGAAACAAAGAATAAGCAGCACAAAAAAGGCCACCTCGGATTTATGGCGGCAAAAATATCAGGATTGCGTGACAAATCGAGAGGCGGTGTGAAAGCTGTCAAAGCTTAGCCGTCAAGCTGTGACACCAGATTGTAAACCACAAGCTACAGTTGCTGATCTGTGCGCTGGGTTTGTCGCTGAGAGCCCTTTACCGGACGCAAGGCTGGTAATCCGTTTAAGCGATCGCAATGATAATGATATAGATGAGTTATTAACTTGAGGAGCTGACATGGCTGAGTGGATCAATGCGGAAGTAAAAGAAGTCAAAAACTGGACCGATGCGCTGTTCAGCCTGCGCGTGGAAGCGCCAATTGATACCTTTACCGCCGGCCAATTTGCCAAGCTGGCGCTGGAAATTGATGGCGAACGCGTGCAGCGCGCTTACTCCTACGTCAACGCGCCGCAGGATTCGCTGCTGGAGTTTTATCTGGTCACTGTACCGGAGGGCAAACTCAGCCCGCGTTTGCAGGCGTTGCAGCCCGGCGAACAAGTGATGGTGACCAAAGAGGCCGCTGGATTCTTTGTGCTCGACGAAATCCCCGACTGCAAAACGCTGTGGATGCTGGCAACCGGCACCGCCATCGGGCCTTATTTATCTATTTTGCAACAAGGTAAAGATCTGGAGCGTTTCGATAACATCGTGCTGGTGCATGCCGCGCGTTTCGCCGATGACTTGAGTTTTCTGCCCTTAATGCAGCAGTTGCAGCAGCGCTATGCTGGCAAGCTACACATTCAAACCGTGGTGAGCCGCGAAGAGATCGCCGGGTCGCTGCACGGTCGTGTGCCACAATTAATTGAAAGCGGTGAGCTGGAGCGCGCGGTGGGTTTACCGATGACGGCGGAAACCAGCCACGTCATGCTGTGCGGCAACCCGCAAATGGTGCGCGATACCCAGCAACTGCTGAAAGACACACGTGAGATGCGTAAGCATTTCAAACGTAAACCCGGCCACATGACCAGCGAACATTACTGGTAAACCGAGTGGAACCGACAATGTGGGATTTTTCCCAGTGCGGGTTTTGACTTTCCCCGGTAAAAACCGTTCTAATCGTGGGCTAAGTGAATGATTTAGGGCCGAAGCAATGAAGAACCTGCCAGTCGCGCTGCTGCTTGGCCTCGCGCTGACATTTCCCGCCTGGGCGGAGGATGCACCTGCATTGGATCGTAGCGATCATCTGCCCGCTGCGCCCTATCTGCTGGCCGGTGCGCCAACCTTCGATATGACCGTGGCTCAGTTCCGTGAAAAGTACAATGCCGCCAATCCCGATGCGCCGTTGCAGGAATATCGCGCCATTGATAATCGCGACGATAAAAGCAATCTGACGCGTGCCGCCAGCAAAATCAGCGAAACCCTTTACGCCTCCACCGCGCTGGAGCAAGGCACCGGCAAAATCAAAACGCTACAAATCACCTGGCTGCCGGTTCCCGGCCCCGATATGAAAGCCGCACAGGCGCGCGCCATGGATTACATGACCGCGCTGCTGCGCTTCTTCATTCCTGGCTTATCCGCCGAAGATGGGCGTAAAAAGCTCGATTCACTGCTCAGCGCTGGCAAAGGCGCACGTTATTTTGCCCGCACCGAAGGTGCCCTGCGTTTCGTGGTCGCCGATAACGGTGACAAGGGTTTAACCTTCGCGGTTGAGCCGATAAAACTGGCGCTGGCGACACCCTGATCGCACCGGCAAAAATGACGAAAAGCAAAGCCAGCAACAGATTTGATCTCTATACTGTCTCGCAGACATCGCTGCCCGATGGCAGCGCTATTTCATGAATCGCGTTATGCGGAGGAAAGAATGCGACATCCACTGGTTATGGGTAACTGGAAACTGAATGGCAGCCAAAAGCTCACTAAAGAGCTGATTGAAGGCCTGCGCAAAGAGCTGTCTGGTGTTGATGGTTGCGGCGTCGCGATTGCACCGCCAGCGATCTATCTTGATCAGGCAAAACACGCCATTTCCGGTAGCCACATTATTCTGGGTGCTCAGAACGTTGACGTTAATCTGTCTGGCGCATTCACTGGCGAAACTTCCGCAGACATGCTGAAAGACGTCGGCGCGAAATACATCATCATCGGCCACTCTGAGCGTCGTACTTACCACAAAGAGAGCGACGAGTTCATCGCGAAGAAATTCGCGGTAGTGAAAGAAGCGGGTCTGGTACCAGTGCTGTGCATCGGTGAAACCGACGCAGAAAACGAAGCAGGCAAAACCGAAGAAGTGTGCGCACGTCAGATCGACGCCGTGCTGGAAACCCAAGGTGCAGCTGCGTTCGAAGGCGCGGTAATCGCTTACGAGCCAGTTTGGGCTATCGGTACCGGCAAATCAGCGACTCCTGCGCAGGCACAAGCGGTACACAAATTCATTCGTGACCACATTGCGAAGAAAGATGCGGCTATCGCTCAGCAAGTAATCATTCAGTACGGCGGTTCTGTGAACGACAAAAACGCCGCTGAGCTGTTCACCCAGCCAGATATCGATGGCGCGCTGGTTGGCGGTGCATCACTGAAAGCCGATGCTTTCGCTGTGATCGTTAAAGCCGCAGCAGCAGCGAAAAACGCGTAACTTAGCGTTTTAGATGCAGAAAAGGCGGCTGATTAGCCGCCTTTTTTATTGGTCACCATAAATGGCGACCCTACGAAACATTCGATGAACGCACAGTGTTTATTGCGCCAAAATCGCGCATTTATGATCCTGCAACTCTTCTGCCGAACCGCTATTCAATTTCAACCAATTACGTTCCAGCGCCAACAGCGCTAAACGTCCATCCGGCAACTGCGCCAGCGCCAAACCGTATTTTCCCATTTCCGAACGTGCATGCGGTATTTCATCCGCCAAGCGGATAAACGCGCTTTGCTGCGCCAGTTCAGCAACCGAAAGCGTGCGCACCTGATAACGATGCTTACGCAGCGTTGCGCTCTGCCACTGCGCATTTAGCTTGGGAGACAACGCATCCAATTGTTGCCGCACATCCGGTCGTAAGCAGGAAATATGAATATGCAGCTGATTTTGTGTGCGGCCATATTGCGCATTAATTGCCAGCGACAGCGCGCTATCCGCAATCGGTGCGCCGCTCTTTTGTGCCAACAAAGCACGCTGCTGCCAGGCATCGGCAAACAGATTCGGCGTGGTGGGTTCAAGGATAATCGGACTTTCCATGCCGGTGATTTTTTCGATCGGCATCAACAGATATTGCAACGGGCCGTTAAGATCTTTCAGCGTGACGAAACCCTGCGCGCGATTGACCTGCTGACAAGGCGCGGGTTTGCCATTGGCCGCCATATTCGGCAGACATTTCTCATTGATGATTTGCCATAAGGCGTTGGAATTCTTTTGTAAATGGATAGCGCCAGCCATCAATCCGACAATCAGCAGCACCAATAATGCGGTCAGTAACTTCAGGGTACGACGCTTGCCCTGCATAGCCAGCTTCCTCTGTTCATCACCTGCCAGCATCCTCGCCTGGCAGGTGATGAAAGTCACGGACTAATCCTCAGCGCCGCGCAGAATGGCGTCGAGTTTTTCCGGCTGCAAACGAATCTGCGCCGCACGGCGATGCGCTTGCATGCCCTCGGTACGACTTTGTCGCACCGCAGGCGCAGCAATCGACGCAATACCGTGATCGTCAATCCATTGATGCGTGCAGGTTTTTAGATACGCGCCCACCCACAAACCGCCGGTATAACGCGCCGCTGCCATGGTGGGCAGCGTGTGATTGGTGCCGCAGCATTTATCCGAGAACACCACGCTGGCGTTTTGCCCGATAAACAGCGAGCCATAATTGCGGATGCGTGCCGCCAGCGCGTGCGCATCACGCGCATGGATCTGCAAATGCTCAGTGGCGATTTCGTCGGTATACGCCACCATCGCATCTTCATCGGCGCACAGCACAATCTCGCCTTGTCGCTGCCACGCTTCGCCGGCGGTTTTCGCCGTTGGCAATGACGCCAATTGCGCCTCGATAGCATGCAACGTTGCGTGAGCCACGCGTTCACTGGTGGTTGCTAACCCAACGCGGGTACGCACATCATGCTCGGCTTGTGCCAGCAAATCAGCCGCCAACACGCGCGGATCGGCGCTGTCATCGGCGACGATAAAGATCTCACTCGGTCCGGCCAGCGCATCAATGCCCACTTTGCCAAACACCTGACGCTTGGCTTCGTTCACAAAAGCGTTGCCCGGCCCAACAATCTTATCCACCGCCGGTAACGACGCGGTACCGTACGCCATCGCCGCAATCGCCTGCGCGCCGCCGACTTTGAAGATGCGGTGTGCGCCGGCCAAATGGCAGATGGCGATCATTGCCGGATGCGCGCCCGGCGGCAGGCAGGCGATGATGTTGTCACAGCCCGCCACCACCGCCGGCACAATCGACATCACCGGCGCGGAGAGAATCGGATAGCGTCCGCCCGGCACATAACAGCCCACGGTTTCAATCGGGATGATGCGATGTCCAAGATGCACGCCCGGCAGCGTTTCAATTTCCAGTGGTTGTAAGGTGGCGCGTTGCGCTTCAGCAAAGCGACGCACCTGCTCAATAGCAAACTCGCTATCGCGCCGGGTTTGATCGTCCAACTGCGCCAGCGCCTGCTCAATTTCCGCCGCTGACACTTCCAACTGGTCCGGCACCACGCCATCAAATTTGCTGGAGTAATCGCGTAACGCCGCATCACCGTGCTGGCGCACATTGCTGATAATCTCACTTACCGTGGCAATTAAGCTGGCATCGGCCTGCGCATCTTCCCCTGCTGCTTGCTTGATAAACTGCACGCGTTGCTTGCTCATGCTTCGCTCTCCGCCAACTGGCCCAGCTTGATTTGCGCCAGCATCGCCAAATGATCGTAAACAACCCACTCATCAACAATTTTGCCGTTCACTACGTGATAGTGGCTCATACCCATCACCAGCAGACGCTGGCCGGTCGGTTTGCCCAACTCACCGTAACCGAGGTGATGTCCTTCCATCACCCAACGCACCGCCACTTTGGTGCCGCCCTCTTCGCACGGATTGGAGCAGATATGCTGCGGCATCCACGCACCATCTGGGATCATGCCGATCAGCGCCAGGGTTTGGTGAATCACCGACGCTTGGCCGTACAACTCTTTCATCAGCGGGCCGTGCCATTGCACGTTACTTGCGTATACCTCTTTCACTTTGCCCAGCATGCGCTTGTTGTAAATCTCATGCAGCCAGCCCAATACCTGCGCTTCGGTATCGCTGTGCGCCAGCGTGTAATCCGGATCGCTTTCCGGTGGATATTGCCCCAGCAGACGACGGTTTTCGCCAATCTCGGTCAGGCGGAAACCTTTATCAAATTGCTCTTTCGCCATGTTGTAGGCGATTTGATCGGTATCCAGCCCCAACTGGCGCATCAGCGACATGTTGTCGCTCACCACCCATTCGCGGTAAATCTTGTTTTCCAAAATCATGCAGTCCGCCACGGTGCGCGTGGTGAAAGTGCGATTGGTCGGCTTGCCGTATTGGCTTGATTGTGTGTGGCGGCCGCTGCCAGTGACCAAGTGCGAGGTGTAAAAACCGTCAACGTCGTTACCGTTCCAGATCACTTGCGTCGCCATGCCACGACGTTCCGGGAAAGCCACCAAACGTTGCAGCGTATCCAGCACCACTTGCTCGCGGGTGTAGATGGTGCCGAGCGCGTTATACAGCACGCAGTTGTGGGTGTAATGGCTGTAGATCAGCCCGACATCGCGCTCGTCCCAAATTTTGTGGGTACAACGCACGATGTAATCGACGATATCGGTATAGCAAGGATCGAAACCGCGCATTGGCTGCACCCGCGCCCGATTCTCCGGCACCAGATCGACAAAATCACGACGCTCAACCTGTAAAACCGGTTCGGCGTGGCTGCGGGCTGAGGTTTTTTCTGCGCTCTTTTCACTGGCGGTGGCTTTATTAGCCGTGTCGGTTGTAGACATAAACACTCCTGCTTTTGACGAATTTAGGGTGAGCGCGGTCCCCGCAATGAAGCGCTGCCGATTCACCCGGCTGAATTTAGGGTGCAGAACGCCGTCGGTTATTAAGGGAATTAATAACCGTGACGTAATGCGTTATTTAAAAGTGCTGATTAATCAGCTCAGTAGCTGAAGCCAAATAGAAAGTTCATCGATACCAAGATATTCGCGAATAATCACACCATCGCGTAATTCCAAATGGGTAATTCCCGAAATACACACCGGCTTACGCGATGGCGGACCAAATTTGCCGTAGCCGTCGTGCCAGCTTAATAACGACCAACGCAGGCTGATGCGCACCGGTTCGTTGGCATCACGGCGCACTACCAAGTGATGCAATTGAGTTTCGCTGTCTGCAAACGACGCGCGATAACCCGACAGGAAGCTGCCGATTTCCTGTTCACCAGTAAAGCTGCTGTGGCCCGGTCCGTGCAAGGTGGCGGCGGGATGATAAACGCCCGGCACCACGCCGCTGTTGCCGCCCGCCCACATGCTGAGATAGCGCTCAATCAATCCGGCGAGCGCGCCTTCGGCATCATCGCCATCCGGGCCACCAGCCCAACGCGCTTCCAACTCTTCCGGCGTGGGCATCTCCAAATTTTGCTGCTGGCGCATTTGCGTCAAATGTTGAGCAAAATCCGCCACGTTGGTGCCAATCTGCGCCAAAATCCCGGCACGATCCTGCAACAACCACTCTTGTTCCACCAGCCCATCACGACAGATGCGATCAGCGAAGGTGCGCACCCACACGGTTTTACCGCTCGGCGCGCCAAAGAAGCCATCGCCGAGATGCTGGATGCGCGCTTGCGTACGTTGCGACGCGTACCAACAGGTATCACCTTCACGCGCGGTGAGAATATCTTCGGTCAGCACTTGTCGCTGCGGGAAGCAATGCAACGCTTCCAGCGTTAAACGCATGAAATCATTCAATTCGGTCAGGCGCTTTTCCGGTGTATGAAACACTACCGGCGTGGCGTAGAAATCGGCCAGTTGTCCGATATCCTTTTGCTCCCACACCACATGCGTGAGCGTCAGGATGAACTGCTGAATAGAATCAAACTGGGGACTGAAACCCGGCAATCGCATTACTCAACCTCCTCAGAACGAAATAGCAGTTGGCCGTTCTCTTCCACTACGCCATGACGCGGACGTCGCGCGGAGTGCCGCACCACCAAGGTGCCGGGAATCACAATTTGCTCCGGCGCCATCACCGCGCTGTCGATTTGCTGCATCAGCAATCCAATGGTGCGCTGCACCATCACTTCAACCGGCTGGCTGATAGAGGTCAGCGCATAGGAAGGCCAACCCGCCGGGCCGACATCGTCATAGCCCACCACGGAAACATCCTGCGGGATGCGCAGTCCGAATTCGTAGCGCGCCACATCCATCACCGTCAGCGCCATGTGATCGTTAACCGCAAATACCGCATCTGGTGGTGTAGCGCTACTGAACAACTGGCGCGCCACCTGTGCGGTGTGTTCACTGCTGTTCTCGCCGGACACTACGGTAACCTCATGCTGGCGCGACTGAAGCGCATCGCGAAAACCCTCCAGGCGCAACTGATTCACCGAAGCGTTATCGGCGCCGGTTACACAGGCAAAACGTTGATGTTCGCCTGCCAATAAAAACTCGGCGATTTGTCGTGCGGCGGCACGGTTGTCGGTATTGACGCTGGATGCCATGCCGCTTTCGGCGGTGCGATTGAACAGCACCACTGGAATGCCTGCGCCGTGACACTCTTCCGACAATTCATCGGATAACGCGCCGGATGCCAACACAATGCCATCGACGCGGTACTGCATGATCTGGTCGAAGATGCGATCAACATTACTGTCGCGATCGCTGACGAACAGCAGCAAATGGTAGTTGAGCGCATCCAACTCACGTCCCAGTGCTTCCAGCACATGCGGATAGAACGGGTTATCGAAACAGGAGATCACCACGCCGACAATGCGTGAGCGTGCGGTGTTCAGCGAACGTGCCAGCGCGTTGGGGCGATAACCTAACTCGCGGGCAGATTGCAGCACCTTTTCACGCGTTGCCGGGGCAATGCTGGCGCCGGGCGTGAAGGTGCGCGACACCGCCGACTGCGAAACGCCAGCGTGCTGCGCAACTTGTTGTGAGGTCACTGGACCGAAGGTCTTACGTTTCATGGCGTTATCTTCCTGTTTAGCACACTGATGCGCGGGTGACTGCCGGGCATTGTAGCCAATTTCACCGGCCAGACTCACCTGCTTCGGTGTGTGTTTTTTACTCTTACACCAGTTTTGCATGCGTATGCAACAGACAATAACTTTTTTTTCACAATGCCAAGCACGCACTTTACAAACCTGAAATCATTTCGTAACTTCGGCCGTTGAATACGTATTCAAAGAAGACAAAATAATCGACCCGGACTCAGGAAGAAACCCGCGTTTTTAGTCACATATCTGGCTTGAAAAGAGGTTCAACACTATGTTTCGAGCACTGTTTAGCCGTCCCGAGTTGTTGGCGTTTTTTTTAATGAGCGTGATGTTTTTTATCTGTATTCACGGCTTCGATGCGTTCATGGCACCGTACATGGTGCGCTTGGGCATTGAGCCGCAAACCATCGGCATGATCATGGGCGCTTCTGGTTTGGCCTCGTTATGCATCCGTTTTCCACTCAGCGTCATCTCCGACGTGATGAAAAATCGCAAAGTGTTTATGCAGTTCGCGCTGTTGTTGCCGGTGATCGCCTGGCCGCTGGCGTGGATGTTCCCCGCCGCGCTGACGTTCTGGCTGGCAAAGCTAGCATGTGGCATCGCTGCCGCCAGTTGGGTGCTCTACAACATTATTTTCATTCGCTATTTTCGTCGTGATGAAGCACCTGCCGCCGTGGCCTTGCTGGCGCTGGCTGGGCCAATTGGCGTGTTTATCAGTAACGCGATTTGCGGCGCAGTCGCGCTGTGGTTCGGTGATACGCATGCGTTTTTTGTCCCTGCGGCCGCCGGTTGTCTGGCGTTGCTGCTCAGCCTGCGCATTCGTGAAGGGGAAGATATTCACCGTGCGCCCCATCTCAAAGCTTGCGTAGAAAGTGCCAAACGTCAGCTTGGCGACAGCACCATTTGGTTTATTGGCTTGCTGGCAACGGTGGTGATTCTGGTGCCGTTTGCCACGCGCGATACGCTCACACCGATCTACGCACAACAACTGGGTGCCAAAGCGGGCACGCTAGCGGTGCTGAGCAATATCCATTTGTTGTTTTATGGCATAGCTGTGGCGATGTGCAGTTCGGTGTTTTATAAGCGACTCGGCTTAGTGAACACCGCGCTGGTTGGCATTGGCCTGCAAATCATCTCGTCGATTTTCATGCCTTTCACCAGCAACCTGTGGCTGATTTATCTGTGGCAAGGGCTGGCTGGATTCTCCTTCGGCATGGCGTTCGCAGTGTTTATGTCGCTCAGCGTGGTGAATACCACGGAGAACGAACAAACCACGCGCATGGGCCTGTTCCAAACCATCTATTCATGCGGCATGTTTTTCGGCCCGGTGCTAATGGGTGTGCTGTTGCAGCACGTGAATTTGTCGGCCGGATATTGGGTGATTGGCGGATTGTGTCTGATCGCCGGATTGCTGACGCCGCTCGCCGCGAAGCGGGTGCAGATGCGTCATATGCGGCGTGCCACTGAAAACCATGAAGAAGTTGCTGAACGCGTGAGCTAATAACGGTCACCATAAATGGCGACCCGACGAAGTCCTAAACCCCCGTTTTACGGGGCTTTTTGCTGCCTGCCATTTGAAAAAACTGCGTAATTTCTCACTTTTCACCTTTTCTTTTTTTGCCGCTTTACGTTTTTTGCATACGTATGCAAACCTATTTCTCGGGATGCAATTACGAGGAAAAGAGCATGGCAATCTGGTTAAAACAGGCGGCAGCCAAAGCTGAACGTCAACAACAGCAACAGCGCGTACGCAGCGATGTGGAAGCGGTGCTGGCACAGATCGAAGCGCGTGGTGACGAAGCGGTACGCGAACTCTCAATCAAATTCGATGGTTTCGCCCGCGATGATTTCCGCTTATCGCCGCAGGAGATCAACGCCTGTTTGCAACAGCTGAGCAAGCAGGACATTCGCGACATCGAGTTCGCGCAAGAGCAGGTTTATAACTTTGCGCAAGCGCAGAAAAGCTGCCTGACCGATCTGGAAATCGAAACCCGCCCAGGCGTGATTCTAGGCCATCGCAACATTCCCATCAGCAATGTCGGTTGCTATGTGCCGGGCGGCAAATATCCGCTGCTGGCGTCGGCGCATATGTCGATCATCACCGCCAAAGTGGCCGGTTGTGATCGCATCGTCAGCTGCGCACCGCCGTTCCACGGCAAACCGGCGGCGGCGATTGTCGCAGCACAATCCATGGCGGGAGCGCACGAAATCTATGCGTTGGGCGGTATTCAGGCGGTCGGCGCGATGGCGATTGGCACCGAGCGCATTGCGCCGGTCGATATGCTGGTTGGGCCGGGCAACGCGTGGGTGGCCGAAGCCAAACGCCAACTGTTTGGCCGCGTTGGCATTGACCTGTTTGCTGGCCCAACTGAAACACTGGTGATCGCCGATGACAGCGTGGATGGCGAACTGTGCGCCACCGATCTGCTCGGCCAGGCGGAACATGGCCCAACATCTCCGGCGATTTTACTCACCTGTTCGCGCCAGCTTGCCGCTGATACCGAACGCTTTATCCACCAGCTTCTGCTGCAACTACCGACTGCCGACGTGGCGCAACAAGCCTGGCACGATTACGGCGAAATCATTCTGTGTGCCGATCACGACGAAATGCTGGCGGAAGCCAATCGCATCGCTTCGGAACATGTGCAAGTGATGACCGACCGCGATGATTGGTATCAGCAAAACATGCGTAATTACGGTGCGCTGTTCCTCGGCCCGCGTACCAATGTGGCGTTTGGCGACAAGGTGATCGGCACCAATCACACGCTGCCGACGCTGGGCGCATCGCGCTATACCGGCGGTTTGTGGGTGGGCAAATTCATGAAAACCTGCACCTTCCAACGCGTGACCAGCGACGCCGCCTCAGCGGAAATCGGTGCCTATTGTTCACGCCTTGCGCTGCTGGAAGGCTTTGCCGGTCATGCCGAGCAAGCCAATATCCGCGTGCGTCGCTACGGCCAGCAAACGGTGCCGTACGCCGCGCCCGCGCCAGTTGGTGCGAAATAAGGAGGTGCACATGGTGCCGAATACGCCCTCTTTTCGCCTGGATGGACAGCGCGCGCTGGTGACCGGTGGTTCGCGTGGCATCGGCTTTGCTGCCGCTGTCGCGCTGGCACAAGCCGGTGCGCAGGTATGGATAGCCGCGCGCGATGCCGATCGCCTCGCCAGCGCGGTGCAGCAAGCCGCCGAGGTTGGATTAACGCTGCATCCGCTGCCGCTCGACGTATGCAATACCGCGCTGGTGCGCCAAACCTTAAATGAATTGCCGAGCTTTCATGTGCTGGTTAACAGCGCCGGATTAGCGCGCCACCAGCCGTTTTCGCAAGTGAGTGAAGCCAATTTCGATGCGGTGATGGAGGTGAATCTGCGTGCCACCTTCTTTCTGTCGCAGCTGGTTGTGGCGGGCATGCAAGCCGCGCAGCACGGCGGCAGCATCATTCATCTCTCCTCGCAGATGGCACACGTCGGTGGCCCGCAGCGCAGCGTCTATTGCGCATCAAAAGCGGCACTGGAAGGGTTAACGCGTGCCATGGCGTTGGAACTGGGGCGCGATGGCATCCGCGTTAACACGCTGTGTCCGACATTTATCGAAACCGAACTGTCGCAAGCTTCGCTGGCGGATGAAGCCTTCCGCCAGCAAACGCTGCGCCGCATTCAGCTTGGCCGCCTTGGCACGTTGGAGGATGTGATGGGGCCAGTGGTGTTTCTGGCGTCGCCCGCCGCCGCGTTAATTACCGGCAGCGCGCTGAAAGTCGATGGCGGTTGGACGGCTTATTGAGGAATAACCATGAAAGCATTACTGCGTCGCGATGTGCTGTTGTTTTTCATTATTAGTCTGCTGTTTTTTATCAGCATTCACGCCTTTGATCCGTTTCTTGCGCCCTACATTACTTCGCTGAATGTGGAAGCGCGCGTGATGGGTATCATCATCGGTGCCACCGGTTTGGCCTCAATGTTGCTGCGTTTTCCCACCGGCATCTTGTCGGATCGCTTTCGCAGCCGGAAACGCATTATCCAGATTGGTTTGCTGTTTACCCTGCTGGCCTGGCCGGTGGTGTATGTATGGCCGACGCCGGAAACGCTGTTTATCGCCAAACTGGCCGATGGCGTGACCAGCGCGACGTGGGTGGTTTACAACGTGATGTTCGTGGCCTATTTCCCACCACTGGAAGCCGCCGCTGCGGTGGCGATGCTGAGTGTCACTTCGCCGGTTGGCACCTTTATCGGCATTTCAGTGGCGGGATTTATCGCCCGCCATTTCGGCGCAGAATCGAGCTTTTTAGTCGCCTCCAGCGCCGCACTGTTGGCGCTGCTGCTGACCTTCTTCATCCGCGAAAAACGTCCGCAAGCGATGCCAACCGAACAGCGGCTTTCGGCGGTGCGCGTGCAACTGCGCGATCCGTCGGTGTGGTATCTCGGCGGGCTATGCGCACTGGTGATGATGGTGCCGTTTGCCACCCGCGATACCTTAACGCCGCTGCTGGCGGAAGGTTTCGGCATGGCAGCGGCATCACTGGCGACCTTGAGCGGCATTCATCTGTTTTTCTATGCGCTAGCCACCGCGCTGTGTGCGCCCTTCTTCTATCGCGTACTCGGCTTGCGTAATACCGCGATTATTGGCGGCTTGCTGCAAGGTGCGGTGGCAATTGCCATGCCTTACGCGCCAAACATCTGGCTGTTGTACGGCTTGCAAGCGCTAGCGGGCTGCGCCTTCGGCATGATCTCCACGGTGCTCAATTCGCTAATCGTGACCCGCACACCCGCCTGGCAGCAATCCACCCGCGTTGGGTTGTATCAAAGCATCTATTCCGCCGGGATTTTCTTTGGCCCGGTGCTGGTTGGCTACATCAAGTACTACTTCGCGATGCAGCAAGGTTTCATGGTGATTGGCGTGATTTCACTGCTGTCGCTGCTGCTGGTGCGGCATGTGATGCAGATGGTTAATGCGCGTCCGGCGGCGGAGGGCTAAGTATGTCGATTCCATTAGTCCTGCTCGGCGGCACGCTGTGTGATGCCGCGCTGTGGCAACCGATTTGTCGCTACTTGCCGCAGCAATCCGTCATCATTCCAGAAATGGGCGGCGCGGAGAGTGCTGAGCAGCTGGCGGCGCAGTTGCTGAACAATCTGCCGCCGCGCTTTTTACTTGCTGGATTTTCACTTGGCGCATTAGTGGCGCTGGAGATGCAAGCCCAAGCGCCGCAGCGCATAGCGGGATTGGCGTTGATGGCGGTGAATCCGCTGGCCGATGCGCCGACCAATGCCGCCGGACGCATTGCGCTGCTGGCAAAAGCGGAAGAAAGCGGCATGACGCCAGTGATTGAGCAGTTGTGGCCGCGCTATGTGCATGCATCGCGGCTGGCAGACAGTGGCCTATTTCACACGCTGTGCAAGATGGCGACGCGTAACAGCATGGAACGCTTTCGCCAGCAAACCGCTATCGCCATTCAACGTCGCGATCTGCGCCACACCTTGCCCGCACTGCATGCGCCGCTGCTGATTCTTAACGGCGACAGCGACGCCATTTGTACCCCCAAACATCAACGCCTGCTGACGGATGCGGCACCTGCTGCACGCCATATCACGCTTGAGCAATGCGGACACTTTTTGCCGCTGGAACAGCCGCAAGCCTGTGCCAGCGCGCTGCAAACCTGGATAAAGGAGAGCGAACAATGCGTATCAACCCACTGAAACAACGCCGTGAACCGATCATCAACGGCTGGCTGGCGATTCCCAGCAGTTACAGCGCTGAGATTGCCGGTCACCAAGGTTACGATGCAGTAACCGTGGATTTGCAACACGGCCTGATCGATTTCGCCGCTGCGCTGAGCATGTTGCAGGCGCTATCATCAACGCCCGCCACGCCGCTGGTGCGCGTCTCGCACAATGAACCGGCGCAGATCATGCGCATGTTGGATGCCGGGGCGTACGGCATTATCTGCCCGATGATTAACGACGCCGATGAAGCGCAGCGCTTTGTGGATGCTTGTCGCTATGCGCCGCAAGGTTCGCGATCGTTCGGCCCGGCCCGCGCCTTGTTGTATGGCGGTAAAGATTATCCGCAGCATGCCAATCAACAAATCCTGACGCTGGCGATGATTGAAACCCGCGCCGGGTTAGCCAATCTGGATGCGATTCTCGATGTCGATGGCCTGGACGGCGTGTTTATCGGCCCGAACGACCTCTCATTAACGCTGACCGGCCAGGCGAGCGCCGAATCGCAGCATCCTGAAATGCTCAATGCCATTGAACGCGTGCTGACCCGCACGCGCGCCTGCCACAAGCTAGCGGGGATTTTCTGCACCAGCGGAGAAGCTGCCGCGCAACGTGTGGCGCAAGGTTTTCAATTAGTCACACCCGCCAATGATGTCATGCAATTAACTCATGCCGCACGCCACGCCGTTGCCAGCGCGCGCGGCGAAGCGCTGCCTGCCCGTTCCGGTTCGGGTTATTAAGGAGAAGAAGATGAAACAGCAAACGTTAACTGCCTCTGCGGCACGCACCCGCCTGATCGCGCCAGAAGATATGGTTTCGTGCAATCTGGCGTTTATCGACTGCAAACTGCCGGGATCGCATCTCAAGCAGAACTACTCGTTTATCGGGCCGGGCGTGACGCAATCGTCTGAGCAGGTGATCAACATTCCCGAAGCGCACGGCTTCAATATTGGCGCAGCGGCGATGCCGAAAGGCGTGACCAACAATCTGCATCTGCATTTCACTGCCGAAGTGTTCTTGATCCACGAAGGACGCTGGCGTTTTCGTTGGGGAAACAAAGGCGAAAATGCGCTGGAACTGGAAGCACCCGCAATTGTCAGCCTACCAACGTGGATTTTCCGCGGCTTCACCAATGTTTCCGCCACCGATACCGATGGTTGGGTATTTACCGTGCTCGGCGGCGATAACACCGGCGGCATTATCTGGCATCCGGACGTGATGGCGGCGGCAGCGGAGTATGGGCTCTATCTCAGCCCGAATAACATGCTGATCGATACCTCAGCCGGTGCTGCCATTCCGTCGGTTGCGGAACGCATGCCGCCGTTGCCGCAAGCGGAAATGGAGAAGCTGGCGCATTACACGCCAGAGCAAATGGCGCAATTTGCCGTTACCAGCGAGCAGCGTGCGTGGTGCGATCACGCTTTACTGGATGCGATGCTGCCGGGACACGGCGCGCGTATGGCGCCGGTGATTGGCTATGGCATCAGCCAGGATCGCCAGGTCAATCCGCCGATCATTGCGCCTCATGGTTTCTCAGTCGAATGGCTGGCGCTGCCCGCCATCGGCGAAATGGGCGCGCATCGCTGCGAGCAGGTTCAGGTATTGATGGTGTTCAAAGGCTCGCTGCAAGTGACGTTTAATCGTGATGGCGAGGAAGTGACGATTAACGCGCCGGAACGCTCGGTGGTTTCCGTGCCAGCAAATAGCTGGCGGCGTTATCAGGCGCAGGATGGCGAATGCGAAGTGGTGATCACCACTGCTGGCGACGGACGCAAAAGAATTGAGTGGGATAAAGCGATTGTCGATGCTGCCGCGGAGTTAGGTTGGGGACTCGATCCGGATGGTTATCTGGTGCGGCAAGCGCTGCTGCCATTGGTGGCACAGCGCGCAGGGCGACGGTTGGCAACGCAGGAATAAAAAAGGTCACTATGAATGGCGACCCTACGGTTCTAGAGGCGGTCCAAAGGGACCGCCAGCATTAAAGTGATTACGGCTTCATCACCTGGTCATAGCTGCCGCCATCAGCGAAGTGGGTTTTCTGCGCTTGCGTCCAGCCACCAAACTTGCTGTCGATGGTGAACAGCTTCACTGGCGCGAAGGTGCTGGCGAATTTCTTCGCTACCGCTTCGTCACGCGGACGGTAGAAGTTCTCGGCGGCGATGGTTTGACCTTCAGGTGAATAAAGGTACTTGAGATAATCTTCGGCCACTTTCCGCGTGCCCTGCTCATCCACCACTTTATCCACCACGGAAACCGTTGGCTCCGCCAGAATCGACTCGCTTGGCGTGACGATTTCAAACTTGTCTTTACCCAGCTTATCAACCGCCAGATAGGCTTCGTTTTCCCACGCAATCAGCACGTCGCCAATGCCGCGTTCAACGAAAGTATTGGTCGCGCCGCGTGCACCGGAATCCTGCACTTCGACGTTTTTAAACAGCGATTTGACGTAAGCCTGCGCTTTGGCCTGATCGCCACCGTTTTGATCCAGCGCCCAACCCCATGCCGCCAGATAGTTCCAGCGTGCTCCGCCTGAGGTTTTTGGGTTTGGCGTGATAACAGAAACGCCCGGTTTAATCAGATCCGGCCAATCATGAATGCCTTTCGGGTTGCCTTTGCGCACCAGGAATACGATGGTCGACGTGTACGGCGCAGAGTTATCCGGCAGGCGTTTGATCCAATCTTTATTGATACGACCTCGGTCAGCAATAGCATCCACATCGGATTGCAGCGCCAGCGTAACCACATCAGCACGAATGCCATTGATCACTGAGGTCGCTTGTTTACCTGAACCGCCGTGCGACTGGCGAATCACCACGTTGTCGCCGGTTTCTTGTTTGTAGTGGGCGCTAAACGCTTTGTTGTACTGCTCGTACAGCTCACGAGTAGGATCGTAAGAGACGTTTAGCAGCTGAATATCCTTTGCCAGAACACTGGTTGAAGCCAGTAACAGGGTGACACCAATACTCCACTTGTTCATTGCTTGCTCTCCCGAGGTCGTTATAGAACAAGACTGACACAAACTTATCCATGAATTAAAGAATTAAAAATAAGCTGTTATAACTTGGTGGAATATGTGCGGATATGAAAAAGGCGCGATTTGCGTCGCGCCTTGATGCGGCAGGATTAGTAGAGTTTTTTCGCGGTATCCAACCAATCGCGTTTGAATGGACGCTTCATGTTTTCAATCGCATCGATGATGTCGTGATGCACCATCTTCTCGTTCTGAATACCGACGCAACGACCGCCGTAACCTTGCAGCAGCAGCTCGATTGAGTAAGAGCCCATGCGCGACGCCAAAATACGGTCGTAAGCGCAAGGCGCGCCGCCACGCTGAATGTGGCCAAGTACCGTCGCGCGCGTTTCGCGTTTGGTTTCGGCTTCGATAAAGTGCGCCAGATCGTCGATATCACAGATGTGCTCGGTAATCGCCACGATAGCGTGCTTTTTACCCTTGGCGATGCCAGCTTTGATTTCTGCCACCAACTCTTCGCGGGTATATGGAATCTCTGGCAATACGATGAACTCACATCCACCAGCAATCGCCGCCGCCAGGGTTAAATCGCCGCAGTAACGGCCCATCACTTCAACGATCGAGATACGTTGGTGTGAGGATGAGGTGTCACGCAGGCGGTCAATCGCTTCAACCACGGTTTCCAGCGCGGTGAAATAACCGATGGTGTAATCGGTGCCCGCCACGTCGTTATCAATGGTGCCCGGTAAGCCGATGCACGGGAAACCCATTTCAGTCAGGCGCTTGGCACCCATGTAAGAACCGTCACCGCCGATAACTACCAGCGCATCGATGCCGCGCTTTTTCATGTTATCAATCGCGGTTTGACGCACTTCATCGTTACGAAATTCTGGGAAACGCGCGGAGCCAAGGAAGGTGCCGCCACGGTTGATCATGTCTGACACGCTGTAGCGGTCGAGGTTGATCATGCGGTCTTCGTACAAGCCCAGATAGCCGTCGTAGATACCAAAAACTTCAAGTCCTTCACTCAGCGCGGAACGTACAACTCCGCGAATGGCTGCGTTCATGCCTGGGGCGTCGCCGCCGCTGGTCAGTACTCCGATTTTTTTGATCATGACAACCTCTGGATTGTTCAAAA
>NZ_JBCNNP010000068.1:0-19147 GCF_039594315.1 Pantoea sp.
ATAAGGTAATGCAAGTTATTCTGCTTGATAAAGTAGCAAACCTGGGCAGCCTGGGTGATCAGGTTAACGTTAAAGCGGGCTACGCTCGTAACTTCCTGGTTCCACAGGGTAAAGCTGTTCCTGCTACCAAGAAAAACGTTGAGTTCTTCGAAACACGTCGCGCTGAACTGGAAGCCAAACTGGCTGACGTTCTGGCTGCTGCTAACGCACGTGCAGAGAAAATCAACGCACTGGGCAATGTAACCATCGTGTCTAAATCAGGCGACGCTGGTAAACTGTTCGGTTCCATCGGTACCCGTGACATCGCTGATGCAGTAACTGCAGCAGGCGTTGAAGTGGCTAAAAGCGAAGTTCGTCTTCCAGAAGGCGTTCTGCGCACCACCGGTGAGCACGAAGTTGACTTCCAGATCCATAGCGAAGTATTCGCTAAGCTGGTTGTGAATGTAGTTGCTGAGTAATTGTTACTCTAAATAATTCAAGGTTCAGGAAGGCGGCAAGGGAATGAATCCCCTGAGCTTACTTAGGTAAGTGACTGGGGTGAATGAGCGTAGCCAACGCATCTGCAACTTGGATTATGACGAGTATACTCGGTAATGCGAAGACGCCGGCCATGTGCCGGCGTTTTTGTTTCTGCGATTTACTGTGCGCGGATAAAGCTGCCGTCAGGTTGACGGGTAAACAGCACCGGACCGTTGCTACTATCCACGGTTAATCCTGTCACCACGCCTTGCGCATTCTGGCGAATCTTCACCTGTTGGCCGTTCTGCAATGCACTCAACGGTTGCCCATCACCTTCCACTCGCGCCATGGCAAACACATCATTGACCGGCAAATTATTGTCGCGGAACAACTGCGCCAGCGTTTGGCCTGATGCCACACTGTAGGTGCGCCATTCGCCCTGTGAATCGGTTTTAGGTGGCGTATTCTGCTGCTTTTGCTGTTGGTTATCGTAAATCTCCGCCTGCATCGGCACTTCTTTTCCAGCGTTATCAGTTGGGCGTTCAACCGGATATTGTGGCGTACTGCTCGGCCAGAGAAACGCCAGCAACAGCACCAGCAGGGCAATCACAATGCCACGACGATGCAGCGCTGGCAGCGGGTCCATCCAGCGCACATCATCCAGCAAATGCCAGACGCGTTGCAGTGCGACGGGAACGCGGGAAGGGTGATCGGAAGCCATTCGTGAATCCTCCTCGCTGGCGGCTTTTTTGCGCGGCATGCGCTGCAGCCAACGTTGCAACCAAGGTAATAAAGTACGCGGTGCGCGCGTCCTGCGACGTCGTGGGGCGATCTGGCCCATGAATTCTCTCTTGTTTCGACGATGACGGATGAAAATCTCGCCACAGCTATAGTATGGGCAATACGGGCGGGAAGTGCCTGCCAGCATTGAAAAATTTGACGCGTGTATTGTTTCCTTTTCGCTGAGAAATGTCATCTGCGGCGCGCGAGATTTTACGCCACGCGCCTGCGCTGGTATGCTGCCGGTTCTATTTTTTTCTCCGGGATTAAGGAATCAAGATGACGACCCCTTCATTCGACAGCGTCGAATCACAAGCAAGTTACGGTATCGGTTTACAGGTAGGCCAGCAGTTGCAAGAGTCTGGACTGCAAGGTTTGCAGCCGGAAGCACTGCTCGCCGGCCTGCGCGACGCGCTGGAAGGGAACTCACCGGCGGTCCCGGTTGATGTGGTACATCGCGCGCTGCGTGAAGTGCACGAACGTGCCGAAGGCGTGCGTCGTGAGCGTGTAGAAGCTATGGCCGCAGAAGGCCAGAAATTCCTGGAGCAGAACGCGCAGCGTGAAGGCGTAAGCAGCACCGAAACCGGTCTGCAATTCAGCGTGCTGACCCAAGGCGAAGGTCCAATCCCATCGCGTCAGGATCGTGTGCGCGTGCACTACACCGGTAAGCTGATCGACGGTACCGTGTTTGATAGCTCAGTGGCGCGCGGCGAACCGGCTGAATTCCCGGTAAGCGGTGTGATCGCGGGCTGGATTGAAGCGCTGACGCTGATGCCAGTGGGTTCCAAATGGGAACTGGCGATTCCACACAACCTCGCGTACGGCGAGCGCGGTGCGGGTGCCTCTATCCCACCATTCAGCACCTTGATCTTCGAAGTTGAGTTGCTGGAAATTCTGTAATATCCAACTCAGATTAATGAAAAAACCGGTGAGCATTCTCGCCGGTTTTTTTATGTCTATAAAAGAGTCTGGTTTAAAATTGAACAATCTCTATAATGGTGCGAATCGAACGATTTAAACGAAGGGTGCAGCATGTACATGCTCTCTGCAAATGAAGCCAAAACGCAATTTGGCGATATGCTTCTCAAAGCTCAACGCGAACCAGTGCAAATCAGTCGCAATGGAAAAGCCGTTGCGGTAGTTATATCCGTTGAGGAGTACCAAATGATCGAAGCAATGAAGCAACAGTTCGTGCAAGAAAAGATTGCTCGAGCTAAACAAGATATTGCGGATGGACGTCTTGTGGACGGTGAAACTTTCTTCAATCAACTGCTGGATTAAATGGCCAATTATCAGCTCACGGACGAAGCGCGGCAGGATCTCATCGACATTCGTCGATTCACCCTGCACAGGTGGGGAGATGCGCAATCGGTGACTTATCTGCGACGTTTGCAGGATTCGCTGCGTGCGCTTTCGGAAATGCCGACAATGGGTAAAAGCCGTGCTGAAGACCTTGCGGCTGAGGTGATGAGTTTCCCCTATGCCTGCCATATGGTTTATTACCAAATTAGTCAGCAAGGCATAATTATTTTAGCGGTTTTGCATCAAAGCCGGGTGCCAGCTCAGCATTTGGCAACCCGGCTATAACCGTTATCTCTTCTGCAAATCCACCTGCCACAACGCAAAACCTATCTCATCGCTGCCAACCGCTTTCATCGGGTAATCGGCATGCTGCTCAATAAATGTCGTGGCTTTCGCGCCAGGCGCGGTTTCAAAACGGATATCCAGCGGCGTGGTACTGCTGATCGGTGCTAAGCGCCAGTTGTGATCCGCCTGCGGTTTCACTTCGCCGTGCGCTTTGGTTTCGCTGCTGATATAGGCGGCAACCACCGAGCGGTTTTCATCCGGTGAGGCGAAGGCCACATACTTATCGCCGGTGCCGGCAAACTTGCCGCCATACGCGCGATAGTTATTGGTGGCGACCAGGAAGGTAGCGTTGGGATCGATCGGTTTGCCTTGCCACGTCAGGTCTTTAATGCGCGAGGCGTCTTTATTGATCAACGTGCATTCCGCGTCGTAGCGTGCCGGTTGTGTCACATCGATTTGGTACAGCACGCCATCAATCACATCAAAGTTGTAGGTGCGGAAATCCCAGTTAATCAGCGATTGCGGCTTACTGCTGCGCGGATCGATCTGATTAAACTGCGCGGCGGAGCACTCCAGCCACTCTTTCACCTGCGCACCACTGACTTTCATCACCACCAAGGTATTGGGATAAAGATAGAGATCGGCGGCATTACGGAAGGTGAGGTTGCCTTTTTCGACTTCAACATAACTGGCGGGATCATTCTTACGTCCGCCCGCTTTAAACGGTGCGGCGGCCGAGAGCACTGGCAATCGGCCTAAATCAGGATCGCCCTGAATAAAGTGCTCAACGTAAGCGCGCTGGGCATTGTTGACGATCTGCACCGTCGGATCGTCCTGCACCAGCGACAAATAGCTGTACATCACGTCAGCCGATTTGCCGATTGGCTTGGCGACAAACTCGCGCGTGGCGCGATGATCCTGAGCCAGCACTTTCACCAAATCAGCATCTTCAGCAGCCAGCGATTTTTTCGCAACGCTGTCATAAATGGGCCGTGCTTCAGCTTTGCCCTGGGTGACTTGCCAGTTTCCGGCTTGATTGCTCAGCACCAAATCCACCACACCGAGATGATCGCCCCACATGCCTGGCATTACCGCTGGAACGCCGTTCAGTGTCCCTTGTTGGATATCCGCGCCTTTGATCGCCGCAAACTCTTTGCTGGGGAATACCGCATGAGCATGACCAAACATAATCGCGTTGATGCCCGGAACCTGGCTGAGGTAGTAGACCGAATTTTCAGCCATGGCGTGATAAGGCTCACTGCTCAAACCGGAGTGCGGAATAGCGATGATTATTTCAGCACCTTTTGCGCGCATTTCCGGCACATAGCGCTTCGCTGTTTCCGTGATGTCATCAACTCGCACTTTTCCCTGCAAATTGTTGCGATCCCACACCATAATCTGCGGCGGAACGAAGCCGATGTAACCAATTTTTAACCGATGTTGCTGACCATCGCGGTCTACCACCGTGGTTTCTTTGATTAAGTAGGGGGTAAACAGCGGATTCCCGCTCTTTTCATCGATAATGTTGGCATTGATGTAGGGAAAGCGTGCACCCGCCAACGCTTTTTGCAGATACGGCAAACCGTAATTAAATTCGTGATTGCCGAGATTACCGACGGTGTAATCCAGCGTGTTCATGGCTTTATAAACCGGATGCACTTCGCCGGATTTCAATCCTTTCGCCGCCATATAATCACCCAGCGGGCTGCCCTGAATGATATCGCCGTTATCAACCAGCACGCTGTTTTTTGCCTCAGCGCGTGCCTGCTGAATCAATGTCGCGGTGCGTACCAGGCCAAACTTCTCCGTTGGCGTGTCTTTGTAATAATCGAAATCCATCATATTGCTGTGCAAATCAGTGGTTTCCAGAATGCGCAGATCCACCGTTGCAGCCTGTACCGTGGCGGCAGTAATACACAGTGCCAATAACGACATGCTCGCTTTAAACATCGCTTGCTCCTTGTTCGGTCCAATGGGCCTCTCAAAATAATGTAAAAGCATGACGAATTATCATTTCAATTTGTGATGAGGCTCTGACTTTCGCCCAATATGTGGTGCCGTGCGGAGACGATTGCGCATTCAGCATCGCGTCATAGCCGCCGCTGATGAACTATGGTATTGATAATCATATAAATTGCCGTTCCACCACGCGCAGCCGCAAGCGGTTAGAGCACAACTGCTAAAATAAGAACAGATGGGCTGTTGCAGTCTGGCAGGCAGAATCAACGGAAAAGAGGTCAACAATGTTAGATAAAATTTGTCAGCTGGCGCGTGACGCGGGCGATGCCATCATGCAGGTTTACGATGGCGCGCAGCCAATGGATGTGACGCGCAAGTCGGATGATTCGCCGGTCACTGCGGCCGATCTCGCGGCACACGGCGTGATTCTGCAAGGATTGAATGCGTTAACGCCGGATGTGCCGGTTTTGTCGGAAGAAGATCCGCCAAGCTGGGAAGTGCGTCAGCATTGGCAAAAATATTGGTTGGTTGATCCGCTGGATGGCACCAAAGAGTTCATCAAACGCAACGGCGAATTCACCGTGAACATCGCGCTGATTGAAAAGGGCAAACCGGTGCTGGGTGTGGTTTATGCGCCCGCGCTCGGCGTGATGTATTCTGCGGCGGAAGGTAAAGCGTGGAAAGAAGAGCACGGTCAACGTGCGCAGATTCATGCACGCGAGGCGCGTCCGCCGTTAGTGGTGGTGAGCCGTTCGCATTTCGATAGCGATCAAGAGCTGCAAGAGTATTTGCATCAACTTGGTGAGCATCAAACTACCGCGATTGGCTCTTCGCTTAAGTTCTGTTTGGTGGCCGAAGGTGCGGCACAACTCTATCCGCGCTTCGGGCCAACCAACATTTGGGATACCGGCGCAGGCCACGCCGTGGCGATTGCCGCAGGCGCGCATGTGCATGATTGGCAGGGAAAAACGCTGGATTACACGCCGCGTGAATCGTTCCTGAATCCCGGTTTCCGCGTCTCCCTGTTTTAACCGATTGCAGGTCGCCATTGCTGGCGACCTGCAATCACTGCTTCAACAATTCGTGAATCAACGTCATCGCCTGCTGCACTTCATCCTGAGTCAACGCGCCTTCTTTGGCATAACGCACATGCGCGCTGCTATCCAAAATCACAATCGCCGAACCGCCTTTCTCTAACTGCCACGCCTGACGTGCATTACCGTTGCTGTCGACAATAAATTGCGACCACGGATATTGCTGCTTATTGCTCTCAATGCTGCTGCGCACGAACATGCCGGTGCCGGGTATCGCATCGTCGGTATTCACAATGGTGGTGGTTTGATAGCGATCGTGCGGCAGATGCGCCGCTTTAATCGCTTCAATCAATGCGGCATTCTGCTCTTTGGCAGAAGATCGGCCAGCAATATGTAAGATGACGCGCACTTTTCCACTCAGCTGCGCGCTATTCCACGATTTATAGCTAAACTTATCTTGTTGATATAGCAGCTCACCTCGGTCATTAACGCCAACCGCCGGTACGCGTTCACCCAATTTAAATGCATGTGCTGATGCCAATCCAGGCAGCAGCAGTGCCAGAGCTATCACAGTGTGTGCCAAACGCATTTCTTATGCTCCTTAGTGATCCGACCAGTCATTCATGTTCCTGCAATATTAGGTGTGGATGATGCGTCTGTCGCAATGAGTTAACAGGTTTGCAACCTATGCCACAAATCCATAATGAGTGAAGGTTTATACTGAGTTTTGTGAGGCTGATAACAGAGTGTTCTGTAATGATGTGTCAATTCAGTAAATAATTCACCTTTTCGGAACATTGGTAAGAAAGGATGCTCTATAGTTATGCCTCATTTGCGCTTCATGGTTTCGTTCCAAATTTGGTAACGACGGAGCGTATTACATCTGTTCAGGAGTTAAACAGCATGAAGATCTTCCAGCGCTATAATCCGCTGCAAATTGCGAAATATGTAAAAACGCTATTTAAAGGAAGGTTGTACATCAAGGATGTTGGCGCGTTTGAGTTTGATAAAGGCAAAGTGATGTTGCCGCGCGTCAAAGATAAACAGCATCTAAGCGTGATGTCTGAAATCAATCGTCAGGTTCTGCGATTGCAAGCCGAGTACAACTGAGTAAGCATGAAAAAGGGCGCCGTTGGCGCCCCGTAGCGGCGCGATTTATCGCGCCTTTGTTTTTTCCAGATCACCATAAATGGCGACCCTACCAAGCGTTAACCTGCTGGCGTCTCAGTTTCATCCACCGCATTCTTAGTCACATTCAGCACCGGCGGGCGTTCATCAATACGCGTTACCAGCAACTGGTCGATGCGATAGCTATCAATATCCACCACTTCAAACTTGTAGCCTGAGAACTTCACGAAATCGGTACGTTTCGGAATCTTGCGCAGCATATACATCATGAAACCGCCGATGGTTTCGTAGTTGCCCGACTGCGGGAAATCGTCGATATCCAGCACGCGCATCACATCATCAATTGGCGTACCGCCTTCAACCAGCCATGAATTCTCATCACGCGCCACGATCTGCTCTTCCTGACCTTGGCCGACCAAATCGCCCATCAGCGTGGTCATCACGTCATTCAGCGTAATGATGCCGACCACCAACGCATATTCGTTCATGATCACCGCGAAATCTTCACCGGCGGTTTTGAAGCTTTCCAGCGCTTCAGACAGCGTCAAGGTATCCGGCACAATCAGCGCTGAACGAATCTGTACGCCGCTACTGAGCGTCAGGCTTTGATTACCCAATACGCGCAGCAGCAACTCTTTGGAATCGACATAACCAACGATGTGGTCGATATCGCCATCGCAAACAATGAATTTCGAGTGCGGGTGCTGGGCGATTTTGTTTTTCAGCGTGGTTTCATCTTCGTGCAGGTCGAACCACACCACGTTTTCGCGCGAGGTCATGGATGAGGGCACGGTACGTGATTCCAGCTCAAACACGTTCTCGATCAGTTCATGTTCCTGCTTACGCAGCACGCCCGCTAAGGCGCCGGCTTCAACCACCGCATAAATATCGTCAGAAGTGATGTCGTCTTTGCGCACCATCGGCAATTTGAAGAGGCGGAAGAAGACATTGGCTAAGCCGTTGAACAGCCACACCAGCGGACGCAGCACCACCAGGCAGAAACGCATCGGGTTGATGATGCGCAGCGCGACTGCTTCCGGCGCAATCATGCCGACGCGTTTTGGTGTCAGATCGGCAAACAGAATGAACAGGCTGGTGACGATGGTGAAGGAGCAGATAAAGCTGAGTTGTTCAGCCAAATCCGGTGCCATAAAGCGGCTAAACAGGCTATTAAAGGCGGGCGAGAAGGCCGCATCACCGACAATACCGCCGAGGATGGCGACCGCATTCAGGCCAATCTGCACCACGGTGAAGAACATGCCAGGTTGTTCCTGCATCTTCAATACGCGTTGTGCGTTGATATTGCCTTCGTCAGCCAGCAGTTTCAGCTTGATCTTACGGGCGGCTGCCAGCGAGATCTCCGAAAGGGAAAAGAATGAACTGATGAGTATCAGTAAAAGAATGACAAGTAAGCTATCGAGCATAAAAGGTCCGTTGGGTTAAACACTTGTCATTTTTGGCCTGGGCAGCGCGGGAGTGGGCGTACATCCGGTATTGCCAGTCAAACAGGCTATCCGTGCCAAAAATGTCTGCGCCATTTCGACAAGATAAGGTTAACGTCGGGGCAGAAAGGGTGCAGGCGAGGCCTGCTGGTCGCTGATTATAGCAGCAGCGCTTATCATGCCGCTAGCACGGCGCGTTATGGGCTCGGATTAATCCGAGTGAATGGCTGGAATAGGCAGAACATCGGCTTGGTTGTTGTATCGTTTCGTCCATTTGCCGACAATAGGTCACAATTTGGCTTAGTCGCTGTGTTTCCGCCGTTGCGCGTCATAAACAGCGGCTATGCTGATGGGTACACATGCCCTTCGATAGCATAAACGCCCCGCGGAATAGGGGCCGGCATTATTAACAGGAGTAAGCGTGCCACGATTGCATATTTATTGTTTGGCTAGCCTGATGCTTGCCGCACCTGCCGTCGAGGCAGCGAAAGTGCGCTTGCAGCTGGAAGGCCTTTCCGGGGAATTACAGAAGAACGCCAGGGCACGCTTGTCGACCATTAGCAGTGACGAGGTGTCGAACGATGGGCGTTTTCAGGCGCGCGTATCCGAAGCGATCAAGGAAGGTTTGCGCGCGCTGGGTTATTACGAACCGCAGATTGATTTCGAATCACGTCCTGCACCGCCGCAAGGTGGCCGTCCGGTATTGATTGCCCACGTCACGCCGGGTGAACCGGTGAAGATTGGCGGCAGCACCATCGTGATTCAGGGCGAAGCGAAAGACGATGCTGATTATAAAGCCTGGGTAAAACAGGGCACGCCGAAAGTCGGCACCCAGCTTAATCACGGCGACTACGACAAATTCAAAAACGGCTTCTCCAGCCTGGCACTGCGTAATGGTTACTTCGACGGTGACTTTAAGCAAAGCCAGCTTGGCGTATCAGTGGAACGGCGTGAAGCGTTTTGGGATATCGATTACGACAGCGGCCCGCGTTACCGTTTTGGTGATGTCAGCTTCCAGGGATCGCAAATCGACGAAGCCTACCTAAAAAATCTGGTGCCGTTCAAAAAGGGCGATCACTACAGCTCGCGCGATCTGGCTGAACTCAATCGCCGTTTATCTGCCACCGGCTGGTTTAATTCGGTGGTGGTGGCGCCAGAGTTCGATAAAGGGCGCAAAACCAAAGTGTTGCCGCTCAATGCTGCTGTTTCGCCACGCGTTGAAAACACCTTAGAAACCGGGGTGGGTTATTCGACGGATGTCGGCCCGCGCTTGAAGGGCACGTGGAAAAAGCCGTGGGTGAACAGCAGCGGTCACAGCTTGACCTCCAGCGCCTACATCTCTGCGCCGGAGCAGCAGCTCGATCTCAGCTACAAAGTGCCGCTGCTGAAAAGTCCGCTCGAGCAATATTACACCTTCTCTGGCGGCCTGAAGCGCACCGATCTCAACGACACCAAATCCGATACCACCACATTGGCGATGTCGCGTAACTGGGACAGCAGCAGCGGCTGGCAGAAAGCCGTCAACCTGCGCTGGAGCCTCGATCACTTTACCCAAGCCAGCGTCACCAATACCACCATGCTGCTCTATCCGGGCGTCAGCCTGAACCGCACCCGTTCGCGCGGCGGATTAATGCCGACATGGGGCGATTCACAACGTTACTCGGTGGATGTGTCGGACACTACGTGGGGATCGGACGTTGATTTCCTGATCTTGCAGGCGCAAAACGTCTGGATCCGTACCCTCGCCGACAAGCATCGCTTTGTGGCGCGCGGCAATCTCGGTTGGATCGAAACCAACGACTTCGACAAAGTGCCGCCGGATCTGCGCTTCTTTGCCGGTGGCGACCGCAGTATTCGTGGCTACAAATACAAAGACATTTCACCACGCGATGACAACGGCAAGTTAACCGGTGCGTCGAAAATGGCCACCGGATCGCTGGAATATCAATACAACGTGACCGGCAAGTGGTGGGGTGCGGTGTTTGTCGATTCTGGTGAAGCGGTTAACGACATCAAACAGAGTGACTTCAAAACCGGCGCAGGTTTCGGTGTGCGCTGGTCTTCTCCGGTTGGGCCGATCAAATTCGATATCGCGCGGCCGATTGGTGATGACAAGGAACATGGATTGCAATTTTACATCGGGTTGGGGCCTGAACTATGAAGCTGTGGAAAAAGGTCCTGATTGGCATCGCTATTTTTCTGGTGCTGCTGTTGGGCAGCGTGGCGTTTTTAGTCGGCACCACGCCGGGTTTGCATTTATTGCTGAAAGGCGCTGATCGTTGGGTGCCGGGTTTATCCATCAAACAGGTGGAAGGTGGCTGGCGTGATTTGACGTTGAGCGGCGTGAAATATGAGATGCCGGGCGTCAGCGTAGATGCCGGACGTTTTCATCTGGCGCTGAATCTCAACTGTCTGCTGCACTCCTCGGTGTGCGTTAACGACATTGATTTAAAAGATGTCAGTGTGGTGGTCGACAGTAAAAAAATGACGCCGGCCGCCGCACCGCCGCCGGAAGAAGAGAGCGGCAGCCTGAATCTCAGCACGCCGTATCCGATCACCTTGAGCAAAGTCGGTTTGCACAACATTAACGTTAAAGTGGATGACACCGCGATTTCGTTGCTGGATTTCACTACCGGATTGCAATGGCAGGAACGCGCGCTGACGCTGTCGCCGACGCATATCCAAAGCCTGCTGATTGCCTTGCCGAAAGCCGCCAAAGTGGTGGATGAGCAAGTGGTGCAGCCGAAAGTGCAGCAGCCGCAGCCGGATGAAAAACCGCTGGGGGAAACGCTGCAAGCGATGTTCGCCAAGCCATTGTTGCCTGAATTACCGGACTTCCAGTTACCGCTGGATATCACCGTGCAGGAGTTGCTGGGCGAACAGCTGCGTGTCACTGGCGATACCGACGTCTCCATTACGCGTTTGCTGCTGAAAGCCAAAACTGCCGATCGCCACTTGCAGCTCGAAACCTTTGATGTCGATTCGCCGCAAGGGCAGGTGAATGCCAGCGGGGAAGCCACCTTAGCCGACAACTGGCCGGTGAATTTCGCGCTCAACGGCACGCTCAACCTCGACCCGATCAAGGGCGAGAAGATCAAGATGAACCTCGCGGGCGCGATGCGCGACGAGCTGAAACTGGGGCTGAATCTCTCGGGGCCGGTACGTGCGCAGCTGGATGCCAGCGCGCAACCGGCGGTTGCGGGTTTGCCTTTGTCGCTGCAACTCACCAGCCCGCAACTGCGTTGGCCGCTGACCGGTCCGGTGCAGTATCAGGCGGATAATCTCGATTATCAGTTCAAAGGCAAAGCCACTGATTACGTGATGTCGCTGCGTACCGCGGTGAAAGGCGAAGGCGTGCCGCCAGCCAACATTGCGCTGGACGGAAAAGGCAACGAGCAGCAGTTTAACCTCGATAAACTGCGTGTCGCAGCGTTGCAGGGCAATATCGATCTGACGGCGCTGGTGGACTGGAGCAAAGCCATTAGCTGGCGCAGCGAGTTGACGCTTTCTGGCATCAACACCGCCAAACAGTATCCGGATTGGCCGGCCAAACTGGATGGCAAAATCGCCACACGCGGCAGCTTGTACGGCGGAAGCTGGCAACTCAGCGTGCCGCAGTTGGAGCTGAAAGGGAACGTCAAACAGAACGCGGTAAGCGCCAAAGGCACCTTAACCGGCAACAGCTACAACCAGTGGAAAATCCCCGGCCTCAACATTGCGCTAGGCCGTAACCATCTGGATGTAAAAGGCGAATTGGGCGATGCGCTCAATCTCGATGCCAACATTGATGCGCCAAATCTGGATAACGCGTTGCCGGGCCTGGGCGGCGTCGCCAAAGGCACCATCAAAGCGCGTGGCACCTTGCAGGCGCCGCAGCTGCTAGCCGATCTCACCGCCACCGGATTGCGCTGGCAGCAGCTGCAAATCCGTCGCGTTGCCTTGCAGGGTGATGTGAAATCCAGCGATCAAATCGCCGGTAAGCTGCAATTGCGCGTTGAGCAGTTACAGCAGGATGCGCTGAAAGTGAACTTGCTAACGCTGAACGCCGACGGCAATGAAAAGCAGCACCAGCTGAAACTCAATGTGCAGGGCGAACCGGTTTCCGGTCAGTTGGCGCTTAACGGCAGCTTTGATCGTAAAACCGAGCGCTGGCAGGGCAATCTCAACAACACGCGCTTTGACACGCCGGTCGGCGAATGGCGTTTGACCCGCGCAATGGCGATTGATTATCTCAACAGCAAGCAAACCGCGACGATTGGCCCGCACTGTTGGCAAAACCCGAACGCGCAACTGTGCGTGCCGGAGCCGATTGAAGCCGGTGCCAGCGGGCATGCGCACGTGGTGCTGAATCGCTTTGATTTGGCGATGATCAAGCCGTTCCTCACCGACGCCACCAAACTGAATGGCGTATTCAGCGGTGATGCGCGTGTTAACTGGACCGCCGATGGCGCGCTGCCAACCGGCACCGTATCGCTGAAAGGCAACGGCGTGAAAGTGGAGCAGGACGTGCAGGGCAATACCTTGCCGATCGCCTTCGATACGTTGAATCTGAATGCGGCGATGCGTAACGGTCGCGCACAGCTGGATTGGCTGATTCACATCGTCAACAACGGCCAATTGAGTGGCAATGTGCAGATCGCCGATCCGCAAAATCGACGCCAGCTTTCGGGCAACATCGGCATCAGCAATATTTCGCTGGCGATGCTGAATCCGGCGCTGATGCAGGGCGAGAAGATCAAAGGCAACCTGAACACCAATCTGCGCCTTGGTGGTTCGCTGCAACAGCCGCAGATTTTTGGTCAGTTGGGATTGAGCGATGTCGATATGGACGCCAGCTTTATGCCGGTCGATCTCACCTCGGCTAATCTCAACATGGTGTTCAACGGCATGAGCTCAACGCTCAACGGCCTGATTCAAACCGCGCAAGGCAACATCAATCTCAGCGGCGATGCCGACTGGAGCCGTCTGGATAACTGGCGTGCGCGCGTAGCCGCGCAAGGTAGCCGCGTGCGCGTCACCGTGCCGCCGATGGTACGCATGGATGTCTCGCCGGATCTGGTGTTTGAAGCCACGCCAGCCGCCTTCAATCTTGACGGCAAAGTGGATATTCCGTGGGCGCGCATTACGGTGCAGGAAGTGCCGGAAAGCGCCACCGGCGTGTCGTCGGATGAAGTGATGCTGGATAAACAGCTCAAGCCGATTCAACCGAAAACCGCCGCCATCCCAATCAACAGCAATCTGGTGATTCACGTTGGCAACGATGTGCGACTGTCGGCGTTTGGTTTGAAAGCCAAACTGAATGGCGATCTCAAGCTGGTGCAGGATAAAAATGGCCTTGGCCTAAACGGACAAATCAATATTCCATCCGGTCGTTTCCATGCGTATGGTCAGGACCTGCTGGTGCGTAAAGGTGAATTGCAGTTCGCCGGGCCGCCGGATCAGCCGTACGTTAACCTCGAAGCGATCCGTAATCCGGAAGCCACCGAAGATGATGTGACGGCCGGTTTGCGCGTGACAGGATTGGCGGATGAGCCGAAAGTGGAAGTATTCTCCGACCCGGCGATGTCGCAGCAAGAGGCGCTTTCTTACCTGCTACGCGGCCAGGGATTGGGTAGCGATGGTGACAGTAACGCATTAACTTCCGCGCTTGTCGGTTTGGGGGTTGCGCAAAGTGGTCAGGTTGTGGGTAAAATCGGCGAGACATTCGGCGTGAGTAACCTCGCACTTGATACCGCAGGCGTCGGCGACAGCCAGCAAGTGCAGGTGAGTGGTTATGTGCTGCCAGGTCTACAAGTAAAATACGGTGTCGGCATCTTTGATTCACTGGCGACTTTAACCTTGCGTTATCGCCTGATGCCCAAACTCTATCTTGAAGCCGTGTCCGGTCTCGACCAGGCATTGGATTTGCTCTATCAGTTTGAGTTTTAGCAATGCGAATAATTGTCTACGGCAGTTTACGGCGCAAACAGGGAAACAGTCATTGGATGACGAATGCGCAATGGCTCGGCGACCATCAGATTGCAGGGTTTGATCTCTACAATCTGGGTCACTATCCGGGTGTCATTGCGGGTGAAGGTAGCGTCTATTGCGAGGTTTATCGCATCGACGCCAGCACGCTCGGTGAGCTTGATGCCTTGCGCACCAAGAATGGCGAATACAAACGCCAGCTGATCCAAACCCCTTATGGCAGCGCCTGGCTGTATGTCTATCAACGTTCGGTGGCTGGACGCACGCATATTGCGAGCGGCGATTGGCTAAACCGCGATGGTGAACAGGCATAAATAAAAACACCGCCCAATGGGCGGTGTTTTTTTATCGGCGTGGCAGAGAAGAAACTTATTTCTGCTTAGCGCGCTCGAAAGAGGTCAGGATTTCAGCTTTGGCCGCTGCTGCGTTATCCCAGCCGTCAACTTTCACCCATTTGCCTGCTTCCAGAGCTTTGTATTGCTCGAAGAAGTGGGTGATCTGCGCTTTCAGCAGTTCTGGCAGGTCGTTCACATCTTTAATGTGATCGTACTCTTTGCTCAGTTTGGTGTGCGGAACTGCAACCAGTTTGGCATCTTCGCCAGACTCGTCGGTCATTTTCAGCACGCCAACTGGACGGCAGCGAATCACTGAGCCCGGCACCAGCGGATACGGGGTTGGCACCAGCACGTCAACCGGATCACCATCCAGAGACAGGGTGTGGTTGATGTAACCGTAGTTGCACGGATAGAACATGGCGGTAGACATGAAACGGTCTACAAACAGGGCACCAGATTCTTTGTCGACTTCATATTTGATCGGATCGGCATTCGCCGGGATCTCGATGACAACATAGATATCTTCTGGCAACTCTTTACCTGCAGGCACCTGGTTCAAACTCATCTGGCTTTCCTTCATTAGTCATATGTTGAGTGACGGCTATTATAGCCAACTGACTCTGAAAGTATGCCCCCTTTTTGGCGTTTCGGAATGCTCCAACCCACTACTTCGCGGTGACAAACAGCGAGACGATCCCCGCAGCAATCAGTGGTCCGACCGGTACGCCACGGAAGAACGCCACGCCAATCACCGTACCAATCAACAGCCCACCAATCACCGACGGTTGCACACTCATAAAATTCACGCCGCGTCCGCCCAGCCAGGCGACAAAAACGCCCACCACAATCGCCACAATTGATTGCCAATTAGCGAAAGATTTCAGCAGCGAAGAGGCCGGCAGCGATCCGCTGGCCAGCGGTGCCATCACTGCTACGGTGAGGATAATAATGCCAATCTGAATGCCCTGTTTTTCCACGTACGGGAAGAACTGCGCCAGCGGCGTCAGCTTGATGGCTAACAGAATCAGAATCGAAATGGTCACGGCGCTGTTATGGACGAAATAGCTGAGGACGGCGAGGCAAACCAGAATGATGGTGGAGGCATATGCAGCCATGATTTCTCCCTGAGAATTAATGGGCGCGCTGGCAAATACCAGCGCTAAGCGTGTTTAACGCTTCCATTTATCAACAATCATCGGGATTGGCGCAACTGCCTTTGTTAATTGATTGCAACATGAGTGCTTGATTGCGCACCAAACTTACCCCTTGCGCGCCGACAGACAGCGCCGCCATGCTGCCCTGGCTGCTGAGGAAATAGCTGCGGCTGGCATCAAGCCAGCTGTCGCGATAAGTCAGCCACGCGCGCTGTGCATTGCGCAATTTGTCTTTAGGTGCACCGGTTAATTTTTTCATCACTTGGGTGTACTGCGCGTTCATCTCTTTGTCCCACGCCTTATTGGCGTTGCCGTAGCATTGGGACATGCCCGCAGTGCTGGATTCCTTGTTCAGACACTGTTCAAGCTGCTGGTCGATGGGATTCTGCTGCGCCACGGCAACGCCGCTGGCCAACAAAAACGCAATCGGGAGCCATTTTTTCATCATTTCATTCCTTAATTTTGATGCAGCGGACTTCAGTAAATTTGAAGCGTAAGTGATCGTCAGCCAATTGACCATCAACACGCGATAAAGTTTCCGGGTGACATTGCCGATAATCTCTCCGTTTTAGGGCTAGCGGATTTCTGCCTTTTCTTGCATACGGGGATAATCATGATGAAACAGCTATCAATTCGTACCGCATTACTCGCCTTATTGGCCTTCATGACACTACTGCTGTTGGCAGTCAGCGCCATGGGCATTTCTGCCATCAACGCCGGCAACCAATCGCTGGACGCCATCAACCGCATTCAGGGCATTGAGCTCAACAGCTTGTTCCAAAGCCGCTCCGAGCTGATGCGTGCGCGTGCCAACGCCGCCTTAGCGGTGCGCAAAATTGAAATTGGTTTATTGGATGATGGCGCGGCCGTCACCAAGCAATCGCAGGCGGCGGTGGAAAGTTCGCGTAAATTCTTAGACGCCTTTGTCGCGGCGGGCACCGTCACTGCGCACGGTAAAACCTTGGCCGATGCGATTGTTGCGACCTACGCCGCGTACGAGAAAGAAGGCATCACGCCGATGATCGCCGCACTGCAAAAACAGTACACGGATGAGTATTACCAGGTTTTGGAAGGTAAGCAGTCGCAGCTGGCGGCGAACTACTCCAAAGCGGTCAATGATTTCAGCAAATATGCCGACGAAGTCTCCAGCTCGCGTCTACAACAAGCAGCCGAAAACGAAACGCGCATGAAGATCCTGATTGGCGTCTCAATGGCGTTAACCTTGCTGTTAATCGTGCTGGCATGGCAGTTGCTGCGTCGCTTGCTGCTGCGTCCGCTGGATGGCGCGATTGAGCATCTGGAGCAGATTGCCGCCGGTAATTTATCCCAGCCGCTGCCGCAAGCCGGCAAAAACGAACTGGGCCGCCTGAATCAAGCGCTGGCCAACATGCAGTTATCACTGAGCAATTCGGTTAGCCAGGTGCGCGAAGCCAGCTTGCAAATTGATGTCGGCAGCCGTGAACTCGCTGCCGGAACCGTGCATCTCTCGCAACGTACCGAAGAGTCAGCCGCTTCGCTGGAGCAAACTGCCGCCAGCATGGAACAGCTCACCGCCACTGTGCGCCTTAATGCCAGCAACGCCAAAGAAGCCAACCAGCTCGCCAGCAATGTTTCCGGCAGCGCCGATCGCGGGGCCGAAGTGGTGGGTTATGTGATGGAGAAGATGCAGGAGATCACCCAAAGCTCCAACCGCATCGGCGATATTCTCAGCGTAATCGATGGCATCGCTTTCCAAACCAACATCCTTGCGCTGAACGCTTCAGTGGAAGCCGCACGCGCGGGTGAACAGGGACGCGGATTTGCCGTGGTCGCCAACGAAGTACGCACGCTGGCTGGACGCAGCGCCACCGCCGCCAAAGAGATTCGCGAGTTGATTGCGGAATCGCAAACCCGGGTGAAAGAGGGCAGCGATATGGCAACGCGCGCTGGCGAAACCATGGATGAAATCTCCAGCGAAGTGATGCGCGTGACCACGCTGATGAAAGAGATCTCCATTGCTTCCGAAGAGCAAAGTCGGGGCATCGAGCAGGTGAATCAGGCGGTGACGCAGATGGATGAAGCCGCGCAGCAGAACGCCGCATTGGTGGAGGAAGCCAGCGCCGCCACGCAATCGCTGGAAGCGCAGTCGCAGCAGTTGCAGGAATCGATGGCGCAATTCCGCGTAGTCACGGCATAAAAAAAGCCCGCGTTGGCGGGCTTTCTCATTTCAACCATAACTTACGCTGAGTGATCGTCCGGGAATTCACGGATGAAGCGCTCAACATCACCGACCATCGCGTCGTTGCCGCAGAAGAACGGGCAGCGCTGGTGCAGCGTTTCTGGCTGAATATCGAGGATACGATTGGCACCATCGCTGGCTTTACCGCCAGCTTGCTCGGCAAGGAAGGCCATCGGGTTGCATTCGTACAGCAGACGCAGCTTGCCTTTCGGGTGGCTTGCGGTGCTAGGATACAAATAGATGCCACCTTTCAGCAGGTTACGGTGGAAGTCTGCCACCAGTGAACCGATATAGCGCGAGGTGTACGGGCGCTTAGTCGCAGCATCTTCTTCCTGGCAGAACTTCAGGTATTTCTTCACGCCCTGCGGGAAGCGAATGTAGTTACCTTCGTTAATCGAGTAGGTGTAACCCTTCTCCGGGAAGGTCATGCGTTCGTGGCTCAGGCAGAACACGCCCAGCGACGGATCGTAAGTAAACGCATGCACGCCCACGCCGGTGGTATACACCATCATGGTCGAAGAACCGTACACCACATAACCGGCAGCAACTTGTTTGCTACCCGGCTGCATGAAGTCAGCTTCGGTAATCGGCGTGCCTGGCTCGCTGATGCGGTGATAAATGGAGAAGATGGTGCCGACAGACACGTTAACGTCGATGTTGGATGAGCCGTCCAGCGGATCCATCAACACCACGTATTTACCGTTCTCAGAACCTTCGAAGATCACGAATTCGTCTTCTTCTTCAGAGGCGATACCCGCCACCACGCCACGCGCTTTCAAAGCTGCTTTCAGCTTTTCGTTCGCGAACAGGTCGAGCTTCATCTGCTGCTCGCCCTGCACGTTTTCCACGCCGCTGGCACCCAGAATATCCACCAGACCCGCTTTGTTGATGTCGCGGTGGATAATTTTAGCGCCAAGCTTAATGGAAGAAATCAGCGCCGTCAGTTCACCTGTGGCGTGTGGAAAGTCGTGTTGCTTCTCGACGATGAATTCGCCTAACGTTTTCATAACACATTCCCTGCATCTACGATGGAGTGGCAGCAGCTGTAACAAGCTACCAACGTATGAGCGCAGTTTAGCCGATT
>NZ_JBCNNP010000069.1:0-18454 GCF_039594315.1 Pantoea sp.
GATAATCTTAGGATTCTTCAATTTAACGTCCACCTGACTTCATTGTCGGATGGGGTTGTTTCACATGCCCTGCACCGGGTCCTTGGTACAGGGTTACAGCAATTCGGTTGCCGAAAGATTAAATGCCTAGCTTCTGCTTAGCATAATCAAGTGCCTTTTCAATCACTTGCTCAATTGACATACTGGTTGAATCCAGTACCAGAGCATCTGTGGCAGGCACTAAAGGTGCGATGGCGCGATTACGATCGCGGTCGTCGCGTTCCTTTATCTCGGATAAAAGGCGATCAAAGTTAACACTAAAGCCCTTCTCCTGCAACTGTAGCATACGGCGATGCGCGCGCTCTTCCGAGCTCGCGTCGAGGAAAATTTTTACTGGCGCATCAGGGAAAACCACGGTTCCCATATCACGTCCATCCGCAATTAGACCCGGCTCTTCGCGGAAAGCGCGTTGACGACGCAAGAGTGCTTCACGTACGCGCGGAAAAGCAGCAACGCGCGAAGCGGTATTGCTCACTTCTTGCGTGCGAATTTCACCGGTCACATCTTCACCTTCCAGCACCACTTGCATTTCACCGTCTACCGAGAGAAAACGGACATCAAGATGCGCAGCCATTGGCACCAGCGCTTCTTCAGATTCAATATCCACTTGATGATGCAGTGCAGCCAAAGCCAATACGCGATAAATAGCGCCTGAATCCAATAAGTGCCACTGCAACGACTCCGCCATCGCTTTACATAAGGTTCCTTTACCCGCGCCACTTGGCCCATCGATGGTAATAACCGGGGCGATTGCCGTCATTGTTCTCTCCTGTTACTGCGTGCTTTTTGTCAGCCTTCTTGGCCATCTGGATTGCGCGGCATTATACGCTGCCCGCGTCAGGTGCGTTACCCTTTAGCGTAGATAGCGCTAGAAATATAGACAGATTCAGAACAATTTCCGCCGGATAAGGCCAAATGTAAGCAAAGAAACCCGGCGCTGATGCACCGGGAGGAGAGATTAGGCGATATGACTGATTTTCGCCAACTGCTGGAAATAATCCGGGAAAGTTTTTGCCGTACAGCCAGGATCGAGAATCGTTACTGGAGTATCAGATAGTGCCACCAGTGCAAAACACATCGCCATGCGGTGATCGTTATACGTCCCAATATCAGCATGTTGCAACTGTGCTGGTGGTGTCACACGAATGAAGTCGTGCCCCTCTTCCACTTCGGCACCCACTTTACGTAATTCAGTTGCCATTGCTGCCAGGCGATCGGTTTCTTTCACGCGCCAGTTGTAGATATTGCGCATCAACGTAGTGCCTTGTGCAAACAGCGCAGTGGTGGCAATGGTCATCGCCGCATCGGGAATGTGATTCATATCCATATCGATAGCGGTGAGTGAACCACGCGTGCAGGAGATGTAATCATCGCCCCACTCTATTACCGCGCCCATTTTTTCCAACACATCAGCAAAACGGATATCGCCCTGCACGCTATTACGGCCAATACCTGTAACGCGAACCGTGCCGCCTTTGATGGCTGCTGCAGCAAGGAAATAAGAAGCTGATGAAGCATCACCTTCAACCAGATAGTCACCCGGTGATTGATATTGCTGCTGGCCTTTAACAACGAAGCACTGGTAATTCTGATTATCGACTTCAACACCGAAGCAGCGCATCAAGTGCAAGGTGATATCAATGTAAGGCTTGGAAACCAAATCACCTTTGATTGTGATGGTGGTGTCTTGGTGCGCCAACGGCGCTGTCATCAACAGAGCGGTTAAAAACTGGCTTGATACGCTACCGTCTACACTGACTTCTCCACCAATAAATCCGCCGTTGAGGCGCAAAGGTGGATAATCGGTCTGCTCCAGATAATCGATATTTGCTCCACCCTGACGAAGAGCATCAACAAGGTGACCAATCGGGCGCTCTTTCATGCGCGGTTCACCGGTCAATACCACCGACTGCTGTCCTAAGCACAGCGCGGCCGCTAACGGACGCATCGCCGTACCGGCATTGCCGAGAAACAGCTCAAGAGGTTGATCTGCATGTAAAGGTCCCGCATTGCCGACCACTTCGCAAACAGTGCGATCTGCAGAAAGCGTGAAACTAACACCCAATGCTTCAAGCGCATTGAGCATGTGTTTGACATCATCGCTATCCAACAAGTTGGTCAGCCGAGTCGTGCCGTTTGCCAGCGCAGCCAATAACAGCGCACGGTTAGAAACACTTTTTGAACCCGGTAAGTTTACCGTGCCGTCAACGCGGACAATCGGCTGTAGAGTCAGGGAGTCCTGCATGTGAAACCAAATCTCCAGAAAATACGAGACCCCATCGTATGACGGGGTCTGCTACCAGTAAAACTGGCATGAATAATATAATTAGCCGTGGCGACGTTCGAAGTCGACCATGAATTCAGTCAAGGCTTTCACGCCTTCCAGCGGCATCGCATTGTAGATCGATGCACGCATACCGCCAACCACGCGATGGCCTTTGAGCGCGTGCAGACCGGCTTTAAGCGACTCATCAAGGAAGATTTTATCTAATGCTGCGTCAGCCAATTGGAATGGCACGTTCATACGTGAACGGTTCTCCGCTGCAACGTCATTGCGATAAAATGCACTATTATCAATCACGCCATATAACAGATCAGCTTTGGCTTGATTGACCTTATCCATTTCAGCGACTCCGCCATTCTCTTTCAGCCATTTGAATACCAGGCCAGAGAGATACCACGCAAAGGTTGGTGGCGTGTTGAACATTGATTCGTTTTCAGCCAACACCTTATAGTCAAGGATCGAAGGTACCCAACGCTGGGCTTTACCTAACAGATCTTCACGCACCACCACCAACGTTAAACCAGCAGGGCCAATGTTTTTCTGCGCGCCAGCATAAATAACGCCATAACGATTGATATCTAAAGGGCGTGACAGAATAGTAGAAGAGAGATCGGCTACCACGACTTTGTCGCCAAAGTCCGGTTCTTCATCAATGGCGATACCATCGATGGTTTCGTTGGGGCAGAAATGAACGTAAGCCGCGTCATCATTTAACTGCCATTCACGCATTGGTAACAAAGCCCGTTTACCATCGCGCGTGGTTTTGACATCAATGGTGTTTGGTGTACAGAATTTTTCAGCTTCTTTGATGGCGCTATGTGCCCAATAACCGCCGTCAATATAATCCGCCGATTTCGCATCACCGAGCAAATTGCCAGGAATCGCAGCAAACTGCGCACGCGCTCCGCCGTGACAGAATAAAACTTTGTAGTTGGCTGGGATTTTCAGCAGATCGCGAAAATCTTGTTCTGCCGCTTCTGCGACAGCAATAAACTCCTTGCTACGGTGGCTGATTTCCATCACCGAAGTACCTAACCCGTGCCAGTTTGTCAGTTCTTGTTCTGCGCGACGGAGCACTTCTACCGGTAGCATTGCTGGACCAGAGCTAAAATTATAAACCTGCGTCATTTCCCCTCACCACTGTCATATCGAACGGTTATGAATACTTCACCGGTTTTATCATTGCCTCCTTTTGGCTGCAATCATTAATCCGGCAACGATCACATTTCCAGAGCCAGCCCCACCGCAGCTTATGTCATAAATGTATTACGACACGGAATTTTGTGAGGCGGCTTCAGGAAGAAAAATCAGACAAGTAAATAGTGGAAAAGCCGCGGTTACGCTGAGATAAATTTGGCAGACTGAATAGCGAAGCACGCATAAAACCCGTATTATTGCGCGCTTTACGCCCACCCCATCGACTTGAGAGAGCGCCATCATGACGCAAACATTTATCCCCGGAAAAGACGCCGCATTGGAAGACTCCATTGCCCGCTTCCAACAGAAACTGCAAGACCTTGGTTTCAATATCGAAGAAGCTTCATGGCTTAATCCGGTACCTCACGTTTGGTCAGTGCATATTCGCGATCGTGATTGTCCGCTGTGTTTCACCAACGGCAAAGGTGCAAGTAAGAAAGCGGCACTGGCTTCCGCGTTGGGTGAATATTTTGAACGCCTCTCAACAAACTATTTCTTTGCCGATTTTTGGTTGGGTCAGACCATTGCGAATGATGATTTTGTTCACTATCCGAATGAGAAATGGTTCCCGCTCACGGAAGATGACAGCCTGCCGGAAGGGATTTTGGACGCACGCCTGCGTAAATTCTACGATCCAGAAGAGAGCCTTGGTGCTTCTGAATTGATTGATCTGCAATCAGGCAATGAAGAACGTGGTATTTGCGGCCTGCCCTTTACCCGCCAATCCGACCAGCAAACGGTTTATATCCCGATGAACATCATCGGCAACCTGTATGTATCAAACGGCATGTCGGCGGGTAACACCGCAAATGAAGCCCGCGTGCAGGGTTTGTCTGAAGTCTTTGAGCGTCATATTAAAAACCGCATCATTGCGGAGTCTATCAGCCTGCCAGAGATTCCTGCCGAAGTGATGCAGCGCTATCCTGGAGTGATTGAAGCGATTGAACGCCTGGAAGCTGAAGGTTTCCCGATCTTCTCATATGACGCTTCGTTAGGTGGCAAATACCCGGTTATATGCGTGGTGCTATTCAACCCAGCAAACGGTACTTGTTTCGCCTCATTCGGTGCGCATCCGGACTTTGGCGTCGCCCTGGAACGTACCGTCACTGAATTGTTGCAAGGCCGTGGTCTGAAAGACCTTGATGTTTTCACACCACCCACTTTTGATGATGAAGAAGTCGCTGAACACGCTAACCTGGAAACGCACTTCATCGATTCCAGCGGTTTGATTTCATGGGATATGTTCAAAGACGATGCGGATTATCCTTTCGTCGATTGGAGCTTCGCGGGCTCAACGCACGAAGAGTTCGATACCTTGATGGCAATTTTCCGCGCAGAAGATAAAGAAGTTTATATCGCGGATTATGAGCACCTGAGTGTTTATGCTTGCCGTATTATCGTACCTGGCATGTCTGACATCTATCCTGCTGAAGATCTGCTGCTGGCAAATAACAGCATGGGCGCACCGTTGCGTGAAACGCTGCTTGCGCTGCCTGAAAGTGAGTGGGAGCCAGAGGCTTACCTCGAACTTATTGTGCAATTGGATGAGGAAGGCCACGATGACTTTACTCGCGTGCGCGAATTGCTCGGCTTAGCTTCGGGCAAAGACAATGGCTGGTATACGCTGCGTATTGGTGAGCTTAAAGCGATGCTGGCGCTGGCCGGTGGCGATTTAGATCAGGCATTAATCTGGACTGAATGGACCATGGAGTTTAACCAGTCCATCTTCAGCGAAGAGCGCGCAAACTATTATCGCTGCCTACAGACGCTGCTGCTGCTGGCAATGGAAGAAGAGCGCGATCCGCTGCAATATCATCGTGCATTTACCCGCATGTATGGTCAAGCTGCGGTTGATGCAGCTTCAGCCGCGTTGAGTGGCGAAGCACCTTTCTATGGATTGCAAGCTGTCGACCTGGATTTAAAAGCCTTCCCAGCACATCAATCACTGTTAGCGGCTTATGAGAAATTACAGGCAGCTAAACGACGCTATTGGTCGCAAAAGTAATTATTAATATTTGATGATCGTTTGATTAAAAAAAAGAAAATGGCACTGAAAATCAGTGCCATTTTTTATGATGAAAATTTATTCCAAAATAAACGGAATATTTAATAACAATTGAGATTCAATCGTTAATTTATTTTAACAACCTAGTGCATCACAGTCGTTACATTCAACTTATTTTGCATAAATTAAAAATTATTTATTTGATTATTTTCAGTCATTTAACCACAAAAACTCATCATTACCGTTTCGCTTACCCGCCACCTTCCGGGCAAATATGATCCATATCAATTTCTGACCTATACTCCTTTGTTAGTATCTTTACAGGCAATTTTTGGAGATAGTTAGTGTGAAAGCTGACAACCCTTTTAATTCATTATTACCGGCAGCAATGGCAAAAGTTGCAGAAGAAGCTGGTGTATATAAAGCTACTAAACATCCCTTAACGACTTTCTTCCTTGCCATCACTGCTGGCATATTTATCTCTATCGCATTTGTCTTCTATATCACTGCAACCACCGGAAGTGGCGCTATGCCTTATGGCATAGCCAAACTGATTGGCGGTATCTGTTTTTCTCTCGGTTTAATGCTGGTTGTGGTTTGTGGTGCAGATTTATTCACCTCAACGGTGCTGATCGTGGTTGCTAAAGCCAGTGGACGGATTACCTGGCTGCAGTTAGGCCGACACTGGCTGAACGTGTATGTCGGTAATCTGTTCGGCGCGCTGTTCTTTGTGGCATTGATCTGGTTCGCAGGCGAACACATGGTGGCGAATGGAGCATGGGGATTAAATGTTCTGCAAACGGCAGACCACAAAATGCATCACACTTTTATTGAAGCCGTTAGCTTGGGCACGCTAGCTAATCTGATGGTTTGCCTGGCGGTATGGATGAGTTATTCCGGTCGCAGTTTGGTAGACAAGATGCTTGCGATGATTTTACCCGTCGCCATGTTTGTTGCTTCAGGTTTTGAACACAGCATCGCCAACATGTTCCTTATCCCAATGGCGATCGTTATTCGCGATTTCGCCAGCCCTGAATTCTGGCAAATGACCGGTTCAAGCGCCGCACAATTTCAATCACTCAATGTTGGCGATTTTATTATCAACAACCTCATTCCTGTGACCATCGGCAACATTATCGGCGGTGGATTGCTTGTAGGTTTGACCTACTGGGTAATCTATCTGCGTGGCAACGAGCCGGTGCATTAATTAATTGGTATAGGCGTGCTTAATCAGCGCGCCAATGCATCAAAGTCTCCCTAAATAAGGCAGGTATATCATGTCCGAACTGAATGAAAAAATGGCGTCAGCCTGGGAAGGATTTAGCGCCGGCGAATGGCAGAACAGCGTCAATGTCCGTGACTTTATCCAAAAAAACTACACACCGTATGAAGGGGACGAATCCTTCCTGGCAGGTGCAACTCCGGCAACAGATAAGTTGTGGGAAAGCGTGCTTGAAGGCATCAAAATTGAAAACCGCACGCATGCTCCGGTCGATTTCGATACCGACTTAGCGTCAACCATTACTTCGCACGATGCCGGTTACATCAGTAAATCACTGGAAAAAATTGTTGGCCTGCAAACTGAAGCGCCTCTGAAACGTGCCATCATTCCATTCGGTGGCATCAAAATGGTTGAAGGCTCTTGTAAAGTTTATGGTCGCGAACTCGATCCAGCGCTGAAAAAAGTCTTCACCGATTACCGCAAAACTCATAACCAAGGCGTATTTGATGTTTATACACCAGACATCATGCGCTGCCGCAAATCAGGCGTGCTGACCGGTTTACCAGATGCCTATGGCCGCGGCCGCATCATTGGTGACTATCGTCGCGTTGCCCTTTACGGCATCGACTTCCTGATGAAAGACAAAGTGGCGCAGTTCAACTCTCTGCAAAGCGATATGGAAAACGGCGTTAATCTCGAAGCCACCATTCGTTTACGTGAAGAGATTTCTGAACAGCATCGTGCATTGGGCCAGATTAAAGAAATGGCGGCTAAGTACGGTTCTGATATCTCACTGCCAGCCACCACCGCGCAAGAAGCGGTGCAGTGGACTTACTACGGTTATCTCGCTGCGGTTAAATCGCAGAACGGCGCCGCAATGTCATTTGGTCGCGTATCAACCTTCCTTGACGTGTATATCGATCGTGATATTCAGGCCGGTAAACTGACTGAAGAAGATGCGCAGGAACTGATTGACCATCTGGTGATGAAACTGCGTATGGTGCGTTTCCTGCGCACCCCAGAATACGATGAGCTGTTCTCTGGCGACCCAATTTGGGCGACAGAATCTCTGGCAGGTATGGGCGTTGATGGGCGTACCTTGGTGACTAAAAGCACCTTCCGCTTCCTGAACACGCTGTACACCATGGGTCCTTCTCCAGAACCTAACATGACCATTTTGTGGTCTGAAAAACTGCCGGTTAACTTTAAAAAATACGCTGCTAAAGTCTCCATCGATACCTCTTCATTGCAGTACGAAAATGATGACCTGATGCGCCCTGACTTCGACAACGACGACTACGCGATTGCTTGTTGCGTGAGCCCAATGATTGTCGGTAAGCAAATGCAGTTCTTTGGTGCGCGTGCCAACCTCGCTAAAACTCTGCTGTACGCAATCAATGGCGGTGTGGATGAGAAATTGAAAATGCAGGTTGGCCCGAAAGAGAAGCCAATTACTGATGAAATTCTCGATTTCGACGTCGTGATGGAGCGTTTGGATCACTTCATGGATTGGCTGGCTAAGCAGTACGTCACTTCCCTGAATATCATCCACTACATGCATGACAAGTACAGCTACGAAGCTTCGCTGATGGCGCTGCACGATCGTGATGTTTATCGCACCATGGCGTGTGGTATCGCGGGCTTGTCAGTCGCTGCTGACTCACTGTCTGCGATTAAATATGCCAAAGTGAAAACTATCCGTGATGAGGATGGTTTAGCAGTCGATTTCGAAATCGAAGGCGAATATCCGCAGTTCGGTAATAACGACTCTCGCGTAGATGACATGGCGTGTGATTTAGTTGAGCGTTTCATGAAGAAAATTCAGAAACTGCAAACCTACCGTAACGCCGTGCCAACGCAGTCGGTTCTCACCATCACTTCTAACGTGGTTTATGGTAAGAAAACCGGTAATACCCCAGATGGACGTCGTGCTGGTGCGCCATTCGGTCCAGGTGCAAACCCAATGCACGGACGCGATCAGAAAGGTGCGGTTGCTTCATTGACCTCCGTAGCGAAACTGCCATTTGCCTACGCCAAAGACGGTATATCTTATACCTTCTCTATCGTGCCAAATGCGCTGGGTAAAGATGATAACGTGCGTAAAACCAACCTTGCAGGCCTTATGGATGGTTACTTCCATCATGAAGCCAACATCGAAGGCGGCCAGCATTTGAACGTCAACGTGATGAACCGTGAAATGTTGTTGGATGCCATGGAACATCCAGAGAAGTACCCACAGCTGACTATTCGCGTGTCCGGATATGCTGTTCGCTTCAACTCGCTGACTAAAGAGCAGCAGCAAGATGTTATTACACGTACTTTCACTCAGTCGCTGTAATCACACTTAGTTGAGATTCAAAGGCTCCTGCGGGAGCCTGTTCTCCACAAGTCTATTTTGCCAGTTTGCTATTGCTGGCGGCCTGGCAAAATCGACTTTTACTTTTCGAGCACAACATAGATTGTGCTGCCTGAGGTTCAGGCTCACCTGGAGAACACATCGCAATGTCAACCATCGGTCGTATCCACTCTTTTGAATCCTGCGGCACTGTAGACGGTCCGGGAATTCGCTTTATTACCTTTTTCCAGGGCTGCTTAATGCGCTGCTTGTATTGCCATAATCGCGATACATGGGACACGCATGGCGGTAAAGAAGTCACCGTTGATGAATTAATGAAAGATGCACTCTCTTACCGTCACTTCATGAATGCATCCGGTGGCGGCGTAACGGCATCCGGCGGCGAAGCGATTCTGCAAGCCGAATTTGTGCGTGACTGGTTCCGGGCATGTCAGGCCGAAGGGATTCATACTTGCCTTGATACTAACGGCTTTGTCCGTCGTTATGATCCAGTGATCGATGAGCTGCTTGAAGCCACTGATTTAGTTATGCTCGATCTCAAGCAGATGAACGATGATGTGCATGAAATTCTGGTGGGTGTATCCAATCATCGCACGCTAGATTTCGCCCGCTATCTTCAGAAAAAAGGTAAACGCACCTGGATTCGTTATGTGGTGGTACCGGGCTACTCTGATGATGAAGATTCCGTTCATCGTTTGGGTGAATTCACCAAAGATATGGATAACATCGAGAAAATTGAATTGCTGCCTTATCATGAATTGGGTAAGCACAAATGGATTGCCATGGGTGAAGAGTACAAATTGGATGGCGTAAAACCGCCAAGCAAAGAAACCATGGAGCGAGTGAAAAGTATCCTGGCCAGTTATGGTCATGAAGTGATGTATTAATGACTATAAAAAAGGGGAGCCGCTTGGCTCCCCTTTCCTATTCTGCAAATTTAGGCATGTGCCACAGGTGTTGCCTGATGATCGGCTTTCCGCAACAGCATCACCAGATACACCAACGCGACCACCGCAATCATCACAAACAGCAAGCGATCAGAATAATTCTGCATCAGCATTGATGTCATTCCTGGCCCCACCAAACTGCCGACCGTATAGCTGAACAACAACGCCTGATTCATCGCGACGAGTTCATGATGCGCCACCGTTTCACACGCCCAGGACATCGCTACCGGATAAAGCGTGAAGCCTGCCAGGCCCAACACAAACAGCGCCGGTGCCATCGCCGCATCACCCAGCATGGCAATTGCACCTAAAATAACCACGAAAACCTGCACCCGAAGCACGATCAGACGACCAAAACGATCGGCCAGACGCCCAATCGGCCACTGCCCAACGATGCCTGAGCTGACTAACAAGGCCATCCAATATCCAACGGTGGCATCGCTCATGCCTTGATGTGACAAATACAGCGGCATCAGTCCATAAAGCGATCCCAACACGATGCCGGAGATGATGCAGCCATTGATACCCAGGCGAGAGCTACGACGGCGCAACATAATCCAAATACGTCCGGTAGAAGCTTCCTCTGTTGCCGCGCTGGCATTGGCCTGCACAAAAACCACTGGCAACACCGCGCAAATGATCAACGCAGTCACCCATGGAATTACATACAGCAATTCTGTCGATACGCGGCTCACTAACAATTGACCGGCAACCGTACCGAGATAGTAAATGATCATGTATGCAGCCAGTAGTTGACCACGATTACGAACCGTTCCGCTGCACAGCAGCGCACTTTCAACCACCACCCAGATCAAGGCACAACCGACGCCAGCCATAAAGCGCAACATGGTCCAGCTGTAAAAACCGTCCAGCAGAACCATGCCCATCGTGGCCAACGCGAACAAGACGCTAGCCAGATAGAAACAACGGTTAAAGCCGTAACGATTGATCAGCCAACCCGCCAGCAGAGTGCCCAGCAAGTTTCCGGTGTAATACGACGAGCTAGCCATACCCACTTGCCAGGTTGGCAATAAATCATGAGTAAGCCAAAGCGGCACTAACGTATTAAGCACAGCGATAGACACCGTCATGAGCATTAAGCCGCAAAGCAGCAAAACGACGGGGCGCGACCAGGTTGACATAGGGAGTAAAACCAAAAGAGATGACAATAATTGCGCGCAGTTTGCCATTAGCTATTTTAAAGTCAATGTGCAAAAAATAGCCGCCGCACAATTTGCTGCAGAACAATTTATTTTTTTTATCTTCAGCGGGTTACGGCGGGTAAGAACTTTCTTGGGATATTCTCTATCTATTTGAATTTGTGATTTTTACTTGTTGGGATGCATATGCTATCGATAACGTTTATTTGTGATTAATTCCTACTAAAAAATAATTATTTTTCCGCTTAAGAAACAAAAAACCCGGCAATGCCGGGTTTGTCATTAAGCGTGTTGATTAACCAACAAATTCCAAGCCGCCCATGTATGGACGCAACACTTCTGGCACTTCAATACGGCCATCAGCTTGCTGATAGTTTTCCAGCACCGCAACCAGAGTACGACCAACCGCAAGACCTGAACCGTTCAACGTATGCATCAAACGAGGTTTCTTATCGGTTTTGTTGCGGCAGCGGGCTTGCATACGGCGAGCCTGGAAATCACCCATGTTAGAACATGATGAGATTTCGCGATAAGTATCTTGCGCTGGCAACCACACTTCCAGGTCGTAGGTTTTAGCGGAGCCAAAGCCCATATCGCCGGTGCAGAGCAGCACTTTACGGTATGGCAGATTCAGCAATTGCAGCACTTTTTCTGCATGGCCTACCAACTCTTCCAACGCATCCATTGAAGTTTCAGGCGCAACAATCTGTACCATCTCAACTTTATCAAACTGGTGCATACGGATTAAACCGCGAGTATCGCGACCATATGAACCGGCTTCTGAACGGAAGCAAGGCGTATGAGCAGTCAATTTGATCGGTAGAGATTCTTCTTCAACGATCTCATCACGTACCAGGTTGGTCAGCGGCACTTCTGCGGTTGGGATCAGCGCGTAGTTGCTGCTGCCTGCTTCTTCGCCGAGTGGCTTAGTGTGGAACAGGTCTTCACCAAATTTCGGCAATTGACCGGTGCCATAGAGCGTTTCCTGATTCACCAAATAAGGAACGTAGGTTTCGAGGTAACCGTGCTGCTGCGTATGCAAATCCAGCATGAACTGGCTTAAAGCACGATGCAGTCGCGCGATTTGACCTTGCATCACGATGAAACGTGAGCCAGTCAATTTAACCGCAGCGGCGAAATCCAGCCCTTTGGCGGCTTCACCCAGCTCAACGTGGTCTTTTACCGCGAAATCAAACTGGCGCGGCGTGCCCCAACGGCTGACTTCCTGGTTTTCGCTATCGTCTTTGCCCAGTGGAACTTCGTCCACTGGCAGGTTTGGCAGCGCCAAAGCAAAATCACGAATTTCGTTCTGCAAGACATCCAGTTCTGCTTTAGCCGCATCCAGGCGTTCGCCCAGTGCGTTCACTTCCTGACGCAGCGGCTCGATGTCTTCCCCACGTGCTTTGGCCTGACCGATGGATTTGGATCGGGAATTGCGCTCAGCCTGTAGATTTTCAGTTTCTACCTGCAACACTTTACGGCGCTCTTCGAGCGAACGTAAGGTTTCCACATCCAGTTTAAATCCTCGGCGTGCCAGTTTTTCTGCGACTGCGTCTGGCTCGTTACGCAGCAGGTTGGGATCGAGCATGCTAATCCTGTGTAATAAAAGGTTGATTGAACGAAAGGCGGGATGCATCCCCATGGAATGCAATGAAATCCTTGCTCACCTTACCGTAAGGTGTTTATCAGCGGTAGCGTTTTATCGGGCTATTTTGATCCTGCTCAGCCAGCCAGGCGAGTTTTTCGCCAATTTTCCCCTCAAGCCCGCGCGTGCTTGGCTGATAGTAGCGAGTTTGTGCCATTTCAGGCGGGAAATAGACTTCACCAGCGGCATAGGCGTTAACTTCGTCATGCGCATAACGATACTCTTTGCCCAGCCCCATTTCCTTCATCAGTTTGGTCGGCGCATTGCGTAAATGCTCTGGCACATCGTAATCCGGGAACTCACGCGCATCACGCATTGCCGCTTTAAACGCGGTATAAACCGCATTGCTTTTCGGGGCGCTCGCGAGGTAAACAATAGCTTGAGCAATCGCCCTTTCCCCTTCTGCCGGTCCAACGCGGGTAAAACAATCCCACGCAGCAAGTGCGACCTGCATACCACGCGGATCAGCGTTACCGACATCTTCCGAAGCGATTGCCAGCAAACGCCGCGCAACGTACAGCGGGTCGCCACCCGCGGTGATGATACGCGCATACCAATACAACGCTGCATCCGGCGCGGATCCCCGCACTGACTTGTGCAATGCGGAAATCAGATCGTAAAAACGGTCGCCTTTATTATCAAAGCGCGCCGCTCTTTCACCAGACACTTCATTAAGCAATTGCGGTGTTAACTCTCGCTGATTAGCGGCATTTAGCTCTGCCATATCCGCCATCATTTCCAGAGTATTTAACGCGCGGCGTGCATCACCATTCACCAGCTCGGCGATCATGCGCCGCGTATTTTCTGGCAGTACAATGTCGCTTTTGCCATATCCGCGATCCTCATCCTGCATCGCTTGCGACAGCACTTGCTCGATGTCAGCGGTGGTCAACGACTTCAACAGGTAAACACGTGCCCGCGACAGCAAGGCTGAATTCAGTTCAAATGAAGGATTTTCTGTGGTGGCACCAATAAACGTGATGGTGCCATCTTCGATATGCGGCAGGAACGCATCTTGCTGGCTTTTATTGAAGCGATGTACTTCATCAACAAACAAGATAGTGCGACGGCCAACCTGGCGGTTTTGACGTGCACGCTCAATCGCTTCTCGAATCTCTTTAACGCCGGAAGTGACCGCAGATATACGCTCAACATCGGCTTTACCGTATTGACCAATTATTTCGGCAAGCGTGGTTTTGCCTGTCCCCGGTGGCCCCCACAAAATCATCGAATGCAAATGCCCCGCTTCAATCGCGCGCGGCAAAGGTTTTCCAGGAGCCAGCAAATGCTGCTGTCCGATATATTGCTGCAACGTAGCTGGCCGCATACGCGCGGCCAGCGGCTGAAACTCATTCGATGGGGCGAAATCCAGAGACAGGTTACTCACCGTGACCTCACTGACGTTGATCGTCTACCGTTACCCCTTTTGGCGGCGTAAAGGTAAATTTGTCTGGGCTAATTGCACCGTTGTTTTGGCTTTTCAGCTGATAATCACTGTGCTGACCATCCTGCTCAATGGCGCTGAATTTATTGATGGTGCCAGAGGACGTCACATTAATGGTAAATTGTTTGAGATTCCCATCGCTGCCTTTCGGGGTTAGCTCGAAATTATCGCCCTGCTGCTTAATGTTGTATTGCTTCCAATCGCTTGGTTGGTTACGCGCAATCAACATAAACGGCGTGTTGCTGGCTGCGTTTTGCAACAAACTTACGCTGGCCTGCTCAACAAAAGGATTGTAGAACCACAGATTTTTGCCATCAGAAATAATTACGCTTTCATCGGGTGCAGTCATGTGCCAGTTGAACAAGCTCGGGCGTTTAACCCACAATTCCCCTTCGCCATCCTGCACATTGGCACCGCCGGCATCCGTCACTTTCTGGCTGAAGCTGGCATGGAAGCTGTTCACTTTATTCAGACGCTGTTGTAAATCGCTCGACGCATCCGCCAATACTGATGCGGAAACAAAGCTGGCCAACAGGCCGCAGGCAATAACGTGTAATTTCATCTGACTCGATTCCTTATTCATTGTTTCCCGACACTTACACGATTAAACGTAGTTGCCGTCCTGTCATTTTGACAGGAGAAAAAGCCGAAAGCTCCCAGTGATATGGGGTTTAATCACCAGATAAACAATGGGCCAGTATTCACTGGCCCATTGGATGGCAATTACCTGCGAACATTACATCTCATGCGGTGGCGGAGAAAGCACCTCGCGGTTACCGTTGTGTCCCGGTTCAGAAACGATGCCCTGCGCTTCCATCTGTTCGATGATGCGCGCGGCACGGTTATAACCAATACGGAACTGGCGCTGTACCCCGGAAATTGAGGCACGACGTTTCTCAACAATGAAAGCAACGGCTTGATCGAACAACGGATCAAGCTCTTCATCGCTTATACCGCCGCCGGCACTTTCACTCTCTTCACCCGCCGTAATGCTTTCGATGTACTGCGGTCGACCACGCGCTTTCCAATCTTGCACAACCGCGTGCACTTCCTGATCGCGAACAAACGCACCATGTACACGAACCGGCATAGAGGAGTTAGGCGGCATATACAGCATGTCACCCATCCCCAGCAGTGATTCCGCGCCGCCTTGATCGAGAATGGTACGTGAATCGATCTTGCTGGAAACGGTAAATGCGATACGCGTCGGAATGTTGGCCTTGATCAAACCGGTGATGACATCAACCGATGGACGCTGCGTGGCGAGCACGAGGTGAATACCGGCTGCACGGGCTTTTTGGGCCAGACGTGCAATCAATTCCTCAACCTTCTTACCAACCGCCATCATCAAATCGGCGAATTCATCAACTAATACGACAATATACGGCAGTTTTTCCAGTACCGGCGGCGTGGTATCCATGCTGTCGCCCGGCTTCCAAAACGGATCTGGAATTGGACGGCCCATCGCGGCAGCTTGCTCAATCTTCTCGTTGTAACCAGCAAGATTACGCACACCAAGCGCGGACATCAGCTTATAGCGACGTTCCATCTCACCAACACTCCAGCGCAGCGCATTCGCGGCATCTTTCATATCAGTAACGACTTCGGTCAGCAGATGCGGAATACCTTCGTATACCGACAATTCCAGCATTTTCGGGTCGATCATAATAAAGCGCACTTCTTCCGGCGTGGCTTTATACAACATGCTGATAATCATGGTGTTGACGCCGACTGACTTACCAGAACCGGTAGTACCGGCAACCAGCAAGTGCGGCATCTTGGCCAGGTCCGCCACAACAGGCTCGCCAGCAATGTCTTTACCCAGCACTACCGCTAGTGGTGATGGATTGTCGCGGAATTTTGGGCAATCCAGAACTTCACGCAGATAAACGGTTTGACGATGCTTGTTCGGCAGTTCCAAACCGACATAAGGTTTGCCTGGAATGACTTCAACAACACGTACCGCAACCGCTGAAAGCGAACGCGCCAGATCACGCGACAAGTTAGAAATGCGTGATGCCTTAACGCCTGGAGCCAAATCCAACTCAAAACGGGTGATTACCGGTCCTGGCGAAATGCCTACCACTTCGGCCTTCACGCGGTAATCCGCCAGGCGTGCTTCGACCAGACGCGCAGTTTGTTCCAATGCAAACATATCTACTGGTTCGGCTTCGACCGGAGGCGGTGTAAGCAGATCCAGCGTTGGCAGCGGCGTGGAAGGCTTTTCCAGCGGCTGTTCGTGACGTACCAGGAATGGATGGAACAAACTGTCTTGCACTGGCGCAGCAGGTTTCACCGGCGCTGGCGGCACAGAGTAGTCTTCCTGTTCCGGTGACGACCACGGACTGTTTTCTTCATTCAATGAAGGCAGAGTTTCTGCTTGTGGCGCCGCAGGCTGTTGCCACTGCGCGGGCGCTTCAGGTTCTGCCGTCGCCGAAAGTGTAAACAGCGGCTCGCTTGGACTGTCATCGACCAAATCTTTCATCGGTGAAAAATCAAAGGCAGATGACGTATCAAGGTTAAATACCGGTGCAGGTTTCTCTTCCGGCTCGTTATAGCGTTGTTGTTGCTGATCAGCAAATTGACGCGCGAGTTGCGCCTGTTGCAACGCATCCTCATCTTCAGGTTCTTGCACGTCCTGCCAGCGATCACCATAACGATCCTGTTGCTGCGACTGGAAAGCTTCGCGCAATTGCGCTTCCTGCATGGCGACATCATCTTCATGTGCTGGTGCACTATATGATGCCGACACTTCAGGCTGCTGCTGTTCCGCTTCTTTAGCTTGCTCTTCAGCCATACGTTGCGAAGGCAGTTTAATGCCATATGAAGCTAGCTCACGACGAGTAGGCAGCTTCACTTTATTCGGACGGGGTAATTCAGGGCCGATGCCTTGTTTCACCTGCGGGTTGTAATCGCGCTCAGGCACGATATCAAAAGCAGGAGAGTAAGCAGCAGATGCCGCTTTGACCGTACCTGCAGCCAGCGACGCTGCGGCGGCTGTATTGAGCGATGCAGAGGAATGCGCAGCATCCTGCCAGTTGCCCATGCTTGGACCGTCATCGTCATCAGCAGGAGAAAATGGCGAAGGTGCAGGTTCATTCGGCACTTCAAAGCGATACAGCGGCGTTGAAGCTTGCGCGATGGGCTCTGGAGCCGGCGCGATAGGTTGATGAGTTGCAACAGGTGCTGGCTCCTCAGGACGAGGCGGCGCAGCAGGTTCCACTGACGCGCTTGGACTTGCGACAGTAGGCGCTTGTTGGGCTGCCTGAGTTGTAACTGCAATCGCAGCAGCGGTCGCGGCACTGGCTTTCGCCAACAGCGGATCGTCGCCTAATGCTGCAACAGCAGGTTCGTCAAGCTTGCGCGGTTTCGCCAACAACACGTCATCGTCTTCACTATCAGACTGCGCGGCATGCATCGAAGGCGGCGTATTTTCAGCCAGCTCCTGATCTTCATATTCGTACTCATCTTCCTGCCAAGGCTCATCATGGCGAGAACGGTTGCTGGCAAATGTCAGTACACCCATTACCACCCCACCAATCCTCTCGGCAATGGTCAGCCAGGACCAACCGGTGTACAACGTGATGCCTGCCGCCCAAACACACAGCAACGTCAAGGTGCCACCCGCGGAACTGAACCACGGTGCCATGGCATTACTGACCAGGCTGCCAATGACGCCGCCCGAAGCAAAGTACCAGATATCATCGACGTTGAGCGCAGCTAGACCGCAAGTTGTCACCACCAAAGCCAGCACACCAATCAGGCGTAAGCCGACGGCAAAGTAGTCGATGTAATCGTGGCGATCGCGTTGGCGGAAGGTGATCCAACAAAGACCAATAATGACGGGAGGAATGGCGTAAGCCATCACGCCAAAAATGAACAATAGCGTATCAGCCAGCCATGCGCCGACACTGCCACCCAGATTATGGATAGGTTCATGCCATGCGGTTTGCGACCAGCTTGGATCTGAAGGGTTAAAACTAACCAACGACACCATCAAATAGACGGCGAACAAGGCCACAAGAATCAGCAACGCTTCCAGCAGACGACGTCCACTGCTCAGCGGTTGTAACGAAACATCTTTATCTTCTGTATATTCCTGGCTCAAGAGAACTCTCCAGGTGCCTGTAAATTAAGAAGGCAACAACGTCGGGC
>NZ_JBCNNP010000007.1:0-154652 GCF_039594315.1 Pantoea sp.
TGGGCGGCGTTGACGGCCTGCTGCACATTACCGATATGGCTTGGAAACGCGTTAAGCATCCGAGCGAAATCGTCAACGTGGGCGACGAAATCACTGTTAAAGTGCTGAAGTTCGACCGCGAGCGTACTCGTGTATCTCTGGGCCTGAAGCAACTGGGCGAAGATCCATGGGTAGCTATCGCTAAGCGTTATCCGGAAGGCACTAAGCTGACTGGTCGTGTTACCAATCTGACTGATTACGGCTGCTTCGTAGAAATCGAAGAAGGCGTTGAAGGTCTGGTACACGTTTCTGAAATGGACTGGACCAACAAAAACATCCATCCGTCTAAAGTTGTAAACGTAGGCGACGTGGTTGAAGTAATGGTTCTGGACATCGATGAAGAGCGTCGTCGTATCTCCCTGGGCCTGAAGCAGTGCAAATCTAACCCATGGCAGCTGTTCGCTGAGACCCACAACAAAGGCGATCGCGTTGAAGGTAAAATCAAGTCAATCACTGACTTCGGTATCTTCATCGGCCTGGACGGTGGCATCGACGGTCTGGTTCACCTGTCAGACATCTCCTGGAACGCGACTGGCGAAGAAGCCGTTCGTGAGTACAAAAAAGGCGACGAAATCGCTGCTGTTGTACTGCAGGTTGATGCAGAGCGCGAGCGCATCTCTCTGGGCGTGAAGCAGTTGGCTGAAGATCCATTCAACAACTACATCACCCTGAACAAGAAAGGCGCTATCGTGACTGGTAAAGTCACTGCAGTTGACGCGAAAGGTGCTACAGTAGAATTAGCTGACGGCGTTGAGGGTTACCTGCGCGCTTCTGAAGCTTCTCTGGACCGCATCGAAGACGCAACTCTGGTTCTGAGTGTTGGTGATGACGTTGAAGCTAAATTCACCGGCGTTGATCGTAAGAACCGCGTTGTGAGCCTGTCTGTTCGTGCTAAAGACCAGGCTGACGAGAAAGAAGCCATCAATACTGTTAACACCAAACAGGAAGAAGGCGGTAACTTCTCTAGCGCAATGGCTGAAGCGTTCAAAGCGGCTAAAGGCGAGTAATCGACCTAAGGCACCGGACGATGAAAATCGTCCGGTTTCGGTAAAAGCTGTCATACCTTTCCAATCAAGGATTAACCGGAGGTTACATGACCAAGTCAGAACTAATTGAAAGACTTGCTGGCCAGCACACTCATATCCCGGCGAAAGTCGTTGAGGATGCGGTCAAAGAGATGCTTGAGCACATGGCCACTACGTTGGCACAAGGCGAGCGCATTGAAATCCGGGGATTCGGCAGTTTTTCTTTGCATTACCGCGCACCACGTACGGGTCGTAACCCGAAAACGGGTGATAAAGTGGATCTGGAAGGTAAATACGTTCCCCACTTTAAGCCGGGCAAAGAATTGCGTGACCGTGCGAATATCTACGGCTAAGCCGTTACCGAACGACAAAAACGACACTTTCGAGTGTCGTTTTTTTTGGACAAAATTCAGCAATGAGAGCCAGCTTCTAAAACCATGCTATCCATAATGTAACAGCCGAAAAATACTTCAACTCGTCTCGACAATTCACATTTCCTTAGCAGCATCCCTTGTCCATTCTCGTCACACTCTTGTTCACATCAGGGAGAGTGTAAATGCAGATTAATTGTATCGTGCTAGCAAGGATGATGATCGTGGCGGCCTTACCATTAGGTGTGCTGGCGCAAATTCCTGAATTGGGTTCAATAGCCGCGATTACTGGTTGCGCGATAATTATGGGGCTAACACAGAGTTCATGGTTCCGGATGACTGGTATCATGCTTATGCTGCTGGCATGGGCACTACTTGAAGCACGCCAAATGGTGAATAGCATTGAACAGCTAGTTGCCTCGCCGTTACAAACTAGCGTTCTCATCAAGGAAGTCCGAGGTGAGAAACAACAGTTAACAGCGCAAATCGTACGTATTGGGGGGCATTATCAATTTCCGCCAATATTTGTCACGCTTAATAACTCTCAATCAGATGTGCATTTTTGCGCGGGTCAACGCTGGCAAATGAAACTGCAAATGCGCGCAGTGCACGGTAGATTGAATGAAGGTGAATTCGATCTGCAACGTTTTGCTATGTCGAACCATTCTCCACTTCAGGGGCGGATTCTTAGCCAGCAACCGGAATCACTGACGTGTAGTTGGCGGACGCGCTTAATCAATTACCACTTGCCGATGTTCGCTTCATTAGAAAACTCTGCAATCGTGAAAGCGCTGGCATTCGGTATGCGCGATGATATGACTGATGAGCAACGCCAGCTGTTGCGTGAAACGGGAACTGCTCATCTAATGGCCATTTCAGGCATGCATATTGCGCTCGCAGCGAGTCTGGGATGGCTACTGGCTCGAGCTTTACAAGTATTTCTGCCTGCTCAATTAATCGGTTACTTATTTCCACTGTTGATCAGCGTGATGGCTGTTGTGACATATAGCTGGATTTCAGGCAGTCATGCACCAGCTCAACGCGCCACGTTTGCGCTGATGCTTTGGCTAGGAATACGCACTGCGGGATGGCAAGTAAGTGGTTGGCAAGTGTGGACGTTGTGTGTCGGCGGATTGCTGGCGCTTGATCCGCTAACGGTATTATCAGAAAGCTTCTGGTTGTCAGCGCTGGCAGTAGCAATGCTGATTGGCTGGTATCAATGGTTTCCTTTGCCTCTGCGTTTTCGTGCCCAACGCCGATGGCTGCTGCTGCAACTGCTGCATCTGCAGATTGGCATGATGGTGCTCATGGCACCGTTGCAAATTTATCTGTTCCACGGAATTAGCTTAAGTGCTCTGCTGGCAAATTTAATGGCCGTTCCGGTGGTGTCCTTTATCACGGTTCCTCTGATCTTGCTGGCCATGTTGATACCGATAGCATCGGCGTCTTCGGGATTATGGTCACTTGCCGATTTATCGATAAGCAAAGTGATGCAGGGATTGCAGTGGTTACCCGCGGGGTGGTGGGCATGGAGTGATAGCCTGCGAGCTATAGCGCTGCTTTGGGGAGGATTACTCCTCTGGCGAAGTGGTCTCATTTATTACTGCATCATGCCGACTTTTAGCCTGTTTTTTGCCATCACATTTTGGCGCGCCAATACTCAGCGTGATGATTGGCAAATTGACATGATTGATGTGGGGCACGGATTAGCAGTCGCCATCACTCAAGGCAATGAAGTGGTGATGTATGACGCAGGCCCTGGCTGGAAGAAAGATGATGCCGGTTCACGCATTATTTTGCCTTGGCTGCAATACCGGGGTAAAAATTTGCATTCACTGATACTCAGCCATAAGCATCTTGATCATCGAGGTGGTCTAAATTCATTGCTCATTGCCAATCCGATGCTGAGTATTCGCAGTGCATTGATGGAAAAAGGGCACTTACCTTGCCATCGAGGGCAGCAGTGGCAGTGGGAGAAATTGCAATTCACCGCGTTATGGCCGCCAGCTCATCAGGTACAAGGGCAAAACAACGATTCCTGCGTGGTACGTGTGGATGATGGGCAAGTCAGCTTGTTGCTCACTGGCGATATTGAATTAGATGCCGAACGAAAAATTGTTGCCCTGGAAAAAGAGCAACTAAACACCACACTGTTGCAGGTACCACATCATGGCAGCCGTACTTCATCAGGGCCATTACTGTTACGTAATGTTGCAGGACAAGCCGCCTTTGCGTCAGTGGCGCGCTACAACGCCTGGCGCATGCCTGCCCAAGCCGTAGTACAGCGCTATAGTGAGAATGGCTATCTATGGTTCGACACAGCACAATCCGGTCAGATTCACATTGGTATTCAGCAAGGTCATTGGCAAATTAAGGGCTTAAGAGAGCAAATAATGCCCCGCTGGTATCATCAGTGGTTTGGCGTCAAACGTGAATCCAGGTAGAATGAGCGGCTATTTCAAACAGCGTGAATAAATAATGCATCAAGATAAAGATCTCTCAACGTGGCAGACATTCCGTCGACTTTGGCCGATGATTGCGCCCCACAAGGCTGGCCTGTATGTGTCAGCCGTGGCGCTGATACTCAATGCGGCAGGCGATACCCTGATGCTCTCTCTGTTGAAGCCTTTACTGGATGATGGTTTCGGTAAAGCTGACAGATCCGTAATGCTGTGGATGCCTTTAGTGGTAATTGGCTTGATGTTGGTTCGTGGTGTCACCAGTTATATCTCGAGTTACTGTATTTCCTGGGTTTCTGGCAACGTGGTGATGAATATGCGTCGCCGTTTATTCGGTCATATGATGGGGATGCCGGTTACTTTCTTTGATCAGCAATCCACAGGCACATTGTTGTCACGTATTACCTACGATTCGGAACAGGTTGCTTCCTCCTCTTCAAGTGCGCTTGTGACAGTCGTGCGTGAAGGTGCCTCGATCATTGGCTTGTTCATCATGATGTTCTATTACAGCTGGCAGCTGTCGCTGATTCTCATCGTATTAGCACCTATCGTGTCATTCGCTATTCGTACGGTGTCGAAACGCTTCCGTAACATCAGCAAGAATATGCAGAACACCATGGGGCAGGTGACAACCAGCGCGGAGCAGATGCTGAAAGGGCACAAAGAAGTGCTGATTTTTGGTGGCCAGGAAGTTGAAGCTCAGCGCTTTTCGCAAGTCAGCAACAAGATGCGTCAGCAGGGCATGAAGTTGGTCTCAGCCTCTTCCATTTCTGATCCGGTTATTCAGCTCATTGCCTCATTAGCTCTGGCATTTGTTCTTTACGCGGCAAGCTTCCCAAGCGTGATGGATACATTGACTGCCGGTACCATCACCGTGGTGTTTTCTTCGATGATCGCACTGATGCGTCCGCTGAAATCGCTGACTAACGTCAATGCGCAGTTCCAACGCGGTATGGCGGCATGCCAGACGTTGTTCTCCATCCTCGACAGCGAACAAGAAGTGGATACGGGCAAGCGTGAAATGGCTCGCGCTAAAGGCGATGTTGAATTCCGTAATGTGACTTTCACCTACCCAGGCCGTGATATCCCAGCATTGCGCGATATCAACTTGTCACTGCCGGCAGGCAAAACGGTCGCGCTGGTTGGGCGTTCAGGCTCTGGTAAATCCACCATGGCCAGTCTGTTGACGCGTTTCTACGATATCGATAGCGGTGAGATTTTGCTGGATGGGCACGATCTGCGCGAATACACCTTGAGTTCATTGCGTAATCAGGTGGCATTGGTTTCTCAGAACGTGCATCTGTTCAACGACACCATTGCTAATAACATTGCCTATGCGCGCACCGGGCAGTACACCCGTGAGCAGATCGAACAAGCAGCGACCATGGCGCATGCAATGGATTTCATCAAGAAAATGGACAACGGTCTTGATACGGTGATTGGCGAAAACGGCGTGCTGCTGTCCGGTGGACAACGCCAGCGTATTGCGATTGCACGCGCGTTACTGCGTGACTGCCCAATTCTGATCCTTGATGAAGCCACCTCTGCGTTGGATACCGAATCCGAACGCGCAATCCAGGCCGCGCTGGATGAGTTACAGAAGAACCGTACCTCATTGGTGATTGCGCACCGCCTGTCGACCATCGAAAAAGCCGATGAAATTGTGGTGGTGGAAGATGGTCGTATTGTTGAACGTGGTACGCATACTGTTCTGCTGGAACAGAGGGGTGCCTATGCGCAACTTCACAAACTGCAGTTTGGTCAATGATTGAACGCATCTGGAGCGGCCGCTCGCCACTGTGGCTGCTGCTTTGGCCGCTAAGTTTGCTGTATGGGGCGATCACCTGGCTGATTCGCCTCAGCTTCAAACGCGGCTGGCGCAAAAGCTGGCGAGCACCTTGCCCGGTTATCGTCGTCGGCAATCTTACTGCGGGCGGCAATGGCAAAACGCCGGTGGTTATCTGGCTGGTGCAAGAGCTGCAACAACGTGGATTACGTCCCGGCGTGGTTTCACGTGGCTACGGCGGTAAAGCTGAACGCTATCCGCTATTGGTCACGGCTGAAACGCCAACGGCTCAGGCTGGTGATGAACCTGTCTTGATTGCTCAGCGTACGCGGGCACCGGTGGCGGTTGCTCCTCAGCGCTGTCTGGCGGTGGAAGCCTTACTCGCAGCGCAGGATGTGGATGTGATCATCACGGATGATGGGCTACAACACTATGCGTTGCAGCGCGATCGTGAAATCGTGGTGGTGGACGGGATGCGTCGTTTCGGCAATGGCTGGTGGTTACCGGCTGGGCCGATGCGTGAGCGTGCATCACGTCTGCAAGATGTCGATGCGGTGATTGTTAACGGCGGTGCGGCACAGGCTGACGAAATCGCAATGACGTTGCAGCCGGGTCTAGCGATCAACTTAATCAGCGGCGAGAAGGCGGAATTAAACCAACTGCCGGATATTGTCGCTATGGCCGGTATTGGCCATCCACCTCGTTTCTTCGACACTCTCAAGCAGCAAGGCGTCAACACCATCGCAGAAGTTGCTTTTGCCGATCACCATGCCTATAGCGAAGACGAACTACGTTTGTTAACGCAAGACGAGCAATGTTTGCTGATGACGGAAAAAGATGCGGTCAAGTGCCGCAGTTTCGCGCGTCCAAATTGGTGGTATCTGCCGGTTGATGCGCATTTGCAGGGAAAACAAGTGGCTACCTTGCTGGATGATATTGCCCACCTCTGCACGCGCGTGCGTTAATTTTTGAAAGGGAAAAGAGCCATGAATCTCACCGCTTCCCTCTCGCTGCAAACTGCTCGTCATCTGCATTTAGCTGCTCAGGGGCTTCTGCGTCCACTGGGCCGTCGGGCGCGTTTTGCCGATATTCACGCCACCGTTCGTCAAATGTCTTTGCTGCAAATCGACACCATCAATGTGGTGGCGCGCAGTCCTTATCTGGTGCTGTTCAGTCGCCTTGGAATCTATCCGACCAATTGGCTGGAAGAGGCGCTGGCATCGGGATCGCTGTTTGAATATTGGGCGCATGAAGCCTGCTTCATTCCGTTTGAAGATTACTCTTTATTACGCCATCGCATGTTAGAGCCTCAGCGACTGGGCTGGAAATATAACGCCGAATGGGTTGAAGAATATCAACAGGAAATTGCTGAGCTGCTGGAGCACATTGCCAGCAACGGCCCCGTTCGAGCCGCTGACTTCAGTAATGACAAACAAACTAAACCGGGCTGGTGGGCGTGGAAGCCGCACAAACGTCACCTGGAAAATTTGTTCAGCGCGGGCAAATTGATGGTGGTTGAACGACGTAATTTCCAGCGCGTTTACGATCTACACAGCCGCGTGATGCCAGATTGGATTGATCAAGAGCATGCCTTAAGTGAAGACGACGCCGTGATACGCATGCTGAATCACAGTGCGCGTAGCCTAGGTATTTTCCGTGTCAGTTGGCTGGCGGATTACTATCGCCTCAAGCGTGCACCCCTCAAATCATGGTTAAACGATGCGGCTGAGCGCGGCGAGATCGTGCAGGTTGAAGTCGAGCATTTAGGCGAAATGTGGCTACATCACAGTTTACTGCCCTTGCTGGAAAATCCATTATCAGCAACCCATACCGCGCTGTTGTCGCCGTTTGATCCGGTGGTTTGGGATCGGCGTCGCGCGCTCGAACTGTTCAATTTCGATTACCGCATTGAGTGCTACACGCCAGCTGAAAAGCGAAAATACGGTTATTTCGTCTTGCCGGTATTGCATCGTGGCGCATTGAAAGCCCGTATTGATGCCAAAATGGAACGCCAGGCACAGCAATTGGTGATTCGTGCATTTTGGTTGGAACCCGATACGCGCATCAGCAATGCATTTCTCAATGATGTGCAAAAAGCAATTAATCGCTTTGCCCAATGGCAAGGCGCGAATGAAGTGATTATTGAAAATGCCCCGGCTGAACTGCTGGATGCGTGGTCAAATCGTTGGCTGATTAGCACTTAAAGCCGCGAGATAGCTGATGCTTAGCGCCTTAATCACCTACGCGAATATGCTATGCTAGCTGACTAAATCGGTCCTGAAGGAGAAGATTATGGATCATCGTTTACTCGAAATCGTTGCCTGCCCGGTGTGCAACGGAAAATTGTATTTCAACAAAGAACAGCAAGAGCTGATTTGTAAGCCTGACGGCCTAGCTTATCCGGTTCGCGATGGTATTCCGGTGCTGCTGGAGGTTGAAGCGCGCACGTTGTCTGTTGAAGAGATTCATCCATGAGTTTTGTCGCCATCATTCCTGCGCGTTATGCATCAACGCGCCTGCCGGGCAAACCGCTAGTGGATATTCAGGGTAAGCCAATGGTTCTGCACGTGATGGAGCGCGCGCGTGAATCGGGTGCCGATCGTGTGATTGTTGCGACCGATCATCCCGATGTCGCGGCAGCAGTGACTGCGGCTGGCGGTGAAGTGTGCATGACGCGGGTTGATCATCAATCTGGCACCGAGCGTTTGGCGGAAGTGATTGAGAAATACCAATTTGCCGATGACACCATTATCGTCAACGTACAGGGCGATGAGCCGATGATTCCCGCTGAGATTGTGCGTCAAGTGGCGGGCAATTTAGCGCAGTCCGAAGCGGGCATGGCGACGCTGGCGGTGCCGATTACCGATGCGGAAGAAGCCTTTAATCCCAACGCAGTGAAAGTGGTGATGGACGCCAAAGGTTATGCGCTGTACTTCTCGCGCGCGACCATTCCGTGGGATCGCGAGCGTTACGCGCGTTCACGTGAGCAAATCGATGACACATTGCTGCGCCATATCGGCATCTATGCCTATCGCGCTGGATTTGTTCGTCGCTACATCGCGTGGGAGCCTTGCCCGCTGGAGCACATTGAGCTGCTCGAACAACTGCGGGTGTTGTGGTACGGTGAAAAAATTCACGTTGCGGTGGCAAAAACCATTCCTAGCGTGGGAGTGGATACGCCGGAAGACCTTGAGCGCGTTCGCCGCGCGATGCAGGGCTAATCTCCGACCGGCCAGCGCCTCTTGCTGGCCGTAAAGTTTGATCTGGCGCTAAGTTTCTCGCCGCCATCGCCTCCAGCATATTCTAGCCATTTTATTTCGGAGGATATCGCATGGAACAGCTCCGTTCAGAATTGACGTTGGTGCTAGGTGAAAGCATCAGCCGTCTTGAAACTATCAGCGAACAGGCGCAAACGCGGCTTTACGCGCTGTACGATAACGACGGCAAACCGATGCCATTGGTGGCGAAGTATTTTCGTCATCAGGGACGCGCTGCGCTGGAAGCCAAAAAGCTCACCATGCTCAGTCACGATGGTTTAGTTGCGGTGCCTGCGGTATTCGGCTTGGTGCTTAGTCAGCAAAAACCGGTACACGAAATGCTGCTGATGGCGCGTTTTAATGGCGTATCGGCTGAAGCGCCAGCGCGTAACGCTGCGCGCTGGGAGCAATTGTGCGAGCAGATGGTGGAAGGCGTACTGGCATGGCATCGCATAGACAGTCATGGTTTAGTCGGCAGCGTGGACAGCGTGCAGGAAAACAACTGGCCTGCGTGGTATCGCCAGCGGGTTGAAGTGTTGTGGTCAAGCTTGGGCTATCTCTCGCCGCCATTTTTCACGCTGGAAGATCGCCAGATTCTGTTCCGCAGCCGCCAGCTCTTGCCGCGCATGTTTACCGACTTCGACGATCCATGTGTGCTGGTACACGGTAATTGGCGTTTAGCCAGCATGCTCAAAGAAGCGCATAGCGATCAACTGATTGCGATGATGCAGCCGGGTAATATTCTCTGGGCACCGCGCGAATATGATTTGATGCGCCTGGCTGATAGCGGAGCCGAAGCGTCATTGCTGCAACACTATTTGCAGCGCGCGCCCGTGTCGGAAGGTTTCCTCTGGCGGCGCTGGTTATATCAGCTTTGGGATTGCATCGACACCTTGGTGAGCAGCGGGCAATTTGATCGTCCACGCTTTGATAACGCCCGTGAACAATTACTCCCCTGGTTGGGATGAGTCGAGATCGCCGCCGCGCAATCGCAGCCATGTTTGCCCCAACGTTTCGTAAATCGCTCGTTCACTGTGACTTAACCAAACCGGCGAAGGAAGTACGCGTTCCCACCAGTTCAACGGCGAAGTGATGGCGAGCTGATTAGCCGGTGCAGCCAATGGATTCATGCCGGCACGTTGGAAAAACTGCATGGCACGCGGCAGATGGTTGGCTGACGTCACTAACAGGAACGGATGTTGACCAATGGTCTGTTTCACCGCTCTTGCTTCATCTTGTGTGTCACGTGGCTGATCGAGCTGAATAATGGCCTCGCGCGGCACGCCCAAACTCTCCGCCACTTCAGCCGCAACACTGGCGCTGCTGCGCGGATTTTCGCCCGCTGCCGCACCAGTAAAAATCATCTTTGCCTGTGGATAACGGCGCCACTGACGCACACCTTCAGTGACACGCGGCAGACTATTGCTGATCAAATTCGAACTCGGTGCCCAATTCGGATTGAAGGTGTAGCCGCCACCGAGTACCACGATATAATCGATCGGCTCGTTTCCGCTCCATGTTGCATAGCGATTTTCAAGCGGCAATAGCAAACGATCCGCGACCGGTTGCAGGCTTAAGAGCAGCAGCAGGAGCCAGCTAATAGAGATGAGGATTTTGCCGCTTTTTTGCCAGCGGCTAAACCAGAGCAGCAAAAGTCCCGCTGCCATCAGCAATATCAGCAGGGGCAAAGGGAGCAACATCCCGCCAATTACTTTTTTTAACGCGAAAAACATGGGAAATTGCTCCTTTTGTCCGAAAAAACAGCAGCCAGACAGTTACTGTGGCATGAAAGGTTCATTCTTGATGAGCCTGTGACAAAATAGCACAAGTTGAATGCAGCAAAGCGGAGCCATCATCATGCAGGATCGTAACTTTGACGATCTGGCGGACAAATTCTCACAGAACATTTATGGCACGCGCAAAGGGCAAGTGCGCCAGGCGATTGTCTGGGACGAACTCGAAGCCCTGTTACCCACGTTGCCAGATGGACCGCTCAAGGTGCTGGATGCCGGTGGCGGAGTGGGACAAATCTCAAGCGGCCTGGCCGCGCGCGGTCATCAAGTGCTGCTATGCGATCTTTCTGGCGAAATGCTGAAGCTGGCCGAAGCGCATGCCCAAGCCGCGGGTGTGAGCCACAACATGCAATTCAAACAAATTAGCGCCCAGCAGGTGGGCGAACATTTGGATACGCAGGTTGATCTGGTATTGTTTCACGCGGTGTTGGAATGGGTGGCGCAACCGGAAGAAGTGTTGCGAGCGCTGTGGCACACGTTGAAGCCCGGCGGCGTGCTGTCGTTGATGTTTTACAACGCGCACGGCTTGACCTTCCGCACCCTGACGCTCGGCAATTTCGGCTATATGCGCGCCAATATGAGCAAACGCAAAAAGCGCACGCTGTCGCCCGATTTTCCACGCGATCCTGATGATGTGACGCGCTGGCTAACAGAATGCGGATTTGAAATTGAACGGCGTGCGGGTATTCGCGTCTTCTGTGACTATATGAAGCCGCAACCCGGCGCAGGGAAGAGCGTTGAGGAAATCATTGAGATGGAACGGCGTTTCTGTCGCCAGGAGCCCTTTTTAAGCTTAGGGCGCTATATCCACGTGACCGCGCGCAAACCCAGGTAGAAGGATCAACTATGAGCGAATTTTCCCAGACGGTCCCCGAATTGGTGGCATGGGCGCGCAAGAATGACTTTTCACTTGCGCTGCCGGTAGAACGTCTGGCCTTTTTGCTGGCCATCGCCACCTTGAACGGTGAGCGCATGGACGGCGAGATGACCGAAGGCGAGCTGATTGACGCGTTTCGTCACGTTAGCAAGGCTTTCGAACAAACCCACGAAACCGTGCAGGTACGTGCTAACAACGCCATCAATGACATGGTGCGTCAGCGCTTACTCAACCGCTTTACCAGCGAGTTGACGGAAGGTCACGCCATTTACCGTCTGACGCCGCTGGCTATCGGCATTACCGACTACTACATCCGTCAGCGTGAATTCTCCACGCTGCGCCTGTCGATGCAGTTGTCGATCGTGGCGCAAGAGCTGAAGCGCGCCGCGGATGCCGCCGAAGAAGATGGCGACGAATTTCACTGGCATCGCAACGTGTTTGCGCCGCTGAAATATTCTGTGGCGGAGATCTTCGATAGCATCGATATGACGCAACGTCTGATGGATGAGCAGCAACAAGCGGTGAAAACCGATATCGCCGATCTGCTTAATAAAGATTGGCGCGCGGCGATCTCCAGCTGTGAAATGTTGCTGTCGGAAACCTCCGGTACACTGCGCGAGTTGCAGGATACGCTGGAAGCCGCAGGCGACAAATTGCAGGCCAATCTACTGCGTATCCAAGATGCGACGCTCAGCAGTCCGGATCTCGGTTTCGTCGATAAGCTGGTGTTCGACCTGCAAAACAAGCTGGATCGCATCATCAGTTGGGGCCAGCAAGCCATCGATTTGTGGATTGGCTACGACCGTCACGTTCACAAATTTATTCGTACCGCCATCGACATGGACAAAAACCGCGTGTTTGCGCAGCGTTTGCGCCTGTCGGTGCAAAACTACTTCGACCAGCCGTGGGCGCTGACTTACGCCAACGCTGATCGCCTTTACGATATGCGTGATGAAGAGATGACGTTGCGTAATGACGAGGTGATGGGCGAGTTGCCGCCGGAAATGGAATACGAAGAGTTTAATGAGATTCGCGAGCAACTGGCCGCGATGATCGAAGAAGCGCTGCAAATTTATAAGCTGGAGCAAAAGCCGCTCCATCTCGCCACGGTGATGCGCGATTACCTGTCGCAATATCCACGTGCGCGCCACTTTGATCTGGCGCGTATCGTCATCGATCAAGCGGTGCGACTCGGCGTGGCCGAAGCTGATTTAGCCGGTCTGCCCGCGCAATGGCAGGCCATTAATGATTACGGAGCCAAGGTGCAGGCACATGTCATCGACAAATATTGAACAAGTGATGCCAGTAAAACTGGCATTGGCTCTGGCTAACCCGATTTTCCCGGCGCTCGATAGCCAATTACGTGCCGGACGCCATATTGGTATTGAAGAGCTGGATAATCACGCCTTCCTGATGGATTACCAGGAATATCTCGAAGAGTTTTACGCTCGCTACAACGTCGAGTTGATTCGCGCGCCAGAAGGCTTCTTCTATTTACGCCCGCGTTCCACCACCTTGATCCCACGTTCGGTGCTGTCTGAACTGGATATGATGGTCGGCAAAATTCTTTGTTATCTCTATCTCAGCCCGGAACGTCTGGCGAATGAAGGCATCTTCACGCAGCAAGAGCTGTATGACGAGTTGCTATCGCTGGCCGATGAAAGCAAATTGCTGAAGTTGGTGAACCAGCGTTCAACCGGTTCCGATCTCGATCGCGCCAAGCTGCAAGAAAAAATGCGTGCTTCACTGAGCCGCCTGCGCCGTCTCGGCATGGTGTGGTATATGGGCAACGACAACAGCAAATTCCGCATCACCGAATCGGTGTTCCGCTTTGGCGCTGACGTGCGCAGCGGTGACGACGCGCGTGAAGCGCAGTTGCGCCTGATTCGTGATGGCGAAGCGATGACGCTGGAAAGCACGCCAGCGGCGGCAGAGAGCGAAGAAACAGATAACGATTTTGACGCTGATAGCGACGCGAGTGATAACGCGGAGGATGAACAAGCATGATTGAACGCGGTAAATTTCGTTCGCTAACGCTGATCAACTGGAACGGCTTTTTTGCCCGTACTTTTGATCTTGATGCGCTGGTGACCACGCTTTCGGGCGGTAACGGTGCCGGTAAATCCACCACCATGGCCGCCTTCGTGACGGCGATGATTCCTGACCTAACGCTGCTGCACTTCCGTAACACCACGGAAGCAGGCGCGACCTCCGGTTCACGTGATAAAGGCTTGCACGGTAAATTGCGTGCGGGTGTCTGTTATTCGGTGCTGGACGTGGTGAACTCACGTCATCAACGCGTGATTGTCGGCGTGCGTCTGCAGCAAGTGGCTGGGCGCGATAAAAAAGTGGATATCAAGCCGTTCAGTATTCATGGCTTGCCGAGCGATTCGCAGCCGACCGATATGCTGACCGAAGTCCTTAACAATCGTCAGGCGCGCGTTGTGCCGCTGGCGGAAGTGAAGGAGCGCGTGGAAGCGCAAGAAGGCGTGCAGTTCCGCCAATACAACTCGGTGACTGATTATCATGCGGTACTGTTTGAACTCGGCGTGGTGCCGCGTCGTCTGCGCAACGCCAGCGATCGCAGCAAGTTCTATCGCCTGATCGAAGCCTCGCTGTATGGCGGTATTTCCAGCGCCATCACCCGATCGCTGCGTGATTATCTGTTGCCGGAAAATGGTGGCGTGCGTAAAGCGTTCCAGGATATGGAAGCCGCGCTGCGTGAAAACCGCATGACGCTAGAAGCGATTCGCGTTACGCAATCGGATCGCGATCTGTTCAAGCACTTGATCTCCGAAGCCACCAGCTATGTTTCCGCCGACTACATGCGTCACGCCAATGAGCGTCGCATTCATCTCGACGGTGCGCTACAACTGCGTAGCGAGCTGTTCACCAGTCGCAATCAATTGGTTTCCGAGCAGTATCGTCACATCGAAATGGCGCGCGAGTTGTCGGAGCACAACGGTGCGGAGAGCGATCTGGAAACCGATTATCAGGGTGCCAGCGATCATCTCAATCTGGTGCAAACCGCCATGCGCCAGCAGGAAAAAATCGAGCGTTACGATGCCGATCTCGAAGAGCTGACCTATCGCCTCGAAGAGCAGAACGAGGTGGTGGCTGAAGCGCGCGAAGTGCAGGAAGAGAATGAAGCGCGCGCCGAAGCGGCTGAAGTGGAAGTTGATGAGCTGAAAAGCCAACTCGCCGATTTCCAGCAGGCGCTCGACGTGCAGCAAACGCGCGCCATCCAGTATCAACAAGCATTGCAGGCGCTGGAAAAAGCGCGCACGCAATGTCAGTTGCCGGACTTAAGCATTGATAATGCGGCCGAATGGCAGGAAACCTTCCAGGCGCGTGAAGAAGAAGCCACCGAGCAGTTGCTGCGTCTGGAGCAGAAACTCAGCGTGGCCGAAGCCGCGCACAGCCAGTTCGAGCAGGCGCTGACTTTAGTCACCAGTATTGCTGGCGATGTCGGTCGTCAGGATGCGTGGCAAGTTGGCCGTGAACTGCTGCGTGATGCCGCCAATCAGCGCCATCACGCCGATCAACTCTCCTCGTTGCGTCTGCGTTTGAATGAATTGGAAACGCGTCTGCGCGAGCAGCATGATGCCGAACGTTTGCTGGCAGATTTCTGCAAACGTCAGGGCCAGCAGTACGATGCGGATGCGTTAGATGGCCTGCAACGTGAGTTGGAAGCGCAGATTGAACAGCTCAACAGCAGCGTTTCCGATGCCGGTGAACGCCGCATGCTGATGCGTCAAGAGTTGGAGCAACTGCGTGAACGCATCACCACATTGACCGCGCGCGCGCCGCATTGGCTAGCGGCGCAGGAAATTCTGACGCAGTTAAGTGAACAAACCGGTCAGGAGCTGACCAGCAGCCAGCAAATCACCGAATTCATGCAGCAACTGCTGGAGCGCGAGCGTGAAACCACGGTTGAGCGCGACGAATTAGCGGCGCGTAAGCGTGAAGTTGAACAGCAGATTGAGCGCTTGAGCCAACCGGGCGGCGCGGAAGATGCACGCCTAACGCAGTTGGCGGAACGTTTCGGCGGCGTGCTGCTGTCGGAAATTTACGACGACGTAACGCTCGACGATGCGCCGTACTTCTCGGCGTTATACGGCCCATCGCGCCACGCCATCGTGGTGCCGGATTTGTCGCTGGTGCGTGAATTACTCGACGGACTCGACGATTGCCCAGAAGATCTCTACTTGATCGAGGGTGATCCGCAAGCGTTTGACGATAGCGTGTTCAGCGTTGAAGAGCTGGAAAAAGCGGTGGTGGTGAAAGTTGCAGAGCGTCAGTGGCGCTATTCCCGCTTCCCGAAAGTACCGCTGTTTGGCCGTGCGGCACGTGAAAACCAGTTGGAATTGCTGAACAACGAACGCGAACAGTTGGCCGAACGTTATGCCACGCTGTCGTTTGATGTGCAGAAAACCCAGCGTTTGCATCAATCTTTCAGCCGTTTCATTGGAAGCCATTTAGCGGTGGCATTTGATGAAGATCCGGAGGCACTGATTCGTCAGCTTAACAGCCGCCGTGGTGAGCTGGAGCGCGCGCTGGCGCAGCACGAAAATGATAATCAGCAGCAACGTGCGCAGTTTGAACAGGCTAAAGAGGGTGTAAGCCAACTGAACCGCTTACTGCCGCGCGTCAATTTGCTGCTTGATGATACGCTCGGCGATCGTTGCGAAGAGATTCGTGAACGCGTTGAAGAAGCGCAAGAAGCCGCGCGTTTCCTGCATCAACACGGCGCGAAACTCAGCAAGCTGGAGCCGCTGATTTCGGTGCTGCAAAGCGACCCGCAGCAGCACGATCAGCTGCAACGCGATTACCAACAGGCCCAACAACAGCAGCGCGATGCCCGTCAGCAGGCGTTTGCCCTGACTGAAGTGGTGCAGCGCCGTGCACACTTTAACTACGAAAGTTCAGCGGGCATGTTGGGCGGTAACTCCGATCTCAACGAACAGTTGCGCCAGCGTCTTGAGCATGCTGAAAGTGAACGCAGCCGCGCGCGCGAACGCCTGCGCGGACATCAGGCGCAGTTGACGCAGTATTCGCAAGTTTTGGCCTCGCTGAAAAGTTCTTACGATGCCAAGCGCGACATGCTGAAAGAGTTACAGCAAGAGATGCAGGATATCGGCGTACATGCTGATGCCAGCGCCGAAGAACGCGCGCGTGCGCGTCGTGATGAGCTGTATACCGCACTGAGTCACAACCGTGCGCGTCGTAATCAGTTGGAAAAACAGATCACCTTCTGCGAAGCGGAAATGGACAGCTTGCAGAAGAAACTGCGCAAGCTGGAGCGTGATTATCATCAGATCCGTGAGCAAGTCGTCAGTGCGAAAGCCGGTTGGTGCACGGTATTGCGTTTGGTGAAAGAGAACGGCGTGGAGCGTCGTCTGCATCGCCGTGAACTGGCTTATCTCAGCGGTGATGAACTGCGCTCAATGTCGGATAAAGCATTGGGTGCGCTGCGTCTGGCGGTTGCGGATAACGAACATCTGCGCGATGTGTTGCGTATGTCCGAAGATCCGAAACGGCCGGAGCGCAAGATTCAGTTCTTTATCGCGGTGTATCAGCATCTGCGCGAGCGTATTCGTCAGGACATCATTCGTACCGACGATCCGGTTGAAGCCATCGAGCAGATGGAAATCGAACTGAATCGCCTGACCGAAGAGTTGACCGCGCGTGAACAGACGCTGGCGATCAGCTCCCGCAGTGCAGCGAACATCATTCGCAAAACCATTCAGCGTGAGCAAAACCGTATTCGCCAACTGAATCAGGGCTTGCAAGCCGTGAGCTTTGGTCAGGTGCGCAGCGTGCGCCTCAACGTTAACGTGCGTGAGGCACATTCAACGCTGCTGGATACGCTGTCGGAAGAGCATGAACAGCATCAGGATCTGTTTACCAGCAACCGCTTAACCTTCTCGGAAGCGCTGGCGAAACTGTATCAACGCCTGAATCCGCAAATCGATATGGGCCAGCGTACGCCGCAAACCATTGGTGAAGAGCTGCTCGACTACCGCAACTATCTGGAAATGGAAGTGGAAGTTAACCGTGGATCGGACGGTTGGCTGCGTGCGGAAAGTGGAGCACTTTCTACCGGTGAAGCGATCGGTACCGGTATGTCGATTCTGGTGATGGTGGTGCAAAGCTGGGAAGAGGAATCTCGTCGTCTGCGTGGCAAAGACATTTCGCCGTGCCGTCTGTTGTTCCTTGATGAAGCGGCGCGTCTCGATGCGCGTTCCATCGCTACACTTTTTGAGCTATGCGAACGTCTGGAAATGCAGTTGGTCATCGCAGCGCCAGAGAATATTAGTCCTGAGAAAGGCACCACTTACAAACTGGTACGTAAAGTGTTTAACAACACCGAACACGTGCATGTGGTTGGTTTGCGAGGCTTCTCTGCGGATCCTTCGCCGGTGAAACAAGAAAACCCAGGGTTAGGTCTGGAAATAGAAAATACCTAGCGCTGAATCTGGTTAAAAAACAGCACTACGTTTAATCTGTAAACGGCATCGGCACTTAGAGGCAGATGCCGTTTTTTATTCGTATACTCAACATTATGAGTAGGGTTGTACATGGCGATTTCAGGGCGCTGTGTCATTGGTGAGAAGGGGGCAGGGATGTTGCTGAACAATAAGAGCAAAATGAACCGCGCTGCAATTGCACTCGGTTTAACATTGGTATTATCACCGCTGGCTGCCAGCTATGCGGCGACCACGTCTACGTTGCCCAACTCCACGCAAAGCACGATGACTGTTGCTGCAAGTCAGCATCAGATTCAGCAGGCGTTTAGCGCCGCAGAACAACCTTTCTACTTGCCTGGCTTAGCCGGCATTTATGCGTCGCGCAATATGGCGCCACTTTGGCAAGATCATGATGCTGTGCAGGCTTTCCAGCAGCAATTGGCGGAAGTGGCACTTTCCGGCGTACAGCCGCAGTTTACCCGCTGGGTTGAGCGGCTGACCAATCCCAACATCAAAGGCTTCGCGCGCGATGTGGTGCTGAGTGATGCCATGTTGGGCTATCTGCAATTTGTTGCGAATGTGCCAACGCAGGGTGAAACCTGGCTTTACAGCAACGTGCCGTACAAACTCACCATGCCTGCGCTGGCAGCGATCAACCAATGGCAGAATGCGGTGAACGGCGGCGGCAGTCGCAGCTTTGTTATGTCCTTGCAGCCGCAGCATCCGCAATATGCCTTGATGCACAATGCGCTGAAAACATTATTGACCGATCATCGTCCGTGGCCGCAACTGACGGATAAAGGCACGCTGCGCCCGGGACAGGTGAGCAATGATGTGCCTGCACTGCGTGAGATTCTGCAACGTACCGGCATGTTAACCACCAGTCACAGCAGCACGCCAACCCCAGCGGAAGATGCGGTGCCGACTGCGCCGGTTCCGGTGAGCCAGAGTAATCAGCCGGTCGCGGTCAGTCCGTCTGCCGCTAACTTTGATGATATTGACGCGGGTTCAGCTCTCGCTCAAACACCTGAAGTAGCCAATAATGCTGTTGCTCCTCCGCCAGCGTCTGGCCCCAATGTGTATGACAATACATTGGTGGAAGGCGTTAAGCGCTTCCAGCACTGGCAAGGATTGGCTGATGATGGTGCGATCGGGCCGCGTACCCGTGAATGGCTTAATGTCTCACCGCAGATGCGCGCCTCGCTGCTGGCGCTGAATATCCAGCGTTTGCGTTTGCTGCCAGATGACATGCATAACGGCATCATGGTTAACATCCCGAACTATTCGCTAACCTACTACAACAATGGCGCAACGATTCTGTCCTCACGCGTGATTGTAGGGCGTCCGGACCGCAAAACGCCGTTGATGCGTAGCGCTTTAAATAATGTGGTGCTCAATCCACCGTGGAATGTGCCGACCACGCTGGTGCGTCAGGATATTGTGCCGAAGGTGAAACAGGATCCGAGCTATTTGTATAAGCACGGCTATACGCTGTTATCGGGCTGGAGCGCGGATGCAGAAGTGATCGATCCTTCAATGATTGATTGGCATATGGTCTCTGCCGCCAGTTTCCCATACCGCATTCGTCAGGCACCTGGCGCGACTAACTCGTTAGGTCGTTACAAATTCAATATGCCAAGTTCCGATGCTATTTATCTGCATGACACGCCAAACCACACGCTGTTCCAGCGCGATATTCGTGCGTTAAGTTCGGGCTGCGTGCGTGTGAACAAAGCTTCGGAACTGGCTGATTTGCTGTTGCAGGACGTCGGTTGGAATGACGGTCGCATTTCAGACACGTTGAAAGAGGGAAATACACGTTACGTATCAATTCGTCATCGTATCCCAGTTAACCTCTACTATCTGACCGCCTGGGTTGCTGATGATGGACAACCGCAATATCGTACAGATATTTACAATTATGATAATCCTGCCCGTTCCGGTAGCCAGGTCTTAAGTAAAGCAGGACAACTGCTACTTTAGTGCTTGATTTGTTTATCCTCCTTTAATCAGAAATTTCCCAAGACCAGTCTCGAAAAGTTGATTTCGAGCTGGTTTTGGTCGTGTTGTGCCATTCTCTGGGTTGACTGAGTGCCAGGCGACAGTTAATGTTCGGCCTGTGCACTTTTTGCGCATATTTCATCCGCTTTAAATAGGTAACCCCGCTTCATGGCTAATTTTGATTCTCAACGTCGTCGATTACTATTAATTGGAGGCGCAGCAGCTGGATTGTCATTGCTTCCTGGCTCCGCTCTGGCTTCGCTTTCAACCGCACGCCCACGAGTATTGACGCTTAGTAACCTTCACACCGGCGAAACCCTCAAAACTGAGTTTTTCAACGGTAAGCGTTATGACAAGGATGAGTTAGCCCGCTTAAACCACTTCTTCCGCGATTACCGCGCCAATCAGGTCAAGAACATCGATCCTCACCTGTTTGATCAGCTTTACCGCTTACAGACGCTGCTTGATACGCGCAAACCGGTTCAACTGATTTCGGGTTATCGCACGCTGGCGACAAACAATATGTTGCGTGAATCTGGCCCAGGCGTGGCGAAGAAAAGTTATCACACCAAAGGACAAGCGATGGATTTCCATATTGAGGGGATTTCATTGAGCAATGTTCGCAAAGCGGCGTTATCTATGCGCGCTGGTGGTGTAGGATATTACCCGCGCAGCAACTTCGTACACATAGATACCGGGCCTGCAAGGCACTGGTCCTGATACCGGCAGCGCTGCGTGTGTCGGTCATGGAGCGCTATGAATTACCTAATTATTCCGGTTACGGCTTTTTCCCAGAACTGCTCAGTCATTTGGGATGATGAAACCCAACAAGCCGCACTGGTTGATCCTGGTGGCGATGCGGAAACCATCAAAGCCGTGCTGGCTGAGCGTGATTTAACGCCGTCACAAATCTTGCTCACCCACGGACACCTTGATCACGTTGGCGCCGCAGCGGAACTCGCGGCACATTATCAGGTGCCGATTGTCGGACCACATCCGCTTGATGCATTCTGGCTGGATAATCTTCCCACCCAAAGCCGTATGTTTGGTTTGCCGGAATGCGCGCCGCTTACGCCAGATCGCTGGCTGGAAGAGGGTGAAACGGTGCAACTTGGCAATACGACGCTGGAAGTGCTGCTTTGTCCCGGTCATACACCGGGGCATATCGTGTTTTTCGACCGCGCTGGCCGTCTGCTCATTTCTGGCGATGTGATTTTTAACGGTGGAGTCGGGCGTACCGATTTCCCGCAGGGCAGTCATAGTGATTTAATCGCAGCGATTAAAACTAAGCTGCTGCCGCTCGGCGATGATGTGACATTTGTGCCCGGCCACGGTCCAATATCAACCTTGGGGCGTGAACGAATCAGTAATCCATTCCTGCAAGCATAAAAAAATGGGCCGTAATGGCCCATTTTGTTTTATCGCTTTGCCGATTAAAGCACCGCGACAATCGCCTCACACAACGCAGACATATTGTCTGGCGTCATACCTGCTACGTTCACACGACCTGAGTTCACCGCATAAACGCCGAACTCTTCGCGCAGGCGAACCACCTGATCTTTGGTCAAGCCGCTGAATGAGAACATGCCGTTTTGCTTGATAATGAAGCTAAAGTCTTGCTTCGCACCTTTCTCTGCCAGCGTATTCACAAACAGTTGACGCATACGCTGGATACGCTGACGCATATCGGTCAGTTCCTGAATCCAGATGGTACGCAGCGCATCGTTGCTGAGAATGGTCGCGACCACTGCAGCACCGTGTGACGGTGGGTTAGAGTAGTTAGCACGGATAGTGTATTTAACCTGGCTGAACGACGTTTTTGCTACATCACTGTTGGCCGCAACCAACGTCAGTGCACCAACACGTTCGTTGTACAAACCGAAGTTTTTGGAATAAGAGCTGGCGACGATCAGTTCCTGATGCGAAGCGGCAAAAATGCGCAGACCTTCAGCATCTTCATCCAGGCCGCGCGCAAAACCTTGATAGGCGAAATCAAACAGCGGCAGCCAGCCTTTTTCCTGTGACAATTTCGCCAGCTGTTGCCATTGCTCAGCCGAAGGATCGACGCCAGTTGGGTTATGGCAGCAACCGTGGAATAGCACCACATCACCAGCTTTGGCTTCTTGCAGCGATGCCAGCATCGCGTTGAAATCAAGGCTATGCGTTTCAGCGTCATAGTAATCGTAATCACACACTTCGAGGCCAGCGGCATTGAACACATTTTTGTGGTTCGGCCAGCTTGGATTACTCACCCAAACGCGTTTGACGCTGGTCTGGTTCGCCAGGAAATCTGCTGCGACACGCAATGCGCCAGTGCCGCCCGGGGTTTGCGCCGTGCAAGCACGTCCCGCAGAGATCAGTGCGCTTTCTTTCCCGAACAGCAATTCTTGTGTGCAACGAGCGAAATCAGCTAGGCCATCAATGCTGAGGTAATTCTTGGTGGTTTCATTTTCCAGCAGATATTGCTCAGCCTTTTTAACACTGGTGAGCACCGGAGTTTTACCGGTTTCATCTTTATAGACACCAATGCCAAGGTTGATTTTATTCGGGCGGTCATCGGCGCGGAACAGGTCAGCTAATCCCAAAATAGGATCGGCGGGTGCGGCAGAGATCGATTCAAACATGAGTCAGGTCCAGTTGCGTGAACTTTAGCGAAATGAGCTATCAGGTTAGCGTTAGACGACACGCTTGCCAACCGCTGACATAAAAAAGAAATAAGTCGAGTGTATAAAGTAGTGGCGCTAATTGAGAAGCCGATCACTGAAATGCAAAACGGAGCCCGAAGGCTCCGTTTTTAGGTCTTACACAATGCTAATCAGGTGATTAGAACTGGTATACCAGACCAACAGCTACAACGTCGTCGGTAGCCAGACCCAGTGGGTTGTCATCGTTCAACTGGTTGATTTTGTAATCAACATAGGTAGCCATGTTTTTGTTGAAGTAGTAGGTTGCGCCCACATCGATGTATTTAACCAGGTCAGCATCGCCAACGCCTTCGATGTCTTTGCCTTTAGACTGCACGTAAGCGATGGACGGACGCAGACCGAAGTCGAACTGGTACTGTGCAACAACTTCGAAGTTCTGAGCTTTGTTAGCGAAGCCAGAGAAAGATGCATCAGTGTAAGTGGTGCCGTTAGCCGCAGTGAAAGAACCGGTAGCAGACGCTGAAATTGGAGTTGAGTTACGGGTTTCACCGTACATCGCTGCCAGATAGATGTTGTTTGCATCATATTTCAGAGCCGCTGCCCAGTTTTCAGCACGCTTACCTGCGCCTTGACCGGTAACATCGGTAGTGTTTGTTAAGCCAGTTCCGCTGTAAGTGGTTTGACCACCAGCTGCCTGCGCATTGGTACGGTCGCTGCTGCTATAAGCCGCTGCTACACCAATACCAATTGGTGAGGTGTAAGAGGTTGACAGGCCATAGCCGTCACCGTTAGCACGGCGGGTATCAGTACGCTCATTTTTGCCCTGGTACTGTACTGCGAAGTTCCAACCGTCAACCAGACCGAAGAAGTTGGTGTTACGGTAGGTCAGCAGGCCGGTGCTACGACCGTTCATGAAGTTATCTGAATAACCTGAGTCGCCACCGAATTCTGGCAGAACGTCGGTCCAGCCGATTGCGTCATATACTACGCCGTAGTTACGACCGTAGTCGATTGAACCCGCATCGCCGAATTTCAGACCAGCGAAGCCCAGACGGGTTTTGTTACCGTTCTGTGCGTCAGAACCTTCAGAGTTGTTAGCCTGAACGTTGTATTCCCACTGGCCGTAACCGGTCAGTTGGTCATTAATCTGGGTTTCACCCTTGAAGCCGAAGCGAACATAAGTCTGGTCGCCATCGCTGCCAGCATCATCAGAGAAATAGTGCAGACCAACAGCTTTACCGTACAGGTCCAGCTTGTTGCCGTCTTTGTTATAAATTTCTGCTGCGTTTGCTGCACCAGCAGCTAACAGAGCTGGGATAACTACTGCAAGAATGTTGCGCTTCATCATTATTTATTACCCTCATTGGAGTTATTTGGACATCTGCCACTGCCGTCAAGAAACCTTTACAGGAACCTTGAGAGAAGTTTGATGTCTCCTGTGTCTGCACGCATCTTTCCATCACAGGGTTGCTAATTCTAGCCCGAAAATGATTCAAATCTCTCGATTAAGTATCAAAAGGAAAATATGTATTACAAGATGTAAAATATTGGGAACTTTGTGAGAGAACTCTAAATTTACAAAAATAAAAAAAGGTCGGCTAGGCCGACCTCTTTATATATATGAATTACTTATAATTAATGGCGAAAATCAGAAATTCGCATTGCGTGGAGTACGTGGGAAGGGGATAACATCCCTTACATTTTGTACACCCGTGACATAGGCTATTAATCGTTCGAAACCTAATCCAAAGCCAGCGTGTGGCACAGTGCCATAGCGACGCAGATCACGATACCACCAATAATCTTCTTTATTCAGGCCCATTTCAGCCAGACGCGCATCCAGTACATCCAAACGTTCTTCACGTTGTGAACCACCGATAATTTCACCGATTCCTGGCGCGAGAACATCCATCGCTGCCACGGTTTTGCCATCTTCGTTCATGCGCATATAGAAAGCTTTGATGTCTTTCGGATAGTTTTTCACCACCACCGGCGCTTTGAAGTGCTGCTCGGCAAGATAACGCTCATGCTCAGACGACAGATCAACGCCCCATGAAACCGGGTTTTCGAAGGTCTGACCGCTCTTCAGCAGGATTTCAACCGCATCGGTGTAATCTACCTGTGCAAAGTCAGTGGTGACGAAACGCTCAAGACGCGCGATGGCATCTTTATCTACGCGCTCGGCAAAGAATGCCATATCATCAGCACGTTCATTCAGAACCGCCTGGAAGACGTATTTCAGCATGGATTCAGCCAGTGCAGCCGCATCGTCCAGGGTAGCGAAAGCAATTTCTGGCTCCAGCATCCAAAATTCAGCCAAATGGCGGCTGGTGTTGGAATTTTCTGCGCGGAAAGTTGGGCCAAAGGTATAAACCTTCGACAAGGCGCAGGCATAAGTTTCCGCGTTGAGCTGACCGGAAACGGTCAGGAAGGCTTCTTTGCCAAAGAAATCTTTATCGAAATCGATTTTGCCCTGCGGATCGCGCGGCAGGTTTTCCAGGTCTAGCGTTGAAACGCGGAACATCTCGCCAGCACCTTCGGTATCCGAAGCGGTGATCAGCGGGGTCGACACCCAGAAATAGCCGTTTTCGTGGAAGAATCGATGCAGCGCTTGCGCCAACGTGTGACGAACACGCGCGACAGCACCCACCAGGTTGGTACGCGGGCGCAAGTGCGCGACTTCACGCAGATATTCGATGCTATGGCGTTTCGCCGCCATCGGATAGGTATCCGGATCATCCACCCAACCGGTGACTTCCACTTTGGTGGCTTGCAGCTCGAATGCCTGACCTTCACCCGGCGACTCAACCACTTTGCCAGTAATAATCACTGAGCAGCCGGTGGTCAGACGCAGCACTTCGTCCTGATAATTATTCAGAGAATTATTGACGACGGCCTGAACGGGATTAAAGCAGGAACCGTCATAAACGGCGATGAAGGAAAGACCGGCTTTTGAATCTCTTCGGGTACGCACCCAACCACGTACGGTGACTTCACTGTCAACCGCGACACGGCCGTGCAGTACATCCGCTACAGGCACTACGCTCATAAATATCTCTCTATATATAAGAAGAAGGGTCAATAAAATCCCCATTCCGGGGTTTTGCTATGTTACTTACGAGCCAACAGGAAACAAGCAAAATTGCCGGATTAACAGGAGATTTGTTGCGTGAGAGCAGGGTGCAAGCACCCTGCAATGAGAATCAGCTGGCTCTTTTTACCAGCGGCAAATCGAAGGCTTTGCGCAACGCGCGGACAAACGCTTTATCCTGGCAGATGGTTTTGCCCGGACTGTCGGAGAGTTTCGCCACTGGTTTGCCGTTGCAGCTCACCAGTTTAATCACGATATTCAGCGGCGTGACGCCCGGAATATCACAGGTCAGCCTTGTACCGATACCAAACACCACGTTGGCACGTTGACCAAAGTGACGATACAACGCCAGCGCTTTCTCCAGATTGAGGTTATCGGAGAACACCAGCGTTTTGCTTTTCGGATCGATATCCAGACGTTGATAGTGCGCAATGGCTTTTTCACCCCATTCCACTGGGTCGCCCGAATCGTGCCGCAAGCCTTGATAACGATGGGCAAAGCCGGGACCGAAGTCGCGCAAGAACGCATCCATGGTGATGCAATCGGTCAGTGCGATGCCGAGCTGATCATCATATTCATCGAGCCACGATTGCAGCGCGGCACGTTGGCTATTCGCCAGCACCGGACTGATTTGCTGGTGCGCCTGGAACCATTCATGTGCTTGGGTGCCGACCGGATTGAGTTGCAAGCGACGAGCCAGATCGTAGTTGCTGGTGCCCACTAACCATGGGAAGTCGGCTTTCAAGGTGCTGACAATCGCGCCTTGCACCGCTTTGGAATAACGACGGCGCGTACCAAAGTCCATCAGTTGGAAGCGCGACATATCCAAATCGCCCACTTGCTGCTTGAAATCGATCAGCTTGTGCTGCAGATGCGCCACTGCCTGTTCAACACCAAACTCTGGCGTGCGATGGCGATGCACCACTTCGCTGATCAGGGCCAACAGCGGCACTTCCCACAAAATCACTTTGCGCCATGGACCACTGATTTGAATCGACAGGTGGCCATTATTGTTGCGGACATTCACCTGTGAAGGATCGAGGCGGAACTGGCGCAGCCAATCGAGGTAATCGTTATTAAAGAAAGGCAGGCTGCTGAGATAGTGATATTCGTCGTCGCTCAGGGCGAGCGCAGGCAGCGTGTCAATTTGTGCGCGGATCTCATCCGCATAGATACCGAGCAGTTCGTCGCCACGGCAGCGAAATTCCGCCGTAACCGGGACATCATAATAGCGATGGTATACGGCCTGCTGCATATGAAGCTTGTACGCATCGGTATCAAGCAGCGTGGTCAAAATCGGGGAAGCATGTCCAGTCATGGTGCGTTTCAGCATCCTCTTCCGCGGAGCAAAGCCCGGTGTTCAACAAAGTCATAAAGACGCAGGAGTATAAAACAGTAATGACCACGATCACACCATAATTGCGGGTGGCAGGTCGAGGGTCATTTGTGCCATTGTTAATGAATTGTAGCCTTTTGCACCAACGCACGCATTGCACGTGGTAACAAAGGCACAACCCGCTTAGACTTTGACGGGTCAACATATTAACGATGAGAGATGCGAGAAGGACTTATGACGCAACAGCCGCAAATTAAATATCGCCACGATTACCGTGCGCCGGATTACACCATTACTGATATCGATCTGACATTTGATTTGGATGCCGCCGCCACGCGCGTCACTGCGGTGAGTCAGGTGAAGCGGTTGGGTGCAACAGATGCTGAATTGCGTCTGGATGGCGAAGACCTGACGCTGGTGTCGTTGGCGGTGGATGGCAATCCATGGTCGCATTACCGTGAAGAAGAAGGCGCGCTGATCATCAGCCAATTACCCGAAAACTTCACGCTGACCATCATTAACGACATCCACCCAGACAAAAACACCGCGCTGGAAGGCTTGTACCAATCCGGCGAAGCGCTGTGTACCCAATGTGAAGCCGAAGGTTTCCGCCATATTACCTGGTATCTGGATCGTCCCGATGTGCTGGCGCGCTTTACCACCACCATTATTGCTGATGCCGCGCGTTATCCTTACTTGCTGTCGAACGGCAATAAGCTGGAAAGCGGCCGCCATGAAGATGGTCGTCATTGGGTGAAGTGGCAAGATCCATTCCCAAAACCGTGCTACCTGTTTGCGCTGGTGGCCGGTGATTTTGATGTGCTGCGCGACAGTTTCACCACCCGTTCAGGTCGCGATGTGGCGCTGGAAATCTTCGTCGATCGCGGCAATCTGGATCGCGCCGATTGGGCGATGACGTCATTGAAAGCCAGCATGAAGTGGGATGAAGAGCGTTTCAATCTCGAATATGACCTCGATATCTTTATGATCGTCGCGGTAGATTTCTTCAACATGGGCGCGATGGAGAACAAAGGCCTTAACGTCTTTAACTCCAAATATGTGCTAGCGAAAGCGGAAACCGCCACCGACAAAGATTACCTCGGCATTGAAGCGGTGATCGGCCACGAATATTTCCATAACTGGACCGGCAACCGCGTCACTTGCCGCGATTGGTTCCAGCTTAGCCTGAAAGAAGGTTTAACCGTCTTCCGCGATCAGGAGTTCAGCTCGGATCTCGGTTCGCGTGCAGTAAACCGCATTGATAATGTGCGCGTAATGCGTGGCGCGCAATTCGCCGAAGATGCCAGCCCGATGGCGCATCCGATCCGTCCGGATCAGGTGATTGAGATGAACAATTTCTACACCTTAACCGTGTACGAAAAAGGTTCTGAAGTGATCCGCATGATGCACACCTTGCTGGGCGAAGAGAACTTCCAGAAAGGCATGCAATTGTACTTCGAGCGTCATGACGGCAGCGCAGCAACCTGTGACGATTTTGTGCAGGCGATGGAAGATGCGTCTAACGTTGATTTGTCGCAGTTCCGTCGCTGGTACAGCCAGGCGGGCACGCCAATCCTGACGGTGCGCGATGACTACAATCCAGAACTGGAGCAGTATACGCTGCACGTGTCTCAGCGCACACCGGCCACTGCCGAGCAGAAAGAGAAGTTGCCGCTGCATATTCCACTCGATATCGAACTGTACGATAACGAAGGTAAGGTCATTCCGCTGCAACACAACGGCCATCCGGTGCATCATGTGTTGAACGTGACCGAAGAATTCCAGACCTTTATCTTCGATAACGTCTATTTCCAGCCGGTGCCATCGCTGCTGCGTGAATTCTCTGCGCCGGTGAAGCTCGACTATAAATGGAGCGATGCGCAACTGACCTTCCTGATGCGACACGCGCGCAATGATTTCGCGCGTTGGGATGCGGCGCAGAGCTTGCTCGCCACCTATATTCGCTTGAACGTGGCACGCCATCAGCAAGGCCAGCCGCTTTCACTGCCGCTGCATGTAGCCGATGCCTTCCGTGCGGTATTGCTGGATGAGCAGGGCGATCCGGCGCTGAAAGCGTTGATCTTGTCATTGCCGTCAGAAAATGAAATTGCGGAATTGTTCGACGTCATCGATCCGCTGGCGATAGCGGCGGTACGCGACGCGCTGGTACGCACCTTGGCGAACGAACTCAACGATGAGTTCTATGCGCTGTATCTGGCCAACCAAAGCAGCGAATACAAAATCGAGCATGCGGAGATCGGTAAGCGCAGCTTGAAAAACGTCTGCCTCGGTTATCTGGCTTTCGGCGATGCCGCGCAAGCCGACAAACTGGTGCAGGCGCAATATCAGCAAGCGACTAACATGACCGATGCTTTGGCGGCGTTAGCCGCAGCCGTCGCGGCCAATCTGCCGTGCCGTGATGCGCTGTTGGCGGCCTACGATGAACGCTGGCATCAGGATGGTTTGGTAATGGACAAATGGTTTGTGTTGCAAGCCACCAGCCCAGCCGCTGACGTGTTGAGCAACGTGCGCAAACTGCTGAATCACCGTTCGTTCACCATGGGCAATCCGAACCGCATCCGTTCGCTGATTGGCGCGTTTGCTTCTGCTAACCCAGCAGCATTCCACGCCAAAGATGGCAGCGGCTATCAGTTCCTGGTGGAAATGTTGACCGATCTCAACACCCGCAACCCACAAGTGGCGGCGCGCATGATCGAACCGTTAATTCGCTTGAAGCGTTACGATGCAGGACGTCAGGCGTTGATGCGTCAGGCGCTGGAAACCTTGAAAGGGCTGGATAAGCTGTCGGGCGATTTGTACGAGAAGATCACCAAGGCATTGAACGCCTAATAATGAGGCGGCCCAATCGGGCCGCCTCATTATTTAACTCTGCTGCGCAAACTTCAACGGTTGCTCCGTCAAACCGCGCTTCATCACGCGATCCAACACTTCGGCTTCTAATTCCGCCAAACGTGCCGAACCGCGACGGCGCGGGCGTGGCAAATCGACTAGCAAATCCAAACCGATCTGCCCTTCCTCAATCAGCAACACGCGATCGGCAATCGCCACCGCTTCGCTGACATCGTGCGTCACTAACAACACGGTGAAGTTATGTTGCTGCCACAGCGACTCAATCAAGCCCTGCATTTCGATGCGCGTCAATGCATCCAGCGCACCCAGCGGTTCGTCGAGCAGCAATAAACCCGGACGGTGAATCAATGCACGCGCCAGCGCCACACGCTGTTTTTGTCCGCCCGACAACGCTGCTGGCCATTCGTTGGCGCGATCGGCCAAGCCGACGGCTGCCAATGCTTCCAGCGCAGCGGCGCGCCATTCACGGCCTTTCAAACCAAGTCCGACGTTATCAATGACTTTTTTCCACGGCAGCAAACGCGAATCCTGGAACATCAAACGCGTATCTTCGCGCGCTTGCGAAAGCGGGGCGTTTCCGGCTAACAGTTCCCCATGTGTGGTCGATTCCAATCCCGCCAGCAAGCGCAGCAAAGTACTTTTTCCGCAGCCACTGCGACCCACTACTGCCACAAATTGGCCCGAAGGAATGTGCAGATTGATGTTATTGAGGATGGTGCGATCGCCATATTGCTTGGTGACGCTGTTCACGCCAACCGGTGTGCCGCGATTCAGGCGCGCCGGATTCAAAGTTGCGTTGCTCATGCGTTCTCCTTCAATTGGTAAGCCGGATGCCAGCGCAGCCAGACGCGCTCCAGCAGTTGTGCCGCCACGTCAGCCAGTTTTCCGAGCAGGGCATAGAGAATGATGGCGACCACCACCACATCGGTTTGCAAGAATTCACGTGCATTCATCGCCAGATAACCAATGCCGGAGTTGGCCGAAATGGTCTCCGCTACAATTAGCGTCAGCCACATCAGGCCGAGGGCAAAGCGCACGCCGACCATAATTGACGGCAGCGCGCCGGGCAAAATTACCTGAATAAATAAGCTCCAGCCGGATAAACCGTAACTGCGCGCCATCTCAACCAGGCCGCGATCGATGTTGCGAATGCCGTGATAGGTGTTCAGGTAAATCGGGAACAGCGTGCCGAGCGCCACCAGGAAAATCTTGGCGGACTCATCGATGCCAAACCACAGAATAACCAGCGGAATCAGCGCCAGATGCGGCACGTTGCGTAGCATTTGCACCGAGGTGTCCAGCAGACGTTCGCCCACGCGCGAGGTGCCGGTAATCAATCCCAGAATCAAACCAATCGAACCGCCAATCGAGAAACCGATCGCCGCGCGCCAGCCGCTGATCGCCAGGTTTTGCCACAGCTCGCCGCTCACCGTGAGTTTCCAAAAGGTGATCAAGATATTTTCCGGCGACGGCAAGATGCGCGTCGATAACCAACCTACCTGCGATGCCAGTTGCCACACGGCGATCAGCACCACCGGCAGCAGCCACGGCAGCACGGCATTACTCAGTTGCTTTTTAACGTTCGCCATCATCTGCTCCTTAACTCTGCGACACTTTCTGCGGCGTAAAATCATTGGCAACCGCTTCACCGTGCGCTTGCACCACGCGCGGCTTCGGCACTTCAGGAATAGCCAGATCCAGGTGCGGGAACAGCAACTCGCCAACGCGATAAGCTTCTTCCAGATGTGGGTAACCGGAAAGAATGAAGGTTTCGATGCCGAGATCCTGATACTCCTGCATGCGTGCAGCCACGGTTTGGCCATCGCCAACCAGCGCGGTGCCCGCACCGCCACGCACTAAACCAACACCCGCCCACAAATTCGGGCTGATCTCCAGCTTGTCGCGGCGTCCACCGTGCAATGCCGCCATACGTTGTTGACCAACGGAATCGGTGCGCGCAAACGCCGCTTGCGCTTTGGCGATGGTGGCATCATCCAGATGCGCAATCAGGCGATCCGCGGCTTGCCACGCTTCCTCATTGGTTTCCCGCACGATCACATGTAAACGAATACCGAAACGTACCGTGCGGCCTTGTGCCGCGGCTTTGGCGCGTACCTGCTCAATCTTTTCTTTAACCAACGCGGGCGGCTCGCCCCATGTCAGATAAACATCAACTTGTTCAGCCGCCAGATCCTGCGCGGCATCGGATGAACCACCGAACCACAGCGGCGGGCGCGGTTGCTGCACCGGCTTAAACATCAGGCGTGCACCACGTACTTTGACGTGCTTGCCTTCGTAATCCACGGTTTCGCCCTCGGCAACACGACGCCACACGCGGGTGAATTCGGCGGACTCTTCATAGCGCTCGCGGTGATCGAGGAACACGCCGTCACCAGCCAACTCCTCGGGATCGCCGCCGGTCACCAAATTAAACAGCGCGCGGCCATTCGACAGGCGATCCAGCGTGGCTGCCTGACGTGCGGCTTGCGTCGGCGAAATCACCCCCGGACGGAGCGCCACCAGGAAACGCAGACGCTGGGTGACCGGAATCAATGACGCCGCTACCAGCCACGCATCTTCACAGGATCGGCCAGTAGGAATCAGTACGCCGCCAAAGCCAAGGCGATCTGCCGCCTGCGCAATCTGTTGCAGGTAACCATGATCCACCGGGCGCGCACCTTCTGCGGTGCCAAGATAGTGACCATCGCCGTGCGTCGGGAGAAACCAAAATACGGATACGCTCATGATTGAATTCCTTATGGCTGCGCCGATTGTGGATGCCAGATGCGGTCAGCAATGGTGACTTTCACCGGCATCAAATGGTTGGCATAAAACAGATCGGCGGTTTGCTGTTGGGCCTGCGCGGTATGGGCGCTGACCGGCGTAATGGTGGTAGGTGGACGATGGTCGAGATAGCTGGCAATCACCGGTTTCGGCAAGCCCATCGCCTGCGCCAGTAAATCGATGCTTTGATCGCGCTGGCTGCGCGTCAGGGCATCGGCATCGCTGAATCCCTGCAAAACCTGCTGCACGAAAGCACCGTTGGCTTCGGTATATTTGCGCGTGGCTAAATAGAAAGAACCGGTTTGATTGAGTTTGCTGCCATCCACCAATACGCGCACGTTGCCTTGCAACAGCGCGGCGGAGTAGTAGGGATCCCATATCGCCCACGCATCGACATCGCCTTGCTGGAAGGCTGCGCGGGCATCGGCTGGCGTTAAATAGGTTGGCTGGATATCTTTGAAACTTAGCCCAGCTTGTTCCAGCGCGCGCAACAGCAAGTTGTGTGAGCTGGAGCCTTTCTGGAACGCCACTTTATGGCCTTTCAAGTCGGCCACGCTGTGAATCGGGCTATCTTTTGGTACCAGAATCACTTCGGCCTGCGGTTTCGGCGGCTCTGAACCGACATACAGCAGATCGGCGCCCGCCGCTTGCGCAAACAGCGGAGGAATATCGCCGGTGCTGCCCAAATCAATGCTATCCACGTTCAAGGCTTCAAGCATTTGCGGCCCGGCCGGGAATTCCACCCACTTAATTTGCGTGTGCGGAAAACGTTGTTCCAGCAACTTGTGCGATTTTGCCAGCACCATGCTGACCGAACCTTTCTGGTAACCAATGCGTAACTGCTGTGGCGCATCAACCGCCTGAGCGCTGAGGGCAAACAGGGTCAGCAATAGGCCTGTAAACATCCTTTTCATTTTTCTTCCTTTATACCGCTTGTGCGTAACGTGGCTGGCGACGATGCAGCGCGTGCCAGAAAGTATCCAGCGCGTCATCAATGCGTTCGGCTAACAACGCATCAAGCTGCGGCTGGCGATCGTAATCGGTGATTTGCCCGTCGGTGGCGAACACGCCATGCAGCACTTCCTGCGCCTTAAGTGCGTTGAGCACCGGCTTAAGGGCGTAATCCACCGCCAACAGATGTGAAGCGCTGCCGCCGCTGGCTAATGGCAAAACCACTTTGTGTTCCAGCGCGCGTTCGGGTAGCAAATCGAGCAAAGTTTTCAGTGCGCCTGAAAAGGAGGCTTTGTAGATTGGTGTGGCGACAATCACGCCATCGGCCTGTAATAGATCGGCTTTGAGCGCCGCCAGTGCCGGAGAATCAAAGCGCGCATACAGCAAATCTTCCGGCTGAAAGTTATGAATATTCCACGGAATGACTTCGACACCGCGTGCTTCCAGCGCCTGTTGGCAGAGGCTCAGTAACGCCGTTGAGCGCGAAGGGAAGCGAGGGCTGCCCGCCAGCGTAATAACCCGCATAGTCACTCCTTATAACTGAAAGTTATTGATTATCTGATATTCAGAACTGATGAGGTCAATACTGGCAGAGCAGGCTGCGAGGCTTAAATGATTTATCTGGTAATCCTAAGTCGAAAAGCGGGATAACTCTGGACATATAAAGGAAGGTGAAAAACGAAGCGCCGCCGCGCTTAGGTTTAATCTGAAAAGCGTGGTGATCGGGCGCGCATTATATTAATACACGCCACCCGCGTTGCGCGATTAATGGTTAAAGCAATTTAAGCATGCGAAAAATAGAGGCGTAAATGTGGAAACAGTTACACACAGACTGACGAAAACTTGCCTGAAAATCACTTTTCCTCTGATAACGATAGAGAAAACGGCGACTTTCATATTTATTCTGTTTAATGAGAATCGGAATATCCGCAGGGGGATTTTGATTAACTCCAGCAATGATTGGATTTTAAATGGGCGAATTGATGTCTAAACGCGAGTAAAGGTTAAAAACATCGCGAGTAAAATTATATGCAGTTACATCTGCGTTAACTTAACACCGATTAATTTTGTGCTTAGTACAGCGCGCCTGAACAATTAACCTGTTAATTATTGCCAATGGGCGAATCGCTATTGGAATTAAAACTCGGAGGCTGTTTATAATCGGTTGAGCTAATTTCCGCTAGAACTCGATAACGACATTTCGCTTATTAATTTACGTCCACCTTTTGTGGCGTGCCTGCCGTTATGGCAATCCAAATTATTCTTAGGGAGATGAATATGGAAAGAACATCATACGCGCACAATTTAACGCCGCAGCAGGCGGCGCCTGCCACGCTTAACCGGGTTAATGCGTCCAGCAACGTGGATGAAGAATTGGTGTGTTATTGGCTGCAAACCGACGCGGCGGGTAGCCAGTTTACCGCTTCATTATTGCCCACTTTCCCGCACAGCACGCCATCCGAAGATGATTTCCTGCTGTTTAGCGCCGAGCGCGGCGCACTGCCAGCCAGCTTGCTACAGGATGTGGCCAAGCTCAGCGATCAGCGCCCGGAGCTGAATTGCTTCATTATTTCGCTGACCAAACGCGAACTGGTTAACGGGTTACACTCCTCAACACAACTGTTCCAGCAGCTGCATGAACGTCGTTGGTGGCAACAGGGCGGCTTTGCGGTGATTTTGCGTGCTGGGCTGGCAAGGATGGGCGCGCCGTTGAGCAAAATCCAGGATGTGATGCTGGCGGGATTACTCCACACACAAACATCTTGGGTATTGGATTACGCCAGTGAATCGTCGTTATCGATCAACGCGCAAGACGTTCAGCCTTTCTCTTATCAGCAATTTATTACTGATTATGAAAAACTCACCCGCTTGTCACACTTTATTCCCGAAAGAAATCGTTATCGCGAAAGTTATTTGCGCAGCGGTTTATTGCAATTAGTCCAGCAGGAGCTGAAGAGTTCTGCCAAATTCTCAGATAATGTCCGGCATGCATTAACTTACTTTGCGGAAAACTTCGCGGCGCAAGGTGTAATGGAAAAACTTATGTTGAAACAGCCTGACATCTATTTCGCTATTATGAAAATGAGAAAAAAACGCAGCGCTTAGCACCAAACTTAATTTTAAGAATAACTCCGGTGTGCGGGTGCAGGCTTTTATGTCACGCTTATGGCCACTGAGATAAATACCCAGATGCCAAAACACCTATGTCTATAAAACGTAACGCGATTGCCAACTACGTTGGCCAGATCTATCTGACGCTGTCAGGTATTTTGGTTGTACCACTTTATATTCAACACTTAGGTATGGAAGCCTACGGTTTAGTGGGCTTCTTTTCGATCTTATTAACCTGGCTGCAATTACTTGATGCCGGTGTTTCGACTACGTTAATGCGCGAAGCGGCGCGTTATCGGGCCAACCAGGCGGAATTTGTCTGGTTCCCGGCGCTGTTTGCCACGCTGACCAAATTCTTCCTGTTCTCCACGATTGTGCTGGTGGTATTGGGCTGGCTGGCGACGCCGTGGATTGCGACCCATTGGCTGGATGCGCGCCATCTGCCTGCGGGCGATGTGGTGATTGCCGTGGCGATCATGGTGATTACGGCGGCAATCCGCTGGCGAACCAGCCCGTATCGCAGCGTGATTGTTGGTTTCGAACACCAGGTTTGGCTGAATGGCGTTAACCTGGTGATCACCACCTTGCGTACCTTTGGCGCGGTGTTAGTGATTCAATTCTTCTCCAATCCGGTGCTGGCCTTCTTTATCTGGCAACTGTTGGTGTCGATTGCCGAAGCGGCCTGCTGCATCTACAAATCCTGCCAACTGATCCCCAAAGCGGCGCGCAAAGAGAAGCGCAGCGATTTAAAGGATGTGCTGAAACCCTTTATTCGTTTTGCTCTGAGCGCAGCATTCTCCAGTGCGGTGTGGACCTTTATTTCACAAATCGACCGCCTTGTGCTGTCGAAAACCTTGCCGCTGAGTGAATACGGTTCCTTTACCGTGGTCGCTACTGCGGCGACCGGCATTTTGCTGCTCAGCAGCCCGATTATGCAGGCGATTGTGCCACGCATGACCGGCATGAAAACGCGCAAAGAGGGCGATGCCGAATCGCTGAAACTCTATCGCTACACCACGCAAGCCGTGGCGATCTTTATGGCACCGCTCAGCATCACCATCGCCTGCTATGCCGGTCCGTTGCTGTGGGCGTGGACGCAGAAAACGCAGATTGTTGATGAGATGTCATTTGTCCTCAGCTTGTATGCGCTGGGCAGTGGCATTCAGGCGATTTGTGGCTTGCTGTATCACCTGCAATACATCAACGGCAACCTCAAGCTGCACATGAAAGGCTTCACCTGCTTTGCGGTGCTGCTGGTGCCGCTGAATATCTGGTGCGCGATTCATTACGGCGCATTGGGTACCGGCTGGCTGTGGCTGGGACAAAACATCTTCTATCTGGTGGGTTGGGCATGGCTGGTGCACCGCCGCTTTGCGCCGGGCATCCATTTCACCTGGTTAACCCGCGACGTGATGTTGATCTGGGCGGTATCGGCTGCGGTGGCTTGGTTGAGTACCTTGTTACCGATCGAGTGGAATCAAAACCGCTGGATCAACTTGCTGTGGTTGGGCTTGATCGGCGCGTTCAACCTTGGCGTGTGCTGCCTGTTGCACAGCGTGGTGTTGAAGCGTCTGAGAATTCCGTTATTCAACGTTGAGGAAAGAGGATGAGCATGACAACGACTCACCGTATCCCTTCGGTTTCGGTTATTGTGCCGAACTGGAACTGCGCACCGTGGCTGGCAGAAGCGATGGGTTCATTGCTGCGCCAGTCCTCGCCGCCGGAACAGATTATTGTTATCGACGATGGCTCCAGTGATAACAGCGTGGCGTGGCTGACAGAATTTGCCGCAAAACACCCGCAGGTCATTTTGCTGAGCGGTGAACGCGGCGGTGTTAGCGCCGCGCGTATGAAAGGGTTGTCAGTGGCAACCGGCGATTTCGTCTACTTTATGGATGCCGACGATTTCGTCTCAACCGAGTTGTTCGCCGATTTCCGCCGCGTGCAGGCGCGCCATGAAGACATCGATTTGTTCTGCTTTGGCGCCAAGATGTTTTTCGATCTGCCCGCCGCGCAGCGCCATTATCAAACCATTCATCAACGTCATGTCAGCGGATTATTGCCCGGCGGCAGCACCAGCTTACGCACCTTGATGCAGCAGCAATCGGCGCACCGCGTGGTGTGGAGCAGCATTATTTCACGCCGCTTGATCGATCAGCTGGCGCTGCAATTCCTGCCGATTCAAAACCATGAAGATGCGCCCTATATGTTCGCGCTCTATTTGCAGGCGCGGAACATTTACTGCACCAGCCAAAGCTATTACTACAAACGCTTTATGCTGACCTCGTTGTCACAGAGCACGCGCGATTTTTCCTATGTGAAGAACTACTTTATCGCGCGCGCCAGCAGCGAGCAGTTCATGCGCGATCATCAACTGCCGTTGGATGAGGCGCTGCTGGATAGCTATTACCAAACGGTGATGCACAGCTGCTTGTCGCAAATCCGCAAACATCACATGGTGATCCCGGCGGAGTGGCAGCCGCAGGTCAATCAACTGGTACGCAATTCGTTGCAGCACAGCGCGCGCATGAAACTGATGTGGTATTGCCCCTCTATCTATATGGGTCTGCAAGCCTGCCGCGAACAGCTGGGGCGCTATTCCGCCCGACGCTGATACCGATCAAATTGTCATGCAGTAGAACAATTTACTTTTGCGCCAGAGCGCCTTACCATTCTGGCGCACAAATTCCCGTGCACCCCGACTTCCCTGGTTTTCGTCTTTGAGGAGAGTGCATGTTATATCCTATCGTCCGGCCGGCGCTGTTTAAGCTTGATCCTGAGCGTGCGCACGAACTCACCTTTCAACAACTGCGTTTTATCAGCGGCACGCCGCTGGAAGGGCTGATTCGCCAGTCGCTGCCATCCCGTCCGGTTACCTGTATGGGATTAACCTTCCCGAACGCACTCGGCCTCGCTGCCGGTCTCGATAAGAATGCAGAATGCATTGATGCCTTTGGCGCGATGGGCTTTGGTTTTGTCGAAGTCGGCACCGTAACGCCGCTGGCGCAGCCGGGTAATGATAAGCCGCGCATGTTCCGCTTGATTCCCGCCGAAGGGATTATTAACCGCATGGGCTTTAATAATCACGGCGTCGATCATTTGATCGAGAACGTCAAAAAGTCGCGCTTTAAAGGCATCCTCGGTATCAATATTGGTAAAAATAAAGATACGCCGGTGGAGAAAGGTAAAGATGATTATCTGATCTGCATGGAAAAGGTGTATGCCCACGCCGGTTATATCGCCATCAATATTTCCTCGCCAAACACGCCTGGATTACGCACCTTGCAATACGGTGAAGCGCTCGACGATCTTCTTTCCGCGATCAAATTAAAACAAAAAGAGCTGCAAGAACGGCACCTTAAATATGTGCCAGTGGCAGTGAAGATCGCGCCGGATCTTTCTGAAGAAGAATTGATTCAGGTAGCCGACAGTTTGATCCGTCATAATATTGATGGTGTGATCGCCACCAATACCACGCTCGATCGTTCGCTGGTCAGCGGGCTGAAATATGCCGAAGAAACCGGCGGTTTAAGTGGCCGCCCAGTGCAATCACGCAGTACCGAAGTGATTCGCCGTATGGCGCAAGAGCTGCAGGGCCGCGTGCCGATTATTGGTGTCGGTGGTATTGATTCATTAGTCGCAGCACGGGAAAAAATCGCCGCCGGTGCAACATTAGTGCAGATATACTCCGGATTTATTTATAAAGGCCCGGGTTTAATTAAAGATATCGTGACTCACCTCTAAGACATTTCTCACTTTACTGCGCCGAGGGGTTTATTTATCCCTTCGGCTCGTTTATATTTTGTCCTGCTGGTGTATTTTTCAGCTTTTTCTCAGATTTAGTATTTTAAATTAAGCGCCATTTAGCGCAGCGATAAACCACAGGGCAGATCATGAAAATCAAACCTGATGACAATTGGCGTTGGTATTTCGACGCAGAGCATGACCGCATGATGCTGGATTTAGCCGACGGTATGTTATTTCGCTCGCGCTTCTCGCGCAAAATGCTTACGCCCGATGCATTTAATGTCAGCGGTTTTTGCGTTGATGACGCGGCGCTTTATTTTACCTTTGAAGAACGTTGCCGCCAGAGTGGATTAAAAGGCGATCAGCGTGCCGAATTAGTTTTAAATGCGCTGGTAGCCAGCCGTTTCCTCAAACCGTTAATGCCAAAAAGCTGGCACTTCACCAATCACGATCACAGCTGGCAACCGGCTGCGGGCGATATGGTGGCGGTAACGCTGGCGGATAATGGCGAACAAGCGCAGTTATTGGTGGTGGAAAGCGGTGAAAATGCGGCGCTGTGTTTATTAGCGCAGAACGCATTAACCGTCGCCGGAAAAGGCATGCAGTTGGGTGATGCGATTAAGATCATGAACGATCGTCTGCGTCCTCAGCAGCAAGAAAATACCGCCCACTTCGCGCGAGCGGTATAAAGCGGTTTACGCCAGTTCGATATCGCCAGCCGGAATACAGCTGCAACTCAAAATCGTGCCATCGGCGCGTACTGCGCTTTGCTTCAACGCTTTTACTTCACCCGCAACCAGTTTTACTTTGCAACTGCCACAAAGCCCTGCGCGACAGGAATAAGGAATGCGGAATCCTTGCATCTCCAACTGTTCCAGTAGCACTTGCTGATTATCACCGCTAAAAGCCGAACCTTGATATTCAATCGTGACTTCGCTGTGGCAGCCGGCAGCCGGCGCTAAGGTTTCCACTACGGCACCCGCACTGTAAGCGCGCGGCGTTTGTTTCTCCAATATCGTTACTGTATCGCCAACGCGAATAATGCCGCTGTTCAGCGCGATTAAATTCAGGCCGAAATCGATATCGCCGCTGTCATCCTGCGCGCTGCGGAAACCTTGCAAAGTCGCTAGCGGTTCTCCTTCGGGATGTTTGCGACCGCTTTCTGTGCCAACGGTGGTGAATACACAGCGGCTGCACGGTTTTGGCATCTCGAATACGATCTCGCCAATTTGCAGCTTTTTCCAGCTGTCTTCTTCCCACGGGGCCGCACCGCTCACCACTAAGTTGGGACGGAACTGTTCAACGCGCACACTGGCTGGGCAGCGCTGTTGCAAATCCTGCAACGACGCCATGTTGACTAGCAGATAGGGGAAACCATCGGCGAAGCTCAGTGGCACATGTTCAAAACGCTTAACACGGCGCGTGGGCTCCACGCCGGTCCAGCGTAATTGCACCGGGCGCGGAAAGAATCCGCTTAGCCAGCTGTTGATCTCTTCCGGCGCGATGCGCGCAGTGAAATGGTTGCCCCACACTACCGTTGGCGCCTGTTCCGCGGTGAAATCCGCAAAGCGGATCAACGCCTGTGAGCCATCCGGCGCTTGTAAAAACAGACCATCCGGCAGCAGCGCCGGGGTGAAACGCACCATTTCCGGATATTGCCGCGCGGTAATAAAAGTACCGTCAGGTTCGGTGACCATAAAGATGCGGTCAAAGCCTAAACCGCTCTCCAGCACCTGCGCATGGGAAAGCTGTAAGCCGCGCATGGATTTGACGGGATGAATATAAAGGCGAGATAGCGTAATCATCACCACTCCGGAATTAAGGTCATGAGTTTAAAAGAAGCTAACTTTATGACATAGGACGCTGATTCGCTATAATGCGCAGCAATTTAAGCAAGAGTTAAAAGTGACGATATGAATTCTCTGTTTGCCAGTACGGCGCGTGGGCTCGAAGAGCTGTTGAAAAGTGAGCTAGACGCGCTGGGTGCGCAGGATTTGCAGGTGGTGCAGGGCGGCGTCCACTTCAAGGCCGACGACCGTGTCATGTACCAAAGCCTGCTGTGGAGCCGTTTGGCTTCGCGCATTTTGCTGCCGCTGGGAGAATTTGGCGTCTGGAGCGATCTCGATCTCTACGTGGGTGCGCAAAGTATTCCGTGGACCGAGATGTTCGACAGCAATACCAGTTTTGCCATCCATTTCAGCGGCACCAATGAAGTGATCCGTAATAGCCAGTTCGGTGCGCTGCGTATTAAAGACGCCATCGTCGATAGCTTCACGCGCCAGAATCTCGAGCGTCCAAGTGTCGATCGCGAGCAGCCGGGCATTCGTATCAACGCGTGGCTGAATAAAGATCGCGTCAGCATCGCGCTGGATCTGAGCGGTGATTCGCTGCATCAGCGCGGTTACCGCCAGCAAACCGGTGCTGCGCCGTTAAAAGAAACTCTGGCGGCGGCGATTGTGATGCGTTCTGGCTGGCAGAGCAGCACGCCGCTGGTCGATCCGATGTGTGGTTCCGGTACGCTGCTGCTGGAAGCGGCATTGATCGCGTGCGATCGCGCACCAGGCTTATTGCGCACCCATTGGGGCTTCAATCGCTGGAAAAAACACAATCAGGCGGTGTGGCAAGAGGTGCATGGCGAAGCGAAAGAGCGCGCGCGCGTCGGCACGGCTGCTGCGACTGCACGTTTCTACGGCTATGATAATGACAGCCGTGTGTTGGAATCGGCGCGAGGCAATGCGCGTCGCGCCGGCGTGTTTGAGCTGTTCACCTTCAATCAGCAGGATGTGATTAAGCTGAAGAATCCGCTGGCAGGTCAGGACGTGACCGGCACGGTGCTGAGCAACCCGCCGTATGGTGAGCGTCTGGAAAGCGAACCGGCGTTGATCGCGCTGCACAGCCAGCTTGGTCGCATCATGAAGCAGAATTTTGGCGGCTGGAATCTGTCGCTATTTAGTGCCTCACCAGAATTGTTGAGCTGTCTGCAACTGCGTGCCGATCGCCAGTTCAAAGCCAAAAACGGCCCGCTGGAGTGCGTACAGAAGAACTACCAACTGGCGGCGACCAGCGGTGAAGGCGGTGCACAAATCGCCGAAGATTTTGCTAACCGTCTGCGCAAGAACCTGAAGAAGCTGGATAAATGGGCACGTCAGTCAAACATCGAATGTTATCGCCTGTATGATGCCGATCTGCCGGAATACAACGTGGCGGTCGATCGCTACGGTGATTGGGTAGTGATTCAGGAATATGCACCGCCAAAAACCGTTGATGCTAACAAAGCACGTCAACGTCTGTTTGATGTGATCAGCGCGACGCTGAGCGTGTTAGAGATCCCCGCGAATCGTTTGGTGATGAAAACCCGTGAACGTCAGAAAGGCAAAAGTCAGTATCAAAAGTTGGGCGAGAAGGGTGATTTCTTCGAAGTGCAGGAGTTTGATGCAAGACTGCTGGTGAATCTCACCGATTATCTGGATACTGGCCTGTTCCTCGATCACCGTATCGCGCGGCAGATGCTCGGCAAAATGAGTGCTGGTAAAGACTTCCTGAATTTATTTGCCTATACCGGCACCGCCAGCGTGCACGCCGGTTTGGGTGGCGCAAAAACCACCACTACCGTGGATATGTCGCGCACCTATCTGGAGTGGGCCGAGCGTAACCTGCGCCTGAATGGCTTAACCGGCCGTAATCATCGCCTGATGCACGCCGATTGCCTGAGCTGGTTACGTGAGAGCGACGAGCAGTTCGATTTGATCTTTATCGATCCGCCGACTTTCTCCAACTCCAAGCGCATGGAAGACGATTTCGACGTGCAGCGCGACCATATGATGCTGATGCAGAATCTGAAACGTCTGCTGCGTCGCGGTGGCACCATTATGTTCTCCAACAACAAGCGCGGCTTCAAAATGGATCTCGACGGTTTAGAACGTCTGGGTCTGCAAGCGCAAGAAATTACGCAAAAAACCCTGTCGCAGGATTTCGCGCGCAACCGTCAAATTCACAACTGCTGGCTGGTTAGCCACGCCGGTAAGGAATAAGTTTTATGTCACTGATCAGTATCCATGGCGCTTACCTCTCATTCAGCGATGCGCCGCTGTTGGATAACACCGAACTGCATATCGAAGAAGGCGAGCGCGTTTGTCTGGTAGGCCGTAACGGCGCCGGTAAATCGACGCTGATGAAAATCATTAATGGCGAGCAACCGCTGGATGATGGCCGCATTATTTATGAGCAGGATTTGGTGGTGGCGCGTCTGCAACAAGATCCGCCGCGTAATATTACTGGATCCGTTTATGACTTCGTCGCCGAAGGCGTGGCGGAACAAGCTGAGCATCTCAAGGCGTATCACGCCATCTCACATTTAGTGATGGAAGATCCGAGCGAGAAAAACCTCAATGAGATGGGCCGTCTGCAAACCATTCTCGATCACCAGAATCTGTGGCAGCTGGATAGCCGCATCAATGACGTGTTGCAGCAGATCGGTCTGGAAGCGGACACCGAGCTGTCATCCCTTTCCGGCGGCTGGCTGCGTAAAGCGGCACTCGGCCGCGCGTTGGTCAGCAATCCACGCGTATTGATGCTCGACGAACCGACCAACCACCTCGATATCGAAACTATCGACTGGCTGGAAACGTTCCTCAAAACCTTTACCGGCAGCATTGTCTTCATCTCGCATGACCGTTCCTTCATCCGCAACATGGCTACGCGTATTGTCGATCTCGATCGCGGCAAGCTGGTTTCCTGGCCGGGCAATTACGATCTATTCCTGACCGGCAAAGAAGAAGCGCTGCGTGTCGAAGAGATGCAAAACGCGGAGTTCGATCGCAAGCTGGCTCAGGAAGAAGTGTGGATCCGCCAAGGCATCAAAGCGCGTCGTACGCGTAACGAAGGTCGTGTGCGTGCCTTGAAAGCCTTGCGTAACGAGCGTTCTGCGCGCCGTGAAGTGATGGGCAAAGCTAACATGCAGGTCGGCGAAGCGGCGCGTTCAGGCAAAATCGTATTTGAAATGGAAGACGTTAACTACAGTGTGGGCGGCAAAACCCTGGTAAAAGACTTCTCCACTCAAGTGCAACGCGGCGACAAAATCGCCCTGATCGGCCCGAACGGCTGTGGTAAAACCACCTTGCTGCGCTTGATGCTCGATCAATTGAAAGCTGACAGTGGCCGCGTGCATTGCGGTACCAAGCTGGAAATCGCTTACTTCGATCAGCATCGCGCTGAATTGGATCCGGATCGTACCGTGATGGATAACCTCGCCGAAGGTAAACAGGAAGTGATGGTTAACGGTAAACCGCGTCATGTGCTCGGCTATCTGCAAGACTTCCTGTTCCATCCAAAGCGCGCCATGACACCGGTACGTGCGTTGTCGGGTGGTGAGCGTAACCGCCTGCTGCTGGCGCGTCTGTTCCTTAAGCCAAGCAACCTGCTGATTCTCGATGAACCGACCAACGACCTCGATGTGGAAACACTAGAGTTGCTGGAAGAGCTGGTGGACGGTTATCAGGGCACCGTGATGTTGGTGAGCCACGATCGTCAATTCGTCGACAATACCGTGACTGAATGCTGGATCTTTGAAGGCAATGGCGAGATTGGCACCTTTGTCGGTGGCTATCACGATGCGCAGCAGCAGCGCGCGGCTTATAAGCTGGTGAAATCCTCGCAGACTAAAGCCGCTGCACCGGTAAAAGCGGCCGACAAAAGTGAAGCCGCCAAACGTCCAGCCAACAAGCTAAGCTATAACCTGGCACGTGAACTGGAGCAGCTGCCGCAAAAGCTGGAACAGTTGGAAACGCGTATCAGTGAGTTGCAGGCGCAAATGAGCCATCCAGATTTCTTCAGCCAGCCGCACGATAAAACCCAGCCAGTACTGGATGCGTTAGCGCAGACCGAACAGGAGCTGGAAGTGGCCTTTGAACGCTGGGAAGAGCTGGAAGCGCTTAAAAATGGCGCGTAAGCGCAAGGAGTAAAAATGTGTGCAGCGGATCAGGCGCACCAGTGGAGTCTCTGTCCACAGTGTGATTTAACAGTAAAGCTGCCCGCTGTACCGGTTGGCAGCCGCGCGCGTTGCCCGCGTTGCCACACCACATTGCTGGCTAATTGGCAGGAGCCGCGTCGTCGTCCGACCGGCTACGCCATTTCGGCGCTGTTTATGCTGGTGCTGGCCAATCTGTTTCCTTTCATCAATATGCACGTCGCGGGATTGAGCAGCCAGATCTCGCTGCTCGAAATCCCGCAGGTGATGGATCGCGAAGATTATCGCAGCCTGGCGACGTTGTTCCTGCTGTTTGTGCAGGGCATTCCGGCCTTCTGCATGATCACCATTATCTTGCTGGTCAATAATGTGCGCATGCCACATTGCTTGCGGATGGTTTTGGCGCGCATTCTTTTCCAGTTACGCAGTTGGGGCATGGCCGAAATCTTTATGGCCGGCGTGCTGGTCAGCTTCGTGAAGTTAATGGCGTATGGCGAGATAGGCCTTGGCAGCAGTTTCTGGCCGTGGTGTTTGTTCTGCGTGCTGCATCTGCGTGCGTTTCAATGTGTCGATCGTCGCTGGGTGTGGCAACGCATCGATCCTGCGCCGCCGCTGCCGAAGGTGCCGTTGGCTGGCGTGAGCGGATTAAAGCAAGGCTTGCGCAGCTGCCCTTGCTGTACCGCGATTTTGCCTGCCGACCAGCATGCTTGTCCACGTTGTGGGGTGAAGGCACTTCCTCGCCGTAAGCAGAGTTTGCAATGGACGCTGGCGCTGTTGGTCACTTCGGTGATGCTCTACATCCCCTCCAATATCATGCCGATCATGATCACCGAAACGTTGGGATCGCAATATCCTTCCAACATCATGGCGGGGGTGATTTTACTGTGGAGCGACGGTTCGTGGCCGGTGGCGCTGGTGATTTTCATCGCCAGCATTATGGTGCCTTCGCTGAAAATGCTGGCGATTGCCTGGCTGTGCTGGCACGGCAGCGGGCGCGGGCGGCGTGATGATGAGAAAATGCACCTGGTGTATGAGGTGGTTGAATTCGTTGGCCGCTGGTCAATGATTGATGTGTTTGTAATCGCCGTCCTCTCTGCGCTGGTGCGCATGGGAAGGCTGATGAGTGTTTATCCTGCGCCGGGTGCGCTGCTGTTTGCCATGGTCGTAATTCTGACGATGTTTGCAGCAATGACCTTTGATCCGCGCCTGCTGTGGGATAGACAACGGAAAACTGAACGTAAGGAGTCGCGTCTTGACGGACAACCATCACGAGACTGCTAAGGTCGACCAGATTAAACGCTGGTCGCCGGTGTGGATTGTACCTATCGTCACGCTGTTAATCGGCGGATGGATTCTTTTTTATCACTTCAGCCATCAAGGGCCGGAAGTGACGCTGATTACCGAAAACGCGGAAGGTATCGAAGCCGGTAAAACCACCATTAAAAGCCGCAGCGTTAACGTTGGCGTGGTGGAAAGCGCGGTGCTGACAGACGATCTGCATCATGTCGAGATTAAAGCGCGCCTCAACTCCGGCATGGAAAAGCTGTTGCAAGGCGACAGCGCATTCTGGGTAGTGAAACCGCAGATTGGCCGTGAAGGCGTATCGGGTTTAGGAACGCTGCTTTCCGGTGCCTACATTGAGTTGCAGCCCGGCAGCAAAGGTGACATGCCGGAGCATTATCAGCTGCTCGATGCGCCGCCGCTGGCGCCACCTGATGCTAAAGGTATCCGCATCGTGCTTGACAGTAAAAAAGCCGGCCAGCTTAATCCGGGCGATCCGGTGCTGTTCCGTGGCTATCGCGTAGGCTCAGTGGAAACCAGCACTTTTGATACCGATAAACGCATGATGGCGTATCAACTGTTTATCTCCGCGCCCTACGATCGCTTAATCACCACCAACGTGCGCTTCTGGAAGGACAGCGGCATTGCGGTAGATATGTCGGCATCGGGCATGCGCGTGGAGATGGGGTCGCTCACCACGCTGTTCAGCGGTGGCGTCAGCTTTGATGTGCCAGACGGCGGTGAACTGGGCCAGGTTGCACAGAACAAAGCCGAATACCATTTGTTTGACGATCAGCGCAGCATTCAGGATTCGCTGTATACCAATCACACCGATTTCCTGCTGTTCTTCACTGATTCGATTCGTGGCTTGCAGGTGGGTGCGCCGGTTGAGTTCCGTGGTATTCGCTTGGGTACGGTATCGCAAGTGCCGTATATGATTCCGGGCGTGAACCAGGCGCTGAACAACGATTATCGCGTGCCGGTACTGATCCGCATCGAACCTGATCGCTTTGTGAATCGTTTGGGCGGTGATTTCAATCTTGAGCAGCATCTGCAGGAAGGCAAGAAACGCGGTCTGCGCGCGACGCTGAAAACCGGCAACTTGCTGTCCGGTGCGCTGTTTATCGATCTCGATTTCTATGACAACGCTGCCGCTTATAAAGGCCCGAATGAAGTCGCTGGTTTGGAAGTGATCCCAACCGTCAGCGGTGGATTGGCGCAGATTCAGCAGAAACTAATGGCAGCGCTGGATAAGATCAACGGCTTGCCACTCAATCCAGTATTGAACGAAGCGACAGGCACCTTGAAAGAGAGCCAGCGTACGCTGCAGCAGTTGCAGAAAACGCTGGATAACCTCAATCACATTACCGCTAATCCAGCGATGAAAACGCTGCCGGAAGATATGCAGCAAACCTTGCGCGAACTGAATCGCAGCATGAAAGGATTGCAGCCGGGATCACCTGCTTATAGCAAGCTGGTGGGAGATATGCAGCGGCTTGATCAGGTGCTGCGTGAGTTGCAGCCGGTGTTGAAAACGCTCAATACCAAAAGTAATGCGCTAGTGTTTGAAGCCAAACCGGGCCAGGATCCACAGCCAAAGAGGGCGAAACAGTGAAAAAAGGGCTGATGATGGGAGCGTTGCTGCTACTAGCGGGTTGCAGCAGCACCATTGAAAACACCTATTACCAGCTGCCTGCGGGCAGCAATGTGGCGCGCGTTGATAGCGCCACCAGCGGTAATCAACCGATGATCTGGGTTGAGCAGGTTACGGTGCCGGATTACATGGCGGGCAATGGCTTGGTTTATCAAACCAGCGATGTGAAGTATGTGATTGCGGCGAATAATCTGTGGGCCAGCCCGTTGGATCAGCAGTTACAACAAACGTTGATCACCAATCTCAGTAAAGCATTGCCGGGTCGGTTGGTAGCGGGTTCCCCATTGGGTGAAACGCACGATACCCTGTCAGTAAACGTGACGGGTTTCCAGGGACGTTATGATGGTCAAGTGGTGGTGAGCGGTGAATGGTTGTTGCAGCATCAAGGCCGCCTTATCAAACATGGCTTTAATCTGACGCTGCCACAAACCGAAGATGGCTACGATGCGTTGGTACGCACTCTGGCTTTGGGTTGGCAGCAAACGGCGCAACAAATCGCAAATAGTGTGGTTTCGCTAAATTAAGAATTGTTCGATGCTTATGATAAGTCCTTGATTTGCTGTAGTGTGATCGCAGTCAAATCAGGGGCTTTTTTTATTGGCGAATCAGCCAGATATACAGTTAATTGACAATTTTAAATGTCATTTTGACGTCAAAAACATGACATTGGCGTGAAATTTGCGCATTGACCTTTATGCCGAGGAGGGTTAGAACATTACTGTGGTTGAACATTATATCGCCACTCTTTCTTTCCACCCAGATTCCACCAGACCTGAAATGAGGGAAATGAGGCATGAAGAGACAGAAAAGAGACCGCCTGGAACGTGCACATTCACGAGGCTATCAAGCCGGTATTACGGGGCGCTCAAAAGAGATATGCCCTTATCAAATGATCGATGCGCGGTCTTACTGGTTGGGAGGTTGGCGTCAAGCCATGGAGGACAGGTCAGCGGTGGCCTAGCACTGCTGGATGTCAAATCGATAAGGAAGAAACCTCCGCTGCGTGCGGAGGTTTTCGTTTTAGCGGATTAGAAAGCTGAAGTGTCTTTAAATAGACCCACTTTCAAATCGGTCGCCGAGTAAATCAAGTTGCCGTCAACGAACACTTCACCATCTGCCACGCCCATAACCAGTTTACGGTTGATGACACGCTTGAAGTGAATCTTGTAAGTCACTTTCTTGGCAGTTGGCAGCACCTGACCGGTGAATTTCACTTCACCCACGCCCAATGCACGGCCTTTGCCTTCTGCGCCCAACCAGCCGAGGTAGAAACCGACTAATTGCCACATGGCATCAAGACCAAGGCAGCCCGGCATCACCGGATCGCCAATAAAGTGGCAGTCAAAGAACCACAGGTCAGGACGGATATCCAGTTCGGCTTCAACAAAACCTTTATCGAATTTACCGCCGTCCTCAGTCATTTTGACTACGCGGTCCATCATCAACATGTTGTTCGATGGAAGCGGCGGTCCATTTTCGCCAAACAGTTCGCCGCGACCTGAGGCAACCAGGTCTTCTTTGCTATAGGATTCGCGTTTATCTACCATGTTTTTAATATGCCTTCTTTTAGTGAAGCCCGAATATTAGCGAACAGTTGTACGCCGAGCAATGTAATCAGCTGTGGTTAAACCAGTTGAGCCAACGGAGCGGCCACGGACGCAGGCGTGCTTCCTGCTGATTCAGCTGAGTAATACGCTCCTGAATGGTGTTCAGCAGCGATTCGCCGCTTTCACTCTGCCAGGCAATGCCGGTTAATAGCGGCAGCGCTTCATCAACACTTTCAATCGCCCAAAGATGGAATTGCCCTTGCTTCACCGCTTCAACCACATCTTGACTTAAACTCAGATGGCGCGCGTTGCTGGCAGGGAAAATCACCCCTTGCTTGCCGGTCAATTCACGTGAGTTACAAACGTGGAAGAAGCCTTCAATCTTCTCATTCAGGCCGCCAACCGGCTGTACATTGCCAAACTGATCGACTGAACCGGTTACCGCAATTTGTTGGTTAAGCGGTTGATTGGCCAATGCGCTGATTAAGGCACACAGCTCGGCAAGCGATGCGCTATCGCCATCCACTTCAGAATAGGACTGCTCAAACACCAGCGAGGCAGAGAAGGGCAGTTGTTGTTCCAGTTCCAACTCACCAATCAGATAGGCCTGCATAATCATCATGCCTTTGGCATGAATGTTGCCGCCCAACTCGGCTTTGCGCTCTACATCAGTAAACTCACCATCACCCGGATGTACCACACAGGTAATGCGTGAAGGCTCGCCCCACGGACGCGGATGGCCAGGGAACTCAACCACGGAAAGGCCATTAATTTGGCCTACGACTTCGCCTTCGGTTTCAATCATGATCTGATTGAGCAAGATCTCATCACGCATGCGATCGGCGAGGAAGCTTTCACGCCATTGACGGGCTTCCAACGCATCTTTCAGCGCTTCACCGTTCAGAGTTTCGCCGTGCAACGCGGCTTCCTGCAACTGGCGACGCAACCAACGTGGGCATAGCGGTAAGGTGTCTTGATCGCCGGTCATACGCGCGGCTTCAGTGATAAGCACCGGCCAGAAATCGGCCTCTGGCGCACTTAATCCTGCTTCTTCAGCTTGGGCTAGCGTCCATTGGCACCACGATGTCATGTCATCTTCATCCTGGACCTGCAAGCTTTCTTCAAATTCGCTATACAGTGCCATCTCGTGGATTTCGACATCCATTTCCTGGAAGGCGGCCAGTGCATCACGATCGCCACACAATATCAGGCGCAACTCCAGCGGCAACGGCGGGATGGTTACCGGCAGCGGCTGGCGTTCATCTTGTGAATACCAATCAAAGCGGCTTTGCTCAATGCATTTGCGCAGACGCAGCCACAGCAAGGGCTGCGCCAGTAAGGTATTTACTGCAAGAATTAAGGTGCCGCCATTGGCGCGATGTAATAAACCCGGTTCCAGTTGCACGCGATCTTTAAACTGGCGCACACAACCGAACAGCTGCTCCGTTTCGATCCAGTCGGCGAAATGTACACCGCCCTGACTGGTGAAGGGGCGATTGCTATCGGCAGGTGGCAACAGGCTGACGTTGTCGCCCATCACATGATAATCGCCGCCATATAGCGTGACGTCTTCCGGTTGGAAACGTTGTGCTGCATCGGCGATGCAGGCAAGGTAATCGCTGTTTTCCTGGCTGCGCAGTAACAGCAGCGGGAAACCTTGGGTTTGATGATGCAAATGCGCCAGCGCATTCAGCAGACGCGGCTGAACCGCGGCAAGACTATCGCAATCTTCCAGTGAGACGTTTGAGAAAATGGATTGGTAGCGGTCGCTATCCGGCTGCAGGGCTTGCCACGTAATTTGAGTGCTGGTCAAAATATTCGCATTAGTCTGATTTAGGAAAAGCGCGATTATACAGGAATCAACCCGGTTTATCACGGCGGAGTTCCGGCCCTAATTGTGACGACCACAACATGTTTTTCCTTGCTACATCAGAGAAAAAAGCTGTTATTCTTAGTTTGTTACGTGATCACGATGAGATTCCGATGAAATACCAGCAACTCGAAAATCTTGAAAGTGGATGGAAGTGGAAATACCTGGTGAAGAAGCATCGGGAGGGTGAACTGATCACCCGTCATCTTGAGCTAAGTGCCGCACAAGCTGCGGTAGATTTGCTGTTGTCGATGGAGAACAGCCCGGTTGAGGTCAATGAGTGGATCGCTCAGCATATTCACCCGGATTTGGATAATCGTCTTAAGCAAACGATTCGCGCACGGCGTAAACGTCACTTTAATGCTGAGCATCAGCATACGCGTAAGAAATCGATCGATCTGGAATATCTGGTGTGGCAGCGTTTGGCGGGGCTGGCGCAGCGCCGCAGCAATACGCTGTCGGAAACCATCGTTCAGCTGATTGAGGATGCTGAACGTAAAGAGAAGTATGCGAATCAGATGTCTACGCTGAAGCAGGATTTGCAGGCCATTCTTGGCAAAGGCGGTTCGGAAAACGAGTAATCGTTTATTTGTTCAAAAGTTCAGCCATAAAAAAACCCCGCCGAAGCGGGGTTTTTTATTGCGCGATAACTTAAGCCTGTGGCTGAGTTACAACGTCTTTGATACCTTTCACGTCGATTTCAACGCGACGGTCTGGCGCCAGGCAGTCGATCAGGGCATTACGGCCTTTCACGCTGTCACAGGTGTTGCCAGTAACTGGGTTAGATTTGCCCATACCGCGTGCAGAGATCTTGTTAGAAGGGATACCTTTAGATACCAGGTAATCAACTACAGACTGAGCACGTTTCTCAGACAGTTTCTGGTTGTACTGCTCTGAACCGATGCGATCCGTGAAGCCCAGTACGACAACAGAACCGTCTTTCGGATCCATTGAGCTCAGCTGGCTGTACAGCTGATCCAGAGCCTGCTGACCTTCTGGCTTCAGAGTCGCTTTGTTGAAGTTGAACAGCACGTCAGACTTCAGAGTGAAACGCTTGGTTTCAACAACTGGCGCTGGAGCTGGAGCCGGAGCTACAACTGGAGCTGCTGCTTCATCCTGACCGAAACGGTAAGAAACGCCGACGCTCAGCATGCTGTTGTCAGGACGCGCACCAACGGTACCTGCGTCACCGATGTTGTTAACCCACTGATAGTCCAGACGAGTTGCCCAGTTTTTGGTCAGTGCGTATTCAACACCAACAGCAGCCAGCGGAGAAACGCCGGTGTCGTGGTCGCTGATGCGGCCAGTTTGTGGGTTGGTCTGAGTAGAGTCAGCACGCCATACCATACCACCCAGACGGGTGTAGACGTCGAAATCTTCGGTGATTGGGTAGCTCAATTTAGCAGCCAGCTGAACGCCTTGTGCTTTGAACGCGCCATTAGTCACGCTGCCTTTGTTAGGCATACGGCCCAACCAGTCGTAACCCAGCTCGAAGCCCAGGTACGGGTTAGCTTGGTAACCCATGAATGCACCAGCACCCAGCTGAGATTCGTGAGTTGGACCGTTGTTGTTCTCGTAACCGTTACCGTAGTAACCAGTATCGTGATACTGAGACCAGCCCAGTTTAGCACCGGTGTACCAGGTGTTATCTTTAGGTGCGGCCTGCGCTACGGTAGCGAAGCCAGCCAGTGCCACTGCAATTGCGATAGCTGTCTTTTTCATTTTTGCGCCTCGTTATCATCCAAATAGGCAATGAGCAAAAAGGTTGCTCTTTGTGTTAATCCTTCGCCGGGTCTAAACGCTCGCTTTTGACTCTACCGAAAAAACGGAGGTTATTGAGCACCCTGGCGAGCTAAAGTCTACAACGAGATTGGAAAGTTACAAGTATGATGTGAGGTCGAGCAGTAAAAAAACAGCGATTTATACACACATTTTAACAAATCACGTGGCAAAATCTTCGGTAAGAGAAAACAAAAAAGCGGCTAAGCCATTGTCATAGCTGGCGGGAAAAGAATCAGTGGCTTAGCGATAACTTCTGCAAAAAAAATGGTGAGAAAATTCCTGGATTTACTTAATGAAACAAATCAGACGGAATTTTTGCTGCTTTTGATTGTCTGGAATGGGCATATCCATGTCCCTGCGGACGTAAAATCAGTCCAAGTGCTTCACCTTCTGCTGCTGCTTGCTCCAATTCAAAACGTTCTTCGTCGTTCAATTCGTACGGAATCCAGGCCACTACCACACTATAGTTTCCAGTACGCAACGCTTTAACCATACTTTCCACCGTATTAAAACGCTCTGATTCAGTAATATGCATACTCTTGTCTAACGGCAATCCTGACTGCTGCATCCAACTGCGGTTCAGCTTTTGTGCCGGCGTTAACCAAAGCTGCCAGCGTGATTGCTCGCTCAGCTGTTTCAACACCGGCAACAGCATTAATTGCATCATGCCTGGTTGTTCGCTGGAGCGTAGTTCAGTGATTCCACCTAACGAAGGTTGCGCTAAGCTTGATGAAGCAAAACGTGGTGAACGATCAGCAAGGCCAGAGAATTGAGTACGCATAATTTAATCACTCAGTAATGAACTGTATGGATGTACAGTAATGGCTTCCTGAATAAAGATCAACCTCAATTTCTGAAAATGCCTCGCAAATTCTGCACAAGATCCCGCTCTCCTGCTTTTATTCATTGAACAGCTAAATCGTTTTTTTTATCTTCTAAATTGATGAATCAACGCGCTTTTATAGGAAATTTCCCGTGCATGGAATGAAATTGAGGGGGCAATATGAAAAGAAACAACCCAGTAGTTGAGCAATCAAAAGCGCAATTAGCACCATTAGGAAAAATTGAGTCACGCACCCAATTTGGCGGTTATGCCCTAACGGTTGAGAAGGTGATTTTTGCCTACATTAATGAGGATGCGCTCTACTTGCGCGCTTGTGAGGCGCTCCACGTCTACAACACCCATCGATCTTTGGAACCGCTGGTTTACCGCAAACGTGGAGTTCCGGTCACCTTGAGTTATTTCAAAGTGGATAGTCAGTTATGGCAGGACTCTGAGCAATTACTGCGACTTTCCGCGAGCTCGCTGCGAGCAGCACAGGTTGAAGCAGCGACCAGACTTGTCTCGCTTCGCCTGAAAGATCTGCCGAATCTCAGCCTGAGTTTAGAACTGATGCTACACAAAGTAGGGATAAGTTCGGTGCGACTGTTGTATGAAGCGGGATCGCGGCAATCTTGGTTGAAACTGCGTGCGCTGAATAAGCACATTGGCTTAAAAACGTTGCTGGCGTTGGAAGGGGCGATTTCAGGGCATCATGAAGCGGCACTGCCTAACGCAATCAGGGAAGAGCTGTATGCCTGGTATCTGCAAACGCTCCGCCAACATGCGTCAGCGGAGCAGGTTCAGCCTTAATGATTAACTAGTGTTCTGCGAAGGCGGGCAATTTCGGGGAGTAACGCGACCAGTAATCCCAATTGCTGAATCACCAGCGGTGCACGCGCATCCGGGCTGGTTTTCATTGCCGCCAGACGCTGTATCAATGCTTGTTGCATGCTGACAGCCTGAGCCTCGCTAACGCTTTCAATTTGTAGCACGTCTTCAATAAAGCAAACGGCGTCATCCAGTAACGTCAGCAATGTGTTATCGGCCAACCGATCGCGATGTGCTCCAAGCGCAGAAATATAGCTAAGGAAGGAGTGGTTCAAACACAGCAGTCGAAATGCGTTTTCACGCAGCGGTTGTTGTTGCTTAATTTCGCTGCTGATGTTTGACACCACCGAGGCAAGTTCGGCATCGGCATTATGGGCATCACGGCGCGCAACGCGGTAATCCAACCGGTTATCTTTACCTTGGTGATATTGCTGCATAATCGCATCCAGGTAGCGACAGTTCGCATCAAGAGTGCGATCGGCAACCGCAGTAATCTTGCGAAACTGCCAATCCGGCCAGACAAAGGCGACCGCTAGCCAGGCTAAACCGCAGCCCAGTAAAGTATCCACTACGCGTGGCAGTGCCACTTCAAATCCTTCGCCTAACAGGTTGAAACAGAGTAATACCAGCAACGTGATGAATAAGGTTGCCTGTGCGTATTGAACCTGACGGAAAGCGAAAAACAGTACGCCGCTTAACACAATCAGCACCAGTTGGCCTTCAATTGAAGGCACCAGCCACAATACCGGAAGGCCGATGGCGATACCGGCAAGCGTGCCGCCGATGCGTAATGCCAAACGTCGTCGCGTAGCGTTGTAATTGGGTTGGCAGACAAACAAGCTGGTGAGCAGTATCCAGTAACCGCGATCAACGCCAGTAATTTGAATAAAGGCATAGCCAACGCACAATACCAAAGACATGCGCACCGCATGGCGAAACAGAGCTGAACTCGGACTTAGATGACGACTTAAGCGCAGACGAATATCGGCCCAGCCGCTCAGGCCTTCGCGTGAAAGATGGTTATCGCTCTGTGCCGCCGGTTCGGCCAGCATCTGTTCGGATTCAATCGATGCCAATTGTGCATCGATAGCGCGCAAATTACGCAGCAGCCAAAACAACGCGCGGATGTGGGGATCTTGCGGCTCGTTTTGCTCCAAACGTTGCAGAGCGGTTTCCAGACGATTAAAAGTACGCTCAAAGTGGCTATCGTGATGCCAGGATTGCCGTAACAGAATGGTTTCTGCCAGTTGTCGACACGCTTGCGCCTGCATATTCATCAAGCGCTGAAAACGGAATAACACTTCGTTGTAGCGCCAGTCATCGCGCAACAAGTGATACTGCAGATGCGACGAGCTGGCACGCTCATGGATATCCTGCGCCACAAAGTAGTAATGCAAGCTGCGTCGCGTGCTGCGTGAACCGCGATCACCGCGTAAACGGCTCTGAATGGTACTTTTAGTGAGATTCAACTGCGCCACTAATTGGCTGTTGACCATCGCCGTGGCAACAAGATTGGCATCATCTTGTTCCCCGCCGTCGGGATCAAACAGGTTCGCTTTGGCTTCCAGATAACGCGCCAATTGCGAGAAACTGCCGGCCAATTGCTCTTGCACTGGGCGCACAGGGAACATCAAATGACCGATAAAAGTCAGCAAGTTATACCAAAGTGCGCCAATCAGCAGCAGCGACGGCTGCATCCACCATTGGGGGAAAAGACCAATTCCCAGCATGGTGTACACCGCGATTAACAGCGCGCCAAACGCGATGGTGGCATAACGCTGCCCCAGCGCGCCGAGCAAAATAAAGCCCCAACTGGAAAATGCTAATCCCAGCCCGAACGCCCATGGATGCGGGAACAACAATTCCACGGAGACTGAGGCGATACAGAAACAGACCAAGGTAATGAGCAGATTGCGTACGCGTCCGATCCAGCGGTCGTCAAGATCGGCCAGCGCAGCGGCAACTACGCCGAGCGTCAGCGGAATGGTCCACTCAATTTGATGCAGCCACCACGGCACTGCGGCACATCCTGCCAGCGCAAAAAAGATGCGCAACAGATAGCGCAGGCTGCTGTTGAATAAATAACGTCGCCAGCCTGGCAAAGCGTTGTGAATCATTGCGCAGCCTTAATAGCGGCGACGCGCATTGGCTTCACGCGCGGCTTGAGCTTCTTCAACGGATACCACGCGGCGTCCTACCGGCCACAGCGCAATCGCGGCGATTTTGAAGTTAGCAATGCCGACAGGGATGCCAATGATGGTTAGGCACTGCAAGATGCCAGCAGAAATGTGCGCTAAGCACAGCCACCAACCAAACAGAACTAACCAAAAGATGTTGAGGAAAGTGCCGCCAGTATTCATCACGTGGCTTTTACTCTCCGGACGAAGTACATCAACATGTACCGCTTCGTTACCAAACGGCAAAAACGACAGCTTGGTGATCTCCCAGCATGAGCGGGTTAACGGCAGCGTAAAAATCAGCACGATGCTCACCAACGTGGCAAACAGCCAGCTCAGGGTGGTGAAAAAACCACCGAGCACGAAATTAAGAATATTAAGTACGGTACGCATAACCCGATTTTCCTTTTGCAATCCGCAATATGTGGTGCTCAGTTTAGCCTTTTTTAAGGCTGGAGCGCCAAGAGTCTGACAGGTAAACTGCGCGATATTCGAATTCCACATCAGAGTGCGGACATGGAACTGAAAGCAACATCAATGGGCAAGCGTCTGGCTCAGCATCCTTACAACCGCGTACGCCTGTTGGCTGCTGGCGTGGAAGTTAGTGGTGATCGCCATGAATATTTAATCCCGTTTAACCAGTTAATTAGCATTGTTTGCAAGCGCGGCATGGTGTGGGGCGAGCTGGAATTTTTATTGCCGGATGAGAAGGTGGTGCGCTTACACGGCACCGAATGGCAGGAAACACAGCGCTTTTACCACTATTTACAGCATGCCTGGCAGCAATGGAGCCAGGAAATGAGTGAAGTCAGCGCTGAGGTGCTGACGGTGCTGGAACAGGAAATACTGGATTTTACCCATCAGGACCGCTGGTTAAAACGCAGCGAACTCAGCGCGGTGAAAGAGAACATCAAACGCCAGTTTGCCGCTTTGCCGTTGCCATTGGCGCGCATTGAAGAGTTCGACAATTGCCGAGCGCGCTGGCAATTCTGCCAGCAATGGCTAGAGCAGGGCGAAACGGCTATCCGCCAACGCAATCGCGAATGGACCAGCAAGATCCTCAAGGATTATCACGATTTCTTCTCCACCGTGGAGACCACGCCGCTTAATCCGTCGCAGTGCGAAGCGGTAGTAAATGGCGAAGATGCGCTGCTGGTGTTAGCCGGTGCAGGCAGCGGTAAAACCTCGGTGCTGGTGGCGCGTGCGGGTTGGCTATTGAAACGCAAGTTGGCGCAGCCAGAGCAAATTCTGCTGCTGGCATTTGGACGTCAGGCGGCAGAGGAGATGAACGAGCGCATCCAGACGCGGCTTGGCGAAAGTGCCATTCAAGCGCGCACCTTCCATGCATTGGCGCTGCACATCATCCGCGAAGGCAGCAACAAACAGCCAGTGATCAGCAAGCTGGAAAGCGACAGCAAGGCGCGGCGACAGTTATTGATTGAAACCTGGCGCGAGCAGTGTAACAGCAAGAAAGCGCAGGCCAGCGGCTGGCGACAATGGTTGCAGGACGAGTTGGATTGGGATGTCCCGGAAGGGCCGTTCTGGCAGGATGACAAACTGGCGCAGCGCCTGGCAACACGCATGGAGCGCTGGCTCGGATTGATGCGCATGCATGGCGGCGCGCAGGCGGCGATGATCGCCGATGTGGCCGAAGAACAACGCGACAACTTCAGTAAGCGCGTGAAATTGATGGCGCCGTTACTGAAGGCGTGGAAAACCGCCTTGAAAGAGGAGGGCGCAGTCGATTTCTCCGGATTAATTCATCAGGCGATCGCCATTCTGGAAAAGGGACGTTTTATAAGCCCGTGGAAGCACATTCTGGTTGATGAGTTTCAGGACATCTCGCCACAGCGTGCAGCGCTGCTGACCGCGTTGCGCCAGCAAAATAAACGCACCAGCCTGTTTGCCGTGGGCGATGATTGGCAAGCTATTTACCGCTTTAGCGGCGCCGAGATGAGCCTGACTACCGCGTTCCATCACTATTTTGGCGAAGGCGATCGTTGCGTGCTGGATACCACTTATCGTTTCAACGATCGCATCGGTGAAATAGCCAATCGCTTTGTGCAGCAAAATCCGCATCAGTTGCGCAAGCCGTTAAACAGTTTGAGCAAAGGCAACAAAAAATCGGTGACGCTGCTGCCCCAGGAACAGCTCGAGCCGCTTTTCGATAAGTTAAGTGGTTACGCTAAGCCTGAGGAACGGGTGCTGCTGTTGGCGCGCTATCACCATTTGCGTCCGGCCATTCTCGATAAAGCCAAAACGCGCTGGCCTAAACTTAAGCTGGATTTTATGACCATTCATGCCAGCAAAGGACAACAGGCCGAATTTGTCATTGTGTTGGGTTTGCATCAAGGACGTGATGGATTCCCGGCGGAAGCGCGCGAATCAATCATGGAAGAGGGGTTGTTACCGCAGCCGGAAGATTTCCCGGATGCGGAGGAGCGGCGTTTGGCCTACGTGGCGATCACTCGTGCGAAGCAACAAGTGTGGCTGATGTTCGACAAAGATCGGCCATCGGTGTTTGTCGAACACTTCCGCGAATTGGGTGTGCCGCAAAGCCGCAAGGCCTGAGGATTATGATTTCAGGCGATCAGCGAGATAACGCTGATAGTCTGGAATCTGGATCTCAATTTGCTGTGCAAACATTGGCGACTGAATAATAAAATCAGCGGTGGCGCGATTAGTGGCTACCGGAATGTTCCACACCGTCGCCAGACGCAGTAACGCTTTTACGTCAGGATCGTGCGGTACGGCATTCAGTGGATCCCAGAAGAAAATCAGTACATCAATTTTCCCTTCCGAAATTAACGCGCCGACTTGCTGATCGCCGCCCATTGGGCCGCTTAGCATCGCGTTGACATCTAAACCCGTATGACGATTAATCAGATTTCCCGTGGTGCCGGTAGCGTAGAGCACGTGGGATTGTAGGGCGGTTTGATTGGTTTTGACCCATTCCAGCAGCGAGGCTTTGCAATGGTCGTGTGCAACGAGGGCAATATGCTTTTGGACTTTTAGGGTACGAACGGTCTGCTCCATAGGGCTTCCTGTTTCTTCTCATGCATTATTTGTTAATGCAGGAGTTTACCCCTGGCGTTTCACTACTATCAACTTGTGCGTAAGGTTTTCATCCAACTGATAAAACGTAGGCGGGTGGCGGCATCAAAACGCTGGAACCAGCGTTGCAGTGAAGGCAGATCGCCGGCGTCTTGCCAGGCAAAATCCACATTCAATTGCGCTTCATTGGCGCTTAATGCATGGAGCGCAAAGCGTGGCACTGAAGCCGCATGCGCATCGCGATTGTAGTTGACCATCGCTTGTTCAAAATTATTATCCGCCGCGCGCGGAAGATGATCGCGCACGCTGACAATTTCATTGCCGTGTTCATCAATCAGTTGAAAATTAAGCGTTCTGTCAAAGGCACTGCGTTCACGGCGATTAGTGAGGGCGGGCAAACGAATCGCAACGGATTGGGCGCTGGCGTTGAAAGTGACAATCATCGGCACAGACTGGAAATGCGCGGCATCAGCGCCGGGTTTTTCCACCCGAAATAGAAACTGGTGCTGTCCGCGTTCCAGCTCAAGGCTGCCAGCGCCCTTCAAAATCGAGCCAGATATTTTGCGCCCATCCAGCACCAACAGATCGATATCGGGATCGAGCTTCAAGGTGATGGCATGGCAGGACGCCGATACGAGCAACACGAGTAAACTCGTAACAGTCAACGACAGCTTCATTTCAACTCCCAGGGAAAGGGGATAAATCGATTATGTGTAGCAAATTATTACATTATGGCAGTTAATTTACATTTTAACATATTTATTCGTGCTGCCGCGCAAAGTTCTCGCGCTGGGCTATTGCATCGCAAAGCACAATCTCCTCTACACTTAAGCGAATGAACAAGGAGAGAAAAATGAATGATCAAACAATTCGCGATGTCCTGACTCACACCAAACGCATCGCCTTGGTTGGCGCCAGCGATCGGCCCGATCGTCCGAGTTATGGTGTGATGAAATATCTGCTTGATCAAGGCTATGAGGTGATTCCGGTTAGCCCAAAACTGGCTGGACAACAGCTATTGGGACAAACCGCGTATGCCACGCTGGCGGATGTGCCGGGAAAAGTGGATATGGTGGATGTGTTTCGTAACGCGGAAGCGGCGTGGGGTGTCGCGCAGGAAGCGATTGCCATTGGTGCGAAGACGTTGTGGTTACAACTCGGCGTTATTAACGAGCAAGCCGCGGTGTTAGCGCAAGATGCGGGGATGACGGTGGTGATGGATCGTTGCCCGAAGATTGAAATTCCACGCTTGGGCATTCAGCATTAAATAAAAGCGGCGATCTCAGTCGCCGTTGTCATTAATGGCGCAAGCTCGGTGCCTGCAACTGCTGTCGAATTGACGCAGCAAGTTCATCCATTGAAGGCTGTTCGGGATGTTCGAACGAGGTTTCCCCAGCCAACTGCACTTCAGCGACGTAGGTATGCACTTGATCGCCTTCTTCATCTTCCATCACCACGTGATACCACGGCGCGGCGCGCAAGGCCTCGCTGGCGGCGACATCATCTAATTCAGGCTCATCAAGCGAAAACTCCGGATCGACATCCACAATTACGCCGAGCACCCCGGAGAGACGGTGCCGAACTTGCTGTCCAATTCCAAATTTAGTGGTAATCATTGTGACCTCCCAAAAGACTGCCCTGCTACCAATATGGAGGCAGGGACAGCGTTTTCAAGTCACAGCACGCGGCAGGCAAAACCTTTCAGATAAAGCCCTTCAGGATAGCTGGCGATCACTGGATGGTCGGCTGCCTGACGGAACTGCTCTATAAATTGTACATCACGACCGGCATCTACGGCGGCATCGGCGATAAGTTTCTGGAACAGATCGGTGGGCATCAGGCCTGAGCAGGAGAAGGTCAGCAGCACGCCGCCGGGATTCAACAACTGAATCGCCAGCATATTGATATCTTTATAACCGCGACAAGCGCCCATCAGCTGGTTCTTGTTCTCAACAAATTTCGGCGGATCCATGATGATCACGTCGAACTTCTCACCGCTATCACGATAACGGCGCAATAGCTTGAACACATCATCGCGTACGAACTGCGCTTTCGACACGTCTAAGCCATTTAGCTCAACGTTCTGTTTCGCCACATCAAGCGCATCTTGCGAAGTATCAACGCTGATGACCTCGCGACAGCCGCCCATCAACGCTGAAACTGCAAAGCCACCGGTATAAGAGAAGCAGTTCAACACGCGGGCATTGTCTGAGTATCCACGCGTGGCATAGCGGCTGTCGCGCTGATCGAGGTAGTAGCCCGTTTTATGGCCGCCCTGAATATCCACCAACAGCTTCATGCCGTGTTCGGTAATCGGCAGTAGCGGCGGCGGCAATTCACCTAAAACCGGGCCTTGGGCTAATTCCAGACCTTCTTTTTTACGCACTGCAACGTCTGAACGATCGTAAATCGCGCAATCAGGGAAACATTGCTGCAACGCCGAAACGATAGCCGGGCGTTGATATTCCGCACCCGCCGACAGCAGTTGCAGCACCAAGAAGTTACCGAAACGGTCAATCGTGACGCCAGGCATACCATCTGATTCACCGGCAATCAGGCGATAGCTATCCAGGCCATCACGTTTTGCCAGCCAATCACGCCACACCTGCGCTTGCTCAAAGCGGCGCACGAAGAAGGTGATGTCGATTGACTCATCCTGCTGCCAGCTCCACACGCGTGCACGAATTTGAGATTGTGGCGAATACGCGGCGCGGGCCAACCACTTGCCATTGCTGTCGCAGACATCAATGGTTTCACCAGATTGGGCTTTACCTTCCATACGGGCAACGGCACCAGAGAACACCCACGGATGGCGGCGGAGCAGGGATTTTTCACGTCCCTTAGCGAGAATCAATCGAACGGTCATAGTTTGCTATGCTTACCTGAAAAAATGAGGCGCCATTTTCCGGCGGATGGCGGCAAAAAGCAACGCAAGCTGACGGGAGAACGAAATGACAACTTCTTGCTATAAAATTTGGGTGCATGGCATCGTGCAGGGCGTGGGATTTCGCTATCACACACAAACGCAGGCGCGAGAGTTAAACCTTACGGGATATGCCCATAATCTGGCGGATGGCAGCGTTGAAGTATTGGCATCAGGCGATGCGCAAAAGGTCGATGAATTAATCAGTTGGCTGAAAGCGGGCGGACCGCGTAGTGCACGCGTGGATAAAGTTCTGGTGGAGCCGCATCAACCTGCGGAAATCCCCACCCGATTTACCACTGGCTGATCACAGGCATTTAGCCGGTTTTGGCAAACCGGCAATTTTGGTGGCTTGCTTAGCGGGGCCTTCTGGGAACAAGCGGAACAGATAGCGACTGTTACCTTTCTCCTCACCGTATTTTTGCGCCATGGCTTTCACCAACATGCGCACCGCAGGTGAAGTATTGAATTCCTGATAAAACGCGCGCACGAAATGCACCACTTCCCAATGCGCTTCGCTCATCACGATCTGCTCTTTCTCTGCGATGGCGGCGGCCAACGGCTCGCTCCAGTCCGCGCTGTTTTTTAAATAGCCTTCCGCATCGGTGGCAATCTCTTTACCGGCAAAAATCACGATCATTCCTCACAACATTAATCCGCACATTGTAAATTCGTCATGCTGTAAAAAGCAAAAACCCCGCCGAAGCGGGGTTTTGAATATTTTCTTAGGCAACTTAATCTTTGTTAGCGAAGCCCAACAGGCTCAACAGGCTAACGAAGATGTTATACAGCGAAACATACAGACTCACGGTGGCGCGGATGTAGTTGGTTTCGCCGCCATGAATGATGTTGCTGGTTTCCCACAAAATCGCGCCAGCCGAGAACAGAATGAACAGGGCGCTAATCGCCAGATGCAGCGCAGGCAGTTGCAGGAAGATGTTAGCGACAACCGCCACCAGCAGCACCACAAAGCCAGCCATCATCATGCCGCTCAGGAATGACATATCGCGGCGCGTGGTCAGCACGTATGCGGAACAACCGAAGAACACCAATGCTGTACCGCCCAGCGCCATGGCAATCACATCACCCATACCTGCGCTCAAGAACGAACTCAGAATCGGGCCGAGGCAATAGCCAAGGAAACCGGTGAAGGCGAATGCCGCCAGAATACCGGCTGGGCTGTTAGCCAGTTTATGTGTCAGGAACATCAAGCCATAAAAGCCAACCAGCATCAGAATCAATCCTGGTGAAGGCAGGGCAAATACAGTGCTCAACGTTGCGGTTACTGCCGAGAAGGCCAGGGTGAAGCCAAGCAGCAGGTAAGTATTGCGCAGCACTTTGTGGGTGCTGATTAACGATTGCTGTGACGAGCTAAAAACTCTTTCCATCATGCGCTCCTTCAGGAGAGAAACATCAAATATGGCAAGAGGATACGCAGCGCTATAAAGACAGAAAAGGCGTTTTACCCTTCTTTACGCGATAAATAGCTGTTTCGCTGAGCAGATTGGCGAAAATGACGCCGAAAAAATAGAATTTGGCTGTTTTTCAGCCGAACGATTCAATGCAGGCTTTACATCGTTCTGGGGGATGTTTATAGTGCGCCTCATTGCGGAGGGGTGGCCGAGTGGCTTAAGGCAACGGTCTTGAAAACCGTCGATGGGAAACCATCCGAGAGTTCGAATCTCTCCTCCTCCGCCATCACTCTTGCAGAGTGAAGTTACAAAAAGATTTCCGGAGGGATGGCCGAGTGGCTTAAGGCAACGGTCTTGAAAACCGTCGATGGGAAACCATCCCAGAGTTCGAATCTCTGTTCCTCCGCCATATTAAAGAAGCCCGCAGAAATGCGGGCTTTTTGCTTTTCTGCATTCCGAGATTCCGAAAAACATCCTGTTGCTTTTCAATCTGCTGCCGTTACCCGACGTCACGCGCGTTTACTGCTATATTCGATGCATTGTTTTTGCAAACATCTGGCGATTTTCCGATGCAAGCTGAGTTACACTGTGCGGTAATTCGCTCTTTGGCGTGCTAATCGTTTGAAAGCCAGAGTGTTTCACTGATGAATTATGGAATAGGCACAATGATCAAGAAACTGAGTCTTTGCGCGTTGTCAGTCATCGCTGCGCTCCCGATGGGCATGTCCGCCTATGCTGCGGATGGAGATATGCAACTGCAGCAAGTATTGATGTTAAGTCGTCACAACTTGCGTGCGCCGCTGGCCAATAACGGCAGCGTGCTGGAACAATCCACGAAAAAAAGCTGGCCGCAATGGGATGTTGCGGGCGGTGAGCTCACCACCAAAGGTGGTGTGCTGGAAGTCTACATGGGTAATTACACCCGCCAGTGGCTGGCGCAGCAGGGCTTAGTCCAGAACGGCACTTGCCCAGACAGCAGCAACATCTTTGTTTACGCCAACAGCTTGCAGCGCACCGTTGCCACCGCGCAGTACTTCATCACTGGCGCGTTCCCAGGCTGTGATGTCGCTGTAACCCATCAAGATGCGATGGGCACCATGGACCCGATCTTTAATCCGGTGATCACTGACGGCAGCGACGACTTCAACAAGAAAGCGCTGGCGGCGATGACCGCAGCCAATGAAAAATTGGCCCTGAAACCTGCGTTCCAGCAGCTGGAAAAAATCGTTGATTACAAATCTGCACCGGCCTGTAACGGCAAAAAGCAGTGTGATCTCAGTAGCGGCGATAACACCTTCACGGCTGAAAACGGCAAAGAACCTAACGTCAACGGACCGCTGAAAGTCGGCAACTCACTGGTGGATGCTTTCACGCTGCAATACTACGAAGGCTTCCCGGCGGATCAAGTGGCGTGGGGCCAGATCAAAACGCCTGAACAGTGGAAAGAGTTGGCGTCGATCAAAAATGGTTATCAGGATGCGTTATTTGCCTCGCCAGAAGTGGCGCGTGAAGTCGCTGCACCGCTGGTGGATTACATCCGTAGCCAGTTAGTCGATCAAGACAAAGCCAATGCGCCGAAAGTCACGGTGATGGTTGGTCACGATTCCAATATTGCTTCATTACTGAGCGCGTTGCAGGTCAAACCGTACGAACTGCCGGGCAATGATGAGAAAACGCCAATTGGTGGACAAGTGGTGTTTGAGCGCTGGCACGATGTGAAAAACAACAAAGATCTGCTGAAAGTGGAATACGTCTATCAAACAGCCGATCAGCTGCGTAATGCCGATGTGTTGAGCCTGAAGAACCCACCTAAGCGCGTCACCCTGCAATTGGCAGGTTGTGAAGCGGATGCCAACGGCTATTGCAGCTGGGATCAATTCACCGGTGCGTTGAATGGCGCATTGCAAGGCACGCCACTGCAACCGGCCGCCGCGCCAGCACCTGCGCCAGCCGCAGAACAGCCAGCTCCAGCGGCTGCTGCTCCTGCAGCGGACGACGCTAAGCAGAAAGCCGATCAGGCGGTAGCAGATAAAGCCGCTGCTGATAAAGCGGAAGCGGATAAAGCAGCTGCACAGAAAGCGGCGGAAGCTAAAGCGGCAGAAGATAAAGTGAAAGCGGATAAAGCGGCGGCGCAGAAAGCCGCAGAGGAGAAGGCGAAAGCGGAGAAAGCCACTGCACAGAAAGCAGCGGACGACAAAGCCAAGGCTGATGCAGCGGTTGCGCAGAAAGCGCAAGCCGATGCCACTCCCGCTAAACCGCAAGAACCTGCCAAACAACCGGCAACCAGTAACTAAGGTTGTTGAGCTTAAAAGGAAACCCCGCGCAAGCGGGGTTTTTTATGCTGCTTAACCAGCGACTACCACCAGTTTTTGGTTGGCAAACTCTTTGATCCCCAGATCTGACAGTTCACGTCCGTAACCTGAACGCTTCACGCCACCAAACGGCAGTTCTGCCGAGGTATCACTCTGCGAATTAATGAACACCATGCCGGTTTCAATCTGCGAAGCCATGTTGCGGCCGCGTACAATATCTTTGGTCCACACCGAACCACCCAATCCGTAGTTCGAATCGTTGGCCAGCGCCACGGCGGCGCGATCGTCGGCCACCACGTAGACTTGTGCGACCGGACCAAAGAATTCCTGATAATAGGCAGGATTATCTGGTGTTAAACCGGTAAGTATCGTCGGTTGGAAATAGCAGCCAACGCCGTCAATCGCGCGACCACCAAATTCAACGCGCGCACCATGTTCAACGGCTTCATCCACCTGCTTCACTAAGCGATCGCGGGCATCTTTCGATGAAAGTGGGCCGAGCGTGGTTTTTTCATCCAAAGGATCGCCCGGCGTGGCGGATTGCAGCGCAGCACTGAATTTCGCCATAAACTGGTCAGCGATTTTTTCATGCAAAATAAAGCGCTTGGCGGCGGTACACACCTGGCCACAGTTGCTAAGACGTGCTTGCGCGCCCTGACGCACCGCTTCATCAATATTGGCGTCATCCAGCACCACAAACACATCATTGCCGCCCAGTTCCAGCGTTGATTTCTTCAGATGTTTACCGGCTTGTTCCGCTACCGCGCTACCGGCACGTTCAGAACCAGTTAGCGCCACACCTTGCACGCGCGGGTCAGCAATCAAATCAGCAACCTGATCGGTGGAGATAAAGAGGTTGGTCCATGCACCTTTTGGTGCCCCGGCTTCTTGCACCATTTTTTCAAACACATCGGCACAGTGAGGAACGATATTGGCGTGCTTTGCCAGCACCGGATTGCCCAAGGCCAGATTCGGTGCCAGTACGCGCATCAGTTGGTAATAGGGGAAGTTCCACGGTTCAACCGCCACAATCACGCCAATCGGGTGATACTCCAGCCACGCATCGCCGATGTCGCTAGGATAGGGTTCGGCTTCTAAAAATGTCGCCGCATGTTCGGCATAATAGCGGGCGATTTGCGAGCAAATTTTCACTTCGCCGCGGCTTTGCCCAATCAGTTTCCCCATCTCTTTGCTGGCGATGGTGGCAAGTTCTTCCACGCGTTGGTCGATCAAGTCGGCCAGGCGTTGCAGCACTTGCAAACGGCGTTGCATGTCGCTTTTGCTCCAGGATGAATGAAACAACGCATCTGCCGTTTCCAACGCCTGTTGCGCATAGGCATCGTCGTGTTCGGGCCAGGCTTTGAGGAGTTGGTTATTGGCTGGATTGATACTTTGATAGGCTGACATAGAATTTTCCTTGGCAGTAAAGAGAACAAAGGCGGGACTTTGCCCGCCTGCCATTCACACGTTTTTGCGTTCGACTGTTTTGTCATCCCAGGTCAGTACATCCTGGTCAGTTTTCTTGAAGGCGCGAATCAGCACATCATCACTACCTTGTTGTTCCCAGATTTGTTCTGCCAAACGTTCGTCATAATTGGCTACTTCAAAAATGGCTTCTGCAATTTCATTTGAGGTATGTCGCAATGAGGCCCATTCGCCCACATGGTGAGCTTTTGACTGTTCTGTTGCCATGAAAGTCTCCTGTTGTGGATTTTATCCTTTGAGTTTTACCGCCAGTCCGGCGACGTGTTGGCCCTGATAACGGGCTATGTCCAGTTCTTCCGCTGACGGTTGACGCGATCCATCACCGCCCGCCAGCGTAGTAGCGCCATAAGGTGTACCGCCGCGCACGTGGGAGATATCGAAGAGTTCTTTGGTGCCGTAACCAATAGGGACGATCACCATGCCGTGATGGGCGAGGGTGGTCCAGACTGATGTGATGGTTTGTTCCTGGCCGCCGCCGGTGCCGGTGGAGGCAAACACACTGGCAATTTTGCCGTACAACGCGCCAGAAGCCCAAAGTCCGCCGGTGCGATCCCAAAAATTACGCATCTGCCCAGCCATGTTGCCGAAGCGGGTTGGCGTACCGACGATAATGGCATCGTATTGCGTTAAATCTTCGGGTTTGGCTTCAGCTGCCGCTTGGTTCACCTTACCGCCGACCTGGGCAAATCGTTCGGCATCCATGCTTTCGGGTACGCGCAGAATGGTCACCTCTGCACCACTCACGCTTTTTGCCCCTTCCGCCACTGCTTGCGCCATGGTCTCAATATGTCCGTACATCGAATAGTAGAGCACTAAAACTTTTGCCATTGTTTTCATCCTACTGAGGTGACGAGTATTCAGAAGTATAGAAGAGCCTGCGTAAGCTGCTGCACACAGGTTGAGCAGACACCCACAACGCACGGTTAACTGCTTGTTGTGTGGCGCTAAATTTGGTTTTTAGGCGATAAGTTAGTGAATTATGTGTTTCAAAGTATGAATGCCGACCAGTTTTAAGCTGAATTTGGCTATTCTTTCATCAGGTGAACGGGGCATCCGTCACCGGACTTTTCACTGTATTTATGCCGAAAAGTCTTACCTAAGATGCTCAATCCTGGAGGAAATGATGGCACAACATCGTGGAGGATCAGGCAATTTCGCAGAGGACCGTGAAAGAGCCGCGGAAGCTGGCCGCAAAGGTGGTAAAAACAGTGGAGGTAATTTCAGAAACGACCCACAGCGTGCTTCAGAAGCCGGTGAAAAAGGGGGACGCAGCCGCAGTAAAAAATAGCGACTGCTGATTTATCCCCAGCCGCCGGGTGCGCCCGGCGGTCACGGCGATTGCAATTTCCCTCTTCCCTGAGCACACTGAGCGCCAATTGATTATTCTGGTGCGCTATGTCCGTTTCATCCTCTCGTTTAAGCCTGCGTATTTCGCGCCAGGAACTGGTTCTTATCTTCATTACCATGGTTTGGGGTGGCACCTTTTTGGTGGTCCATCGGGCGATGGCGCACTCCGGGCCGTTCTTTTTCGTCGGCTTACGTTTTGCCACCGCGTCTTTGCTGCTGGCCTTCTTCTTCCGCCGCTATCTCAAGCAAGTCACCTGGCTGGAAATCAAAGCGGGTGCGCTAATCGGCGTGTCGATTGCCGGTGGCTACGGCCTGCAAACCTGGGGCATGCAAACCATTTCCAGCAGCCAATCGGCGTTTATCACCGCGCTGTATGTGCCAGTGGTTCCGCTGCTGCAATGGCTGTTCCTGCGTCGTCCGCCTGGTTTGATGGCGTGGCTTGGCATCTTGCTGGCGTTTAGCGGATTGGTGCTGGTGGCGGGTCCGCAGGATGGCAGCCTGACGCTGAATGCCGGAGAAATTGCCACTTTGCTCAGCACGCTGGCGATTGCCGCCGAGATCATCTTTATCAGTCGTTATGCCGGACAGGTTGATGTGCGCCGCGTGACATTGATTCAGCTGATGGTGGCGTCCGCCTGCGCTTTTGTCTTTATGATCCCGAATGGTGAGTCGCTGCCGGAAATGTCGACGCCACTGCTGCTCAGTGCGTTAGGTTTGGGTGCCGCCAGCGCCTTAATTCAGGTCACCATGAACTGGGCGCAGCGCAGCGTTTCGCCAACGCGCGCGACGGTGATTTACGCCGGTGAGCCGGTGTGGGCGGGTGTGGTTGGTCGCATTGCGGGTGAACGTTTACCGGCAGCCGCACTGCTGGGCGCGGCATTGATTGTCTGTGGTGTGATCGTCAGCGAACTGCGCATTCGCCGCAAAAAAGCGGTGCCCGATCAGGCACCGCTCGAACCTTAAGGATGTTGGCGTGCCGCCTGGTTTGCCAGCGCGGCACCGCGACGCCGCAGAATCGCGTTAAGGATAATGGCACCAAAGGTGGCTGTACCGATGCCGCCGATGGTGAAGCTGCCAATCTTTAGGGCAAAATCTCCCGCACCTAACACCAATGTAGTGGCCACCATGATCAGGTTGCCGTTCTGATTAAAATCAACATGGTTTTGCACCCAAATACGTGCGCCCGCCACTGCAATCAAGCCGAACACCACAATTGACGCGCCACCAATCACTGGACCGGGAATGGTGTGAATCAGCGCACCAAATTTTGGAGAGAAACCCAGCACCAGCGCAATTACCGCTGCGGCGACGAACGCCAGCGTGGAATAGACTTTGGTCACCGCCATCACGCCAATGTTTTCTGCGTAGGTGGTTACGCCGCTGCCGCCCACCGAACCGGAAAGCATGGTTGCTAAGCCATCACCGACAAACGCGCGGCCCATGTACGGATCGAGATTGCGGCCGGTCATGCCCGCCACCGCTTTGATGTGTCCGAGATTTTCCGCCACCAAAATGATCGCCACCGGCGCGATCATCACTATCGCCTGCATATCAAAAATCGGTGCGGTGGTGTGTGGCAGACCAAACCACGGCGCGTTGGCTAACCCGCTAAAATCCACCGGTTTGCCAAAGCCCAGCACGTTGGTCATTAGCGCATACAGCGCCCAAGCCACAATCAGGCCGACCAGAATCAACAAACGCTGCACCATGCCACGTGTGAATACCGCCACCAAGCCGATGCACAGCACCGTCATCACCGCCATCCAACTGTCGAACATGGAACTCGACACGCTGTGTACCGCAATCGGTGCGAGGTTGAGGCCAATCGCCATCACTACGGCGCCAGTAACCACCGGCGGCATTAAGCGTTCAATCCAGCCGGTGCCGACTTTCATCACTACCAGGCCAATCAGCGTGTAAAGCGCGCCACAAGCGATCACGCCGCCTAACGCCAGCGCCAGATTAGGATTGAGTCCCTGACCGTTAAAGCCGGTGATCGCAATAATTACCCCAACAAATGCCGCACTGGAACCGAGATAACTTGGCACGCGCCCGCCGGTAATGACGAAAAACAGCAGCGTGCCTATCCCCGAGACTAAAATCGCCAGATTGGGATCGAGTCCCATCAGCAACGGCATCAGCACCGTTGCGCCAAACATTGCCACAGCATGCTGTAAGCCGAGGACGACCGTCTGCGCCAATGGCAGCGTTTCATCCGGCGCAATCAGCCCGTTTTCGGTCATGGCAGACTTTTTCTGCCAGCGGGGGAACATGGAACTCGCCATCGTCATCTCCAGAGTGTCAGTAAAGCATGCCGCATGAGGCGGCGTTAGCTGGCAACACGCTGAACTGGTGCAGCCGTATCGGCCAGCCAGCGCAGCAGCAAGGTATTGAAGTTGTCGGCATCGGTGACACTCATTGCGTGACCGCCCCATGCCATTTCAATCAAACTGCCATTCGGTAACGCCTGCGCCAGTTGTGGCGAACAACTCCACGGCACTAACAGATCGTCCTGGCTGCAAATCGCTAACACCGGCTGAGTAATACGCGCCACATACGGACGGAAATCCGCGCTTTTCAGCGCATGCAAGCGGCGCAGCAGATTTTCCATGCCCTGAAAATGCGCCACATGATGGGCATCTTCGGCGCTGATACGTTCCTGATTGCGCGCCAGCCATTCGGCGGGGTAGAGAAACAGCGGCTGCGCGCGAACAAAAGCTTCAACACCGACATTCATCAGCAGATCCTGACGCACCTGGAAACAGCGCTGCGTATGCGCATCCAGAGACAGCCAGCCATTGATCACCACCACGCGATTGACCTGTTGAGGAAAATCCAGCGCCAGCTGCAAACCAATCAATCCACCCAGCGCGTGCCCAATCAGGTCGTAATGCTGGATGTCATGTTGTGCCAGCGCCTCGGCCAGTTCGGCTGCCATCATCGTCATGCTGTAACCTTCCGGCAGCGCATCCGCACTGCGGCCGGTGCCACGCTGGTCGTAAGTCACCACGCGATAATGCGGCGTTAACGCGGCGAGTTGCGGCTGCCAAAAACCGGCAACGCCGCCCAGGCCGGAAGAGAGCACCAGCGTGGGGGCATCTTTCGCCGTTAATCCCTGAATCTCCAGATGCATTACGCCTCCTGTTTACCGATATGCGCCACGCTGGCAATTTCGATCAGCGCATCCGGCTTCACCAGCCCGCATTGAATACAGAAGCGCGCCGGTTTATCGCCGGGAAAATACTCGGCGTAAATCTGGTTGATTGCCGCGTAGTTGCTCCAGTCGGTGAGGAAGATCGAATTGAAGGTCACGTCGTCCATGCTGCCACCGGCGGTTTCAATCACCTTTTTGATGGTTTCCAAAACGTGGCGCGTTTGCGCTGCGGCATCGCCGACGTGCACCACATCGTTATTGGCATCAAACGGCAACGTGCCAGAGACGTAAACCACGCCGTCGGCCAGCGTTCCCGGCACAAATGGGGCGATAGGCGTGCTGCTGCCGGGCGGAATAATCACACTTTTAGGCATGGCGAAATCCTCATAACGTTGCGTTAGTTTTCAGCGCTTCACAGAAAGTGTCGGTATCGCTGACCCAGCCAAAGAAGGTTTCGATATTGAAAATCGCGGCTTGCTGCGCAAACGGCGGACCCGCTTGATAGGTGGCGTCTTCCAGCACCACGCCGAAATATTCAAGGAAGAAGCCATCGCGCAGCGTCGATTCCACACACACATTGGTGGCGATGCCGGTGAACACCAGATGACGAATACCGCGGCTGCGCAACATGCTGTCGAGCGGCGTGTTGAAGAAGCCGCTGTAGCGCGGTTTCGGCAGCACGATATCGCCGTCCTGCGGCACCAGCTCGTCAACTAACGCGTAATCCCAGCCACCTTTGGATAGCAGCGTGCCTTGCAGCTCCGGGCGTTTGCGCATGGTTTTCAACGCGTTGGATTTATGGAAATTAGGTGAACCGGCATCTCCGGCTTCAACGTATTGATCGTCCCAGCCATTTTGGAACCAGATGATCTGCACGCCAGCCGCGCGCGCGGCCGTCACCGCCTGATGGATTTTGGCGATCACCGGTTTGGTGGCGAAAACATCAAAGCCTGCCAGATCGAGATAGCCACCTTCCGTGGCGTAGGCGTTCTGCATATCCACTACGATCAAGGCGCTTTGCGTCGGTGGCAGCGCGATAGCTTCCGGACGCGCCGGTAACGTGATGTTGGGTAAACTGCTGCTATGGGCGCAAACAACGGTACTCATCAGGCCACCTCCTGTTGTGAAGCGAGTAAATCAATGCGGCATTGCATTAAGGGTTGAATACGTTCGCCGAAATCTTCGATGCCTTGCAGGAAGTCATCGAAGGTCAACAACACGCCTTGCGTGCCATCGACTAAAGCAACTTCATCCAACATTCGTGCCACATTGGCGTACGAACCGACCAGCGTGCCCATATTGATGTTGACGGCGGAAGTCGGATCGGCCATTTGACGCACGTTGGTGTCGCTGCCTGACTTGGTATCTTGCTGGCTTTGCGTGGTCAGCCACGCCAGCGCTTCTTCATCGGCTCCGGCTTTGTAGTGCTCCCATTTGGCGCGTGCTGCTTCATCATTTTCGGCGGCGATAATCATGAAAAGCACATAGGAACCGACATCACGACCAGCTTTATCAGCGGCTTGTTTCATGCGCGCAGCGGTCGGAGCAAATGCGGTGGGCGTGTTGACGCCTTTGCCAAAGCAGAAGTTGTAGTCGGCATGTTCAGCGGAGAAGGCCATGCCGGCGTCGCTTTGTCCGGCGCAGATCACTTTCATTGGTCTCTGCGGCTGCGGGCTGACGCGGCAATCGTTCATGGTGAAGAATTCGCCTTTGAAATCGCTCTGGCCGGTGCCCCACAAATCGCGCAGCACGGTGACATATTCGGTCAAATATTGATAACGGCTGGAGAAGTAAGCATCGCCCGGCCACAAGCCCATTTGCTCGTACTCTGGTTTCTGCCAGCCGGTCACCAGGTTGACGCCAAAGCGACCATTGGAGATGGAATCGATGGTTGATGCCATGCGCGCCACAATCGCAGGCGGCAAGGTCAACGTCGCGGCGGTGGCATAGATTTCAATGCGCGAGGTCACGGCAGCAAGTCCGGCCATCAGCGTGAAGGATTCGAGGTTATGGTCCCAAAACTCGGTTTTACCGCCGAAGCCGCGCAGTTTGATCATCGAAAGCGCGAAGTCGAAATGATAATGCTCGGCCTTCAATACGATTTCTTTATTCAGTTCAAACGTCGGTTTGTATTGCGGAGCATGGGTTGAAATCAGCCAGCCGTTGTTACCGATCGGGATAAAGACGCCAATTTTCATGGGAAACCTCTCTGGATGCGACGGGGAATGCATGATGTGTTCAGTCACAAAATTGCAAAGCCTGTGCCACCTTTTTAAAGGCCTTAGATAACAATGTGTTAAAAGTACGTGCAGGTTAAAACTGGAGTGATTGGTCCATTTCAGACTGTTTGGTCAAAACAATCTGCACGTTTTTCATGCGCAGGTGGTCAAAAAAGGTGCAGTTGGTCGATTAGGCATGAATACCGGCCTTTGTTATGATGCGTGCTCGCAGGACGGATGAGGTAACAGTGTGAAAAGCGATGAAAAAAAACCGGGACGCCGTTCGCGCGCGGTCGCTGCAAAGCGAGCCGCCATTCTCGAAGCCGCATTAGCGTTCTTCTCGCAATACGGCATTCATGGCACCAGCCTGGATAAAGTGGCGGAGCGTGCCGACGTCTCAAAAACCAATCTGCTGTATTACTATCCGTCGAAAGAAGTGTTGTATGTGGCGGTTTTAAAAGAGATTCTTGATGTGTGGCTGGCACCGCTGCGTGCGTTGCAACACGATCACGATCCGCTGACGGCGATTCGCAAATACATCCGCCTCAAACTGGAAGTCTCACGCGATCATCCGCAAGCATCGCGTTTATTCTGCCTGGAGATGTTACAGGGCGCGCCGTTGTTGAAAGGCGAACTGGCGGGTGACCTCAAAGCGCTGGTGGATGATAAAGCGGCAATTATCGAACAGTGGATTGCCGAAGGGCGATTGGCTGGCGTGCAGCCGCAGCACCTGTTTTTCCTGCTGTGGGCCACCACGCAACACTATGCGGATTTCGCATCCCAGGTTGAAGCGATTACCGGCCAGACGTTAAGCGATGCGGAATTCTTTGAACAGACGCTGGAAAACGTGCAGCGCATGATTATTGAAGGGATCCGCGTGCGCTGATCGCGCTTTTTCAAGGAGAGGGCATGGACTCATTATCACAGCTGGCGTTAGGCGCCTCAGTAGCCGTGGCGGTGATGGGCGAACGCGCGCCGGTATGGCAAGCGGCGCTAGTCGGAGCGGTGGCCGGAACCTTGCCGGATCTCGACGTGTTTATCGATCACGGCGATGCTATCCGCGATATGACGCTGCATCGCACCGAAACTCATGCCTTACTGTTTCTCACCTTAATCGCGCCGTTACTCGGTTGGCTGGTGGCGGGTGTCATGCGCAATCGAGCGCACTGGCGTGGCTGGACGCTGGCGATTTGGTTGGCGTTAGTCACGCATCCGTTGCTGGATCTCACCACCGTTTACGGCACGCAACTCGGCCTGCCATTCACTGATTTCCCGTTCGCGATTGGCAGCATGTATATTGTCGATCCGCTGTATACCTTGCCGCTGTTGATTGTTCTGGGCGTAGCGTTGTGGCGGCGTGATGGAGCCGGTTTGCGCTGGAATCAGGCGGGATTATTGTTGAGTACGTTGTACCTTGGCTGGAGCATGCTGGTGCAAAGTGTTGCGACTCAACATATTGAGAAAGATTTAACCCAGCACGCGATTACGCCTGAACAGGTATTGGTCACGCCGACGGCGTTTAATACGTTGGTCTGGCGCACGCTGATCATGACGCCGGATCGTTACGGCGAAGCGTATTGGTCGTTGCTGTCACCGAATCGACCGCTGGAAATTACGTGGCACGATCGCCACGCCGAATTATTTACGCCGTTTAAAGGCCAATGGCACGCCGAACGCGTGGCGTGGTTCAGTCATGGCTTTTATGCCATGCGTCAGCAGGATGATCGTACCTTGATTGTGGATTTGCGCATGGGTGAAGAACCGAATTACACCTTCACCTTTGATTTAGGTTCGCCGCAAGCGCCCAATAGCGCGCCACAACGCGAACCCTCACTGCGGCCTTCGCTGGCGCAGGCATGGCACAAACTGAGCGAAAGATTATAAAAAAAGCCCGGAATGTCCGGGCTTTTCAGTTTATACGGTGGTTTTACGTCGACGTAATAACCATCCCATGGTCAGAATCACAAACCACAGCGGCGTCACCATCAGCGCCTGGCGCGTATCTTCCTGCAACGTCAGCAGTACCAACACAAAAGCGAAGAACGCCATGCAGACCCAGCACATAAACTTACCGAGTGGCATTTTGAACTTCGATTCAGCGTGACGCTGAGGATGCTGCTTCCGGTAGGCCAGATAGCTGCACAGAATGATGGTCCAGACGAACATAAACAGAATCGCCGACACGGTGGTTACCATGGTGAATACGGTCATCACATCGGGGATCAGGTAAATCAGCGCCACACCCGCCAGCAAGCACAGGCAAGAGAAGAACAAGCCGGTGGTCGGCACCGCGCGCGCAGAGAGGCGGCCAAAGGCTTTATGCGCCACGCCTTGTTCCGCCAGACCAAACAGCATGCGGCTGGTGGAGAAAATGCCGCTGTTGGCAGAAGACGCCGCTGAGGTCAGCACCACAAAGTTTACGATGCTGGCTGCGGCAGGCAAACCAATCAGCACAAACATCTCAACGAACGGACTGCGATTCGGCAACACCTGATTCCACGGCGTTACTGCCATGATCACCATCAGCGCCAGCACGTAAAACATAATGATGCGCAGCGGAATGGCGTTAATCGCGCGCGGCAATACTTTGTGCGGGTCTTTAGTTTCCGCCGCCGCGGTGCCGACTAATTCAATGCCGACAAAAGCGAAGACCGCAATCTGGAAACCGGCAAAGAAGCCGCTCAAGCCTTTCGGGAACATGCCGCCGTGATCCCAGATATTGCTTAAGGATGCAGTGCCGCCGTTCGGCGAAGGGTAATGCATGCTGACCAGCACGATGCCGGTGATGATCAGCGCCACAATGGCGACGATTTTAATAATCGCGAACCAGAACTCCATCTCGCCAAACAACTTCACCGTGGCAATATTCAGCGCCAGGAACACGAAGATGCACAGCAGGGCGCTCATCCAAATTGAGAAATCCGGGAACCACAGCTGGAAATAGGCGCTGATTGCCACCACGTCGGCAATGCCGGTGACCACCCAACAAAACCAATATGTCCAGCCGGTAAAGTATCCCGCCCACGGGCCCAGCAGATCGGCGGCGAAATCACTAAACGATTTGTATTCGAGGTTCGAAAGCAGTAATTCGCCCATCGCGCGCATGACGAAGAACAGCATGAAGCCGATGATCATATACACGAAGATGATCGACGGACCGGCCAGGCTGATGGTTTTGCCTGAGCCCATAAACAGCCCGGTCCCGATGGCACCACCAATGGCAATCAGCTGAATATGACGGTTATGCAAGTTGCGCTGGAGTTTATCCGGCTGTTCGGCGGCCAGAAGCGCCTCTTTAGATTGATCAACCATAAATTATTCTTTCCTGTCGTGATGTTGTGTCAGCTCTACTGGCTGATGAGGTATGTGCCTTTTTATACGGCAAGTGGCATAAGATAGTGGAAAGGCTGCAACTCTCGGTAATGCTTTTTTAACAACTGTGCGCTTTAGCGTGCTTTGCTCTGTCAGTAAATATTTACAGAGTATAAAGCGCGGTCATTTTGCGTAAATCTCCAGCAAATAAGCCATTTGCAGCGCTTTACTACTGCGCGACTTCTACACTTACCGGTTCATCCGATTAGAAAAAGTGAGGCATTGTGCGCGCTTTGATAGCCATTGTGGTGCTGGCGCTATGCGGCTGGCTGAGCTTGCCGTGGTTGAAAACCCATTTGCCGCCGCAGTGGAATCCGTTTACGCCGCTGGCAATCACCGATCCGCCTGGCTGGATGACGCGTTACAAACTTAAGCGTTTGAGTAGCGATCCCCAAGCCTGCATGGCGGTGCTGCAACAGGCGGCGGATCAGCGGTTAGTGCAATTCCGCCCCTTGCCACCGATGCAAGGTGATTGCCCGATCGAACAGCCATTGCGCATCAGTGGCTTCGGCGATGTGTCGCTTAGCAGCAGCTTTCTCTCCAGTTGTCCGATGGCGGTGACCAGCACGATGTTTGTGGTCAATAGCGATAACGCGCTGCGCCAGGCGGGGATTGAGAGTGCGCTGAAACGGATTTCCCATGTCGGCAGCTATGCCTGCCGCAATATTTATCATCGTGAGAGCGGGCGGTTGAGTGAGCATGCCACTGCTGATGCCTGGGATATCACCGGTTTTCAGTTGGCAAACGGACGTTGGTTGCAGGTAGGAAAGAACTGGCAGCAGCCGGTTGAGGCGGCGGCGGGATTACATGCGTTGTGGCGCAACGGTTGTGCCACCTTTGGCAATGCGTTGGGACCCGATTATAACGCCGCGCATGCCGGTCATTTTCATCTTGGCATGCGCGGTTCAGGTTACTGCCGTTAACTACACGGCGGGATTAAGACCACGTTTAATCAGGAAATGATTAGCTGGCCAGGAGAAAAGAAAACCAATCATTATCGCTAATTGCAGCATAAACCAGAACGCCACTAGCAATGGGTTGATTTGCTGATTGAGCACGAATTTTAGGGCCAGCGCCATAAAGATAAAAATACCTAACTGATAAATCAGCAGTGGAAAGATTTCAGTTTTCAACGCTAATAATAACGCTCGGCCAAATGAATGTTTTTCACGTTGACGAATGGCCAGAAATTGAAAAAGTAATCCGATAATCAGTGAAATCATCACGCAAATAATTGCCTGAAGCCAAAGGGCCGGGATAATAGCAAATTGTTTTAGCAGCGTGACTATCGGGATTGTCATTATGTCGCCGAATATACAGGCGGCAGCGGATAAAGAAGTGGAAATAAATATGGTTTGCCAGTTAGCATTCTGGCCACGTTTATCATGAATCAGCAGCGCAATTTTGTGTTGACGTGAAGGTTTCCGTCCCAGATACCACCACGCAAGCCAACCAATAAACGGCATATACAAGCCGGTTAACGGCCAAATGATATTCATCACCGCGATGGGGTGCGGATGGCGAAAAAGATCTTTCAAAATCATCAGGGCAGTGCAGCCACCCAAAACAAGGAACGGTAGTGCAAACTGGTTCAACATAGGAATTCCTGCGTATCCGCCTTCATACGACAATGCGCCCGAGCCACGCAGCAGCACTGTCTCCCCTTGCCAACGTTTTGCCTTCAAACTGTAAGCGTAGCCGCTATAGAGAGTGAGGGAAATCACACGGCGATGCGTTGTCTTTTCTTAACCGCAGAAATAATTGGGATTAAGATTAAGTCGAAACTAATTCAGTGCTGAAAATCCGTTGTTAGCAAAACATTCTGCTTCACGAATGGATAATTTTAGTTAATGACGATGCTAAAAATTTATCAATCTAATGATCATTTTCAATGAATAGGGTGATTGAAACTACTTCAGAAAAATCCTATTCTAATCTGCGAAGGAATTAAAGCTGTGAACCTGTTAGCAATTAGCGTGAACACTCTCACTCGTATTAGCTTAAGCTATTGACAACCGTGGGGTTATGCTTGTTGCGAGCGAATTTGTTCTCTTTTCAATCAATATTTTTTCTCTAGTTAATTTATTTTTTGCGTTAACTCAGACGAATTTTAAAGTGAAAAAGCGTGAAACAGCGCTAAGGCAATAATGACGACCGATAATTATTTCGCCTGGCGAGGCGAAATGGAAAATGAATTTGAGGCGCTGAGCGAAGTGATGCAATTGAAATCACTTTTGCAAACACAGATTGAAACGTTGGGTTTTGATTACTTCGCTTTTTTGGTTCAGCATCCAGTACCTTTCACCCGGCCGCGCGTCTTTTTGTTTAGTACTTATCCACTAAGTTGGGTAAAGCGCTACGAAAGCCAGAACTATTATGCGGTGGATCCGGTGCTATTACTGTGCCAGCGACCGGGCCGGGGCGTGGAGTGGACGCGCGATTTATTTACCGGTTCAGGTAATTTATGGGCAGAAGCCAATGCCGCAGGATTAATGAGCGGCTTTTCCTGCTCGGCAATGGCACCCAATCGTACCATTGGTATATTATCTATTGCATCGCAGCATAACAGTAAGACCCAACACTTACGCGTAGAGCTGGAGGTGAAACTTCATCTTCTGGCGGAACTGAGTTTGCGCGTGTTAGCGCGTCTGAATGACGATTCTATGGTAGTTTTAGCCAATGATTTTAGTCAGCGTGAATTGGAAATTTTGAAATGGACGGCAGAAGGAAAAACTTCTGCGGAAATTTCACTTATTTTAGCCATCTCTGAACACACGGTGAATTTTCACCAAAAGAATATGCAAAAGCGTTTTAATGTTTCCAATAAAACGCAGATTGCCTGTTATGCCGCCGCTATTGGCCTGATATAGCGAAAAGGCAACTACTAATTTTAGTAGTTCCCACTTCAGAGTCAGTTGTCTACCCTGCGCGGAACTTGCCAGGCTGGCTCTAAGAAAACAATGCAAACATGGGGATGTCAGGGGCGCATGATGAAAGTAATTCAAACACAGCTTAAGGATATGCCGTCCTCACTGTTGGCTGAATTGGGAACCTATCGCTACAGCGTATTTGCGCGCGGCGAAGGGTGGTCAATTCCGCCGCGACTCAGTACGCCGGGCCAGGAATACGATCGTTACGATCGTTCCGATGTCACCTGGTTAATTGCCTGGAATGCGCGTCAGGGCATTTGTGGCTGTGCACGCCTCTTACCGTGGCACGAACCAGAAGTGCCGGAAGGCTTTGTTTTGCCGTTCGATCAGGAAAAAGTGTGGGAAATGTCGCGCTTTTCTGCGCGTCTGGAAGTGGATGCTGAATTGCCGTTGAGTATTTTATGGCACTCGGTGCAGTTAGCGGAGCTGAGCGGCATCGAGTATTTGATCAGTTCGGCCACGCCGATGCTGGAGAAAATGTTCGAGCATCATCAAGTGGTGTATGAACCGCTTTCGCCGGGACTGATTCAATCAGAAGATAATCTGTTTGCGATTCGCATTCCGGTTGAGCAACCGGCACTGGCGGAGAAATATCGGGGTACGCGGCGCTTTAGTCCGGAAGAAGTGCTGCCGTCGCTAGGTGTTTCGGTCAACTGGCAATCACATAGCTAAGCACCCCGCGCAACGTGCGCGGGGCACATCGCTTACTGACGGTAAGCGGTTTTAATCTGGCGAATAGTATTGTTAAACACTTCTGCCTGCGGCTTATCAACCAGCGAAGCCTGCACATAACGCTCCATGTTGATGATCACCTTACCGGCATCGGCCTGGCCCATTCCTTTCAGAATCAGCGTCACCATCATTTTCAAACAGGCAACTTCATCTGCCAGTGCCTGCGTGTCACGTGAAGTTGCAAAGTCTTCATCACTCATATTTGACTCCTTGGTGGTGTTACTCAATGTTGACACATTCTTCCTGTGCGCGAAAAAGAGAGTATATCATAGGCTTGGCCAGGCAATTTAATGCAGGCGAAGCGGTGAAACTCGGCAGCGCATTTAATTGTACTTTGCTGTATTTATCCGCAATCGAAATCGTCGTTGAGTTGTTATTTATTGGGCGGTCATAGCAAAATAAGAAAATCAGGCGATAAATTATAACATAATGATATTAGGCATAATTTTACTTATCCATATTGACATGCTAATAGCTGCCATTGAAAAGATTAGGCTGCAAAGAATGTAATTGATATGCATCATTTCATTTGGGATTTATCTGTTGTAACAGATGTTTTTTCCAGCTGAAAACCGGTAAGATGACCGCTCTGTAATATATTTCCCTTATCTAACCTGCGGAGTATGTCCCGTTGATCAGCCTGCTTCTTGTTGATGACCATGAACTGGTTCGCGCCGGTATTCGCCGCATACTGGAAGATATGAAGGGACTGGTTATTGCCGGCGAAGTGGCATGCGGTGAAGACGCGGTAAAATGGTGTCGCAGCAATCCGGTGGACGTGGTGCTGATGGATATGAATATGCCTGGCATCGGCGGTTTGGAAGCCACGCGCAAAATTGTGCGTTTCAATCCTGATATCCGCATCATCATGCTAACCATTCATACGGAAAATCCGTTGCCAGCCAAAGTGATGCAGGCGGGCGCCGCGGGTTATCTGAGTAAAGGCGCCGCGCCACATGAAGTGGTCAGCGCAATTCGCGCCGTGCATGCGGGGCAGCGTTACATCGCTTCAGATATCGCCCAGCAGATGGCGCTAAGCCAAATCGAACCGCAAAAAGCCGAATCACCGTTTAGCTGTTTGTCGGAAAGGGAATTGCAGATTATGCTGATGATCACCCGCGGGCAGAAAGTGACGGAAATTTCCGAGCAGCTTAATCTCAGCCCGAAAACCGTTAACAGCTACCGCTATCGTATGTTCAGCAAGCTCAACATCAGTGGCGACGTAGAGTTAACGCATTTGGCCATTCGACATGGCCTGTTCAATGCGGAGCCGTTAATCAGTAGTGAGTGACGTTTTCAATTCCAAAGTCTTCCTCAGCACCGTAACCAGTCAACCTGGCGTCTACCGCATGTATGATGCGACGGGGACGGTGATCTATGTTGGTAAAGCCAAAGACCTTAAAAAGCGACTTAGCAGCTACTTTCGTACTCAGGTAGGCAGTCGCAAAACCGAAGTGCTGGTCAGCAATATCCAGAACATCGACGTCACCGTGACGCACACCGAAACGGAAGCGCTGTTGCTGGAGCACAACTACATCAAGCTTTACCAGCCGCGCTATAACGTGCTGCTGCGTGATGACAAATCCTATCCTTATATCTTCCTCAGCGGCGACAGCCATCCTCGCCTGGCGATGCATCGTGGTGCGAAGCATGCCAAAGGCGAATATTTCGGCCCGTTTCCTAACGGTTACGCGGTACGCGAAACGTTGGCGTTGCTGCAAAAAGTGTTTCCGATTCGTCAATGCGAAAACAGCGTGTATCGCAATCGCTCACGCCCGTGTTTGCAATATCAGATTGGGCGCTGCCTTGGGCCGTGCGTCAGTGGCTTAGTGAGCGAAGAAGAGTACGCGCAGCAAACGGATTACGTGCGGTTGTTTCTTGCCGGTAAAGATGACCAGGTAATCAATCAACTGGTCAAACGCATGGAAACCGCCAGTCAGGAATTGCGCTTTGAGGATGCTGGACGCTTACGCGACCAGATTCTGGCGGTACGTCGTGTCACCGAACGCCAGTTTGTCTCGAATCAGGGCGATGATCTTGACGTGATGGGCGTGGCGTTTGAAGCCGGCATGGCCTGTTTGCACGTGCTGTTTATTCGTCAGGGCAAAGTGCTTGGCAGCCGCAGCTATTTCCCGAAGGTTCCCGCTGATACTGAACTGACTGAAGTGGTGCAAACCTTTGTCGGCCAATTCTATCTGCAAGGCAGTGAAGCACGCACGTTGCCGGGGGATATCTTGCTGGACTTCACGCTGCCTGAGCGCGAACTGCTGGCGGAATCGCTCAGCGTTTTAGCGGGCCGCAAGGTGAATATTCAAAGTAAGCCGCGTGGCGATCGCGCACGTTATCTCAAGTTGGCGCGCACCAATGCGGCAACCGCATTGACCACCAAGCTATCGCAACATTCGACGATTCAGCAGCGTTTAGCGGCGTTAGCCACGTTTCTCGAGCTGGATAAAATCGAGCGCATGGAGTGTTTCGATATCAGCCACACCATGGGCGAGCAAACCATCGCCTCGTGCGTGGTGTTCAACAAAGATGGTCCGCTGCGCTCGGATTACCGTCGCTACAACATTGAAGGCATCACGCCGGGCGATGATTATGCGGCGATGAATCAGGTGCTGCGCCGTCGCTACGGCAAAGCGCTGGAAGAGGACAAGATCCCTGACGTAATCGTCATTGATGGCGGTAAAGGCCAGCTGGCGCAAGCGAAGCAAGTATTTGCCGAGTTAAACGTGCCGTGGGATAAAGATCGCCCGATTTTATTAGGAGTCGCCAAAGGCAGCGATCGTAAAGCCGGATTGGAAACGCTGTTCTTTGAAGCGGAAGGCGAGGGCATTTCCTTGCCGCCGGACTCGCCAGCCCTGCATGTGATCCAGCATATTCGTGATGACTCTCACAATCATGCGATTTCAGGTCACCGGAAAAAACGCGCCAAAGTGAAGAACACCAGCGCGCTGGAAAGTATCGAAGGGGTGGGTCCAAAACGCCGCCAACAGTTGCTCAAGTACATGGGCGGCCTGCAACCGTTGATGAACGCCAGCGTGGATGAGATTGCTAAAGTGCCAGGTATCTCGATGGCTTTGGCGGAAAAAATCTACTACTCACTGAAACACTAACATTGAAACAGGGTGGGCAATGTAGGAACATACGTGAAACCCTACTCACACCAGACAGTTACTGGCATATGCAATTTAACATTCCGACGTGTCTTACCCTGTTTCGAGTCGTACTCATTCCCTTCTTTGTGCTGGCGTTTTATTTGCCATTTCAATGGGCTCCGTTTGCCACTGCACTGATCTTTGTGATTGCTGCGATAACTGACTGGTTTGATGGATTTTTAGCACGCCGCTGGAAACAGACAACGCGTTTTGGCGCGTTCCTCGATCCAGTGGCGGATAAAGTGATGGTCGCGATTGCGCTGGTCTTAGTGGCGGAACACTTCCACGCATGGTGGATTACCTTGCCTGCGGCGACGATGATCGCGCGTGAAATTATCATTTCGGCATTACGTGAGTGGATGGCGGAAATTGGTAAGCGCAGCAGCGTGGCGGTGTCGTGGATCGGCAAGGTGAAAACCACCGCGCAGATGTTCTCGTTATTTGCCTTGCTGTGGCGTCCTGAAGCCACTGTAGTGGGGATTGGGGTGATTGCGCTGTACATTGCCGCCGTGCTGACTTTCTGGTCAATGTTCCAATATTTGAGCGCGGCGCGCGGCGATTTGCTCGATAGCTGATCGATGCGATTTAAAAAGCAGCAAACGGACGCAGTGTGTGGATAATTCTATTGACTCACTGCGTCAGATAAGTAGAATGCATCGCATCGAACAGCAGCGAGTCTGCAAGAAGCTGAGTAAAATCAGCAAGTTCGATGAAGTTGAAGAATAAAATCTCGTTATAAGTTTGCAAGTAACACGGCAGCAAATGGATAGACGACGATTATGCGGGAATAGCTCAGTTGGTAGAGCACGACCTTGCCAAGGTCGGGGTCGCGAGTTCGAGTCTCGTTTCCCGCTCCAAATTTAGTAATGCGTTATTAACGGATTACACATCAGATTTACGGCGCGTTGGCAGAGTGGCCATGCAACGGATTGCAAATCCGTCTACCTCGGTTCGACTCCGGGACGCGCCTCCAATTTATACCCTGCCCGGGTGGTGAAATCGGTAGACACAAGGGATTTAAAATCCCTCGGCTTATGGCTGTGCGGGTTCAAGTCCCGCCCCGGGCACCAAATTTCAAGCTGTGAAAAACCAAATAAAATCAAAGCAATATGCAGTAATGTCGTAACCGCCCAAGGGCGGTTTTTTTGTGCCTGCGATTTACTGCCGCCAATCATAAAAAACCCGGCAGAACCGGGTAGTTCATTACGATTGTGGTTGTCCGACGGGTCCTGCACCTTCGCTTGCGCCCGGCACCGGCTGATTGCTTGGCGCATGTGGACGCCCATCACTGCCCACAGCATCGCTATGATGCATACAACCCGAAAGCGATACTAAGGTTAATGTAACGAATAATACTTTGGTTAATGTCTGCATGAGATTCTCCCGCTAAATATGCACTTTTAATCCTAATCCTCGACGATTCAATAGATTAGCCTCTGCCTAAGCAAAGTCGTCAGGTGTTATTTACGCAAGCGCGACGCAGCATTAATCATAAAAAACGCCGATAATTCGGCGTTTTTCGTCTCAATCCTAATAAAAATGGGCTATCCCAAATTGCCACTCAATCGGTCGCGGAAATCGCTACTGCGATTATCCAGACCGATAAAGGTGACGGTCGCGCCATGGCGCTGATAGCGGTATTCAATGGCATCCAGTGCCGCCACGCTCGATGCATCCCAAACCTGCGCGTGGGTCAGATCGATGGTGACGCTTTTCGGATCGTGGCCATAATCGAAGTGCTCAAACAAATCATTGCTGCTGCCAAAGAACAGCGGACCGCGAACGGTGTAGCTGACCTGTTCGCCATCGTCGCTTAACTGACGTTCGGCGTGAATCACGTGGGCGATGCGGCGGGCAAACAGCATCATCGCCAGAATCACGCCAATCAACACTCCAATTGCCAGGTTGCCGGTCCAAACGGTAACGGCAACGGTCAGCACCATCACCAGGGTTTCTGACCACGGCATACGTTTCAGTGTTGCGGGTTGCAGGCTGTGCCAGTTAACGGTTTTCACCGCCACTACCATCATAATGCCCGCCAACACCACCATGGGGATCTGTGCCATCACCTGGCTGAGCCCGGTGACCAAAAGCAGCAACACCACAGCTGCCGCAACGGTTGAAACCCGCGTGCGTGCTTTGCCTAATTCGACGTTGACGATGGTTTGACCGATCATCGCGCAGCCAGCGATCCCGCCATAAAAGCCCGCCAGAATATTGCCGACGCCCAACGCCCAGGATTCGCGGCGTTTACCCGAAGGCGTATCGGTGATGTCATCCACCAGTTTGGCGGTTAACAGCGACTCCATCAGGCCGACAAACGCAATACTTAATGCCGTCGGCCAGATGATTTGCAGTGTTTGCAGATTCATCGGCACTAACAGCGTGGTGAAGCCCGGTAAACCGGCGGTCATCGGGCCTTCGTCGCCCACGTTGGGTACGCGATAACCGAGCAGCAATGCCACCGCCGTGACCACCACAATCGCCACTAAGGGAGAAGGCACGCTTTTCAGCACTTTCGGCAGCAGCAACACAATCGCCAGCGTGACGGCAAACAGCGCCCATACCAGGCCAGATTGCCCCCACACGTGTGGCACCTGCGCGAAGAAAATCAGAATGCCCAACGCATTGACGAAGCCAATCATCACCGAGCGTGGAATGTAGCGCATCATGCGCGATAAACCGGCAAGGCCAAAGATGATCTGGATAACGCCGCCCATGATCACTGCCGGCAGTATGTACTCGACGCCGTGCGCATGTACCATCGGGCCGATCACCAGCGCCACGGAACCGGCAGCGGCGGTCACCATCGCCGGACGCCCGCCGAGAATCGACAACGTCAGACACAGCACCACCGAAGCAACCAAGCTGACTTTGGGATCGACACCGGCGATCACTGAGAAGGAGATCACTTCAGGAATCAGTGCCAGCGCCGTAATGATGCCCGCCAGACACTCGCGAGTGAGTAACGTCGGCGAACGCAACACGCGCGCCACCGTGATATCGCCGTCCACCATCGTGGCGCGATCAGTTGATTGGCTCATAGAATTTGCAGGCTCTTTTATTATTGTGCTCGCACCGTCACGGTACGGCAGTAACCAGTTTGAATATGCGGAGAAAGGATGTTACCGGGCTAAAGCGTTGCGCGCTAGCGCGAAGGGGCAGGTAAGGGGATGATTCCGTCCCTGGAATCCGGTGTTATACCGCGAGATCGTCAGGTGTTTTATTCACTACCAATTCCAACAGGTGGCGGTAGATATCCAGCTGAACCACATCGCTTTCCATTTCAAGACGGCCAATCAGAGTTGAAATAATCGCTTTGTTGGAAACCGGCATACCGGCTTGCAGGATTTCGGCGATAATCTGCCCGAAAACTTCCATCTCATTGCTATCGCTATTACCCGCCAGCTTGAAATAATCAGCGATGGCGGCGCTACTGGTTGCGGCGTTTTGCATAGGTAAAACCCTTTAAATTGACCTGACGGCGCTGTAGCCCTCAGTGCCATGATGAAAAAAATCGCGCGCGGACAGGCACGCGATACCCAACTCATCAACCAACGCAAAAAAGACACCTCTGAAGGTGGAAATCCACAACACCTTCAGAGGCGACGCAAAGTGCATCATTCGTTACGGAGCCATTCACTGGCTCACGGGTCGTAAACTTATACAATCTTGGGTAAGTTGTACAAGTGGATGCTTAAGCTATTTGTGCTAACATTTATTTATCAATGACATAAATAGCAGATATTTAAATAAAATCTATACAAGATAATCATTTTTGCCCATCTTACCGCTTCACTTGTACAACACAGACCGCAATTAATCCTGTTTCGACATTTCCGCAACACGCTATGAATGCTAACTTTTCAATGTGATGCAGCTTCGCATATAATAACGCACCCGTTTAGTTAGATACCTAACCATTAGGCCACTACGTTTTGAGCGACTATCCACAACCTTTCTCGCGTTTATTGCATCTCACTGCCCATGCGTGGCGGCTGGCCGTTGATCGCCGTTTAAAAGAGAGCGGGCTGAGCATGAGCAGTTGGATGGCGATTGCCAGCGTAGCTACTGCCGCGGAACCTCCAACGCAAAAAGCCCTGGCGCAGTTATTGGGTTTGGAAGAAGCCAGTGTCGTGCCATTAGTGGATCGCTTAGTTAAACAACAACTATTGGCGCGCGTGCAGCCGCCAGAAGATCGCCGTAAGCGTTTGTTGATCTTAACTGAACAGGGCAGCGTGGCGTTTGCCGAAGTGAAAACGCAGGCCGATGCGCTGCGTGCCCAACTGTTAGCCGATATCGATCCCGCCGCGCTAGCCACCACGGAAGCGGTGCTGCAACAACTGCTCGCACGTCTGGGAAGCATTTAATCGTGGCGAAGCGCAACCCATATGCTCAACGTGAATGGCTGCCGCATGAAAAGCCGATGCTGCCGGGTTCGCCCTCCACGCCGCTGCATTCGCCGTCGAAGCGCATCGCCTTCGGCATTATCGGCCTGCTGATTTCTATTACCGGCGCGCTGAGTAATGCGCTGGTTTCAGCCAATCTCACCAATCTGCAAGGTACTTTCGGCGCTTACAGCAATGAAATTGCCTGGCTGCCTGCCGTGTATGTGATGGGCAATATCTCGATCAACTTGCTGCTGGTGAAGTTTCGCCAGCAGTTTGGCCTGCGGCTATTTACCGAAGCGTTTCTGGTGCTGTACGTCATCGTGGCGTTTTTCCACATTCTCGCCAACGATCTCAGTTCAGCGATCATTGTGCGTACCGCGCATGGCATGGTCGGCGCGGCCCTGAGTTCGCTGGGCATTTACTACCAGATTCAGGCGTGGCCGGCGAAACACCGCTTGAAAGCGTTGGTAATTGGCATCACCGCCTCGCAGCTGGCGATTCCGCTGGCGCGTTTGTTCTCCACCGAATTGCTGCAATTGGAAGAGTGGCGCGGGCTGTACCTGTTTGAATTGGGATTAGCGTTGATCGCGCTAGGTTGCGTGCTGGTGGTGAAGTTGCCGCCCGGCGACCGCATCAAGGCGTTCGAAAAGATGGATTTCGTCACCTTTATTCTGTTGGCACCGGGCATGGCGCTGCTGTGTGGTGTGCTGTCGCTGGGGCGCATCGAATGGTGGTTCACCACGCCGTGGCTGGGTATTGCATTAGCGCTGGCGTTGGTGCTGATCGTGGCGGCGATTGTGGTTGAGCACAACCGCGCTAATCCGTTGATCAACACACGCTGGCTCAGCAACGGCATGATTGTGCGGCTGGGTATTGTGATGATCATGATGCGCATTCTGCTGGCGGAACAGAACACGGGTGCCGTCGGATTCTTGCAGCAACTCGGTTTGCTCAACGATCAGATGCGCGGTCTGGCGTTTGCCATTATCGGCGGGGTGATTTGTGGCATGGTGGCCAGTGCGTTAACCATCCGGCCAACGCATTTGAGCTGGCCGATTGTGGCATCGCTGGTGGTGATGATCATCGCTTCGCTGATGGATGCGCAATCCAGCCCGCTGACGCGCGGTAATAACCTGTATGTCAGCCAGTTCTTGCTGGGCTTCGGCAGCGCTTTCTTCCTCGCTCCTGCCATGTTGTTAGGCATTGGCGGCGTGGTGACGCAGCCGAAAAATCTGGTGAGTTTTGTGGTGTTGTTTGGCATGAGCCAAAACCTCGGCGGCTTGATTGGCGCTGCGATCCTCGGCACGTTCCAGACGTGGCGCGAGAAATATCACTCCAGCTTGCTCGGCGACCAGCTTTCGTTACTCGATCCCAACGTCACTGAACGTCTCAGCCAATACAGTGCGCTGTTCAACAGCCAGTTGCCCGATAACGTGCTACTCAGCGCGCAAAGCAGCAGCCAATTGCAAACGGTAGCAACACTGCAAGCTAACGTGCTGGCCTACAACGACACCTATTTACTCACCGCCGCGTTGGCCTTTATCACCTTGATTTGGGTGCTATATCGCCTCACGCGCTTACGCATTATCAACTGGCGTCAGGCTAAAATTGAGGCCGCACGCCAGCAAGCATTACCAGTTAATTCAACGGAGAATCCATGAGCCAACAGGACGACATTCAGGCCGCTGAGCGTGAGCGCAGCAACCGCCGCCGCATTCTTTCCATTGCTGCTGGTAGCGGCATTGTTATCGTCGGCGTGCTGGTCATTCTGTATGCCTGGCAACTTTGGCCGTTCACCAGCACCATCCAATCGACGGAAAACGCCTATGTGCGTGGACAAGTCACCTTTATCAGCCCACAGGTCAGTGGTTATCTCACTGATGTTGAGGTGGTGGATTTACAGCCGGTGACCAAAGGCCAATTGCTGATGACCATCGACGACCGCATTTATCGTCAGCGCGTGCATCAGGCGCAGGCGCAGCTGGATATGAAAATTGCCGCGCAGAATAATAACCAGCAGCAGCGTAAAAGTGCCGAAGCCAATATTCTCAGCAACAAAGCGGCACTGGAAAACGCCAAAGCCCAGGCGCTGAAAAGCAGTCTCGACTTGAAACGCGTGGAGAATCTGGCGGCTGATGGTTCACTTTCAGTGCGTGAACGCGATGCTGCGCGCGCCGCCAATGCGCAAGCGCAGGCGCAACTGCGTCAGGCCGATGCGCAAGTGGCGGTTTCACAGCAAAATCTGCAAACGGTGATCGTCAATCGTGCGTCATTGCAAGGTGATGTTGCCAGCGCGCAAGCGGCGCTGGAACTGGCGAATATCGATTTGGCCAACACGCGCATCATCGCGCCAGATAGCGGTCAGCTGGGGCAATTGTCAGTGCGTAAAGGCACTTACGTCACCGCCGGCACGCGCTTAACGTCAGTGGTACCCGAGAATAAATGGATTATCGCCAACCTGAAAGAGACGCAGTTGGCGCGCGTGCGTCCCGGATTGCCAGTCAGTATTCGCGTCGATGCGCTTGATGGACGCCATTATAATGGCCGCGTAGAATTCATCTCGCCTGCCGCCGGATCGGAGTTCAGCGCCATTTCGCCGGATAACGCCACCGGTAACTTTGTGAAGATTGCGCAGCGTATTCCGGTGCGCATCAAAATCCTCAATGACGATCTGCGTGCGCTGCGTCCGGGCATGTCGGTGGAAGTGGACATTGATACTGCCGCCGAGCCACACAAGGACGCGCCATGAAACGCGCGCTGTTAGCCACATTGATGGCGTTGATGATCGGTGGTTGCGGCACCACGGTGGAAAAAGCGCCGTCATCCTTACCGATCCCGGATAGCTGGCGTCAGCAGGTGGGGCCGCAGGCAGCACCGGAAGCGCGCTGGTGGCAAAACTTTGGCGATGACAATCTCAATCGCCTGGTCTCGCAAGCCTTGCAGCACAACAGCGATATCCTCAGCGCACGTTCACGGGTGGATCAATATCGTGCGCAATTGCGAGCCGCGCAGGGTGACAATTTCCCCACGTTGTCGGCGGGCGTAGCGGCCACCCATCAACGTGCGTTGTCGGCGGTGACCGGGCAGCCGTATGAGAACGCGGTATTTCAGGGATTGTTGCAGGCCAACTATGAAGTGGATTTGTGGGGCAGCCGCAGCAACAGCATTCGTGCCGCCGAAGCCTCACTGGATGCGCAACGCGCTGCGGCTTCTGCCGCCGAGCTAACCGTTGCCAGTTCGGTGGCGTCCGGCTATCTCAGCTTGTGTGCGCTGGATGAACAATTGCGCGTGACCGAAGCCACGCTCGCCACGCGAGAAAACTCGCTTAATTTAGCGCAGCGTCAGTTTGAGACAGGCTACACCTCGCGACTGGAATGGATGCAGGCGGCATCGGAATACCAAACCGCCAAGGCGCAAATCCCGCAACTGCAACACCAAATCGAGCAGCAGGAGAATGCGCTGAGCGTGTTGGTGGGCATGAATCCGCGCGAAATTGCGCGCAATAGCCAGTTTGATCACATCAAACCGCAAACACTGCCATCGCTGCTGCCATCGCAATTGCTTAATCGCCGCCCGGATATTGTGCAGGCGCAGCGTCAGTTAATCGCCGCCGATGCCTCGCTGGCTTCCGCGCAGGCCAATCTACTGCCGTCACTCAATCTCACCGCCAGCGGCACTTATCAAAGTTTCACGCTGCACAATCTGCTGGATACACCTTTCGAACTGTGGAGCATCGGTGGCAGCATTCTGGCACCGATACTTAATCGCGAAGCCTTAACGGCGCAGGTTGACGTGGCGATGGCGACGCGCAATCAGGCGCTTTACGGCTATGAAAAAGTGGTACGCAGTGCCTTTGCTGATGTCGATAACGCACTGGATGCGATTCGCCGCAGTCAGGAGCAGCTGACCGAGTTGCAGAAGCAAGAGAAGTACGTTGCGGAAGCTTATCGCATTGCGCATAACCGTTATCAAAATGGTTACGCTTCTTATCTCGATGAGTTGGATGCGCAACGTACCTTATTCAGCACGCAACTGAATATCGTCTCGGTGAAAAATACGCTGCTGCTGGCACAAATTGATCTTTATCGCTCATTAGGTGGCGGTTGGCAGGGTTAATCATCATGCCAGAAGGCCATTTTTTGGTGGGAATTATAAGAGGTATTGGATTGGCGCAGAGTTTTATTCGTTGCTAGTCCATTATTAAGTTATTCATGCTTATTTTTACTTGTCTTTACAAATAATGTTATTATCTCGCACGTTTTGCTCAATCCAGACGGATTATTGCAGGTTGGTTTACTTGCAAGGTCGCACACTTGGCGGCCTGCCATGACAAGGGAAGGAAAATAACATGATGAATAAAAATGTCGGCCTGGCTTTATTAGTGAGCGCTGTATTGTTGACGGGCTGTGCACCGCGCACGGCACCGATCCAAAATGTAAGCCAGACTGTGGGACAGAACTATTCTGACGCGCAAATGAAGCAAGCGATTATTCAAGCCGGTGCCGCTAACAAATGGGTGATGTCGCCTGCCGGTCCAGGCACCATGAATGGTCACCTGGCTGAGCGCGGTCATACGGCGGATATTCGCATTAACTACACCGCCAATAGCTATCAAATCCAATACGTTAGCAGTCAGAATTTGCGCGCTGGTAGCGGCCAAATTCACCGCAACTATAATCGTTGGATTGAAAACCTGAATCAGGGTATTCAAACGCGTTTGGCGGTTGAATCCGCGAAATAAGCGCGAAGCGGGATAGCTGACATAATTGTGTAAAGTTAGTTGTCACGCTGCCGAAATAGAAACAGGCGGGCCATGTGCCCGCCTTGTTAATCGGCGACATCCATTTCGGTGGATGACGGGAATAGATAGCAAGCAAGGAAGGGATGCCGCGCAGAGAAAATCTGACCATTCCTGAGGCTGAAAAAAGAATACAGGTATGAAACTCGCTTACTCCCTGGTTGACTGGCACGCCATCGCGCCGGGCTACAACACCGCAGAACAATGGCAAAGCTGGGCGCAACACGCTTCAGCCTTTGATGCCACGCAACCGATCGCCAAACCGCAATTTTTGCCAATGATGACCGCGCGTCGTCTCAGCGTGGGCAGCCGTGCGGCAGTGGAGTGCGGGCTGGCGTTGCTGGCGCGGCAAACGGTGGATGCGGTGGTTTTTACCAGTCGCCACGGTGAACTGGAACGTAATCTGCGTATTCTCACGGCCTTAGCCGATCAACAACCGCTTTCGCCCACCGATTTCGCTATGTCAGTGCACAACTCTGCGGTGGGAAGCCTGACTATCGCCGCGCGCCAGCCACTGGTTTCTTCCTCGATCTCCGCCGGTATCGACAGTTTTCAGCAAGGGCTGATTGAAGTCGCGTCGTTACATCAAGCCGGTTACCAGCAGGTTTTGCTGGTGGATTTCGATGGCAGCGTGCCGGACTACTATCATCCGTGGCTGCCGGAAACCGAGCTGTTCAATGTGCCTTATGCCGTCGCGCTGCTGCTGCGGGCCGGTGACCAACTGCGTTGCGCAGCACAGCCTGGCGAAGCGCTTGCTGAAGCCTTGCCGCAAAGCGTGCAAATGCTGGCGGCATTGCTGCGTAACACGCCACGCTTCACGATTGCCGGTGAACGCCATCAATGGCGTTGGGAGCAGCATGGCGGATAATTCGTTGGCTCGCACGCGCCCCGGCTTCAACTATTACTGGCGGCTGGTGATGACCGCCGTCAGTTTTACGCTGTTCAGCGTTGGCGGCTTATTACTCTCGCTGATCTGGTTCAATCTGCTGTTATTGGTGCAGCGCGATGGCCTGCGCCGTCGTCAAATTGCCCGCAGCAGTATTGCGTGGAGTTTCCGCTGCTTCCTGCGTTTCTGCCGCCTGGTCGGTGTTTATGATTACCAGATTATCGGTGCTGAGCTGTTGCGCCAGGATCGTGGCTGCCTGATTGTCGCCAATCATCCTTCGTTAATCGATTACGTGATGATTGCATCGGTGCTGCCGGAAATGGATTGCCTGGTCAAAGCCGATCTGCGCCACAATATTTTCTTTCGTGGCGTGATTCGCGCCGCGGATTACCTGATTAATAGCGAAGCTGATACGCTGCTGCCCGATAGCCAACAACGACTGGCGCGTGGCGATACCATTTTGATTTTCCCGGAAGGGACGCGTACGCGCTACGGCGAGCCGCTGAAGCTACAACGCGGTGCCGCCAATATCGCGGTGCGCGCCGGATGCGAGCTACGCGTGGTTCACATTACCTGCACCCAGCGTATGCTCGATAAACAAAGCCGCTGGTATCAGATTCCGCTGGTTAAACCGCTTTTTACTGTACGCGTACAATCGCGTATTGCTAGCCAGGCCTTTAGTGAAGACGAAGAGGATGCGCAGCCGCTGGCCGCGCGCCGTTTGACGCGTCACCTGCAACAGGCGCTGGTGCCTCAAGAGACCAACTAAGTTATGCAAGTACTGATCAACGACATCAAACAGATGATTATCGATACGCTGAATCTGGAAGACATTACCCCGGATGATATTGAAACCGACGCGCCGCTGTTTGGCGACGGGCTGGGTCTCGATTCTATCGATGCGCTGGAGCTGGGACTGGCGGTGAAAAATCGCTTTGGCGTACAGCTTTCCGCCGAGAGCGAAACGCTGCGTGCGCACTTTTTTTCCGTGGCTACCCTGGCCGCGTTTGTTGAACAACAGCAAGCCTGAGAGCAGCCAACATGATGAACAAAAACGAAATTTACCAGGAAGTCGCCTCGCTTCTTACCTCGCTGTTTGAAATTGAGCCGGATGATATCCGCCCTGAGGCGCGTCTGTATGAAGACCTCGAGCTGGATAGCATTGATGCGGTCGATATGGTGGTGCATCTGCAAAAACGCACTGGCCGCAAAATCAAACCGGAAACCTTCCGCGCCGTACGTACCGTGCAGGATGTGGTTGACGCCGTCGACCAACTGATGCGCGACGAAGCCTGATTATTGGCATGTGCACGCTTCTGCGGCTGCTAAATGCGCTGACGTTGCTCGCCTGGCCATTTTTAGTGTGGCTCACCATCACGCAGCCACAATGGCGCGGCATGTTGGGCTTGCTGGCGCTGCTGTTTGTGCTGCGCATCTGGAGTTTGCGGCGCGCAACCGGGGCTATGGGGCGCGTGATGCTGCTGCTGGCGCTGGTCGGCACGCTGTTGTGCCTTGCTAGCTTGCTGCTGCGATCGCAACACCTGTTGCTGTGGTATCCGCTGGTGGTCAACGTGCTGATGCTGCTGCTGTTTGGCAGTTCATTGTGGAGCCCAATGCCGCTGGTGGAAAGACTGGCACGGCTGCGTGAACCCGAACTGCCGCCGCGCGCAGTGCGCTACACGCGGCGCGTGACGCAAGTGTGGTGCGGCTTTTTCATCTTCAATGGCAGCGTGGCGCTGGCGACCTGCCTGCTCAACAATCTCCAACTGTGGACGCTTTGGAATGGCGGCATCAGCTATATTCTGATGGGCGCGTTGATGGGCGGCGAATGGCTGCTACGTCAGCGTATAAGGAAACAGGCATGAAGGTTTGCAGTATCCGCGACTGGCTGAATGCGCCGGATCGCCTCGTTGCCTGGCAAGGCCAACAACAGTTCACTCTGTCGCTGCTGCGTCAACAGGTGCAGGCGTTATCACAACGATTGCAACAGCAAGCGGGCCAGCATTGGGCGCTGTGTTTCGATAACAGTTACGCTTTTACCGCCGCGCTCTTAGCGCTGTGGCATGCCGGCAAAACACCGGTGATTCCCGGTCATTGTCGCGCCGCACAGTTAGAAGAGATGGCCGATCAACTCGATGGCGTACTCAGCGATATGCCGCTGGACGTCTCGCTGACGCAACTGCGCTGGGACGGTGCGCTAGCCGAAGGTGAATTGCCGCCTATCGCGGAAGATGCCCATCTGGTGCTATTCACATCTGGCTCCACTGGCACGCCGCGCCGCGTGGTGAAATCACTGCGCGCGCTGGATGTAGAAGCGCACTGGCTGTACAGCTTGTGGGGCCAACGGCTCCGCGATTGCCATATGATTGCTTCTGTCAGCCATCAACATCTGTACGGATTGAGTTTTCGCATCGTGCTGCCAATGGCGCTGGGTTTACCGTTCGCCGCGCAGCAAATCTTCTACAGTGAACAGTTAGCCGACCAATCGGCCGAGCGATGCTATGCCTTTATCAGCAGCCCGGCATTTTTGCGCCGTCTTGATCGCTCACTCGCCGCTCCGCGCTGTGAATTGATCGTCTCAGCCGGTGGCGCCTTGCCGTGGGAAGCTGCGCAACAGGCGCAGCAGGCGTTGAGTTGCACAGTTGATGAAATTTATGGCAGCACCGAAACCGGTGTGATTGGCTGGCGCAGCGCGCAGCATGAAAACGCGCGCTGGCACTGTTTCCCGCAGGTGACGCTGCGCGAGACAGAAGCCGGGCGCTGGCGCATATTTTCAGCCTTGCTGGAAAGCGCGGAAGGTTGTGCGTTGGATGATCGCCTTGTGCAGCAACCTGGCGGGGAATTTGAATTAGCCGGCCGCCAGGATCGCGTGGTGAAGATTGAAGACAAACGCGTGTCGCTGAGTGAAATCGAGCGCCGCTTGCTGACGTTGCCGGGCGTAACCGACGCCGCTGCGTTGGCGCTGCAACGTCACGGCCGCCATGCGATTGGTGTGGTGCTGGCGTTGCTGGATGTGCCTGATGCCGCCACGCTGCATCAGCGCAAACGAGAATGGAAGCAGGCATTGCAACCCTGGCTGGAGCCGGTTGCCATGCCACGCTATTGGCGCGTGGTGACCACCATTCCGGTCACCGCACAAAGTAAGCGCGCCTGGCCGCAAATTGAGGAGTTGTTTGATGTTGCCGGTTGAATTGCAAGCCCAGCAGCAGGGCGATGTGTTGACGTTACGCCTGCATGCTGCCGCCGATCTGTTTTGGTTCCGCGGTCATTTCCCCACCTTGGCGATTCTGCCCGGCGTGGCGCAGTTGGATTGGGCGCTGCATTACGGCCTTGAACGTCTTGCACCCGGTAAAGCCTTTGCCTCGATTGATAACATCAAATTTCAGCAGCCGGTGCCGCCGGATGCCGAACTGGAATTGCAACTGCACTGGAACGCTGAAAAATCGCTGCTGAGTTTCAGCTACAGCCTGATCAACGGTGATAGCAGCACGGTTGCCAGCAGCGGGAAAATTCGCCTGTGTTAAACGCTGAATTTAAGCCGTGCGTGCTGATTCCCTGTTACAACCACGGCGCCATGCTGGCATCTGTGCTGGCGCGGCTGGAACCGTTTGATCTGCCGATTATTCTGGTGGATGACGGCAGCGATGCCGCCACTAAACAGCAGATTGCCGCGCTCCGTGCACCAAAATTGCAGGTGCTGACGCTGCCGCATAATCAAGGCAAAGGTGCGGCGGTGATCGCCGGGATGCGTGCCGCTGCGGCCGCCGGTTACAGCCACGCATTGCAATTGGATGCCGACGGCCAACATCAGGTGGAAGACACGCCGCGCATGTTAGCCGAAGCACAACGTTATCCACACAGTTTGATCTCCGGCCAGCCGATTTACGATGGTTCAATCCCAAAATCACGTTTGTACGGCCGCTACATCACGCACTTCTGGGTATGGGTGGAAACCTTGTCGTTTTCCATCAAAGACAGCATGTGCGGTTTTCGCGTCTATCCGTTGGCGGCTGCGCTGAAACTGTGCGATCGCCGTCCAATTGGTCAACGTATGGATTTCGATACGGAAATCATGGTGCGCCTGTATTGGCAAGGCACGCCGAGCCGCTTCATCGCCACACGCGTGACCTATCCCGCCACCGGTTTGTCGCACTTTGATGCTTTACACGACAATCTACGCATTTCGTGGATGCATACACGTCTATTCTTCGGCATGTTGCCACGCATCCCGCAACTGCTGCGCCAGCGTGGCAATGCGCAACATTGGTCGGCCACGCCGGAACGTCGCGGTCAAAGCGGCTTGCGCTTTATGCTGTGGCTGTATCGTCGCGCCGGGCGCTTGCCGTTTGTGCTGCTGTTGTGGCCGGTGGTGGCGGTGTATTGGCTGACGGGACGCGCCGCGCGTGCCGCCTCGCAACAGTGGTTAACACGCGTGCAAGCGGTGGCACAGCAGCAGAACATCGCGCTGCCTGCACCGATTAACAGCTATCGCCATTTCCTGCGCTTTGGCTACAGCATGCTGGATAAAGTCGCAAGCTGGCGCGGCGATCTGCAATGGGGACGCGACATCGATTTCGCGCCCGGGGCTGAAGCCACCATTCGCGCTGCCGAGGGTAAAGGACACCTGATTCTGGCCTCGCATCTGGGCGATATCGAAGCTTGCCGCGCGATGGCGAAGCAGGTCAACGGGTTGGTGATTAACGCGTTGGTGTTCACCGAGAACGCGCAACGCTTCCGCGATGTGCTGGAAAGCATCGCGCCGCAGGCCGGCGTCAATCTGATGCCGGTCACCGATATCGGCCCCGACACCGCTATTCTGCTGCAACAAAAACTCGATGCCGGTGAATGGGTGGCGATTGTCGGCGATCGTACTGCGGTTCATCGCCAGCGCGGCGGCGAACGTCGCGTGGTGTGGAGCGAATTTATGGGCCGCCCCGCGCCGTTTCCACAAGGGCCGTTTGTACTGGCGGCGGCGCTGCGTTGTCCGGTATTGCTGATGTTTGCGCTGCGTGAACAGGGGCGACTGCGGGTGCACTGCGAAGCCTTTGCCGATCCGCTGTTGCTGCCGCGAGCGCAACGTCAACAAGCGTTACAAGCCACCGTTGATCGCTACGCCGAACGCCTGCAACAGCATGCGCTGATGGCGCCGCTGGATTGGTTTAATTTTTACGATTTCTGGTCATTGCCAGAGGAGAAAAGCCGCGATGAGTGAAGCGAACTACCGCGCTGAAGTGGAGATCACCGTGTCGTTCCACGACTGCGATCCGATGGGCGTGGTGTGGCACGGCAACTATTTCCGCTTTTTTGAACGAGCGCGTGAAGCCTTGTTGCGCAGCGTCAATTACAGCTACGGTGAAATGTCCGCCAGCGGCTACGTTTGGCCGGTGGTCGATACCCACGTCAAATATCGCCAGCCGTTGCGCTATGAAGAGACGGTGCGCGTCGTCGCCAGCATTACCGAGTATGAAAATCGTTTGCGCATTGATTACGTGATTCGCAACGCGGCGGGGCAGGTGACCACCAAAGCCCACACCATTCAGGTGGCGGTCAATGCCACCACGCAGGAGATGTGTTTTGTCTCACCTGACATTCTGTTTGAACGCCTGGGAGTGAAGCCGTGATGCGAATTTTATCGATGCTGCTGCTGTTGGTATGCAGCAGCGCCAGCGCGGTAACGCTGGAACAATTACAACAGCGTTTCGCCAGCCAGCCGGTGATCCGCGCCAATTTTGTTCAGGTGCGCACCATCGCTGGCATGTCACAGCCGCTGGTCTCGCGCGGCCAGTTACTGATCGCTCAGCAGCAAGGTTTGTGGTGGCAGCAAGCCACGCCGTTCCCGCTGATGCTGATCCTCGACGATAAACGTATGGTACAGAGTATGAGCGGCCAGCCGCCGCAGGTGATCACCGCCGACAGCAATCCGCAAATGTTCCAGTTCAACCATCTGCTGCGCGCGCTGTTCCAGGCCGATGAAAAGGTGTTGCGCGAGAATTTTGACCTCGATTTCCACGATCGCGGCAACAACAGCTGGCAGTTGGGCCTGACGCCCAAGGCCGCGCCGCTGAATAAAATCTTTAACCGCATCGATCTGCAAGGTGAGCAATTCCTCAATCGCATCACGCTGGATGATAAGCAGGGCGATAAAACCGAGATCACTTTAAGCAACACGCGTACCGAACCATCCACCTTGACCGATGAAGAGCGAGCGCGTTTTGCCCCAGCGCAGTGAGAAAAAACTCGCGCTGCTGTGGCTGGCGATGTGTCTGACGCTGGCAGTGGCGTTGGCGCTATTGTTGCCGCGCAGCCAGCTTAACAGCAGTGTGCTAGCGCTGTTGCCGCAGCAGAATCTCGGCCAGGCACCCGCGGAAATTCAGCAAGGATTTATGCAGCGCCTTGATCGTCAATTGGTGTGGCTGGTGAGCGCCAACAACCAAGACGGCGATGCGGCTGCCGCGTGGTGGCAACAGCAATTGCGTGCCTTGCCGATGCTTAAACAGGTGAGCGGCGAGCTGGATGATAATCAGATGCAGCGTTGGGGCGCTTATGCCTTTCAGCATCGTAACGGATTAATCGATCCCGCCACGCGAGCGCGCTTACAAAACGGCGGCAACGCGCAAGCCGACTGGATTCTGGCGCAATTGTTCTCGGCGTTTGCCGGTGTCGGCAGCAAAGAGATCAATAACGATCCGCTGTTGCTGGTGCGCGGCGCGCAGTTGGCGTTGCAGCAAAGCGCCAACAAAATGGTGCTGCACAACGGTTGGTTGACGGTTAACGATGCGCAACAGCGCCGCTGGTATTTTCTGCACGGCGAACTGGCGAGCAATGCGTTTAGCATCAAAGAGAGTCATCAACTGGTGGTGGCGCTGAATCAGCTTGAGCAACAGTTAAAAACGCGCTGGCCGGAGGCGCAACTGTTGACGCGCGGCACGGTGCTGTTTAGCGACGATGCCAGTCAGCGCGCACAACATGATGTGGAAACCTTGGGCAGCGCAACGCTGGCAGGATTGCTGCTGCTGGTGTGGCTGGTATTTCGTTCGCTGCGACCACTGGCGCTGTGCGCGCTGTCGGTAGCGATTGGCGCGATGGCGGGAACCGTCTTCACCTTACTGTTTTTTGGTGAGCTGCATCTCACAACGCTAGTCATGAGCCTCAGCATTGTCGGCATCTCGGCCGATTATACGCTCTACTATCTGACCGAACGCATGGTGCATGGCGAAAACACCACGCCGTGGCAAAGTCTGCACAAAGTGCGCGGCACTTTGTTGCTGGCGCTGGGCACCACGGCGATTGCCTGGCTGCTGATGCTGCTGGCACCGTTCCCCGGCTTGCGCCAATTGGCGGTCTTCGCTGCCAGCGGATTGAGTGCTTCATGCCTGACGGTAATCTGCTTTTATCCGTGGCTGGTGCGCGGTTTGCCGGCGCGGCCGATTCCCGCAATGGTGTGGCTGGCGCGCTGGCTGGCCGCCTGGCGTCGCAATCGCCCGCTAAAATGGGGATTACCGGCGTTAGTGGCGATTTACGCCACCAGCGGTATTGTGCAACTGCGGGTCGATGACGATATCGCTCATCTGCAAAGCGCCCCGGCGCAGTTGCTGGCGCAGGATCGCCAACTGGCGCAACTCACCGGGCAGCAAGCCGATCAAACCTGGTTTGTGGTGTGGGGCGATGATGAGCAGCAGGCGCTGCAACGTCTCAGTGCTTTAACGCCGAAGTTGCAACAGGCGCAACAGCAAGGCTGGTTCGCCGGTTACCGCGTGCTGCCGCTGAATTCACTGGCGCAGCAGCAGCAGGACGTCACGCTATTGCAGCAAGCTGCGCCAACCGTGATTGAGCGTCTGAAGCAAGCGGGTATCACCGTTGCCAATGCCGATCTGCAGGCGATGCCGGTTTCCGCCGCCGATTGGCTGGCAAGTCCGCTGAGCGAAGGCTGGCGACTGTTATGGTTGTCGCTGCCGGATGGACGCAGCAGCGTGCTGGTGCCAATCAATGGCGTGAAAAACAGCGCGGCGCTGCAACAGTTGGCGCAGCAGCAAGCGGGCGTTAGCTGGGTTGATCGCAAAGCCAGTTACGATGAATTGTTCCGCTTCTGGCGCACACTGTTAAGTGGATTACTGGCGCTGGCGTTGTTATTGATCACCGCCAGCTACATGCTGCGGCTCGGCATCAAAGCCGGGATGCGTAGCGCGTTGCCGTCGTGGTTGTCGCTGGCGGCGGCGCTGGCAACGCTCGGCTGGATCGGAGCCAGCCTAAACCTGTTTGCCTTGCTGGCGCTGATTCTAGTGCTTGGCATCGGCATCAATTACACGCTGTTCTTCAGCAATCCGCGCGGTACGCCGTTAACGTCAATGCTGGCGGTGACGCTGGCGATGATCACCACGTTGCTGACGCTCGGCATGCTGGTGTTCAGTAGCACGGCGGCGATCAGTGGTTTTGGCACCGTGCTGTGTAGCGGGATTTTTTGTGCATTCTTGCTGGCGCCATTGGCGCTGGCAGCGGGGAAAAGGAAGCAACGATGAGACCAGGATTTTTGCTGCTGTTGAGCCTGCTGCTGGGCGGGTGTGCAGCGCATAATGACCATCGCCCAAGCGCGTGGTTGAAACCGGGCGTGCGCGTCACGCTGCCGGCACCGGGCATTTCACCGGCTTTCCAGCAGCAGCAACTGTTGACTGGTCACGCCAAAGGCAAAACCCAATCACTGTTGGTGCTGCTCAGCGCCGATTCACAGCAGTTGAGCCTGGCGGGTTTGTCCTCGCTTGGCATTCGCCTGTTCCGCGTGACCTACGATAAAAACGGTATCCACACGCAACAGATGATGGCGCTACCGGAAATGCCGCCCGCCAGTCAGGTGTTGGCGGATGTGATGCTCAGCCATTGGCCGATCAGTGCGTGGAAGCCGCAGCTACCGCGCGGTTGGACGTTAACCGATATCGACGATCGCCGCGAGCTGCGCGATCCTTCGGGTGAAGTGGTGACGCTGATTCGTTATCTGCAACGTGGCGCAGTGCGCGAGCCAATCAGCATCGATCAACGTGCCTTTGGCTATCAGATTCAAATCCAACATCTGGACGCGTCATCATGATTTACATCTCCGCCTTCGGCATGGTTAACGCATTGGGCAACGACCTCGCGCAGATTGCTACCCAGCTGCAAGCGGGCAGCGCGCCGGGCATGCAGCCGCGTGATGGCTGGCTGCAAGCGGGTAAGCGCTGCTGGCTGGGCGAAGTGCAGGGCGAATTGCCACCGATTCCTGAGAACCTGGCGGCGCATAACACGCGCAATAATCAGCTGTTGCTGGCGGCGCTGGCGCAATTTCGGCTGGCGCTGGATGCGGCGATTGCACAATATGGCCGCGATCGCGTGGCGATTGTGCTGGGCACCAGCACCTCAGGCGTGGATGAAGGCGATCGTCAAGTGGCTGGCGGTTTGCCAGGCTACGATTACCGCATGCAGGAACTCGGCGATCCGTCGCGTTTTCTGGCGCACTATCTGCAACTGGACGGTCCGGCGTACACCATTTCTACGGCTTGCTCCTCCAGCGCGCGCGCGATTATCAGTGGGCAACGGCTGATTGAGGCGGGAATCGTTGATGTGGCGCTGGTGGGCGGGGCGGATTCATTGAGTCGCATGCCGATCAACGGCTTTGCCAGCCTTGAGTCGCTATCAGAACGGCATTGCGCGCCGTTTAGTACCGACCGCGACGGCATTTCGATTGGCGAAGCGGGCGCGCTGTTGTTGCTAACGCGCGAAAAGCAGCCGCTGGCGCTGCTCGGTTGCGGCGAATCTTCGGATGCCTGGCACATGTCAGCGCCGCATCCTGAAGGCGTTGGCGCGGAGCGCGCCATGTTGATGGCATTGCAGCAGGCCGATTTAGCGCCGCAGGATGTTGGCTACATCAACCTGCACGGCACCGCGACGCCGCTCAACGATCAGGTGGAATCGGCGGTGGTGCATCGCTTGTTTGGCGATCGCGTGCCGTGCAGCTCAACCAAACATCTCACCGGTCACACCTTAGGCGCAGCAGGCGCGACCGAAGCGGCGTTGGCGGCATTGATTCTGCAACACAATCTTCCGTTGCCGCCGCAGGATTTCTCCGCTGCGAGCCGCGATATGTCGTTGCCGGAGTGCGGTTTACTCACCCGTGCGCAACCCTTGGCGCGGCCGGTGATTGCTTCAAATTCGTTTGCTTTTGGCGGGAACAATACCTGCCTGATTGTAGGAAAGTCTCATGAGTGATTTTTTGCCGGTTGGCGATTATCTACCGCACCGCGCGCCGATGTTGCTGCTGGACCGCGTGATTGAGGTAGTGGATGACAGCGTGATCTGTGCCGTCAGCATCAACGCCAGCGGCGTGTTAGCGCCATTTCTCACGCCACAAGGCGAGCTGCCAGCATGGTTTGGCGTGGAGATCATGGCGCAAACCGTCGGCGTGTGGTCGGGTTATCACGCCCGCCAGCGCGGTGACAGTGACATTCGTCCCGGCATGTTGCTTGGCGGACGCGGTTATCGTGCCAGTCATCCCACTTTTGCCGCCAACAGCACGCTGCATATCGAAATGCGCCTGCTGATGCGTGACGACAAACTGGGCAGCTTTGAAGGTGAAATTCGCTGCAACGATGAGGTGATCGCCAGCGGCCGATTAAATACTTATCAGCCCGATGAACAAGAATTACATCAATTGCAACAAGGACTTCAGCCATGACACGCAGCGTATTAGTGACCGGCGCAAGTAAAGGGATTGGCCGCGCCATCGCGTTGCGCCTGGCGCAGGACGGTTTTGACATCGTGGTGCATTATCACCGCGATAGCGCAGGCGCGGAAAACACGCTTGCCGATATCGTTGCGGCGGGCGGCCGTGGTCGCAGTTTGCAGTTTGACGTGGCTCAGCGCGATGCCACACGCGCCGCGTTGGAACAGGATATCGCGGCACACGGCGCGTATTACGGCGTGATCAGCAATGCCGGTATTACCCGTGACGCGGCATTTCCGGCGCTGACCGAAGACGAGTGGGATAGCGTGATCCACACCAATCTCGACAGTTTCTACAACGTGATTCAACCCTGCGTGATGCCGATGATCGGCCTGCGCAAAGGTGGGCGCATCATTACCTTGTCATCGGTTTCCGGCATCATGGGCAATCGCGGTCAGGTCAACTACAGCGCGGCGAAAGCTGGGATTATTGGTGCCACCAAAGCGCTGGCGATTGAATTGGCGAAGCGCAAAATCACCGTCAACTGCATCGCGCCGGGCTTGATTGATACCGGCATGACCGATCTTGAGCCAGTGGTGATTGATGAAGCGCTGAAAATCATTCCGATGAAGCGTATGGGCGCGGCGGATGAAGTCGCCGGACTGGCCAGCTACTTGATGTCGGATATCGCGGGCTACGTCACGCGTCAGGTGATTTCAATCAATGGAGGTATGCTGTGATTCAGCGTGTAGTGGTAACCGGCATGGGCGGCGTGACGGCGTTTGGCGAAAGCTGGAGCGCGATCGCCGATCGCATCAAACAGGGCAAAAATGCGGTGCGCCATATGCCTGAATGGCAGGTGTACGATGGCTTGCACACGCTGCTGGGCGCGCCGGTTGATGATTTCGCGCCGCCGGCGCATTACACACGCAAACGCATTCGTTCAATGGGCCGCGTTTCGTTGATGGCGACGCGCGCCACCGAATTGGCGCTGGAGCAGGCGGGATTGATCGATCATCCGGTGCTGACCAGCGGCGAAACCGGCATTGCTTACGGCTCTTCTACCGGCAGCACCGGCCCGGTGAGCGAATTCGCTACCATGCTGACCGAAAAGCACACCAACAATATTACCGGCACTACTTATGTGCAGATGATGCCGCACACCACGGCGGTCAATGCCGGTTTGTTCTTTGGTCTGCGCGGCCGGGTGATCCCAACTTCCAGCGCCTGTACCTCTGGCAGCCAGGCGATTGGTTATGCGTGGGAAGCGATTCGCCACGGCTATCAAACCGTGATGGTCGCTGGTGGCGCGGAAGAGTTGTGTCCATCAGAAGCGGCGGTGTTCGATACGCTGTTCGCCACCAGCCAGCGCAATGATGCGCCGCATACTTCGCCAGCGCCGTTTGATCAGCAGCGCGACGGATTGGTGATTGGCGAAGGCGCGGGCACCTTGATTCTCGAATCGCTGGAGCATGCGCAGGCGCGCGGTGCCACCATTTATGCCGAGCTGGTGGGTTTCCACACTAACTGCGACGCCGCGCATATCACTCAGCCGCAGCGTGAAACCATGCAGATTTGTATTGAGCGCGCGCTGAAAACCGCCGGTGTGACGCCCGAGCAAATTGGCTACATCAATGCGCACGGCACCGCCACCGATCGCGGGGATATTGCAGAAAGTCAGGCCACTGCGGCGATTTTTGGTAACAGCACGCCAATCTCTTCCCTGAAAAGCTATTTCGGTCATACCTTGGGCGCTTGTGGTGCACTGGAAGCGTGGATGAGTATTGAGATGATGCGAGAAGGTTGGTTCGCGCCGACGTTGAACCTGTCGCAACCGGCGGCGGAGTGCGGAGAGCTGGATTACATCATCGGCGAAGCGCGTCATCTGGAGACGGATTATATCCAATCTAACAATTTCGCCTTTGGCGGGATTAATACGTCGTTGGTGTTTAAGCGCTGGCGCGAAGCGTAATTCTGCCCCTATCTAAAACCAGGTCACCATAAATGGCGACCCTACAAAACCTCGCACTTCGCCCGTAGGGTCGCCATTTATGGTGACCCGACAAAACCTCGCACTTACCCCGTAAGGTCGCCATTTATGGTGACCTCCGCAAAGCCACGCTGAATAATCTCCCTGCCAAAACTCGGATTTTTCTTGCTTTCGCCGTACAGCTGCGCATAATCGCAAACCGCAATAATAATGATTATCAATTCGTTTGCATTAGGGGATCTTCATGCGCACTATGCCTTTCAATCCCGGACTGAAACCGACGCTGTTGGCCGTAATGGTCAGCGCCGGTTGTTTGCCAGTGATGGCTGCTACTACCAACACCACAACCCAAACTGACGCGAAAAACGAGCAGCAAACGCTAACCGTGACCGCAACACCGCAAAGCGATTTCAAACCCGGCGGCGACGATCTGGTGCCGGCTTACCTCGATGGTCAGGTGGCGCACGGCGGCCGCATCGGCATGCTGGGTGAGCAGAAAGCGATGGACGTGCCGTTTAACGTCATCGGTTTCACCTCGAAAATGATTCAAGACCAGCAAGCGCAAACCATCGGTGATGTGGTGCGTAACGATGCTGGCGTACAGAATCTGAAAGGCTACGGCAACTTTGCTGAAAGCTACCGCATTCGTGGCTTCAAGCTGGATGGCGATGCCATGACTTACGGCGGCCTGGCCGGGATTGTGCCGCGTCAGGTGATGGATGCCTCGCTGATTGATCGTGTTGAGATCTTCAAAGGGGCCAACGCCTTGCTGAACGGTTCGGCCGAAAGCGGCGTTGGTGGCATGATTAACCTCGAACCAAAACACGCTGATGATACGCCGCTGACGCGTATTGGTGTTGATTACACCTCCGGCTCGCAGGTTGGCGGCACGGCAGATATCGGACGTCGCTTTGGCGATAACAACCAGTTTGGCGTGCGTCTGAACGCGGTAAATCGCGAAGGCGGCACCGAGATTGATGGTGAGAAGAAACGTACCACCGCCGCATCACTCGGCCTGGATTATCGTGGCGATCGTCTGCGTACCTCGCTGGACGTCGGCTATCAAAAGAAAACCTTCCACGATGCGCGCAACAGCATCAATATCAGCGGCATCGACTTCATTCCTGATGTGCCGTCGAATTCAAAGAACTACAGCCAGAATTGGGTATTCAGTGATATCCAATCGGAATTCGGTTTGGCAAAAGCGGAATACGATCTCACCGATCAGTGGACCGCCTACGCCGGATTGGGCGCGCAGCATACTCACGAAGTCGGCAACTACGGCATTCCAAAAGTGTTGGATAGCGCCGGTAACGCCACCATCGGCCGTTTCCGCACCAATCGCATTCAGGACAACATGAGCGGCATGGTTGGCCTGCGTGGCGATTTCACCACCGGTCCGGTGACGCATAAAGTCAACTTCGGTTATTCCGCGATGACCGCGAACGCGAAAAACAGCTATCGCATGTCGTCCGGCAACGATGCCAACGTCAACATCTATAACCCGCAGGATGTGACTGAGCCGGACAACGTTTACTCCGGCGGCAGCAAGTTCAGCGATCCGCTCACCACCTACCGTTCACGTTCGCAAGGTTATCTGCTGAGCGATACGCTGGGCTTCTTTGATGACAGCTTGTTGGCAACCTTGGGCGCACGTCATCAGAAAGTGGTGGTGCGTAACTACGGTTATGACGGCGCAGAAGATACCGGCACGCGCTTTGACAGCAGTCGTTGGTTGCCTGCTTATGGTTTGCTGTATAAAGCCACGCAAAACATCTCGCTGTATGCCAACCACACCGAATCGTTAACGCCGGGCACTGCGGCGCCGTTTGGTACCAGCAACTACGGTAGCGTCACCGGCATTGTGCATGCTAAGCAGAACGAAGTAGGTGTCAAAGCCGATTACGGTCGCATTGGTGGATCGCTGGCGCTGTTTGAAATCAAGCAGCCGGTGGGGATCAAAAACAACAACGTTTACCAGCTTAACGGTGAACAACGTAACCGTGGCGTCGAGCTGAATGTGTTTGGTGAGCCGGTGCTGGGTCTGCGTCTCAACAGCAGCGCGACCTGGATCGATCCGGATATGACCAAAACCGGCGACAGCAACGAAGATGGTAAAAACGCCATTGGCGTGCCGCGCTTTACCGCTGCGCTGGGTGCGGAATATGACATCAAGCCAGTTGACGGTTTAACGGCGACCGCGTTGCTGAACTACACCGGTTCGCAGTACGCCGATCTGGCCAACAACATGAAGCTGGATGACTACACCACGCTGGATTTAGGTCTGCGTTACCGCATGAAGGTTAACCAGAACGACATGGTGTGGCGTGTCGGCGTGGATAACGTCACCAATGAGAAGTATTGGGCCAACGTCGACGACAGCGGCACCTACTTGTCGCAGGGCGAACCGCGTACGGTGAAAGTGTCTCTGACTTACGATTTCTAATCAGTGGGCGGCCAAATGGCCGCCCTTATAATTAAATGCTTTATCCTTCCCTGTATTGCTTTAAACTCTGCTGCTCGAAACGCGCCCTAATGCTTGAGTCATTATGAGTTCACCCGCACCACACGACGATCATGACGAACCTTATCGCCAACCGCTGGACGACGCACTCTTCGCCATTGTGGTGCTTGCAGTGACGTCGGTTACGCTTATAATCTTCGTCCTGATGATTACCCTGTGGATGAATTAAGGTCAGCAACGGGAAAAGGAAGCCTGCAAGGAGATGTTGATGGAAGCCAGAGATGACAAACTGATCGCCATAATTGGCCTGTTATCCGCCTGTTTAATCGGCGTGGTTTTTCTCTTCACCATGACATGGCTGACCGATGTGCGTCACCCGACCGATCCTACGCTTGATGTGCAAACCTGCCCGCAAAAGACCGCGACCACGCAGCAGTCTTAATCGCTTTTCTCCCAGTTCTGCCACTTAATCTGTTGACTACGTAACTCCAGCGCCAGCGCTTCATGCAAGGTGCGATTGCCATTGGGATCGCCAAGGCCAAACAGCGCGCCGGGCGAACGACGATCGTCGGCCCACGCCGGATACTCCACCACCGGATAGATTGAAATTCCTTCCAGCGCCACGCCTTGCGTCAATGCCAAGCGCGCTTCTTCGCTCACCTGACGCAGCCACGGCGCGCGTGCATCGCCTTCCGCGCCGGTTTCCGCCAGCAACATTGGGCGTTGATAACGTTGCCAACATTGCAGCAGTAAACGGTGCAATGGCTGACGCGTGGGGTGATCCAGCGGGATGGTTTCGCCAGAGAAAAACCAATGGTTGTCGGGATAGTAATTCAGGCCGAGGATATCGAGAAAATCTTCGCGTCCGCCAAGTTCCGGCGCATCGCGTCCCGCCAGCCAATCCCAGGCTTCGAATTGCGCCTGATGTTGCGCGTCGGCGTAAGGTTTGCTGTCGGGATTGTCGGGATCGGTAGCCACTTGCACCAGAGGATCGGTTAACACAAAGCGCGCGTCGGGATAGACTTCGCGGATCGCATGCATCGCCGCCAATGAAGCACGCACCAACTGGCGCTTTAATTCACGTCCGCGTTCACTGGCATAAGGATCGAGCCACGACACATCGGCGCCAGCCCATGACCAGAAGGAGATTTGGTTAATCGGCGTGAAAAACGGCTGGGTTATCCCTTCATCGCGCATTAACTGCGCCATGGCGCGGGCGAAGCGTTCAAAGTGATCGACAAATTCCGCTTTCCAGATATCCAGATGATCGGGATAGCCAAAGTGCGCCAGTTCCCAAATGATCTGCATGTCGTGGCGCGCGGCGGCATGCACCATCGGCAGAAAGCTGTGCCAGTCATACTCATGCGGCGTAGCTTCAATCAGATGCCAACGCGCTCCGTCGCGCGCGGTGTGCAGACCTTGTTGCGCCAGCGCGGCATAATCTTTTTCCAGCAACATGTCGTGGCCGCTGCTGATCACCATATCTAAACGACGCCCGCCCGCGCGACGACCGGTGGAACAGGGAAAACTGCCTTGAAAGAAGCTGCGGAACAACTGAGGGTGATGGCGCAGGGATGGCTGAGTCATAATCCTCTCCTCACGGTGAACGCCGGATGCAGAACGCTTGGCTAAGTCTAGACTAAATTGACGATGCGCCATTTTGCAGAAGGGGAAGGCTCCGATTGCTTCTTTGCGCATTGATACCAACAATAATAGGTCCAGCGATTTCAGGGATTCCTTATGAGTGAAGCAGCAACCTCTTTGCCGCCCGAGCAGCCAGCGGGAAAAGGGCTAAAGCAGAGCGTCGAGGCGCGGTGCGCGCAGCATCCGGGTATGAGCGGTATTCATCCGCTGAATGATGGATTAGACGCTTTTGCCGCGCGCTATTTGCTGATGGAAATGGCGCAGCACAGCATCGATGTGCAGTACTACATTTGGCACAACGACATGTCTGGACGCTTGCTGTTTAGCGCGCTGCTGAATGCCGCCGAGCGCGGCGTGAAAGTGCGTTTGTTGCTGGATGACAACAACACGCCGGGCCTCGATGAAACGCTGGCGGAACTCGATCGCCATCCGAATATCGCGGTGCGCCTGTTTAATCCCTTCTCGTTCCGCACCTTGCGCGCGCTGGGTTATCTCACCGATTTTTCCCGCCTCAATCGCCGCATGCACAACAAAAGTTTGACGGTGGATGGCGCCGCCACGCTGGTGGGTGGACGCAATATCGGCGACGAATATTTTGGTACCGGCGATGAACCGCTGTTTACCGATCTCGACGTGCTGGCAATTGGCCCAGTGGTGGACGAAGTGGCGGAAGATTTTGAACGCTACTGGCTTAGCAAAGCGGTGTCGCCGCTGCGCAAAGTGGTGGATGTCAGTGGCGATGTGCATCAGGCGGTGCGTTTGCCCGAAGAGTGGCAACAGAGTGAGGCGGTGGAACGTTATCTGGCGCGGCTGGAACATTCATCGTTCATCAGCCAGATGGAGCAAGGCGAATTGGCGATGACGTGGGCAGAGTCACGCTTATTGAGCGACGATCCGCGCAAAGGATTGGGCAAAGCGCGTCGTCGCAATTTATTGCCGCAACGCATGCTGGAAGTGATCGGCATGCCAGAGCAGCAGTTCGATATCATTTCGGCCTATTTTGTTCCAACCCGATCCGGCGTGGCGCAGTTACTGGCGCTGAAACGGCGCGGTGTCAAAATCGCCATCTTGACCAATTCGCTGGCGGCCAATGATGTCACGGTAGTGCACGCCGGTTATGCGCGTTGGCGTAAGAAGTTGCTGCGCCATGGCATCGCGCTGTATGAATTGAAACCGCAAGATAATCCGCAAAATGCGCCGCACGACCGCGGTTTGACCGGTAATTCCGGCTCCAGCCTGCACGCTAAAACCTTCACCGTCGACAACCGCAAAGTGTTTATCGGTTCGTTTAATTTTGATCCGCGTTCCGCCATGCTGAATACCGAAATGGGCTTGGTGATTGAGAGCGAAACGCTGGCGCAGCAAACCCATCAACGCTTTATTGCCGGTATGCGCGATCGGGCGTGGACGTTGCGCCTCGACAAATGGGGACGCGTTAATTGGCTGGAATTTGCCGGAGAGCAGGGCGAAGTGGTGCATAAACACGAACCGCAATGCTCGCTGATGCAGCGGTTGCTGGTGCGATTGGTCTGGCGTCTACCAATAGAGTGGCTGCTGTAGCGGGCGCAACGCTGTGCGCCCGCTCACGATTATTTATTCTGTGGTTTACCGGAGAACAGGAAACGCAGGAGCGGAATGCGCAGATGAATTTCGTACAGCGTGAAGGCGATACCAAACACCATCAGCAAACCGAGGAAAAAGCCCAATGTATCGCTGTGGATATGTGGCGTCACGTAAATGCCGTACAAAATGGTCAGCGGATGGTGCACCAGATAGATAAACAGCGAAGCGTTCACCAGATACATGATGCGTGGTAAATGGCTGTTCAGCAGTTTGTGACCGAGGCTGAAGCAGACGTTCAGCATGCACAGTCCCATCAAGGTTGAGATGATCATATCAAGCTCATACATCCAACCGTCGCCGCTGCTAAAACGCAAATTCAGGCAGTAAGCGATGAACACCACAATCGCGCCGTAACACATCACCGGATTAAAGCGCACAAACAGCGCTTTCAACGCCTGATGCTTCCAGCTCAATGCGCCCAACATAAAGAACGGCAGGAACATCAGCGTTTGCATCACCGCGATGCTGAACAAGCCATCACCAAATACCGCAGGCACAAAGTTGAACAGCACACGGCGGAACAGACACCAAACCAACGCATAGGCCATAAATGCCAGCGTCAATTTACCCCAGCCGATTTGCTGATAATCAATGCTGCGCTTTTGCTTGTTGAGCCATTTGAAGGTCAGCATGCCCAACGTTGTGAGAATCACTAACACCAGCAAAAACCACAGATGCGAAATCAGTTCCCACATCAGCGTATTGTACTTGTCGTACAGTGAAAAATTGTTCCAGTCGCCAATCTTGTCGGTGAGATTTTTTGTGATGAAAAACTGTGGCAGCGTAATCAACGGAACCGCAGTTAACATTGGGATGCCGACGCGCTCCAGACGCACTTTTAACCAGCGCTGCGGCTGATAGCGTAAATAGAGCATGTAGGAAAAATAGCCCGAAATAACAAAGAACACCTGCATGCGGAAGGCGTGAATAAAATCATTCAGTACCGTTAACCAGATTGAGGCGTCGAAACTGTTTACCGCCCATTTTTGGGTTGAGTAGATCAAGGAGACGTGAAATGGCACGCCTAATAACATTAAATACGCTCGGATCGAATCGAGGAAATATTCACGTTGGGGTTTGGCTGAACTCATAATCTTCCAATAGTCAGTTTACTTGCCGGTTTCACCCTGAAACCGGATTATGCCGAATGAAAATTCTACCGGCTGTAAACAGGGTATACTATCAGTTCAATCTGTATGTGATTTTGCAGGGTTTAATTATCCTAAAAGCACACTTTCAGCTTACAAATCAGCGGAACAATCTTTTACATACGCTGTCGGAAAACCGAATAATCCTTTAAGATAAGCGGGTTTGATCTAAGCACACGAAAGGGGGGGATGTGCTGAATAATGTGAATAATAAAGTAGGACTGGTAAAGATGCGCTGGGTAGGCGCGGCAGTTCTGCTGGCTATGTATGCCAACAATAGTTGGGCGTTTAACATCGATGATGTAGCAAAACAAGCCAAGGCGTTGGCAGGGAAAAGTTTCGAAGCGCCAAAGAGCAATTTACCCTCTCAGTTTCGTGAAATGAAGTTTGCTGACTACCAGCAGATCCAGTTTAACCACGACAAAGCTTATTGGGGCAAACTGCGCACACCATTTAAGCTTGAGTTCTATCATCAGGGCATGTATTTCGATACGCCGGTGAAAATTAACGAAGTCACCGCATCGTCAGTACGTGAGATCAAATATAACCCTGACTATTTCAATTTCGGCAACGTGAAGCACGATGCTGATTCAGTCAAAAACCTCGGCTTTGCTGGGTTTAAGGTGTTGTATCCACTTAACAAAAAAGGCAAAGACGACGAGATTTCGAGCTTCCTCGGCGCCAGCTATTTCCGTGTGATTGGCGAAGGCCAGGTTTACGGATTGTCGGCGCGCGGATTGGCGATTGATACCGCCTTGCCGTCGGGCGAAGAGTTCCCGCGCTTCAAAGAGTTCTGGATTGAACGTCCAAAACCGCAGGACAAACAGCTGGTGATTTACGCGCTGCTGGATTCGCCACGCGCGTCCGGTGCCTATCGTTTTGTCATCATGCCGGGCAAAGAGTCCACCGTGGATGTGCAATCCAAGGTTTACCTGCGTGATAACGTCGGCAAACTGGGCATTGCGCCATTGACCAGCATGTTCCTGTTCGGTGCTAACCAGCCTTCGCCTGTCACCAACTTCCGTTCAGAGCTGCACGATTCCAACGGTCTTTCTATTCACGCCGGTAACGGTGAGTGGATTTGGCGTCCGCTGAACAATCCGAAACATCTGGCGGTAAGCACCTTTACCGTTGAGAACCCGAAAGGCTTCGGTTTGCTGCAACGTACGCGTGATTTCAGCCGTTATCAGGACCTTGACGATCGTTACGATCTGCGTCCAAGTGGCTGGGTTGAGCCGCAAGGTGATTGGGGCAAAGGCCGCGTGGAACTGGTAGAGATTCCAACCGCTGACGAAACCAACGACAACATCGTTGCGTTCTGGACGCCGGAAAAACTGCCAGAGCCGGGCAAAGAGATGAACTTCCAATATCGTCTGCACTTCACGCGCGATGAGAACCAGCTACACTCCGACGATACCGCTTGGGTGAAAGACACACTGCGTTCTGCGGGTGATGTGAAACAGTCAAATCTGGTGCGTCAGCCGGATGGCTCAACCGCCTTTACCATTGATTTTGTCGGTAAAGCGATGAGCAAGCTGCCGGAAAATACGCAAGTTGCACCGCAGGTTAGCGTGGGCAATAACGCGGATGTAGTGGAACAAAGTGTTCGCTACAACCCGGTGACTAAAGGCTGGCGTCTGGTGTTGCGTCTGCGTGTGAAAGATAACAAGCAGCCGACCGAGATGCGTGCGGCGCTGGTAAGCGGCGACAAGACATTGACGGAAACCTGGAGCTATCAGCTACCTGCCAATGAATAAATCGACTTATTTACCTCAATCTTACGTGGAGGCGCTGCCGCTTGATGCGGCAGCACGCGCGCGTCTGAGCGATTCGTTGCAGAATGCGCAGGCGTTCCACGCTATTCATACGTCGCTGGGGCAAGATATCGCCGCCAGCGAGCGCCCGGACGATGCGCCGCTGAAATCGGTGTCATCCCGTGTGCAAATGGCCTGGCCAGACTCTTTGGCGGATGGGCAACAACTGAGCAAAGATTATCTTGATCGCACCACGCTGAAGGCGATGCCACAGGTGAAGCGTTCGTTGATGTTCCCGGAAATCTGGCGCACCAACCCGATTGCGCGCGCCTGGGACTCTTTGCGTGGGCAGAAATCCACGCCACGTTATGCCTCGGCAGAAGAGCAGAAAACAGAAGATAAATGGCGCCACGTTGGCTCCATGCGTCGCTACGTGCTGCTGATTCTGACCATCTTGCAAACCGTGGTCGCCACCTGGTACATGAAAACCATTCTGCCGTATCAGGGCTGGACGCTGATCGATCCGATCGAGATGTTCAACCAGAACTGGTTGCAGTCGGTTGAGCTGATCTTGCCGTACATTTTGCAGACCGGGATTCTATTCCTGTTTGCCATTCTGTTCTGCTGGGTTTCCGCCGGTTTCTGGACCGCGTTGATGGGCTTCCTGCAATTGCTGATTGGTCGCGATAAATACAGTATTTCGTATTCCACCACCGGCGACGAGCCGTTGAACCCGGAACACCGTACTGCGCTGATCATGCCAATCTGTAATGAAGACGTTGAGCGCGTGTTTGCCGGCCTGCGTGCTACCTGGGAATCGGTGCAACGTACCGGTAATGCCGAGCATTTCGACGTCTACATTCTGAGCGATAGCTACGATGCGGATATCGCGATTGCCGAGCAGAAAGCCTGGATGGAGCTGGTGCGCGATGTTGGCGGAGCGGGCAAGATCTTCTACCGCCGTCGTCGCCGTCGTGTAAAGCGTAAAAGCGGCAACATTGATGACTTCTGCCGTCGTTGGGGCAGCAACTACAGTTACATGGTAGTGCTGGATGCCGACAGCGTAATGAGCGGTGATTGCCTCACCGGCTTGGTGCGCATGATGGAAGCCAATCCGAACGCCGGTATTATCCAGTCTTCGCCAAAAGCGTCGGGTATGGATACGCTGTATGCGCGTTGCCAGCAGTTCGCTACTCGCGTTTACGGTCCGCTGTTCACCGCAGGTCTGCACTTCTGGCAGTTGGGTGAATCACACTATTGGGGCCATAACGCCATCATTCGTGTGCAGCCGTTCATTGAGCACTGTGCGCTAGCGCCGTTGCCGGGTGAAGGTTCCTTCGCGGGTTCGATTCTGTCACATGACTTCGTGGAAGCTGCGCTGATGCGTCGTGCCGGTTGGGGCGTGTGGATCGCGTATGATCTGCCGGGTTCTTATGAAGAGCTGCCACCGAACTTGCTGGATGAATTGAAGCGTGACCGTCGCTGGTGCCACGGTAACCTAATGAACTTCCGTCTGTTCCTGGTGAAAGGCATGCACCCAGTACACCGCGCGGTGTTCCTGACCGGTGTGATGTCTTATCTCTCTGCGCCGTTGTGGTTCATGTTCCTTGCGTTGTCTACCGCCTTGCAGGTGGTGCATACGTTGATGGAACCAACCTACTTCCTGCAACCTCGCCAGCTGTTCCCGGTGTGGCCGCAGTGGCGTCCTGATCTGGCGATTGCGCTATTCTCAACCACTCTGGTGTTGCTGTTCCTGCCGAAGTTGTTAAGTGTGGTGCTGATCTGGTTCAAGGGGGCGAAACCGTACGGTGGCGCGATTCGCTTGTTCTGCTCGCTGATTCTGGAAATGCTGTTCTCGGTGCTGTTGGCGCCGGTGCGCATGCTGTTCCATACGGTGTTTGTGGTCAGCGCGTTCCTCGGTTGGGAAGTGGTCTGGAATTCACCGCAGCGTGACGATGATGCGACACCGTGGGGCGAAGCCTTCCGTCGTCATGGTTCACAGATGCTGTTAGGTCTGGTGTGGGCGGGCGGCATGGGCTTCCTCGATCTGAACTTCCTGTGGTGGCTGTCACCGATCGTCTTCTCGCTGATTCTGTCGCCATTCGTCTCAGTGATGTCGAGCCGTGCAACGGTGGGGCAGAAGAGTAAGAATGCGAAACTGTTCCTGATTCCGGAAGAGTACGAGCCGCCGAAAGAACTGGTCGATACCGATCACTATTTGCAAATCAACCGTCAACGTGCGCTGAAAAATGGCTTTATGCATGCGCTGTTTAACCCAGCGTTTAACGCGCTGGCGACCGCGATGGCCACTTCACGCCATAAGCAAAGCACCTTGCTTGATCATGCACGCGATCGCCGCGTTGATCAGGCATTGAGCGATGCGCCGGAAAAACTGAATCGCGAGCAGCGTTTGCAGCTGATCAGCGATCCGGTGGTGCTGGCTCGTGTGCATTCACGTTTGTGGGAAAGTGCAGATAAATATCATCAGTGGGTGGAAAGCTATCAGAAGCTGAAGCTCAATCCTGAAGCGCTGCCTCAGCGCTAAGCTGGAAACTAAAAAAGCGGCAGAAATGCCGCTTTTTTATTTGTTAAATTATTGGTCAATAATGATGCTATCAGTAAGCGATCGTCAGTTCTTGCTGTAAGGCTTGCAGATCTTCTGTCGACAGCCCCACGGCGTTGCTCAGTACACCAGCTTGGTTCAAGGTGCTACCAGTGTTATCAATGCCTGCAATGGCATTTGCATCCACTTTTCCTGAAGGTGCTTGCTCATCACTGAACAGCCATTCTGAACCCTGGCTAAGAATATCGTTTGAGGTGATTTCTGTGTTTACAGTGGCGAGATCTTCACTTTCCGGCTGTGCTTCAACCAGCTTCAAAATAAACTTGCTGCTCCAGCCGCTTTTGCCATTTTCATTTGATGACATCACGCGGAAGCCCCAATTGCCTTGCTGCGTCAGTTCATCAGTGGTGAATGACCATCTTTCGTTGCTGCCGACGACAGCAGAACCAATGACTTCCCACTGTCCATGCGGCGACATAGCCTGAATGGTCACAATGCTGCCTTCAGCGCCTAATCCTTTTAGCGTCGGGGTAGTGTCTGATGTAGTGCCTTTATGACCGATAATGTCTACCGTACTGTGGGTATCATCCAATGCATTGACAATCACCGGCACACCTGGTGCAGGTGCGGTAACCGTGAAATTAAAGGCCTCGGTAGGCTCACTTAACGCCCCGCCTGCATCGACACCGCGTAGAGTAATGTGGTGCTGGCCGGCGCCAAAGGTATTCGCTTCACCTTCCCACGACCATTTGCCTTTATTTGTCGCTACCACACCGATTTTCACGTCACCATCATAGATATAAATCAATTTAATGCTGGAGTCGGCGGTACCGCTGAAGCGAGGGTTGTGATCGTCAGTTGAGCTATTAGCAGTGAGGACTTTTTTGATTTGGCCAAAATTATCAAATACTTCAGACAAAACAGGTTGTGCCGTGGACTGACCTTCAATTTCCAGGAAGAAACTGTCGCTCCAGGCGCTAGAACCATGGCCATTTGTGGCTTTTGCCCTGAAGCTCCAGTTACCGTTTTCAGTCAGTTGTGACGACGTCAATTGCCAGTGACCTTGGCTATCCACGATGGCAGAACCCAGTTCCAGCCATTTACTGCCGGCAGCTTTGGCCTGAAGCGTAATGACACTACCCGCTACGCCGCTACCGCGTAAGGTTGGCGTATCGTCCTCGGTTTGTCCGCCACGTTTAATCACTTCAGGCATGCCGCTAGTATCATCAATGGCATCAATGATCACCGGAACGCCAGGTTTAGCTGCAACAATGATCAGAAACTCGTCTGATGCGCTACTCAATTGTCCTTCAGTGTTCTCACCACGCACCACGATGTTGTTATAGCCCGTGCTGAATGCTTTTTCTCCCGCTTCCCATGACCACTGACCATTAACTACCGGCACTTTAGCCACCTCAATTCCGTTGCGGTAAAGGTGGACAAATTGCACATCGCTCGCCGCGGTGCCGCTGATTACTGGGCTACGATCATCAGTCGTTTCACCATTGCTCAGCGAACGCTGAACTGGTCCGAAATTATCGTAAACATCATTGATAACAGGTTGCGACACAGTTTGAGTGGAAGCTAAAGCGGAAAGCGCGCCAGTTTCTTGCAAAGCATTCACTGAAGGAAGGGAATTTCTGGTTGAGTTCGTATCTTTGAAGTTATTCATGCTAGCACTCCTGTGCGTTAATAATCAGCACAGGAAATTACGATTTGCATCAATTCGGTGACAGGGGAACCGTCCCAAAAAAGAGTACTAAAATTTGTGCCTAAGAGAACTATAACATTGATTTGTAACGAATATTTTAAGCATGCATTAATGCAAACCTCTTATTTGTTACTCAAATGGCTAATTGACCACAACTCGCTAAGGTCGCCATAACAGATTATTTACGTTTTCAGAGTGGTTAATGTCTGCGTAAGACGGTTAAACTGACGCCAGTTCATTGTGAGTAGATGTTGTGAAATATTTCCTGAAATTAACGGCGCTCAGCGCCGCGATTCTTGTTCTTACCGGCTGCGGCAGTATCATCAGCCGCACGTTCCCAGGCCAGGGACACGGCAATCAATATTATCCCGGCGTGCAGTGGGATGTGCGTGATGGACCGTGGCGGGTGCTGACCATTCTCGATCTGCCGCTATCATTGGTGATGGACACGCTATTATTGCCGGTCGATGCCAATCACGGTCCGTACGAATAAGGTTACAAATTATCTGACGGGCTGTTGTCATCTTCCCACTCTTGCGCCGCCGCTTCGCCTTCTTCTAAATCACGTGGCGGCTCCAGCTGAAATTCACCTTCATCCCATTCGTGTAGCGTATTTTCGGCTTGCCATTCCTGACGCAGCTCCACTTCGTCATAATCACCGTCAAACACCGCCTGCGCGGCTTCTCCGCTGGAGATGGGCAAACATTCACCTTGTTCATCTTCATCGGCAAAAAACTCGGCCTGCCACATAATATCGCCATCCTGCATCACATACTTTTGCAGCGCGAATTGGCTGACGTTAGCGTCTTCTTCGGCCAAATCAGGCTGATTAGCGAGGAATTCCTCACGCGCGGCGTCGATAGCTTCTTCTAAGGTGCTAAACAGGCTCATTATTCACTCCATGTCTATTGAAAGGGATTTCTGAGAAGGATAGACGAAAAATGAGGAAGTGAAGGGCAGGCGGCAATATCGGTTGGGCGGTAGACTAGCAATCAACCGCCCAACCGGTCAGGCTATTTTCTGCGGGAAATGGTGTACCGGACGGACAGATTCATGAATAAGTGGTGCCGAGTAACGAATACAGCATTTAATACAGGGTTTAACCTTTTTAAAATTAATACGCGCGGTTGATAATGCCTGGTTTAAATTATAAAGGGTACCGATGAAAACCATATCCTCCTTTACAGGTAGACGTTTACACTCTTTTCGATGCAGTAAGTGATAACCTTCCTGATCGGTGCTGATTGTCACGTAATAATAGATGCCTTTATTCATGTTATTTATTCCTGAGATATATTTGCTGTGTGTAATCTTATTATTTTTTTAAAAGTGAACTTATTGCTGAAACTGTCACAGTCGAAATTACCTGGAATCGATTTCGTGAACCAATTCCATAATGATATAAAGGGGGGCTTAATTTTGAAGAAAAGGAATATAGCGATTTTTATTCGGACAATGCCTTGTTTACTAAGTTAATTTTACTGGATTGATAAGCGAACCCGAAGGGTTTAACAATATTAAATAGGAATTGCCCTGGAATTAGTGCTAATCAGGGCCGGATACGACTAATTTGGTTAGCAAAAATGAATGAAGTCACTAGACTGAAATGCACGAGAAGTCCTGATTTTCCGTTTACATATCGTTAACAAAGGGTAAAGAAGCGTAAGTCCGTATCGTTTCGGAAGGGTTTTTCTGATCTAAAGCTGGCTCGAACAATATAAACAGGCCAAATTTTAGCTGGCCCGTTTTTTAACTCAAATTGCGCGGATCTCTTCGCATAATAAGATTAGTAATTGCGAAAATAGAAGAGGCGCTCAACGCGCCTCAATCTACTTAATAAACCGAAGGTTGGCCTTCCGGGCGGGTTTTAAAGCGGCGATGCAACCACATATATTGTTCAGGCGCCAGCAGCACGGTTTCTTCCACCACTTTATTCATTACCGTCGCGGTGTCTACTTCACTCTCCAGAGAGAACTTGTCGCGGATATCCGACATCATTTTAAGTTCATAACCCCGGCCGTTGGGTAAACGACGCGCGAGGAAAGGGACGACGCTCGGATTGGCTAAACGAATCAGCATATGCGTACCGCTGGTGGTCGCGGCATCGGGAACGGCGAAGAACGGGGCGAACACGCTGCTGCGCGGGCCATAATCATGATCCGGCGCGTACCAGATGATGTCGTTGTTCTTCATGGCGCGGATCATGCCTTTTAAATCTTTGCGGTCCAACATACTTTTATTGGATCGCATGCGGCCCCAGGTTTGCAGCCAGTCGAGCAGTTTGTTGTCATTAGGACGATAAACACCAATGCCGGGATTGTGCATACCAAATACGCGTGCACCTAACTCCAATGTCAGGAAATGCATACCAATCAGCAAAATACCGCGCTTTTCCGCCAACGCATTGGTGACATGCTCTAAGCCGCTGGTGGCGACCCATTTACGAATACGCCAATCAGGCCAGAACCACGCCATGCCGGTTTCAATCAGCCCCATGCCGACGGATTCAAAGTTGTGCTTCACCATCGCTTCACGTTCGTTGGTCGGCATCGTGGGAAAGCACACTTCCAAATTGCGCTGAGCCACTTCAACACGACGTTTCATAAAGCGCATCGCAATACGGCCTAACCCGCAGCCAATCGCATGCAGAACGGGGTAAGGCAGCAGCACCAGCAAATAAAGAAAACCAATACCAATCCAGGTCAGCCAATAGCGTGGAGCGAAGAGTTCACGGGTAAGTTGGGGAAGTTGAGTCATGGAAATGTCAGTATCCTGCGTCTTATGCCAGAGAGTCCGGTTTCTGTAATTTTTTGTCATTATGCCATTTTTTCATTCTGGCTGAAATCAAGCTTAGACGGTGCGCGGCTATCTGGCAGCAGGTATGCGCACGAAAACGCAATTGCGAGGCAGAAATGCGCGGGTTATTGATGCCGTGAGGCGATTCGCACCAAAGACTTTGCATTGTGTAGAATTCGAGTATCATATGCGCGCTAAATTTCTCTGATTTGCTAACAGGATCGAACACCATGCCAGTGTTACATAACCTTGTTTCCAATAAAGAGCTGAAGGAACGTATGTTGGCGGAAACCGAACCACGTACCACAGTCTCTTTTTATAAATACTTCCAGATTGCCGACCCGAAAGCTTTCCGCGATGCGCTGTACATTGAGTTAACCAAGCTCAAGGTCTTTGGTCGCGTGTATGTCGCTCATGAAGGGATCAACGCACAAATCAGCGTGCCAGCCAGCCGTTACGAGCAAATGAAGGCCGCGTTGTATGCCTTCGATGCAGCGTTAAACAATCTGCGCATGAATATCGCGCTGGATGACGATGGCAAATCGTTTTGGGTGCTGCGTCTGAAAGTGCGTGAGCGTATCGTGGCGGACGGCATTGAAGACAACAGCTTTGATGCGAGCGATGTTGGCGCGTATTTGAAAGCCGCCGACGTCAACGCCATGCTTGACGATCCGGACGCAGTATTCGTCGATATGCGCAACCATTACGAATACGAAGTCGGGCGCTTCGATAACGCCATGGAAGTGCCCGCGGATACGTTCCGCGATCAACTGCCAATGGCAGTGGATATGTTGCAGGATCAGAAGGACAAGAAGATTGTCATGTACTGCACCGGCGGCATTCGTTGCGAAAAAGCCAGCGCGTGGATGAAGCACAACGGCTTCAATGATGTGTATCACATTGAAGGCGGCATCATCGAATATACCCGTCGTGCGCGTGAGCAAGGTTTACCGGTGCGTTTCAAGGGCAAAAACTTTGTCTTTGATGAGCGTATGGGCGAGCGCATTTCTGACGATATTCTTTCCAGTTGCCACCAGTGCGGCGCGCCTTGCGACAGCCATACCAACTGCGTTAACGATGGTTGTCACTTACTGTTTATTCAGTGCCCGAGCTGTGCAGAAAAATATAAAAACTGCTGCAGCCCGATTTGCATGGAAGAGTCGTTGCTGTCGCCAGAAGAGCAGCGTGCACGTCGTGCGGGCCGTGAGAATGGCAATAAAGTCTTCAACAAATCCCGCGGTTTGCTGAATATGACGATGGCGATTCCTGCGCCGGATAAAAAATAATAAAAGCGGCCTGATATTCAGGCCGTTTTATTTACTGACGTACGCCTTCCACTGAAATAATCAATTCTGCTTTCTGCGATGCCGGGCCCAGATCTTTGCTGATGTTAAACTCCTTCAGCACGATCTCACCGCTAGCTTCAAATCCTGCGCGATAGCCGCCCCACGGATCTTTGCCTTCACCGATTAATTTCGCCGCCAATGTCAGCGGTTTGGTTACGCCATTCAGGGTTAACTCACCGTTGATTTTGTAATCCTGGCCTTCTTTCGTCACACCCGTTGAAGTGAAGGTGGCTTGCGGATATTTGCCGGTATTGAGGAAATCAGCGCTGCGCAGATGTTTATCACGCTCGGCATGATTGGTATCGAGACTATTAGTATTGATGGTGACGTTAACTTTATCCGCTGCAGGATTCGTTTCGTCAAAAGTGAAACTGCCGTCAAAATCTTTAAAGGTACCGTATAACCAGCTGTACCCCAGATGCTGAATACGGAACTGCACAAAGGCGTGTTGCCCTTCTTTATCAAATTTATAATCAGCGGCGCTGGCGGTCAGGCTGGTGCTGAAAAATCCTGCGGCGACGACGGCCAATAATGTTTTCTTGAACATATTATTTATCCTTTTCAGAGGTTAACGGGATGCGGTAACCCAACATCCTTTTCAGTGTCACATCACGATCGATGAAATGATGTTTAAGCGCGGCCAGCGCGTGTAATGCTGAAAGCACGACCAAACTCCATGCCAGCCAAAGATGAATATCGCCCGCCAGATCGGCCTGCTGCGCCGCACCGCTAAAGAGTGCCGGCACATCAAACCAGCCAAAAACCGAGATCGGTTTGCCATCGGCGGTGGATATCAAATAGCCACTCAATAACAGCACCAGCAATAAGGCGTACAGCAAGCCATGTGCAGCGCTGGCGGCGAAGCGAACGGACGGGGAATAGCTTTGCAGCGGTTTAGGCGGCGCTGAAATAACACGCCAGCCAAGACGCAACAGCAAAGCGGCAAATAACAGGATGCCAACGCCCTTGTGAATTTCCGGCGCGTCGTGATACCAGCCGTCGTAATAACCCAATCCAACCATCCACAAACCCAGCGCAAACATGCCGTAAATTATCAGCGCCATGACCCAATGCAATAGGATTGAAACCACGCCGAAATGCTGTGTGGAATTGCGCCACATAATGAAAGTCCAAACCAATGAAATATGTGGCAATGAGCATCTACATTTTGAAATAAGAAAGCAATCAGCCTTACTTTTCTATAATGTTGAAAATAACCTTCGGATTGAATGACTAATCAACGCAAAGTTGGTCAGAATAATTGAAGTGGGATGAGTTGAAATGGATTGCAAAGCTAATTACTACACTAAATGCGGCAAAGGCAGGATATGAGAAGTCAGATAAAGTAATTAATCGTCAATTTGCGTCAAGAGTGCCGACGCAATAACTGCGTCGGCGAGAAGTAGTTAATTAAATCGAGCCAATGAGAAGGGCTTAATGTCGAATGAGAACGGTTTATTTTGCGCAAATTCACTGGCGAGTTCGCCGAGCACGCTAGCAAATTTGAAACCGTGACCACTTAAACCAGTGATGATTAATCGATTTGGTTCGCCAGGCAGCGTATCAATAATGAAATCTTCGTCTGGCGTGTTGTCATAGCTGCAAGCTTCACCGTGCAAACAGACGCCAACGCCCGGCAGGAATTTACGCAGGAAGTTAAAGGATTCGCTGCCATCCTGCGCGTTGCTGCCGAACGGTTTACGATCTTCCTGTTTTTGCATCAGTTGGCCGCCATCGTGACGTCCGACTTTGAGCGCGTTGTTATCCGCCGGGAAGCCGTAAAAATGGCTGCCATCGCTCATCTCAACGGTAAAGCCAGGAAACTTATTGTTCTCGCTGTAGCGACCATCGGCCTGATACCAGGCAAACACTTTACGCACCGGCGCAACTGGCAAATCATCGACCAATTGGCTTACCCAGGTTCCGGCGCTGACCAGTAGTTTGCGCGCTCGGAACACGCCATCGCTGGTGGTGACCTGTTGCAGATCGCCATCGCGACCAATTTCAGTGACCGGACAATTAAACAATTGCGCGCAGCCTGCCTGTTCCGCCAGTTGCACCCAGCTGCGTACCGCTTGCTCGCATTTCAGGAAACCTGAATTGGGTTCAAATACGCCGATATAACCGTCTGGTACGCTAAATTGTGGCCAGCGCGCACGGACTTCATCCGCTTGCAAGATTTTCACATCCAACTGCCAGGCTTTGGCGCTGTCGATAACATTTTGAATAAAGGTCGAGGTGAGCGGGGCTAAATTGAGGATGCCGCTGCGATGCATAATGCGTTCGCCGCTTTGACGTTCCAGTTCGTCCCACAAGGTTTGCGCGCGCAGCACTAATGGTACGTAACGTTCGCCTTCGCCATAAGCATGACGGATCAGTCGGGTTTCGCCGTGGTGAGTGCCCTGATTATGCGGCGGGTGCGCGCTATCAATCATCAGCACGGATAAACCCGCTTGCGTAGCGTAAAACCCGGCGGCAGCGCCCACCGAACCACTTCCCACCACAATCAGATCATAAACCATAACCACATCACTCCAGACAAACGGCGAAATTTTTCAACAGCATATCAAAACATTGCGCCCATGAAAAAGGCACCCTTAAGGGTGCCCGTTCACGCGATTGGTGAGATTAGTGCTTTTGATTGTCGCGTAGGTATTGCTCGGTGGACTCTATTTTTGCAATGCCAGCTTCGAGTATGGAGATGAACTGTCTGGCTACGTCGGTGGTTAGCCAGTAAGTCGGGCCCACGTCAGCTTCTTCTTCTTTCTGACCCTGCGATGATAGCGAGTGCAGGCGAATCATCATGGCGTCATAACTGTCTACGGTGCTGATGTCCCATCCTACCAACGGATGAGTCTGAATGACGTCTTTATTTCTGTCCATTATAACCTCCGTATTACTCGTTAAACGAAGTGCTTCTTGAGGTTCAATGCGGCTGTATCGTGCACTAGCGAAACAATTATAACATGAATCAGCGGGTACAATAGTTAAAAGGTATGACGATCTTTGACTGAGCAAAAATAAACCGTTCTAAAAGCCAGGTTTTAAAGAATAATAAAATGCCCGCTGCGTTGGGCATTTTATTGGGAATATCGTGGGTCACAACATTAATGTTATCGGCGATAACACGGGGAAACTTTACGACTAAAAACGGATTGTTCTTACTCGCCTGACTCAATCGGCAGTTGGCCATGACGCTTCTGAATTTCTTCCGCCAGCCGAGTAAAATGCTGTTGTAACTGTGCGTCATGATTCTGGTTTTGTGCTTCCAGCGTCAGGTTGTGCACCAGTAACTGATTGGTACGATCGTCGAGACCGAACGTTAGCGTGGCAAAGGCATTTTCCAGCACGGTTAATCTGCGCTGTTGCTCAGCAATAAATGCCAGCAATTCCCCAAAGGTCATCGCCTCTTCTGGTTTTTCAGTAGTCACGTAAAACACCTCCTGTAAGCATGACGAGGCAAGAATAGGGGATCGTTTAATATGAGTCTAGATGCAGGAAGTTTTTCTGGCGAGAGCGAAATAAAACAAAAAAGCCGGATAGCGACACCCGGCAAAAACAGCACAGTGGCAGTTAATCGTTATTAAACCAGTCGTCGGCGCTTTCCCACGTCTCTTGTAAAATATCCGTGATGCGTTCGCGCGCCTCTTTACCACCGCCAAATACGCTCAGCTGATTGCCGCCTGCGTAACGGACTTTGACGTGGTGATCGTCATCGGGGAAATATTTGGAAATACGACGCGTCAGTTCGATGCTTAGTGCATCTAATGCGCCCGCAGGAAGGGGCTGAGTTTTTGCTACGGTAATTTCAACACGCATAGAAGCCTCCGGAATAATATACTGTTCATTTGTACAGTATAATTATCCCGAAGGCAAGCAGGGCAGAATTATTCTTTAATACGCCAGTTCAGTGTTTCGCCAGCCAGGAACGGCACCAGCGTGTCATCGGCTAACGCAATGCTCTCTTCAACTTTCCATGACTCACGCACCAGCGTCAGTGAGCCTTCATTCAGCGGCAAACCGTAGAAGTTGGCACCGTTTTCCGAACAGAAGGCTTCGAAATGCTCCAGCGCGTTTAGCTCTTCAAATACGGTGGCGTAAGCAGGCAGCGAGGTGGGTGCGTTGAACACACCGGCGCAACCGCAGCTGGCTTCTTTCAAGTGACGCAGGTGTGGCGCGGTGTCGGTACCGAGGAACACTCGACGGTTACCGCTAGCGACCAGTTTGCGTAGTGCTTCCTGGTGAATGTTGCGCTTCAGAATCGGCAAGCAGTACAGATGCGGACGCACGCCACCGACCAGCATATGGTTGCGGTTAAACATCAGATGTTGTGGCGTGATGGTAGCGCCCAACAGATCGTTACCCGCCGCCAGATATTCTGCCGCTTCTTTGGTGGTGATGTGTTCCATCACCACTTTCAAGGCTGGGAACTGTTGGCGCAGCGGCTCTAGCACGGTTTCGATGAAACGCGCTTCGCGGTCAAAAATATCAATGTGCGAATCGGTGACTTCGCCGTGCACCAGCATCGGCATACCGATTTGCTGCATGCGCTCCAGCACCTTAGCAATCGAGGCGATGTTAGTTACGCCATGGTTCGAGTTGGTGGTGGCGTGCGCCGGGTAGAGTTTAGCCGCGGTGAAAGTGCCGTCGCGGAAGCCACGTTCAATCTCATCAGGATCAAGAGAATCCGTGAGATAACAAGTCATTAGTGGCGTAAACGCATGCTCAGCAGGGAGTGCCGCCATGATGCGCTCGCGATAGGCAACGGCAGCCGCCACGCTAATCACCGGTGGCACCAGATTTGGCATAACAATCGCACGCGCATTCACCGCGCTGGTATAAGGCAGAACCGCGTTGAGCATCGCACCATCGCGCAGATGGATGTGCCAGTCGTCGGGGCGGCGAATGGTAATTTGCTGAGGTTGGGCTGTCATTCAAAAGACTCCGGCTGAGAAGAAAACGAGGGGCACGTTTAGGCCGGGGAGTAATCATAAGGATGTGGGCAACCGTTTGCACGGATTTTATCGATACAAACAAAAACCGCACCCAGAGGTGCGGTTGCGACGATTAATCGGTGAACGGAATCACCAATTCTCCCGGTTTGACTTCAATACCTTTGGCTAATTTCTTCGCCATCGCTTCGCCTTTGCTGCGGTCGGCACTTAGCACGTAAGCGGGTTTCTCATTGAAGTAGCGTTTCAGCGACTCATTGAGGTAAGGCGTGAGCGTTTTCATGATCGACGCCATTTTCTCTGGCTGCACCTGCGCATCAACAATTTCCATGTCGTGCAGGTAAATGGCACCTTCTTGCGCGTTGTAAACCGGCTGCGCTTTCATCTTCAGCTGCATTTCGGCTTGCTGCGGGCCAAATAACGAACTGACATTGATATTGGCTTTGCCCGACAGGGTAATTTTGCCTGGTTCTTCGCGGCCAATCTGGCTGCTCAAATCGCTCAGCACAATGTGCGCATTCACCAGTCCGGAAACGCCAATGTCTTTCTCGAAATTATTGCGCTTTTGTAGCGCTTGGTTTACTTCTTGCTCGCTGATGGTGTATTGCGTCAATTGGTTACAGCCGCTGACTAGCACGGCAAAAATCAGGGCAACCAGCCCATAAAAAGCCTTATTCATATTGTCCTCATCCTGATCGATACGGCAAAACAGCGATAGCCTGCCTGATTCAGCGGCCAGTGTCACCAGGAGAGAGATGAGAAGCGCCGGAACGCTTCTCTGGATGCAAGGTTTATGCGGCGATGGAGGAGAGCAGATTGACCTGTGTTTGCTTCGCCATGTTATCGCGATAATCCGCAACGCGGCTCGGCCACTCGATGCCGCTGACCAACGTTAGCGAACGCAGCAAGGGGAACAGATGAATATCATCTTCCGACAGTTCACCGTTCACCGCGTTGGGTTTAACGATCAGTTTGTCCAACTGACGTAAATCATCGCTGATGTTCTTGATCAAGCCCGGTGCGTGCTTACGCAGTTCACTGAAGTCGCCAATGCTGGCCTGTTTCTTTTCGCTGAAATAGTGACGCGCTTCCGGTGTGGCGAACTCCGCGAAAGAGGCGTCAGCGATACGTGGAATCAGCAACTTATTGATGTAGCCGTTCACCCGACGCAGCCATTCACTGATTGCGGGGTTACTTTTGCCATTCAACAGCGGTTCGCGATCGTATTTATCCACCAGCCGCACAATATCCATACTTTCTGGTATCGCGCTGCCATCGGCCTTTTGCAGAATTGGGGCCATTTTCTGGCCGATCAGTTTTTTCGGCGTTTGCTCGTCGTCATTCAACATAACGATCAGTTCGAGAGGCAGGTTTTTTAAGCCGAAAATCATGCGTGCTTTGACGCAGAAAGGGCAGTGATCGTAGATGTAGAGTTTCATCCCGTTTCTCCTGTGGTTCTAAGGGTGACGGAGGTCACCCTTTTTTCGGACGTGCGGGAAGTATGGAAGAGATCTGCAGGTGGGGCAAACTAGCTGCTGAAAATCGCCGGCGTGACCGCGCGCGGTTGGAACTGCCACCATAATGCTAATAAGGTGATCATGCCCACGCTGCTGAGCAACATCCACGGCAATTCAGGTACGGCCCATTGCTGGCCCATATCGAACATCCAGCCACCGCCGGAATAGCCGATTAAGCCGCCAATCGCCAGACCGAGGCGACTAAAGCCCATGTAGCTGCCGCGTGCGCGTGCACTGGCTAACGATGCGCTTAAGGTTTCACGCGCCGGTTCAGCAATGATCGAGCCGAGATAGAAAATCGCGATCAGCATAAACAACGACGGCAGCGAATCGGTCATGCCGACCGGCAACAGGCTGAAAGTCATCAGGAACAAACCCGCCATTAAACGAGTTTCCAGACGGAAACGTTTTTCGCTCCAGCGCGCAATAGGATAAAGCAGACTCAGCGACAGCAGCGCTTCAATCGCATACATCCATTTCACCGCGGCGGGCGCACCCGCTACCTGATTGACCATCACGGGCAGCATCAACATTACCTGCACGGCAAGGATGTAATAGCCGGTGAGCGTCAGGACATACAGGCGAAAACGCTTGTCTTGCCAGACGCGCTGCATGCCCGTGCGCATTGCAATGCGTTCCGTTGAAATGCGCCACGCCGGTAGCCAAATGGCATTGAAGATCGCCGCTGCGACAAACACCGCCGCGCCAACCCAGCACACCAGGCGGAAATCCCACGCCAGCAGCCAGCTACCAATCAGCGCACCCAACACCGCACCGGCGCTGTCTTGCATCATCAGCAAAGAGAAGAAACGTCCACGTTCGCGCGACCGCACCAGTTTTACCACTAACGCACTGCGTGGGGGATCAAACAGCGTGCCGCCAAGGCCGGAAAGCAGGCAGGCGAGCCACAGCACCCAGGGTTCATGCGCTAACGCCATGCAGGCAAAGCCTGCTGCACGCATCAGCATGCCGGTAACAATCAGTGGACGCGCACCAAATCGGTCGGCGATCGCCCCGCCAAATATCCCCAATCCTTGCTGGATAAATTGACGTAAGCCAAGCGCAATACCGACCATTAACGCGGCCCAACCCAGCTGTTCGACAAAATGAATGGAGATGAGGGGAAATACCACGAAAAATCCCAACACCACCAGCATGTTATCCACTAAGAGAAATGTTTTACCAAGGCGTCGTGCCCGCGCAACCCGAGACATGCTAATTCCTGAGCAAGTTCTAGACGTGAAAGAGACCAATTGGTCTATTTTCCGCCTGCGCTGTGACGAAAAACAGCTTTCTCAGGATGATATTTTTTAATCGAATTTGCAGAAAAATTAATCCTAAATCAGGATCAATCGCGCGGATGCGGTTTCGGGGTTTTACCGCAAGCGGGGTGACGGTTATAGTGAGAAGTATCGCCGCTGGCGTACATCTTTCTTAAGTTATGGATTTCAGGAGTCATGATGTTTGGCTATCGTTCTGCTGGCCCACGCGTGCGCCTCACTACCGATCGTTTAGTGGTTCGTTTAGTACACGAACGCGACGCCTGGCGGTTGGCGGACTATTACGCTGAAAACCGTGCCTTTCTCAAGCCCTGGGAGCCGGTGCGCGACGAAAGCCATTGCTATCCTTCCGGCTGGCAAGCGCGTCTGGGATTGATCGCTGATATGCACAAACAGGGCTCTGCCTACTATTTTGTGCTGATGGACCCAGAAGAGAGCGAAGTGCGCGGCGTCGCCAATTACAGCAATGTGCTGCGAGGATCGTTTCATGCCTGTTATCTCGGCTATTCGTTGGGCGAGAAATGGCAAGGTCAGGGTTTGATGTTTGAAGCACTGCAAACCACGCTGCGCTATATGCAACGCCAACAGCGCATTCACCGCATCATGGCTAATTACATGCCACACAATCAGCGCAGTGGTGATTTACTGGCGCGCCTCGGCTTTGAAAAAGAGGGTTACGCCAAAGACTATTTATTGATCGATGGGCGCTGGCAGGATCACGTATTAACTGCGCTCACCTACCGGGAGTGGAACCCGGATCGCCGTGGACAATAGAAAAGGATTAATTGCATGAAAATGGCCTTATCCGCGCAGGCGCTGCGCGTGATTGGTTGTCTGCTAGAAAAGCAGGTCACCACTCCGGATCAATATCCGCTTTCTCTCAACGGCGTGGTCACCGCCTGTAATCAAAAATCCAACCGCGAACCGGTGCTCAATCTCAGTGAAATGGAGGTGCAAGCGCAGCTCGATGAACTGGTGAAAAAGCATCTGGTCACCTCGAATAATGGTTTTGGTCAGCGCGTCAGTAAGTATGAACAGCGTTTCTGCAACTCAGCCTTTGGCAACCTGCAATTGAACAGTGCAGAAGTAGCAGTATTAACGCTGCTGTTCCTGCGCGGTGCACAGACGCCGGGCGAACTGCGCACGCGTAGCGGCCGTTTGCATGAATTCAGCGATATGAATGAAGTCGAGCAGACGCTGAACGGTTTAATCACCCGCGATGATGGCCCGATGGTGGTGCGCCTGGCGCGTGAACCGGGTAAACGCGAAAGCCGTTATATGCATCTGTTTGGTGGCGAAGTGGCAGAAGCAAGCATCGCCGATGACATCACGGCGGAGCAGGGCGATTTAGCGACGCGCGTCGCGCAACTGGAAGAGACGGTTGCGCAGTTGCAAGCTCAGTTGCAACAACTGCTGCAAAAGGAGCATTAACATGGCGCTGCGTATTGGCATTGTCGGATTAGGCGGTATCGCGCAGAAAGCGTGGTTGCCGGTGTTATCGCAGGCCAGTAGCTGGCAGCTGGCGGGCGCGTTCTCGCCCAATCAAGCTAAAGCGCAGCCGATTTGCGATAGTTACCGCATGCCGCTGTTTAGCCAACTGGATGCGTTGGCGGCGGCCAGCGATGCGGTGTTCGTCCACAGCAGCACGTCCAGCCATTATGCAGTGGTGAAGGCGCTGTTATTGGCGGGCAAAGATGTCTGTGTCGATAAACCGTTAGCCGAAACGCTGCAACAGGCCGAAGCGCTGGTGGCGTTGGCTGACAAGCACAAACGTAAGTTGATGGTGGCGTTTAATCGCCGCTTTGCGCCACGTTACCAGCAACTCAAAAATGAGATGCCGCGCGCGGCGTCACTGCGCATTGAGAAGCATCGCGCCGATAGCGTGGGTCCGCACGATCTGCGTTTTACCCTGTTAGATGATTACCTGCACGTGGTCGATACCGCGCTGTGGCTGGCCGGCGGCAGCTTAACGCGTGAATTGGGCCACATCACCACCAACGATGATGGCGCGATGCTCTACGCCGAGCACCATTTTTCATCTGGCGCGCTGCAAATCACCACCAGCATGCATCGCCGTGCCGGTACACAACGTGAGGTCGTCAGCGCAATTTGCGATGGTGATTACATCGAAATCAATGAAATGCGTGATTGGCAGCAAGAGAACCGCAACGGCATCGTGCGCGATGTACCACCCGCATGGCAAAGCCATCTAACACAGCGCGGTTTTAGCGGCGTAGCACACCATTTTATTCAGTGCGTAGAAAATCAGACGATGCCTGAAACCAGCGGCGAACAAGCGCTGGCGGCGCAGCGTCTGGTGGAAAAGTTGTGGCGTGATACCGAGCAGGAATAATCCTTTGTAACACTCAACGCTGGTCATTTCCCGCCGTGGCAGTAGACTATCGCCGGACATCACGGGATGTCCGCGCTAAGTCGCCTATTTATCTGCTCTTTTTTTGGATGCGCCACTCAATATGAATTTGTTGAAATCGCTGGCTGCGGTCAGTTCGATGACCTTGTTTTCCCGCGTACTGGGCTTTGCCCGCGATGCCATTGTCGCGCGCGTTTTCGGTGCCGGTATGGCTACCGACGCCTTCTTTGTCGCGTTCAAACTGCCCAATCTGTTGCGCCGTATTTTTGCCGAAGGCGCGTTCTCGCAGGCGTTTGTGCCAATCCTTGCCGAGTACAAAAGCAAGCAGGGCGAAGAGGCCACCCGCGTGTTTGTCGCCTACGTCTCCGGCTTATTAACGCTGGTATTGGCGGTGGTGACGGTGCTGGGGATGATCGCCGCGCCGTGGGTGATTGTGGTCACGGCGCCAGGTTTCGCCGATACCGCGGATAAATTCGCCTTAACCAGTTCGCTACTGCGCGTTACCTTTCCTTATATTCTGCTGATTTCGCTGGCCTCGCTGGCGGGGGCGATCCTCAATACGTGGAACCGCTTTTCCGTCCCGGCGTTTGCGCCAACCTTGCTGAACATCAGCATGATTGGTTTTGCGGTGTTTGCCGCGCCGCATTTTAATCCACCGGTGATGGCATTGGCCTGGGCGGTGGTGGTTGGCGGTGTGCTGCAACTGTTCTATCAACTGCCGCATCTGAAGAAAATTGGCATGCTGGTGCTGCCGCGCCTCAACCTACGCGATGCCGGTGTTTGGCGTGTAATGCGTCAAATGGGGCCGGCGATTCTCGGCGTGTCGGTGAGCCAAATCTCGCTGATCATTAACACCATTTTTGCTTCATTCCTGGTGTCTGGCTCGGTTTCCTGGATGTACTACGCGGATCGCTTGATGGAATTCCCGTCTGGCGTTTTGGGCGTGGCGCTGGGCACCATTCTGCTGCCTTCACTGGCGAAGAGTTTTGCCAGCGGCAATCAGGCGGAATACTCACGCTTGATGGATTGGGGTTTACGTTTGTGTTTCCTGCTGGCACTGCCAAGCGCGGTGGCGTTGGGCATTTTGTCTGGCCCATTAACCGTTGCGCTGTTCCAGTACGGTAAATTTACCGCGTTTGATGCCTTGATGACGCAGCGCGCGTTGATCGCCTATTCGGTGGGTTTGATGGGATTGATTGTGGTGAAAGTGCTGGCGCCGGGCTTCTACTCGCGTCAGGACATCAAAACGCCGGTGAAAATTGCCATCGTCACGTTGATCATCACCCAGCTCATGAACCTGGCGTTTATTGGCCCGCTGAAACATGCCGGTTTGTCACTGTCGATTGGTCTGGCGGCCTGCTTGAATGCCGCGCTGCTGTATTGGCAGTTGCGCAAACAGGACATCTTCCAGCCGCAGCCTGGCTGGTTCAGTTTCCTGACACGTTTGCTGATTGCCGTGGTAGTGATGGCTGCCGCGCTGTTGGGGATTTTGCAGGTGATGCCCGCGTGGGAAGAGGGGCAGATGTGGTGGCGCTTGATTCGTCTGGCGGCGGTTTGCGCCATCGGCGGCGGTGCTTACTTCTTAATGCTGGGCTTGATGGGATTCCGTCCGCGCGACTTTGCGCGACGTACCATGGCCTAAACCGCAGACATAAAAAATCCCGCCTCGGCGGGATTTTTATTGCTTACCCTTTGCGACTCAATGTCGCCTGACCTTTGCCTAATCCATCCGGGCCGTAAAATGCCTGGGTTTGATGAGGACGCAACACCGCTAAGGCTTCATTGGTGAAGCCAATCTGATGTTGCAGCAGAATGCCGTTGTGCGTATTGGCATCGCGTAAACGACGCGTGTGCTGTTGAATACGCATCCAGCGGCTTTCTCGATCGCTGTGACCACCATAAGGCGCTTGCGTGCCGAGGGTTTTCTCGGTGACGCGGCGCATTTCGTCCAGATAATTCAACGTCGTCAGCAGCGCGCTTTTATCTTCTGAGATGCGCTGCAACAGGTTGCCATTAACCTGGCCGGCAGAAAGTTGCTGTTGTTCTTCATCAATTACCACAGTAAGAGAAGCCAGCACGTCCTGCATTTTGTCTAAGGTGGTCAGCAGATTGTCCATTGGGATTATTTACCCTCTAAATACGCCTTGGTATCGGCGATCAGCGCGTCGGCGATCTTACCGGTATCCATTTTCAAGTCGCCATTGCGAATGGCGGTTTTCAGTTGCTCAACACGCGCGGTGTTGATGTCCTGGCTGCCAGGCTGCATCAATTGCGCCTGAGCGGCACTCAACTTCACTGCCGCACCGCTTTCGCTGGTGGTGCTGGCTGCTGGCGCGGCGCTTTGACGCACTTTACCGCTGTTATCGTTGGTGTCGCGTGTTTGTACAGTGCTAACCGGGATTAAAGGCTGCGTTCTGTCGATGCTCATGGTGTGGCTCCTGTAAGGTCAGTTGGGGGTCAGCCAACTGAGTCAGCATAGGGTAATGTCTTTGTTGATATCTCTATCGGCAGAACAACTGGGTTCTTTAACGCTTTATAGCGATATCAGAATATTCCCATCCGCGTCGACGCGACCACTGACCACCTGACCATTTCCCATGCGTACGCGCACCATTTGTGCCGCGCTGGCGTTGTTCAGCGCACGTCCTTCGCTGCTGGCATTAAACCCGTTTCCACTCGCGACTACCATCACATTTTGACCGGCTTTCACGCGCCACGGTTGACGCACCATCGTGGCGGTGACTGCTTGTCCTGGCGGGATATCGCGCAACGCAACCGCATCAATCACGCCACTGTTATCGGTCAAGGCACGTGCTGGCAATTCATCCAGACGTCCGGTTTCCAGACGCACATCATCGGCGCTGAGATTGCTGCCGCGCGCCACCTGACGACTTGCCACTAAATATTGCCCAGTCACCTGCACCTGGACTTGCAGGAAACGTCGATTCTGATCGCAGTTTGCCGCGATGCTGATGTTGCCCCATTGGCGGCTATTGCCCGGCAACTGCAACTCCGGCGTGTCACACGTCGGCCATTGCGCTTGCGGCGTGCGAATCACCACCGTCATCCCTGCGGCATGCTGCGGATCGCGGGCTTGAAAAAATTGTGTCAGCTGAGCGGTGAGATCCGCTGCATAGCTGGGCAGCGCCAACGCTAACCAAAGTGGGGCTAGCAAGGTAAACATTCTGCGCATAACGCCTCCTGACGAGAAGATGGCAGTGAGTCTACGCCTGCGCAAAAAAAATCAATCTCACAAAAAGCCGCTATTTTTGCTGCTATTCAGACGATCACCCTTGCATTTGCCCACTTAAGCTGTCAGCTCGAAATTCTCATTCGCGGAGGAAGCATGCTCGACAAACTCGATGCCGCACTGCGATTTGGTACGGAAGCGTTAAACCTGCGTGCTCAACGTCAGGAAATCCTGTCGTCCAACATTGCCAACGCCGATACCCCGGGCTACCAAGCGCGGGATATCGACTTTGCCAGCCAACTGAGCAAGGTGATGCAAAACGGCCGTGCCGAAGGCAGTAGCTTAACGCTGAAGGTGACGTCAGCACGCCACATTGAAGCGCAGGTGAATACTCAACCCTCAATGGATCTGATGTACCGCATTCCCGATCAACCCGCCGCGGATGGCAACACCGTGGATATGGATCGCGAGCGTACGCAGTTTGCTGATAACAGCCTGAAATACCAAACCGATCTCACCCTCATCAGTAGCCAGATCAAAGGCATGATGAACGTTCTGCAGGGGCAATAAGCATGGCATTGCTGAATATTTTTAACATTGCCGGTTCGGCGATGACCGCGCAGTCGCAGCGTCTCAACGTGAGCGCCAGTAACCTGGCCAACGCCGACAGCGTCACCGGCCCCGATGGTCAGCCGTATGTGGCGAAGCAGGTCATTTTCCAGACCGATGCCGCGCAGGGCGCAGCCACTGGCGGCGTGAAAGTGGCGGGCGTGGTGGACGATCCTACGCCAGCGAAACTGGTGTATGACCCAGGCAATCCGCTGGCGGATCAAAAGGGTTACGTCAAGATGCCTAACGTCGATGTGGTGGCGGAAACCGTCAACACCATGTCTGCGTCACGCAGCTATCAGGCCAACGTGGAAGTGCTGAACACGGTGAAGTCAATGATGATGAAAACTCTCACCATGGGTCAGTAACGGAGAACGACTATGAGCGTAGCAGTAGGGATTAAAGACAGTCTGGACCCCACGGTCCTGACGTCCAGTAGCGCCACCAGCGGCAACTCATCAGCGGACCTGCAAAACCAGTTCCTGAATATGTTAGTGGCACAGCTGAAGAACCAGGATCCGACCAATCCAATGGATAACAGCCAGCTCACCACCCAGCTGGCGCAGATCAATACCCTGAGCGGCATTGAAAAGCTCAACACCACCTTGGGTTCGATCTCCGGTCAGATCTCCACCAGCCAGTCGTTGCAGAGTTCAACGCTGATTGGTCACGGCGTGATGGTCAACGGTTCGCAAGTGTTGGTCGGCAGCGGCACCACCACGCCATTCGGTGTGGAACTGGCTACCGCATCCACCGCCACCAGCGTCACCATTAAAGACAGCAACGGCACCACGGTGCGCACCATCGATCTCGGCAAACTGACTTCTGGCGTCCACACCTTCTCGTGGGATGGCAAGCTGGATGACGGCTCAACCGCGCCGGATGGCAAATATTCTGTTTCACTTGCCGCCAGCAGTGGCAGCACACAACTGGTGGCGCAGCCGCTGAACTATGCCTATGTCAATGGCGTGAGCAGCACTGACGGCACCACCAAACTGGATCTCGGCACCATGGGCTCCGCGACCCTCGATGAAATTCGTCAGATTCTCTGATTAACCTTTTAGCAGGAGAGATTACATGTCTTTTTCACAAGCGGTGAGCGGCCTGAATGCTGCCTCCAGCAACCTGGATGTGATTGGTAACAACATTGCCAACTCCGCCACAGCCGGTTTTAAATCCAGCACCATCGCATTTGCCGATATGTTCGCCGGTTCTAACGTGGGCCTCGGTACCAAAGTGGCCGCGGTGATCCAGAACTTTGGTGACGGCAGTACCACTTCAACCAGCCGTGGGCTGGATGTGGCACTGAGCGGCAACGGTTTCTTCCGTATGACTGACGCCAGCGGCGGCGTGTTCTATTCACGCAACGGCCAATTCACGCTGGATGCCAACCGTAATCTGGTGAATACCCAAGGTTTGAACGTCACTGGCTATCCGGTTGCGGGTACACCGCCAACCGTGCAGACCGGTGCTAACCCAGTGGCGTTGAGCATTCCAACCACCCAAATGGGTGCGCGCGCGACGACCACGGCGACCCAGGTTGCCAACCTTAACTCTACCAGCACCGTTCCAACCGTAACCCCGTTTGATGCGTCTAATGTGGATAGCTACAACGCTAAAACCACCATGACGGTGTATGACACCCAGGGTAACGATCACCAGCTGGATATGTACTACATCAAAACCGCTGACAACACCTGGACCGTGCACATCAAGGACTCCACCACCGGCAAGGAAGTGGGCAATGCCGATCCTGACGATGGTTTGGGCTTCCAGATGAAATTTGATGCCAGCGGTACGCTGACCAGCGTAACCAAACTGATTGATGATCCGGCTAACCCGGGCACCACCATTCCTTCGCCGACAGCAACCAGCCCATCGCTGGCGAATTTGGTGGTTGGCGGTACCAACGGCGCGAATGGCATGAACATCAGCTTGAGCATGCTGGGCAGCTTGCAGCAAAACACCGGCGCATCAACCTTTGGTAACCCAACGCAAGATGGTTACCAGCCGGGCGATTTGACCAGCTACACCATCAACGATGACGGCACCATCACCGGCACTTACTCTAACCAGAAAACTCAGCTACTGGGGCAGATCATCCTGGCGAGCTTCTCTAACCCGGAAGGTCTGAAGTCTGAAGGTGATAACGTTTGGTCAGCCACCAGTTCATCAGGTCAGGCTGCGGTTGGCCTGGCAGGCACCGGTACTTACGGCAACCTGACGTCAGGCGCGCTGGAAGCATCGAACGTGGATATGAGTAAAGAGCTGGTAAACATGATCGTTGCGCAACGTAACTATCAGGCCAACAGCCAGACCATCAAAACTCAGGACCAGATTCTTAACACCCTGGTTAACTTACGTTAATTCGCTAACGGGATTGCTTTATGGATCACGCAATATATACCGCGATGGGCGCGGCCAGTCAGACGATGGAACAGCAATCGGTGACCGCCAGCAACCTCGCCAACGCTTCAACGCCGGGCTTTCGTGCTCAGCTCAACGCGTTGCGCGCGGTGCCGGTCAACGGTTGGTCGCTGCCAACGCGTACTTTGGTCGCCGCTTCAACGCCAGGCGCCGATATGACGCCGGGCGCGATGGACAATACCGGACGCACGCTGGACGTGGGTGTGGCGCAGGATGGCTGGTTGGCGGTGCGTGCCGCTGACGGCACCGAGGCCTATACCCGCAACGGCAATATGCAGATCGGCCCAACCGGTATTTTGACCATTCAGGGCAATCCCGTGATGGGCGATGGCGGTCCGATCGCCGTGCCGCAGGGCGCGGAGCTGACTATCGCGGCGGACGGCACCATCACCTCGCGTAATGCGGGTGATGCGCCTAACGCTACGGTGCAGATAGGTCGTCTCAAGTTGGTGCGCGCCACCGGTAAAGAGATGCAACGCGGTGACGACGGCATGTTCCGTCCGAATCAGCAAACTCAGGCAACACGCGGTGCTGCGCTGGCGAACGATGCCACCATGACCGTGATGCCAGGCGTGCTGGAGGGCAGTAACGTCAAGCCGGTGGAAACCATGGTCGACATGATCGCCAACGCCCGACGTTTTGAGATGCAGATGAAAGTGATCTCAAACGTTGATGAAAACGAACAAAAAGCCAACCAACTGCTCAACATGAGCAGCTAAGGCGTAAGGAAAACATCATGATTCGTTCTTTATGGATCGCCAAAACCGGTCTTGACGCTCAGCAAACCAACATGGACGTCATCTCCAACAACCTCGCGAACGTGAGCACCAACGGCTTTAAACGTTCGCGCGCGGTATTTGAAGATTTGATGTACCAAACCCTGCGTCAGCCGGGCACGCAGTCTTCGGAGCAAACCACGCTGCCGTCAGGCCTGCAAATCGGTACCGGTGTTCGTCCAGTGACCACCGAGCGTTTGCACCAGCAGGGCAACCTGTCGCAGACCAGCAACTCGAAAGACGTGGCAATTAACGGCCAGGGTTATTTCGAAGTGCAGATGCCAGACGGTACTTCCGCGTATACCCGCGATGGTTCTTTCCAGGTTGACCAAAACGGTCAGCTGGTGACCAACGCCGGTTATCCGGTGCAGCCCGGTATCACTATTCCCGCTAACGCTACCAGCATCACCATCTCGCGTGATGGCGTGGTGAGCGTGACGCAACAAGGGCAAACCAACCCAGCGCAGGTCGGTCAGTTAACGCTGAGCACCTTTATGAACGACGCCGGTTTGAACAGCCAGGGTGAAAACCTGTATCAGGAAACTCAGGCATCAGGTGCGGCGACGCAAAGCACGCCGGGCCAGAACGGTGCGGGCTTGCTGTATCAAGGTTATGTCGAAACCTCGAACGTCAACGTGGCGGAAGAGTTGGTCACCATGATCCAGACACAGCGCGCGTACGAAATTAACAGTAAAGCGATCAGTACCTCTGATCAGATGTTAGCGAAGTTAACCCAGCTGTAAGGCTGGTGTCGTTGGGCCAGCCTAGCCGCTGGCCTGATTAAGAAACATGCATAAGGTTAGAACTCCGTGGCGAAGCAAGTGATTCTCAAGCCTGGTCATTGGTTAGTAGCCACCTTGCTACTGACGTTAAACGGTTGTGCGCTGGTACCGCGCACGCCACTGGTCAATGGATCGACGACGGCAGAGCCGACGCCTTCCGCGCCGCCGGTGGTGAACGGTTCCATTTTCCAGGGCGTTGCACCGTTGAACTACGGCTATCAGCCGCTGTTTGAGGATCGCCGTCCACGCAACATTGGCGACACCTTGACGATCACCTTGCAGGAAAACGTCAGCGCCAGCAAAAGTTCTTCGGCCAACGCCAGCCGCGATGGCAGCAACAGCTTTGGTGTAACCGGTGTACCAACCGGCCTGAGTGGTTTGGTCGGTGCGGGTGGCGAGAAAGCCACGCTGGATGCCAATGGTAAAAATGACTTCGCCGGTAAAGGTGGCGCAACAGCGAATAACACCTTCACAGGCACCATCACCGTCACCGTCAACCAGGTATTGTCGAACGGCAACCTGCGCGTCGTCGGTGAGAAACAGATCGAAATTAACCAGGGAACCGAATTCATTCGCTTCTCTGGCGTGGTTAACCCGCGCACCATCAGCGCCAGCAACGCCGTGTTGTCAACGCAGGTGGCCGATGCTCGTATCGAGTACGTCGGCAACGGTTATATCAATGAAGCGCAGACGATGGGCTGGTTCCAACGCTTCTTCCTGAACGTCTCGCCGATGTAAGAGGTATTGAGAATGAATATGACGACTCTGCTTCGCCTGAGCCTGGGCTTGCTGCTCGGCTTTAGCGTAATCGCCCATGCTGACCGCATTCGCGATTTGACTTCCGTACAGGGCGTGCGCGACAACCAGCTGATTGGTTACGGTTTGGTGGTTGGCCTTGATGGCACCGGTGACCAAACCACGCAAACGCCATTTACCACGCAAACCGTCAGCAACATGCTGTCGCAGCTCGGCATCACCGTGCCAACCGGCACCAATATGCAGTTGAAAAACGTGGCAGCGGTGATGGTTACCGCCAAGTTGCCATCGTTCGCCCGTCAGGGACAAAACATCGATGTAGTGGTTTCTTCGCTGGGTAACGCCAAAAGCCTGCGCGGCGGTACGCTGCTGATGACGCCGATGAAAGGCGTTGATAACCAGGTTTACGCGTTGGCGCAGGGCAACATTTTGGTCGGCGGTGCCGGTGCGTCTGCTGGCGGCAGCAGCGTGCAGGTTAACCAGTTGAACGGCGGCCGCATTACTGGTGGCGCCACGGTAGAGCGTGAACTGCAAAGTAACTTTGGCAGCCAGAACACCATCAACCTGCAACTGAATAATGAAGATTTCACCATGGCGCAGCGTATTGCTGACACCATCAACAGCCGTGGCATTGGTTCAGCGCAGGCGCTGGATGCACGCACCGTGCAGATTCGCGTATCGCCGAATAACAGTTCACAGGTGCGTTTGCTTGCAGAAATCCAGAACCTGGATGTGTCTGTGCCGCTGGAAGATGCCAAAGTGATCATCAACTCACGTACCGGTTCGGTGGTGATGAACCGCGAAGTGACGCTGAATACCTGTGCCGTGGCGCAAGGCAACTTGTCGGTGACGGTGAATCAGCAGCAGAACGTCAGCCAGCCGAACACGCCATTTGCTGGTGGTCAGACGGTGACAACCAACAATACCCAGATCGATTTGCGTCAGAGCGGCGGCGCGCTGCAACGGGTTAACTCCAGCGCCAACCTCAACAACGTGGTACGTGCGCTTAATGCGCTGGGTGCCTCACCGATTGAGCTGATGTCGATTCTGCAATCGATGGAAAGCGCGGGGTGCTTGCGCGCCAAACTGGAAATTATCTGATGACTGATACGCAATCGCTGATGAATGCGGCTTACGACAGCCGCTCACTGAACGACCTCAAACGTGAAGCCAGCGCCGACCCGAAAGGGAAGGCGATGCAAGTGGCCAAGCAGGTGGAAGGGATGTTCGTGCAGATGATGATGAAAAGCATGCGCGCTGCGTTGCCGCAGGATGGCATGTTGAGCAACGACCAGACGCGGCTTTTCACCTCGATGTACGATCAGCAGATTGCCCAGGAGATTGGTAAACGTGGTTTGGGCATGGCCGATCTGATCGTCAAACAGATGCAGCCTGCGCAGGAACCGGATGAAACCGCCGGAACGGTGCCAATGAAGCTGGATAACAGCTTCATTTATAGCAGCCTGCCCGCCACGCAACTGGAACAGATGGTGCGCAAAGCGGTGCCACGTCTGCCGGTTTCGCCATCCAGCTTGCCAACTGACAGCAGCGAATTTATCGCCCAATTGTCACAACCGGCCAAAGTCGCCAGCCAACAAAGTGGTATTCCGCATCACCTGATCCTTGCACAGGCTGCGCTGGAGTCCGGTTGGGGCCAACGCCAGATTCTGACGCGCGACGGCAAGCCGAGTTACAACGTGTTTGGTATCAAAGCCAGCAGCGACTGGAAAGGCGCGACCACCGATATCATGACCACCGAATATGAAGGTGGCGAAGCGAAGAAAGTGCGCGCCAGTTTCCGCGTGTATGGCTCTTATATGGAAGCGCTCAGCGACTACGTCAAACTGCTGTCCAGCAACCCGCGTTATGCCGCGGTGGCCAATGCGCCAAGTGCTGAGCAGGGCGCACGTGAGTTGCAAGCCGCCGGTTACGCCACCGATCCAAAATATGCGCAGAAACTGGTGGGAATGATCCAACAATTCAAAAACATGGGCGAAAAAGTGATGAAAGCCTACAGCAACGATATCACCGATTTGTTCTGATTTTTTGCCTCAAGTTTCACTTAAGCACGCCGATAACCATCACATGCCGCGGTGAACATCCGCGCAATCGCACTGATGACTGCCAGCCCGGTTAACGGGAAATTAAGGAACCGAGATGTCCAGCATAATTAACTCAGCGATGAGTGGGCTGAGCGCCGCACAGGCTGCATTAAGCACCACCAGTAACAACATCAGCAATTACACCGTAGCGGGCTATTCACGTCAGACGGCGATTTTGTCGCAGTCGAACAGCACCTTGCAGGGCAACAGCTATTACGGTAACGGTGTCACGCTTTCTGGCGTGCAGCGTGAGTATGACGAATTCATCACCGCACAGCTGCGTGGCTCAAGCGCCAATTACAGCGCGGTTAACACGCAGTACAACCAGATTTCCAACATTGATGACCTGTTGTCGACTTCGACCACCAGTTTGTCGACCTCAATCCAGAGCTTCTTCACCAACGTACAAAACGTGGTGAGCAACGCCAACGATCCTTCGGCACGTCAATCCATGCTGAGCTATGCGCAAGGGCTGGTGAACCAGTTCCAGACCACCGCGCAATATCTCAATAATATGCAGACCAGCGTGAATACTGACATCAGCTCCAGCGTCGATCAGATCAACACCTTCACCGGCCAGATTGCCGATCTGAATACGCAGATCGCTAAACTGACCACCGGTGGTGGCGCAGCGCCAAACGATCTGTTGGATCAGCGCGATCAACTGGTCAACAGCCTGAATAACGTCGTGGGCGTGAACGTTTCGCAGCAGGATGGCAGCTACATCGTAACCATGGGCAGCGTGACGCTGGTTAATGGTAAAAACTCCACCAGCCTGGTCGCCATGCCGTCCAGCAGCGATCCATCGCGCATCACTGTCGGCTATGTGGATAAGCAAGCGGGCAACGTTGAAATCCCAGAGAAAACTCTGACCACCGGTTCACTCGGCGGTTTGCTGGCGTTCCGTACTCAGGATTTGGACACCGCGCAGAACCAGCTCGGCCAGTTAGCCGCTGCGTTCACCACCAGCTTCAATACCGTGCACAGTCAGGGCTTTGATAGCAATGGCGATGCTGGCGGTAACTTCTTCAACATCGGTTCACCGAATGTGGTGAGCAATAGTAAAAACACCTCCGCAGCCACCGTGACGGCGGCGTGGAGCGATACCAGCGCGATTAAAGCCTCTAACTACACAGTGAGTTACGACGGCAGCAATTGGTCAGTGACGCGCATGTCTGACAACGTGAAGTTTAATGTCACGCCAGATGCCACTGACGGCACGCTGAATTTTGATGGCCTGAAGCTGACGGTCAGCACTTCACCGGCGCCAAATGCCAAAGACAGTTTCCTGGTTAAGCCGGTGCAGAACGTGATTGGCGGCATGTCAGTGGCGATCACCGATGAGTCGCAGATTGCGGCGGCATCCAGCGCCACCAGCGGCGAAAGCGATAACCGCAACGCGCAAAAATTGTTAGATCTGCAAGACAGCAAGCTGGTGAATGGCAATGCCACCATCGCGCAAGCTTACGCCAGTATTGTCAGCACCGTCGGTAACAAAACCAGCACGCTGGAAACCGCCAGCACCACGCAGCAAAACGTGGTGACGCAGTTGACCGATCGTCAGCAATCTGTTTCAGGCGTCAACCTCGATGAAGAGTACGCCAACCTGACGAAATATCAGCAGTTCTACATGGCGAATGCGCAAGTGCTGCAAACCGCCAGTACCATTTTCAATGCGCTGATGGGCATCCGCGGCTAAGCATAGAGGATAAAAACCATGCGTCTGAGTACCAACATGATTTTCGACCAGCAGGTGCGCGGCATTACCGGCTCGCAATCTTCCTGGTTAAAAGTGGGCCAACAGTTGTCAACCGGCCTGCGCGTTAACAATCCTTCGGATGATCCGATCGCCGCTTCGCGCGCGGTGGTGCTTTCGCAGTCGCAGGCGAAAAGCAGCCAATATGCGACAGCGCGCAGTTTCGCCGACCAAAGTTTGTCGATGCAGGAAAACGCGCTCTCCAGCGTGACCAGCAGCATTCAGGATGCGCAGACCATGATCGTATATGGTTCTACCGGCACCTTGAGTGATGACGACCGTGCATCGATTGCCACCAAATTAGAAGGTATTCGCTCACAGTTGCTGAATCAGGCGAACAGCCGCGACGGCAACGGACGTTATATCTTCGCTGGCTACCAAACTGACGTGGCACCGTTCAGCGATGCGGGCGCACCCACCGGCGTGACTTATGTCGGCGGCAGCGATCCTATCACCCAGAAAGTGGATGATGGCCGCACCATGGATGTCAGCAGCACCGGATCATCGGTATTTATGTCGATCACCAGCAACTCCAAGGCTGAACCAGACGGCAGCCCGAGCGAAACCAATCTGTTCAATATGCTGGATAGCGCGATTGCTGCGTTGAAGACGCCGCAGGACGATGCGGATGATGCGACTAAGCAAACCTTCCAGGATGCGATGGATAAGACCAACCGTGGCCTGAGCAACTCATTGAACAATGTGTTAGCGGTGCGTTCGGCGGTGGGTTCGCAACTGGCTGAATTGGATACGCTGGATGCGCAGGGCGATGATCGCGACACCATTATGGCGTCACAGATGACCGACCTGGTACAGGTTGATTACACCCAAGCGATCTCCAGCTACACCATGCAGCAAACCGCGCTGCAAGCGTCGTACAAGACCTTCACTGATATGTCGAAGATGTCGCTGTTCCAACTGAATTCTTAATTAGCCTGAACCTTTGAGCGTACTTTAACCGGGTGCGCTTAGTTTCTCCCACCGCCTTTCGGGGCTGTGGGATTTTTTTTGCTTGTGGTTTGTCGCGTTAGGCTTTTAAGCGCTTTCGGTCACCATAAATGGCGACCCTACGAAAACCCGCGCTCTGTCGTTGTAGGAGCGCCATTTATGGTGACCAATAGCAATCTCAATCGCAGGCAATAAAAAACCCCGGACTGGCCGGGGTTTGATATTAAGCGGTGAATCTAAGCTTATGCGCTTTCCGGACGGGTTGCCGGTGCGGTGGCTTGATGCGTTGCGCTGTGACCACCCGCAGAACCACGACCTTCGAAGTCAAACGCTGGGCGAACCCAATCGCTGTGACGAACCGGTTCAGGTTCCCACGCCGGCGCCGGTGCTTTGGTCATTGGTGCGGTAGCGTGATGTTTAAAGCGAGTGGCTACGGTGGTGACGGCAGTGTCACGCGCCGCAACCGGTGCATGAGGTTCCGTTACCGCGGCAACTTCCGCTTCAGCAGCAACTGGCGCAGCCAGCACTTCTTCCACTTGCGCTTCAACTTCTGGCGTCACATCTGCTGGGGCTTGTTCAACAACATCAGCAACAACTTCAGCCGCTTCGGTCACTTCAGGTTGCGCTGCTTCTACTTCAGCAACCGGTTCCGCTTGTGCCGCCGTTTCCTGCGCAACTTGCTCGTCAGCTGCTGGGATGACCGCAGGCTCTTCGTTGACCGGCGCAGCAATTGGCGTGACATCATCGGTGTTTACCACAGGCACATCAACGTGTGCTACCGGTTCAGCCTGATGTACCACTTCCTGTGCAGAAGCTTCTTCAACCACGGACTCAGCAGCGACTGGCTCAACAACAGCCGGTTGCGCTTCAGCAGCATCAACTTGTTGGTAGCCGTAATCGGTGACTTCATGCATCGCATCTGGCGTAGAGAGCTGTTCGTGCGTTTGCGCAACTGGATAAGTGATCCATACTTTGCCTGACGCCATTTCTGGTGAGGCAGCAGCAGATTCCAGCGGCATAGCAGACTGCGTTGGGTAACGCTCGTCACGATAACGGCGACGGCGCTGACCACTCACGCGCAGATGACGTGGCGAACGACGTGAACGACGCGGCATATTGGCGTTATCACGGTTCTCGTTATCATCTTGCTCGTCATTGCCGGCTTCAGGTTGCTCGTGGAACTGCGCGCGAGGTGCGGTTTCAACCGCAGGTTCATGCATAACCGGCGCTGGTGCTTCGGCGATGACTTCCGCTGCTTCACCGACACGTACACGTTGCGACAGCTGACGCTGTTTGCGACGTGGCATCACCTGGACGCGTTCTTCTTCCTGCGCCACGTTCTCATCAGCAACGGCAGGTTGAACGGCGGTTTCAACCGCTTTCTGATCTTGCTGCTGAGCACGCTTCTCTTCCTGACGACGACGCTGACGATCGGCACGCTGCTCGCGACGCTGTTGCTGCTGTTCGTCACGTTGCTCAAGCGCTTCATCACTCAGAACTGGACGCGGTTCACGTGGTTCATTATTACGCTTGTTGCGGCGATTATCCTGATTGTCACGCGGTTCGCGTGCTTCACGTGGCTCACGCGCTTCACGCGGCTCGCGTGGTTCACGACCTTCGCGTTGTGCATTTTCACCGTTGCGCGGTGTACGTTCACGACGGTTGTTGCGACGATTGTTGTTGTTACGACGTTCACCACGTTGCTGAGTATTTTCAGACTCAGTAGCGGCTGGCGCTTCCTGCTGGGTTTCCACTGGCGCTGGCGCTGGTGTATCGCCCGCAAACAATTTCTTCAAACCGCCCAGCAAACGCGCGACGAAACCGGTGCTGGCCACAGCTGGCGCCGCCACCGCAGGTTTGGTCTTCGTTTCCGCAACCGGCTGAGTTTCTTTAACCATTTCAACCGGGGCAGGTGGCGCATCTGGCATCGCGAAGGCGGCCAGGGCAGGCTGCTCCGGACGACGGCGCTCAGCGTGCTCTTCTTCAGAAGGCAGCGCCATTTCTGCTTCATGCAGCTTCGGCAGGTGATAGCTCAGCGTTTGCGTTTCTTCGCCATTGCGAACACGCAGCACGGAGTAATGTGGCGTTTCCATCTGGTCGTTTGGCACGATGATGGCACGCACGCCGCCTTGACGTTTCTCGATGGCGCTGACTGCATCACGTTTTTCGTTCAGCAGGTAAGACGCGACCTGAACCGGCACAATCGCATGCACTTCTTTGGTGTTGTCTTTCAGCGCTTCTTCTTCAATCAGACGCAGAATCGACAGTGACAGCGATTCGTTATCACGAATGGTGCCGGTGCCGCTACAGCGTGGGCAGACATGATGGCTGGATTCACCCAAAGAAGGACTCAGGCGCTGACGTGACATCTCCAACAGGCCGAAACGCGAGATGTGGCTGATTTGAATACGCGCACGATCCTGACGCACCGCTTCACGCAGACGGTTTTCCACCGCGCGCTGGTGGCGCACTGGCGTCATATCAATGAAGTCGATAACAATCAGGCCCCCCAAGTCGCGCAGACGCAATTGGCGAGCAATTTCATCAGCGGCTTCGAGGTTGGTGTTATACGCGGTTTCTTCGATATCGCCGCCGCGGGTAGCACGCGCGGAGTTGATGTCGATTGCGGTCAGTGCTTCGGTGCTATCAATAACAATCGAGCCGCCTGATGGCAGACGCACTTCGCGCTGGAAGGCGGATTCAATCTGCGATTCGATTTGATAGTGGCTGAACAGCGGGATTTCACCGGTGTACAGTTTGATTTTGCTGCTGAAGTCCGGACGACCCAAAGCAGCGATATGCTGACGCGCCAGTTCCAGTACTTTCGGGTTATCGATGAGGATCTCACCAATATCCTGACGCAGATAGTCGCGGAAGGCACGTACGATGACGTTGCTTTCCTGATGGATCAGGAACGGTGCCGGACGGCTGTCGGCGGCTTTCTTGATGGCTTCCCAATGCTTCAAACGGAAGCTGAGATCCCACTGCAATGATTCAGCGGACTTGCCAACACCGGCGGTACGAACGATTAAACCCATGCCGTCTGGCAGTTCCAGCGCGGACAGAGCTTCTTTCAACTCGGTACGGTCGTCACCCTCGATACGGCGTGAAATACCGCCCGCACGTGGGTTGTTTGGCATCAAAACTAAATAGCTACCGGCCAGTGAAATAAAGGTGGTCAGTGCTGCACCCTTATTACCGCGCTCCTCTTTATCAATTTGAACGATAACTTCCTGACCTTCACGCAGCACATCTTTGATATTCGGACGACCATGTGCGTTGTAATTGGCGGGGAAGTATTCGCGGGAAATTTCTTTCAGAGGGAGGAAACCGTGACGCTCTGCACCGTAATCAACAAATGCAGCTTCAAGGCTAGGTTCAACGCGGGTGATTTTACCTTTGTAGATGTTGGCTTTTTTCTGTTCGTGTCCAGGACTTTCAATATCCAGATCGTACAGACGTTGTCCATCAACCAGGGCAACGCGCAACTCCTCCTGCTGAGTTGCGTTAATTAACATTCTTTTCATCGTGACTTACTCGTTATTCTCACATGAGTGATGTAGCTGCGGGCATCGTTACCCTGGACGAGAATCAACCGATGGCCCCGTGTCTTAATGCACTGACGTCAACCTCACGGTTGTCGGCGGCTAAAGGGGCGCAAATCTTGTCGGTGGCCTGTTTTTCATAAGGAAATCCAGCGCCTGAAGGTGGAATAGTTACAGAGTATTCAGAAATCCACACATCCTAGTCTGTCGTCCAGGCCGCAACCCGCAGCCCGCTAAGTGCCTGATTTAACATTACGTCTTACGCCATTGCTGCGTGTCCGTTCAATCCGGCAAAATGACTTATTTCGCTCTTTTTCCTGCCTGAATCTTTCCAGGACAGAAACACCCGCATTATTCCATTGCTAACCAACATATAGCAAGGCGACTTTTGCCAAGCTGCGAAGTTTATTCATCCATAACCTGTTCATTTGCAGGGCTAATCATCGCACCGCTGAAAATGTCACCATTTTGACCGTTTCATGACGCGACAAAGAGAGAGTTAAGCACAGAAAAAGGGGTGGCGCTATCAAGGCACACTAATTAGAATCGCCGCCATGAAAACAGAGAATCCCGGCGTACATTTTGTCGCCATCACGGCTGAAAATGCCGGACAACGAATTGATAACTTTTTGCGCACCCAACTCAAAGGTGTGCCAAAAAGCATGATTTATCGCATTTTGCGTAAAGGTGAAGTGCGGGTGAATAAAAAACGCGTTAAGCCGGAATACAAACTGGAAGATGGCGATGAAATTCGCATTCCGCCGGTGCGCGTAGCTGAACGTGAAGAGCAGGCTGTTTCACCGAAGCTGGATAAAGTCGCGGCATTGACCAACGCGATTTTATATGAAGATGATTACCTGATGGTGATGAACAAACCTTCGGGCACCGCGGTGCACGGTGGTAGCGGTTTGAGTTTTGGCGTGATCGAAGGATTGCGTGCATTACGTCCAGAAGCGCGTTTCCTTGAATTGGTGCATCGCCTTGACCGCGACACCTCGGGCATTCTGCTGGTGGCGAAAAAGCGTTCGGCATTACGTTCGCTGCATGAGCAACTGCGTGAGAAAGGCATGCAGAAAGATTATCTGGCGCTAGTGCGCGGTGATTGGCCATCGCATCTGAAAGTGGTGCAGGCGCCGCTACTGAAGAATATTCTGCAAAGCGGCGAGCGCGTGGTGAGGGTGAGCGCGGAAGGCAAACCTTCCGAAACGCGCTTTAAAGTCGAAGAGCGATTTGGCTTTGCGACTTTAGTAAAAGCCAGCCCGGTGACTGGACGCACACACCAGATTCGTGTGCACACGCTGCACGGCGGTCATCCGATCGCGTTCGACGATCGTTACGGCGACCGCGATTTTGATGCGCAGCTCAGTTCAACCGGTTTGTCGCGCCTGTTCTTACATGCTGCCGCGTTGACCTTCACCCATCCGAACACTGGCGAAGTATTACGGATGGAAGCGCCACTTGATAACGCGCTGAAGAACTGCCTCGCTAAACTGCGCCAGAAAAAAGACTGATTATCCGGGCATCAACATAATGCGTTGATGCCCACTTTTCTCAGCATCTCATCTAATGCCATCAGCGGTAAGCCAATTAAGGTGTTGGGATCGCGACCTTCCAGCCTTTCAAATAAACAAATCCCGAGTCCTTCACTTTTAAAGCTCCCTGCACATTGCAGCGGCTGTTCTTTCTCGACATAGCCACGAATCTCTTCTGCGCTTAAGCGGCGGAAATGCACATTAAAGGGTTCGCAAATTACGTACTGTTGGCCGCTTTGAGGGTGGATTAACGCCAGACCGGTATAAAAGGTGATCACATTGCCACTCGCCGCTGCCAATTGCTGGCAGGCGTTCTCGACCGTGTGCGGTTTGCCGGTGATCTTGCCCTCTAATACGCAGACTTGATCGGAGCCAATGATCCAATGTTCCGGATACTGTGCCGCCAATGCCTGCGCTTTGCCGACGGCCAGACGCTGCACCAACTCGGGCGCGGATTCGTTCGATTGTGGCGTTTCATCGCAATCAGGCGCGGCGGTAATAAAAGGCAAACCCAATTTGCCTAGCAGCGCCTGACGAAAAGGGGAGGTAGAAGCTAAAACCAAAGGTGTCATCATTTTTTTTCAGAATAGATAGCGTAAAGATGACAGTCATTTTAAACTATGCGCCGCACTGGATGCGACTAACGGGTGAAAGATGCCGTAAACCGG